>JBCCQQ010000064.1:0-35240 GCA_039024555.1 Cyanobacteria bacterium P01_D01_bin.156
GAACCGGCAACGGGCTCACGGATACCGTCGATGTCAACGGGAGGAGCAGCGATGAAGGCGATTACGAAGCAAGCAGTAGCAGCTAGCAGAGTGGGGATCATCAGAACGCCAAACCAACCTACGTATAGGCGGTTCTCAGTGCTGGTTACCCACTGGCAAAACTGCTCCCACAGGTTAGCGCTTTGGCGCTGCTGTAGAGTAGTCGTCATGATTTATGAATCCTATGAATATTGTCGAGGTACGACAGGTAAGTTGATTAACTCACCTATATTTATATTAGAAGAAATAACTACTTTTGTAAACTTTCTAATGCGTGTAATATTTTCAACTGGGCGATCTAACTTCAAAATTTATTTCGTAATCTAGGTTATGTAAGATCCTTAAAACCCTATTAAGAGTGAGGGTTCCACTGAATAAGATTTTTGGCTTCGGTCAGTCATGCTGATGATGAGCAGGACCTTTTTAGATTCTGCAATGACGCGTTTTGGTTATGAGTAGTTACTCACCAAGTATGAATCTAAGCAACGAGTTCGTTGGCCGTATCACTTACAGCCCTGCTTATACTTTGGTGCCTACCTATGAATGTTTTAACTACTGTAGTTACTGCAATTTCAGGGTTGCTCCCGGTAACGATCGCTGGTTAGAGTTGAAGGCTGCAAAAACTCAACTGAATCATTTGGATGCCATCGAAATTTTGATTCTAAGTGGAGAAGTCCATCCAAGAAGTGAAAGACGTTCAGCTTGGTTTAACCGTATCTATGGGCTATGCGAGTTAGCCCTCACTATGGGATTTCTACCGCACACGAATGTGGGCCCTTTGAGCTTTGATGAGATGGCCCAGCTTAAACAGGTCAATGTGTCGATGGGCTTGATGCTAGAGCAGCTCACACCAACCTTGTTAAGTCATGTTCATCGCCACGCGCCCAGTAAGCGGCCAGAAATTCGGCTGCAGCAATTGGAATGGGCAGGACAGTTAAAAATCCCCTTTACGACTGGTTTACTCCTGGGAATTGGTGAAACCCAAGCTGATTGGCAAGAAACCCTGCATGCGATCGCAGCGCTCCACAATCGCTATGGCCATATTCAAGAGGTAATTCTTCAACCTCATCAACCAGGAAAACGACAGCAACAATTAGGAACACCCTGCGACGACACAATGCTGCTGGATGCAGTAAGGCACGCAAAAAACATTCTGCCCCCAGATATCACCATTCAAATTCCACCAAACCTAGTACAAATGCCAGAGACCATTGTGGCTTGTATTAAAGCAGGCGTTAGGGATTTGGGGGGCATTGGCCCACTAGATGAAGTTAATCCCACCTATCCCCATCAAACTCTTCACTCCCTTACCGACTTACTTAATAAACATGGGTATACCCTAAAGCCACGGCTACCCATATACCCCCAATACGATCGCTGGCTACCGCCCCATTTACATAAAAATATCCAGTCTTGGCGAACAAAACTGGACATTAATGTTACGGATATATCAGAAAAGTAGTGGTGACTAAATACGTCCCCGCAGCATTTGAGCCATCTCATTTTGTCGAGGTGACATCTCCAAGGCAGTTTCTTCTGTAATCCGTCCAGACTCATATAAAGAATAAAGAGACTGATTCATCGTACACATGCCATCAAAGCCACATTTTGGCAGTAAGGCTTCCACTTCATCTAGCTGCCCTCGCTGAATGTAGTCCTTAATCGCATCCGTATTGATCAGAATTTCGTGGAAAGCTGCCCTCTTCCCATCTGTGGTACGACACAATCCCTGGGCAACGACAGCCACCAGAGATTCAGCAATGGAAACCCGAACAGCACTTTGCTGGTCAGGCTCATACATACCTAAGACACGTTCCACCGTTTTTACAGCACTGTTAGTATGCAAAGTACCAAAGACTAAGTGCCCAGTCTGAGCAGCTTTGAGGGCAATATCGACGGTTTGGCGATCTCGAATTTCGCCCACCAGAATAACATCAGGGTCTTCTCGGAGAGAGGCTTTGAGCGCATTCTTAAACTCCAGGGTGTGAAGTCCAACCTCACGTTGTTTAATCAAAGACATCCGGCTGGTATGCACAAATTCCACCGGATCTTCAATGGTGATGATGTGCTTTGGCATGTCCGTATTGATATAGTCAATCATCGCCGCCAGGGTCGTCGATTTACCAGATCCAGTAGGCCCCGTGACTAGGACTAAACCCTTGTGATAATGACAAATATCCTTTAAGACAACTGGCAAGTTGAGCTGTTCCATCGTCAAAATTTTCACCGGAATTAGACGCATGACCATCGCTGGACCGCGCAGGGTGTTGAAAATATTGATACGGACACGGGTGAAGTCAAAGTGTGCAGCGCCGTCAAAATCCATAGTCTGCTTAAAGCCTTGGATTTGATCGGGCTTGAGAATCTCGGCTAGCCAGCCGTAAAACGTGGCCTCATCAGTGGCTGGATAATCAGTCGAATCAATTTCACCGCGATTACGAAACCGAGGCACTTCTCCCACACCTAAATGAATATCTGAGAAACCCTTATCAAACGCTTCACGAACAATGCGTTCCAGCGTCAGGCCACCACCAACCCTCACACCTCCAGCAGATTTAGGCATCGGTGGTGGTGCAGTTGGTCGAGCACTGCTGCCTCGCATCATGCCTGGCGGTGGTGGTGCTGCTGACCGCTTAGGTGGCGGTGGTGGTGCAGATGGCATAGAGGAGGGACGTTGTGAATCAGTCATAAGTACCAAAAGCCTTCACTTAACGACGGACAGCATCCAGGAAACACGCCTGTGCCATAAGAACTAAGACACACAATAATGTTATCCACAGCCTACCCAAAATCAGCAATGTGGGTAGCAAAGTCCATGATGGAAACACAATGACAGTAATTCCTGAATAATCTCAGACACGTCCTGTGCTACCCTAGTCTAGCTTTGAAAAATTCACACACTTGGTTATTTCGGGTGTTTTAGCAATCTCTAGGGATTTCGAAAGCCTTAGTAGACTGCTGAGATGCACACCAGGTGGAGGTTTAACCCGAAAGGAGAAAATTAAATGCCTGTTGTAACATTGGCTCAACTGCTTGAGTCAGGGGTTCACTTTGGACATCAAACCCGTCGTTGGAACCCCAAGATGGATCAGTACATCTTTACCGCACGTAATGGTGTCCATATTATTGATCTCGTTCAGACTGCTAAGTTACTAGACAATGCTTATTCGTTTGTCCGAACTTCCGCAGAAAGAGGTCAAAAGTTTTTATTTGTTGGCACTAAGCGTCAGGCCGCTGGCATCGTTGCAGAGGAAGCTAGCCGCTGCGGTTCCTACTATATCAATCAAAGATGGCTGGGCGGAATGCTCACTAACTGGTCAACTATCAAGACCCGAGTAGAGCGCCTTAAAGAACTAGAGCGCATGCAGGAAACTGGGGCTCTCGCTTTGAGGCCCAAGAAGGAAGCTGCTGTACTACGCCGCGAACTAGAAAAGCTGCAAAAGTACCTGGGCGGAATCAAACTGATGCGCCGTCTTCCAGATGTTGTCATCATGGTAGATATTAAGCGTGAATACAACGCTGTTCAAGAGTGTCAGAAGCTAGGTATCCCAATCGTTTCCCTGCTGGATACCAACTGCGATCCGGATGTTGTGGATATTCCCATTCCAGGTAATGACGATGCGATTCGCTCAATCAAGCTGATTTTAGGTAGTCTTGCCAATGCCATCTATGAGGGGTCCCATGGTCAACCTCCTCAGGGTGACGGTGATGGAGACGACATTTATGCCGACTATCCAAGCGCCGAAGAAGACTATGATTATGATGAAGCGGCCGCTAGTGAAGTAACTACAGCAGATGAAGTGCCCGCAGCAGACGCTAATCCTGAAGCAGAAGGCGAATAGCGTCAAACTTAAGCCTCGTTTTTGACTTTGCAGCTGAGCCCTAACGGGCATCAGCTGCTGGCATGTTAGCCCTGGTTATTGTGTGGTGAGAACGTTACGCAAGTTTGTTAGCGCAATTTAATGTAGGAGAAGACAATGGCAGGCATTTCTGCAAAGCAAGTAAAGGAACTGCGTGACAAAACTGGCGCAGGCATGATGGATTGTAAAAAGGCCCTCCAAGCATCGGACGGCGATTTACAGAAAGCCATCGAGTGGTTACGACAAAAAGGAATTACTTCCGCTGCTAAGAAAGAAGGTCGTGTAGCTGCAGAAGGACTTGTAGAGAGTTACATCCACACAGGAGGTCGTGTTGGTGTCCTGGTAGAGATCAACTGTGAGACTGATTTTGTGGCACGGCGTGATGAGTTTAAAGGTCTAGCGCGTGACATCGCCATGCAGATTGCAGCATGTCCTAACGTGGAAGTTGTCAAAACTAGCGAAATTTCTGCGGAGTCCATCGCCCGCGAACGCGAAATCGAAATGGGGCGTGAAGACCTAGCTAAAAAACCTGAAAATATTCGGTCCAAGATTGTCGATGGCCGTATTGAAAAGCGACTCAAAGAGCTGTCTTTAATGGATCAGCCCTTTATTAAGGACCAGAACATTACGATCGAAGAGCTAGTCAAGCAGTCGGTAGCAACTTTGGGTGAAAACATCCAGGTGCGTCGTTTCTCTCGCTTCACCCTAGGAGAAGGTATTGAAAAGAAAGAAGAGAACTTCGCTGAAGAGGTAGCTGCTCAAACAGGTAAAAAGAAAGATGCTCCCATAGAGAAAGAGGCTGAAACTCGAGCTGCTGCGACTAAGGAAGCTCCTGAAAAGACAGAGGCTCCCAAAGCTGAAAAAAAGAAGGGTAAAAAGAAGAAGTAAGCTTTCTCAACACTCATTCCTTTTTGACGTGAAAAGGCAGGCACACGATGCCTGCCTTTTTTTAGTTGCTGCTGGCGAATGTCACAAAACTTGTTGAAACCGCTGGATTCTCAAAGCATCCGACCCCAGTGCGTGAGTTGTTAGTAAAGTCGCCAAGTAATCGAGATAGGCCAGCATCAGAGTTGAACAGCTCCTTTATACAGAAGGCTTGGCATCCTTGACAATCATGATTCTTGCATAGCTTCTATACTGGAGTCTGCAACGCTAACATCATTGCTGAGCTCTTAAGTTTATTGATTGTGTTTATAGATTGGCTTCCATGGGTAATACAAGTGAGCATATTGAACAGCAGCTTTCTAAGCTTCAAAACCAAACTGCTGATATTGCCACTGATTTAGAAGCCTTAGTAGATAACTATTTGGAAGTTCTAAGTCAGGCTAGTAAGCGGCAGTTGGTATTAGCGGCTTATCATATATGTACCCAGATATACCCTGATCGTTTTTTAGAGCTTAGCTTGTCCCAAAAAAATCGTTTACAACAGCGCTTACGTGAGTTGGGTAATAGTATTCACACTCAGCTTCAGCAAAAGTGGGAAACAGCTAAGCGATTGAGTCTGCAACCAGCTGAAGAAGATGGGCTAGCCGTGATTAGACAGCTGTTTCTAGAGGCAACTTCCATTAGAGAGCAGTCCTCTGGAGAACAAGTCCGTGCTAGCGAACAAGGCACTGATGCATCTCCTAATAACGATGATGATACATCTTTATCAGACCAGCCCGAAACATCTACAGAAAACGCCCAAGAAGAGTGGATGGCTGAAATCCAAACATTGATGAGTAACCAGGCCGAAGTGGTAATCACGGCAGATGAACCGAACGACGGCCCAATGCAACCAGCACAGCTGATGCGTCGGCAAATTTTGATCGAGAAAGGCATTCGTGACATTCTTAAAGAAACATCGGAAACGGCTAATGACACGTTACAGACAGCCGATGTTATGCCCGATCTGCCTCAAGCATTACTCAATGCAGCATCGGAATCGGAAAGGCTCGGCCATGTGCCAATTAAAACACCTAACTTAGTGCGATTGGCAATTAAAATTTTGCATGAGCCCAGTCAGAAAGACTCGAAGGACAATGACCATGAGAAGTCTGAGCCGAATGAGTCGGAACAATGGCCAGAGGACACAGACATTACAGCCGCCATTATTACCAGAGATGACAATGACCCAGACGACAATAGTCATGAGGGCTCTGCAGATGATATGCCTCGTTTGCTCCAGTTAGAATCACTACCTAACTTTGTGATGATTCATTTACGGCTTTCTGAAATTGAGTTTGCTGAAACGAATGTGGCAATCTGGCGCAGTCGTATTCGGAAAAAGATGGATCATCTAAAGCGGGTAGGGCATGCCTATCGAGCTGCAGAAAAACAGCTTGCGATCGCACAAGCTGAAGATGCCTGGAGAGCTAGCTGGACCAACGACTAATGTCTCAGCCTGATTGGATCCGTTTACAAAAAGCCCTGAGTGTCGAAGCAGAAACAGGGTTTAACGATCTACAAGGTCATCAAAAACGCTTTAGTGAATTTTTGCGCGACAGCCTGCGTCAATACCCTCAGGAACTGACGCCATTAGAACAAGACCAATGGCGGACTTTATCAGAAGATTTTGATAAGTACAGTGCTCTTACATTTGCTCAACGTCAACACCTGGTTGCTAACACCCGCAGATTTTTACAACAGAGTCGTCAGGCTTTTGACAGTCCTAGAGCGGCTGAGTCCTCACCCCTAGAAAATACCAGAAAAAAATCGCGCGCCCCTAAAACTAAATCACTCAGTAAAAAAACCGCCGTTCTCTCCCCACAAACTGGCCATCCGCTGGACCAAGCCCTTACATATCTCAAAGGAGTTGGACCTAAAAATAGTGAACGCCTCGCCAAGCTAGGTTTATACACCATTCGGGATGTGCTGTACTACTATCCGCGCGACCACCTTGACTATGCCCGTCAGGTAAAAATCCGTGATTTAACGCCTGGGGACACTGTCACGATCGTCGGTACCGTGAGACGGTGTAACTGCTTTAATAGCCCACGCAATAGTAAGCTAAGCATTTTTGAACTGAGCCTTTACGATGGGACTGGCACCTTAAAAATTGGCCGTTTTTTTGCAGGAGCTCGTTTCCGAAATCGCAGCTGGCAGGAACGTCAGAAGCGTTTATACCCGGTCGGCTCTACAGTCGCTGCATCTGGTCTGGTCAAAAAAGGTAAATACGGCATCACACTAGATGACCCCGATCTAGAAGTGTTAGGAGATGCCCAGGATGAAATTGATTCTGATACGGTAGGTCGTGTTGTTCCCGTATATCCGCTCACAGAAGGGGTCCCCGCGGCTTTAGTCCGTAAAGCCGTTGTGGCTGCCTTGCCTACAGCAGTAGAAATTCGCGATCCATTTCCTACCACATTGCGAGAACAGCACGGCCTGGTACAACTACCCATCGCCATTGCCCATATTCACTTTCCTCCAGACAGCGATGCCCTAACTCTGGCTCGGCGGCGATTGGTGTTTGACGAATTCTTTTATCTTCAGCTAGGCTTACTCTCTCGACGGAAACAGCAGCAAGCACAAACAAAGATCTCGATGGCTCCGACGGGGGAGCTCATTGACAGTTTTTATGAGGTACTGCCTTTCCAGCTAACCGGTGCTCAAAGTCGAGTGGTACAGGAAATTTTAGTTGACTTGCAACAGTCTGTTCCCATGAACCGTTTAGTACAGGGGGATGTGGGCTCTGGGAAAACAGTAGTGGCAGTCGTCGCCATTCTGGCATCCATTCAAGCGGGGTACCAGGCAGCTCTGATGGCTCCAACAGAGGTATTAGCAGAGCAGCACTATCGCAAACTTGTCAGCTGGTTTAACCTTTTACATCTGCCGGTGGAGTTGCTCACAGGATCGACTAAGACCGCAAAACGACGAGAAATTCACGCTCAACTCGCCACCGGAGAATTACCGGTTTTGGTGGGCACCCACGCCCTGATTGAGGATCCGGTCCAGTTTACTCGACTAGGACTCGTCACTATTGATGAGCAACATCGGTTTGGCGTGGCGCAGCGGGCCAGACTCCAGCGTAAAGGTGATAATCCCCACGTACTGACCTTAACAGCGACACCCATTCCCAGAACGCTTGCCCTCACGCTGCATGGGGATCTGGATGTGAGTCAAATTGATGAGCTGCCACCTGGACGTAAACCCATCCAAACTACTTTGCTACAGGGGCGCGATCGCAACCATGCTTATGACTTAATTCGTCGAGAAATTGTCCAGGGACGGCAAGTATACATTGTGCTGCCTTTAGTAGATGAATCTGAAAAATTAGATCTACGTTCTGCCATTGAGGAACACCAGCGGTTGAGCGAAGTGGTCTTTCCTGAATTTAAGGTGGGCCTACTCCACGGACGGCTCAATTCAGCGGATAAGGATGCAGCCATTAGCAAATTTCGAGACCGTCACACCCATATCTTGGTATCTACAACGGTGGTAGAAGTCGGTGTGGATGTTCCCAACGCGAGCGTTATGTTGATTGAACATGCCGAACGATTTGGTCTGTCTCAGCTGCATCAGCTACGGGGTCGGGTGGGACGGGGAGCCGATCAATCCTACTGTTTGTTGATGAGCAGTAGTAAAAGTGAACCAGCACTACAGCGGCTGCGCGTATTAGAACAGTCTCAGGATGGATTCTTTATCGCTGAAATGGATTTACGTTTTCGCGGCCCTGGAGAAGCGCTGGGCACCCGTCAGTCGGGACTGCCCGATTTTGCATTAGCTAGCTTAGTCAATGATCAGGATGTTCTAGAGCTAGCTCGTGGAGCAGCGGAGCAGTTAATTCAGCAGGATTCGACCCTAGAACTCTGGCCCCTCATCAAAAAAGAATTAAATCGCCGCTACGAGAAACTGATGGGAGGCGCAATCTTTACTTAGAACGGCAGCTTACTGTCGGCCTGTCCCCGACAAGGTGAGTAAGCTTGCCATCCCTATCATCCCAATAGCCAGACCAAATCCTAACCACAGACCAAAGGGCAAGGCAACGGAGCGAAATACCAAAAATGTGAGCGATACTGGTTCAGCATTCTGGACAGCAAGAATTGCGATCGCAACAACTAAACAAGCCGGAATCAGGGTAAGCAAAAATTTTGCCATGGCCGTCTCACTAAAAAATTATGGGGGAGTTTATTCACGTTACCGCCATATCAGCATGACAAACCCTGGGCACTCTTTCAGCCATTGCTGCTCAATAGGTAACGTGAGACATCTAATCTCTGAGTAGTGATCAAAATATAGAAAAGAAAATCAGCGCAAGGACGGCACTTGAGTTCCTTCCCTTATTTAAAAATAATTGAGCCTCTACCGGGGCAGAGGCTCAACCTTAAGTTTTCAGTATATAAAGATCCGCTTAGGATAACCGACTAGTCACTCCTTACAGGAAATAACCAGCCAATAATGAGGTTTCTGTATAAGTAGTTCGTGTAACTTTGTCCAACATAGCTTGTGATCTTTAGTAATGTCCATAAACCCAGCATAAGTGTGTTTAAAGAATATTTAAAGGTTATAAATGATACGAAATATTCACGGGTTAGTTCAGGAATGTGCGGGTGACTTCTAGGTAAATATGCTCCAGTGTCAGCGGGCTACGGGCAATAGAGTGAATGGGAATCCCCTGAAACTTTGTCAAAAGTTCCGACAGTTCCATGGGTTCAGGTAGCCAGAAAGCTAAGCGGCCATCATATCGACGGATAGCAAAACCATGCTCCTCGGCCCTGGAAACTGCAGCAGTTTCTTCCACAGTTTCCAGCGTCACCACTTCTTGAGCGGGTATACGACGGCGCAGTTCATCCAAACTGCCCTGGGCAAGTAGACGGCCTTGCTTCAGAAAACCAATGTGATCGCATAAACGTTCTGCCTCATCCAACAGGTGAGTCGTCAGCAGAATAGCAACCCCCTGCTGTTTAAGCTGTCGAATTAAGTTCCAAACCTCATAACGCGCTTCAATATCTAAACCAGTGGTCGGTTCATCTAAAACAACAAGCTTTGGCTCATGGACAATGGCAACCGCCAAACTCAGCCGACGCTGCATACCGCCACTTAGGACACCCACAACATGATTAGCTCGATCCCACAAATTGACTGCCTGGAGACAGGCTTGTATGCGTTGGACACGCAAGGGTAACGACAATCCGTAAATTTTGGCAAAAAAGGCTAGATTTTCGCGACAAGTCAAACTCTGATACAGCAAATTTTGCTGTGGCATCACCCCTAGATACGGTTTAGTAATTGCTGAGACAGGCTTATCCGCAATTATTACAGAGCCCGTGTCGGGAACAAGTAATCCACTAATCAGATTAATGGTTGTTGTTTTCCCAGCTCCATTAGGACCTAGCAGTCCGTATACTTCCCCAGGCGAGACACTGAGGCTTAAATCCATCAGCGCCTGCCTATGGGAAAATGTTTTCGATAGCTTTTGAATATCAAGCACACAGTTAAAATTAACGTGACTTCATGAGGTTAGAAGATTACCCCCTGTAGCGTAAAGACGAAGACAGATAACAGCACAGATGCTAATATTAATCAGCTTCAAGCAATAAAAATCGAAGAACTAGGGCATGTAGCTCAGCTGGATAGAGCACCAGATTCCGGTTCTGGCGGTCGGGGGTTCGAATCCCTCCATGCTCGTTTTTATAACGAATGAAGTTTCTACAAAATAGATAATATTTTGTATGGAATTTCTCCTTCAATACAATGCTCATAAGAGCATATACGAATAAAAAATACTTAAGTTTCAAATCGCCCTGACCCATATCCTATATGATTAGCACAGGTTAAAGAATTAACCTTCTGGCTGATCTCATGCATTAGCGATATGCATCCAACTTGAGGCTCACACTGGGGTTTCATAATTAATCATCAGCGAACCAACGAAGCCTCAAAATCTAACAAAAGAACACCTTTTAATAAATACTATAGATAGTTAACATTGCGTTACATTTGCTCGAATTTTGGCTGCACGCTTCCTAGTTGGAATTTACACGGCTCAGTCTTCTATGACTGAGTCCCTAAAAAAAACGCTTGCCCACAGCCCTTTTGCCATTAGCTGGAGCAAAACGCAGGCAGAGTTTATTCAATGGACCATCAGTAACCGTCATCGTATTGATTGTTTAGTGGTTCAGCCTGATACTGATGGATGGGGCCTACTCCACGACCTGTGGGAGCGTGATATTTTATTGCCAATTTTGGTGATCGCGGAGCAGGATACTGCTGTACCTCAAAGTGAATACCATGATGCTGTTATCATCACTACTCCACAACAGTTAGACGCAATTGAAAATCAGGTCAGAGAAGCAATTGACCGCTTTTTACAGCTACCGGCTAATCAAAATACTTTAGATACGAGCGAAAACACTGCTGCTGAAACACGGGATAACCGTCTCTTTCTTTTGAGCCTGCAGCAGCAGCGCTTGACCGAAAAACTGCAAGAACGCTTAGGGTATTTGGGAGTGTATTACAAGCGTAATTCACAGAACTTTGTCCGCAATATGACTGTGGAAGAGCGTCATGAGTTTTTAGAGCAACTGCGCCAAGACTATCGACAAATTATTTTGAGCTACTTCTCATCAGACGATAAAAGCCTCAATCAACGGATTGATGATTACGTAAATCTAGCTTTTTTTGCAGATGTATCGATTTCAAAGGTTGTTGAGATTCATATGGAACTGATGGACCATTTTTCCAAACAGCTTCATATGGAGGGTAGGAGTGAGGAAATTTTATTGGATTATCGTCTTACTCTGATTGATGTATTGGCACATTTGTGCGAAATGTATCGCCGGTCCATTCCTCGTGAAATCTAACTCTAGCCTTGTATCCTTGCCACATAATCTGTGGCGCTCATGTTATCAATCTGCCACCCTCCGGGAGTCCCCAAATGGCCTATAAAAAAACTTACATATTGAAGCTGTATGTCGCAGGAAATACCCCAAACTCCACACGAGCTCTCAAGATGCTCAACACTATACTAGAAGAAGAATTTCAAGGCGTTTATGCTCTTAAGGTAATTGATGTACTGCAAAACCCACAGTTAGCAGAAGAAGATAAGATTCTAGCTACACCTACTTTAGCTAAAATTTTGCCACCCCCAGTGCGTAAAATTATTGGTGATTTATCAGACCGAGAACGTGTCTTAATTGGCTTAGATCTTCTCTATGACGAACTTAGAGAAGACGAGTAAAAACCCTTTGCTAGTTGTCTAAGGCGCTACTATAAGGACACAGATTTTTCCACATAGCGACTGACTGGTTTAAGCTCAGTTCTATTCAGTTAAATCTAGGATTTTCAAATTCATCAACCAGTACATCGTTACAGCAGTAATATTGGTTCAAATTTTCTAGGGTTCTATGTCTTTGCCTACATAAAGCATTCGTTTTCCATAGAATCTACGGTAATGCTTGCCCTTGAAAGCCTAACCTGTTGAAATATTACTAATGCACTTTTCTCTGGCAATATTTTTTAACAGGCCAATTTATTAAATCATGACTCAGTCTTCTCAAGGTGAGGTTTCTTCGAATAGTGCCTTGGCGGGCGTCAAAAAAATTCGCACCATGATTGAAGGCTTTGACGACATCAGTCATGGTGGTTTACCGTCTGGCCGTGCAACGTTGGTGAGTGGTACGTCGGGCACTGGTAAGACATTGATGGCCGTTCAGTTTTTATACAACGGTATTACTGATTTTGATGAGCCAGGAGTTTTTGTAACTTTTGAAGAATCGCCAGCTGACATCATTCAGAACTCTTGCAGCTTTGGTTGGGATTTACAGAAACTCATCAATGATGGCAAGCTCTTTATCTTAGATGCGTCTCCCGATCCCGAAGGGCAAGAGATCGTCGGCAATTTTGATCTATCAGCACTGATTGAGCGGATTCAATACGCCGTTCGAAAGTATAAGGCTAAACGCGTATCCATTGACTCAGTCACTGCGGTTTTTCAACAATACGATGCAGCACAGGTAGTGCGTCGAGAAATTTTTCGTTTAGTAGCACGTCTTAAGCAGATGGGCGTCACTACTCTAATGTCTACCGAGCGGGTGGATGAATATGGCCCTGTGGCACGTTTTGGCGTGGAAGAGTTTGTTTCTGACAATGTGGTGATTGTTCGGAACGTCTTGGAAGGAGAGCGCAGACGGCGCACCATCGAAATTCTTAAATTGCGTGGTACCACCCATATGAAGGGCGAGTACCCCTTCACCATTACTAACCATGGCATTAATATCTTCCCGCTGGGAGCAATGCGCCTAACTCAGCGTTCATCTAATGTGCGAGTTTCCTCTGGAGTAGAGACACTCGATGAGATGTGCGGCGGCGGCTTCTTTAAAGACTCAATTATTCTTGCTACAGGAGCAACAGGAACTGGTAAGACTCTATTGGTCAGTAAATTTATTGAGAATGGTTGCAAGGCAAATGAGCGCGCCATTTTATTTGCCTATGAAGAGTCTCGGGCGCAGTTATCCCGTAATGCTTATTCCTGGGGTATTGATTTCGAAGAACTGGAGAGGGCGGGGCTCTTAAAAATTATCTGTGCTTATCCTGAATCAGCGGGGCTAGAGGATCATTTGCAAATCATCAAGTCGGAAATTGCTAGCTTTAAGCCATCCCGCATTGCCATTGATTCACTATCAGCATTAGATCGAGGGGTCAGTAACAATTCTTTCCGTCAGTTTGTAATTGGGGTAACAGGTTACGCCAAGCAAGAAGAAATCACAGGTTTCTTCACCAATACAACTGAGCAATTTATGGGCTCCCACTCGATTACGGATTCTCACATTTCCACCATTACAGATACTATTCTGATGCTTCAGTATGTGGAAATTCGTGGGCAGATGTCGCGAGCGCTTAACGTGTTTAAAATGCGTGGTTCTTGGCATGATAAAGCGATTCGCGAATATACCATCAGTGCTAATGGTCCAGAGATCAAGGATTCTTTCCGTAATTTAGAGCGTATCATTAGTGGTTCTCCAACTCGGGTCTCTGTCGATGAAAAGAGCGAGCTATCACGCATTATGAAAGGTGTTCAGCCAGATACTGAATAACCCTCAAGCATCATCGAACGCCCGTTATTACAAGTTGCTGATCTAGGATTTCAACTGAATTCAAGATTATTGCCTGTTGCGCAAGTACTGCATTAATTTGCTGTTCTATGTCCTCTATGGACAATCCCATAGACGTAGCGACCTCAGTCAACGGCAATGTAAACTGACCCAACTTGAAATTGAGGTCCTGTGCCAAGGTCAGACGACCATCGCGCACCTGAGGTTGAGCTACCACTCCAACATAAATATCACGGTTCATTAGCATAGGCGCTGCATTTTTAAGCTGAGTCAGGCCTGCCTGGAATTCAGGAGGCAGGCCTTCTAGGGGTAGGTCTGCTAAATTCATAACCGCACCTGTTTCGATGCGATCGCGACTCAGCTGTGTCTCCCAAGAATGAGCATTGACCAATAGTTGAGCAGTATGTTCTTGACTCAAAATTGCTTGGCTGAGCAGCTGATTCAACTGGGCTTCATCCAATGTGAGCATAACTTCTCCATTTTCAGAGAGTTGAGGAGATAGGGGTTGCACAGCCGCAAGTTGAGGAGTATCCACCAAAGCAGGTACGTCTTCTAATGGCTGCAGCTCAGAATTGTTGACGGATGCTTCTGGTACTGATGTGTCAACGTTTTCTTTTGGAGGTATGGTTTGAGGAGAAGGGCGCACGCTATGCCAACCATAGGCAAAACTTCCTCCAGCAATGGCTGAACATATAACTAAACCCATCAATAGTGGTGTTTTTTTCATTATCAGAATGCCATATGTGGCCCGAAGGGGCTTGCTCTAAAATTTGGGGTAGTGCTTACGTCGGTATGATGATGCCAATCGTACACAAGACCTACGAAAGTTGTTTTCATGCATCATTAATTGCCCACAGTCTAGCGCCTCCATCGTTTCCTAATTCACAATGCTTTTTGTACACTTCTCATCAAAACTGCACTGGCCACATATCTTTCGAGCAATACTTGGTTGGGCATTAGCAGGATGCTTAACCATTAGTTTCTGGATAGTCATGCCCCCCATGGCTCACGCAGAAGAGGCGGCTAGTGAGTTATTCAATGTACACTGTGCTGGCTGCCACCCTAATGGTGCCAATATTATTCGCCGCGGTAAAAGTTTAAAGCAGCGGGCATTGCAGCGATATGGCTATGATTCCTCAGATGCGATCGCTCAATTAATTACTGATGGTAAAGGACTGATGAGCGCCTATGGAGATCAGCTAACCGAACAGGAAATCAATAATCTAGCTGATTATGTACTTCACCAAGCTGAAATTAACTGGCCTTCAAGCAGACGATAGTAACCGTCCCTCTCTCCACACTAACTGTGCAGCTCAATCAAGTCATCATTGTTCATAAAGCTGGTAATAACTACAGTAAAAGCTGGGCTGAAAAATGCGCCCAACAACTAGAAGCTCGTGGAACCAATGTTTTACTTGGCCCTAGCGGTCCTAAGGATAATCCGTATCCCGTTTTTCTAGCATCAGCTCACCAATCCATTGATTTAGCAATTGTCCTTGGCGGCGATGGGACAGCCCTGGCTGCCGCCCGTCATCTAGCACCGGAGCATATCCCGATCTTAGCTGTGAATGTGGGGGGACATCTAGGCTTTCTAACCGAATCATCGGATGAGATCGATGATTTTGCACACGTTTTAGACCGATTACAACAGGACCTCTACGCCTTACAACAGCGCATGATGCTAAGGGCATGCCTACATGAGGGCAATCGCAGCAATCGTGAACCTCTGAGTGAAGTCTATTGGGCTTTAAACGAAATGTGTGTGAAGCCAGCATCTCCTGACCGCATGCTCACATCTATTTTGGAAATGGAAATCGACGGTGAAGTCGTGGACCAATATCAGGGAGATGGTCTGTTAATAAGCACACCCACTGGAACAACAGGTTACACACTTGCCGCCAATGGCCCTATTGTTCACTCTGGGATGGATGCAATGGTGGTCACCCCCATCTGCCCTTTAAGTTTATCGAGTCGATCAGTCGTTATTCCAGCAGGCAGTGTAGTCAGCGTTTGGCCTCTGGCGGATCCAGGAATCAATACCAAACTGTGGATGGATGGGGTGCTGGCAACATCCATATGGCCAGGGCAAAGAGTGGACATTACCATGGCCAAACATATGGCTAAGTTTGTCCTGCTGCGCCAAAATCAGTCCTACTATCAGACGTTACGCAATAAATTACTCTGGGCGGGAGCTCGTATTAACTACACCAATAACCACCGCAATTGACATTGGCACTACAGACGACGGGTATTACCTTTGCCCTTAACCCACCCTTCTACACCGCTACTGGTCCGAATACGATACCACCTACCAGATTCTTCTAAAACATCGATAGTTTCGTTGTACTCAACACCATCAATGGTGGCGTAGTCAACGCTGGCGCCTGTACGAATCAGTAAGCCAGCACTATAGGTAACAGTTGCCTTAAATAAGACTTTTTTCTCAGGCTGTTCAGGCTGAGGCTGTTCAGTCACTGCTGACTGTTGGTCGTCTGTGGAATTTTGATTGGCAGGATTCGGTGACTGTGATGCTGATGTATCAACAGACTCTGTATTAGCTGCAACGGGAGCATCGTTTTCATAAACAGGTCGCTCCGGCAATGTAGACAGCTGGGTTAAAAAGTAGCGTGCCGTAGCGGCCCCTGCTAGACCGATCACAAAGAGCGCGATCGCAATTCCACAAATACCCTTGGCCAGAACAACTACAAAATTTTGGAAGCTAAATCTCTGGGATGCCATAGCCACTAAAATAATCCGAGATTAGACAATACTGGAACCTAAGGTTACACCCTATTTCTTACAGAAATCTATCTTGTCTCGAGAATCTGAATATTCTCGACTAGCAGTCTTGATCTTTAGTATCAACTCAAAAAGAGGCAAGAGAATAAACCCCGCCTCTTTTTGAGTCATATATGAGAATTTAGCGCAGAGCTAATGCTCTTAATACATCAAATCTAAGGAGCGGCAGTCTGATCATCAATTAAAGCGTTATCGTCCAAAAACGATGTGTTAGGAGCCTTAGGATCAGATCCAGCTGCTGCACCACCGCCAGAAGCACCTCCTAACATCTCATCAGTAAACATATTTAGACCACCTTCTCGATCATAGGCACGTGCAGTCCGATCGTCTAAAACCATATCCTGCAACGCCACATCATCTGATAAAAAGGCCTTATCAAAAGACGGGTCAATTTCAGGCGTCGAACGTTCTTCATAAGCATTGAAACCGGTACCAGCAGGTATCAAGCGTCCGATAATCACGTTTTCCTTCAATCCGCGTAGCCAATCAGACTTACCTTCAATAGCCGCTTCGGTCAAAACACGTGTTGTTTCTTGGAAACTAGCTGCCGAAATAAAGCTGTCAGTATTCAACGAAGCCTTAGTAATACCTAACAAAACAGGCGTATATTCAGCTGGTGCACCACCGGTAATAGACATCGCTTCATTTACTTGCTCAAGCTGTCGAATCTCAACCAGTTCTCCTGGCAGCATAGTCGTATCTCCACCATCTTCAACTCGAGCCTTAGAGGTCATCTGACGAACAATAACCTCAATATGCTTATCAGCAATATCAATCCCCTGAGACTGATATACAGATTGGACTTCATTCACTAAAAAGGTTTGTACCTTCTGCAGACTGATCATGGCAGCCTCATGCACACCCTTAGTCTCACGATGATACTTAAAGAAAAACTCCAAGATTTGATGAGGATTCAAAGGTCCATCGGTTAAAGGCTCAGCCAAACTGACCTGCTGTCCATCAGAGACAATCATTGGTTGTCCTGGAGCAATAGGATACTCAGTAATGACACCATCATCTTCAACAATTTTTACCTCTACCGTTTCATCCTCACCGTAAACCACCTGAGCATTACCAGGTCGTTCCGCTAAGACACAGGCTTCTTTAGGCTTACGGGCTTCCAGTAACTCTTCAATACGAGGCAATCCTTGAATAATGTCACCCGTCTTTGCACGCTCAAAAATTAGCAGCACTAAGTTGTCACCCCGCTGCACCAGATCACCATCCTCAATGTGTAGAACTGCACCTGTAGATACTCTGTAAGGACGAGCCAACCGCAGAACTAGACTATCCTCCTGGACCGCAACAATTTGGCCGGACTCTTCCGCGACCATACCTTCAGCCAACAATGTGCCATCAACTAAGAGGTCTCCTTCTTTCACATTGGGTGACTTACCTGCGAGATCGAGCTTAACAAGGTCAGTATCACGGACAACAAGGATACGACGCACAGACTCCACATCTTGGCGAATACCTCTAACCTTTCCGGCCTCCTTAGCCTGAATCTCAGTACGGGCAACTACTGCTCCTGGCTGGATCTCCTGTCCTTCTTCGACTAACAAACGAGTTTGTGTACTACCTTGTGTCTGATCAGCCGCAATATCCCGGCGGATGACCAAAGTTTCTAAAATTACAAGCTGCAGACGCTGAACCTCAGGATATTCTCGATCTGCAACTAGTTCAATATCGGCAGTTAAGCTAGAAGAGTCATTTTCAACGTCTAACACGAGCTGAGTGCGGAGAATTTCAACTCCATCTACCGACTTAACACGTTCACCATCTTTAAAGAAGATACGCTGAATCGCCTTAATACCAATAGAATTATTATCACTATCACTCACAGAATGCTGACTAGGCACGCTGGGAACATCAGGCACATCAAACTCTTGTACAGGACGTAACAACAGGGCAGCTCCTGCAGGAGTTTCTACATATTCAACAAACCGCAGCGCCTCTGCAGTAACCCCAGGAATAATTTCCTCGCCAGCACTCACCAAGACACCATCCTTTCCACTGGCAGCATCTGGGCTATCAACCATATGAATATCACCTGGCTTAATGACAATCTCTCGAAGAATGTCATTTTTTTGAGTAACCTCTACGACACCACTAATTTGGCAAAAAATGTCCTTAACAACTTCAGTACCTGCCTCGATGTACTGGCCATCTTCAACCATCAACAATGAAATATCTTTATTGACTTCATGAGCTTCTTCAGGAATCCAGAGAACTGTTCCGCCCTGGGTTACTTCATACCCCTGTTTACCCTTAGTTTTCTTAGCAATTTCCACACCAGAAAACTTGATAATTCCACCACTTTGAGTGTGGTAAGTATTGTCAACAAGTTCTGCAACTACTTGGTCTCCGGTTACCTTAGCGCCTGGTGTAGCAATCAGAGAGTAACGAACACCCTTATCGGTTTGTAAGAAGTAGTGTTCTCGCCCCTGACCGCTTTCTACTTCAACTTCAGTCGTATCTAAGCTCACCGAAGCCGTAATAATCTCAACTTCACGACTTCCCTTACTGTCCGAACGATCAGGCAAGCGAACAACACCACCTCTTTCAGTAACGATTTTGGTTTCAGCCAAAATACCGTTGCTATCGACCATATCGCCATTTTTGACCGTTGGCTCTGCCCCTGGAGGAAGGTTATACACCTCTCCAGATAACACCCAGAGCAAGCCACCACGTTGAGCTAGCTTGGTAATATTGCCTTGACGGTCCTTTTTCTCTTCCTGCACCAAGCCTTCAAAAAAGACCTCTCCAGACATGTCGGACGTTACATCCTTACTGGCCTTCTCAGTAACTTTGCGAACACGTCCTGTTGTTGGCAATTCAGCAATCAGCTGCCCTTTCTCCAAGGTTTCGCCACTAGTCACAAATACAATAGATCCCTGGGGTAAGGACACCAAACGGGCCTTACCGCTGTCAGTAATAATCTTGGCTTCAGTACTAGACTCCATAACCAGCGCATCTTCACCATGGCGAGTACGGAAAGGACGACTTCGCAACGTGTCAGGCATCTGAAACTGACCAGCAACCTTAGCTCGAACCTGAGGTGCAAGTTCTCCCGTAAATGTTCCCCCTGTATGGAAAGTGCGCATCGTTAATTGCGTACCTGGCTCACCAATCGACTGAGCAGCAATAATACCTACTGCCTCGCCCAGATCCACCATATGGGAGTGAGCTAAGCTCCAACCGTAGCAATGTTGGCATACAGAACGTGCTGCTTCACAGGTAAGTGCAGAGCGAACTTTAACCACCTTGATACCAGACTCATCCACAGCTTTCGCCATATCTGCATCCATTGGGACATTCCGAGGCATCACAACCTCACCTGTCTTCGGATGAACCGCATCTTCTGCTAAAACACGCCCAAGCAGCTTATCTTCCAGAGAAATAAGTACTCGATCGCCATCCACCATGGCACTCACAGGGATGCAACGATCGGTACCGCAATCGATTTCTCGAATAATGACATCTTGTGAAACATCAACAAGTCGTCGTGTGAGATAACCTGAATCCGCCGTTCGCAGGGCTGTATCAACCAATCCCTTACGTGCACCGTAGGAAGAAATAATGTACTCAGTAACCGTTAGTCCTTCACGGAAATTGGTCTTAATAGGTAGATCAATAATCTCTCCCTGAGGATTTGCCATCAATCCCCGCATACCCACCAACTGACGCACCTGAGAAATATTTCCTCGAGCTCCTGAAAACGCCATCATATAGACAGAGTTCAGCGGATTATTCTCTTTGAAATTACGAACAACTTCATCCTTAAGTTCTTCGCTGGTTTCATTCCAGGTATCAATTACCTTTTGGAATCGTTCTACTTCAGTAATTTCTCCTCGCGTATAGCGTTCTTCGGTATCACGAATTTCCTGTTCTGCTGCATCCAACAACTTACGTTTAACAGGAGGCACCTGTAAGTCATCAACGCTAATAGATACCCCTGCACGAGTGGCGTATTTAAACCCGAGTGACTTGATTTCATCGGCCATCGCGGAAGTACGAGCCGTACCATAATTATCAAATGACCAAGAGATCAGATTTTTAAGCTGTTTCTTGTCGATAATACGATTGCGGAAAATAATTGTGCTGGCTTTTTCGTTACCTTGCTCTGCCATGGGAATCTCTCTGTCTAAATTTGCTATTAGCTAACTGGATGAAACTTCGGGCTAACTGGCAAGCGCCGCATGAACAGCATGGTTATAGATAATGCGTCCAGGAGTCGTATACAGGTGCTGCGATAAAAGATTACCCTCGCTATCCTCGCGAACCCGGCGATGTTTATAACGCTTCGTCACAATGCCATCGCCGTTATCAATCACTTCAACAGGCTCGCCATCGTCTTCAACAGGGCCATCAAATCGCAACCACACCCAAGCATGCAAATCCACAATTCCTTGCTCGTATGCAACGATTGCGTCTTCCATGCTCGCAAAATGAGCATTAGCACCTTGTTGTTGGTATGGATTCTCTGCGGTGAGGTAGTAACACCCTAAAACCATATCCTGACTAGGGGTAATGATGGGCCGCCCCGTTGCAGGGGACAAAACATTATTAGAAGCCAACATTAGCAATCGAGCTTCTGACTGAGCCTCAAGAGATAGAGGAACATGGACAGCCATTTGGTCACCATCAAAGTCTGCATTAAACGCAGGACATACCAATGGATGAAGCTGGAGAGCCCGTCCTTCAACCAACATGGGCTCAAACGCTTGAATCCCCAGTCGGTGCAAGGTTGGCGCACGATTCAACATAACTGGATGATTTTCAATCACCTCTTCCAAGACTCCCCATATACTGGGATCGTTACGTTGAATCAGCTTTTTAGCAGCTTTAATGTTGTTGACTAATCCTTGACGAATCAAACGATGAATTACAAAGGGTTGGAAAAGCTCAATGGCCATCTCACGAGGAAGGCCGCACTGATGAATCTTGAGCTTGGGACCCACCACAATCACTGAACGCCCTGAGTAGTCAACTCGCTTACCCAAGAGATTCTGTCGAAAGCGCCCTTGTTTACCTTCAATAATGTCCGATAGAGATTTCAGTGGACGATTGTTGGCACCCACAACAGTGCGACCACGTCGGCCATTATCAATAAGAGCATCCACAGCCTCCTGAAGCATTCGTTTTTCATTACGAACAATAATTTCAGGCGCTAAAATCTCCTGCAATCGGGCTAGGCGATTATTACGGTTGATCACACGACGGTAAAGATCGTTGAGGTCCGATGTCGCAAAACGACCACCATCGAGCTGAACCATCGGACGCAGATCGGGAGGAATGACAGGAATTACATCCAAAACCATCCAGTCTGGCCGTGACCCAGTGGCAATAAAGTTATCAATCACCCGCAGACGTTTGATCAGCTTGGCACGCTTTTGACCTTTTGCAGTCGCAATATTTTCCCTTAACTGCTCTGCAACTGTTTCCAGCTCTAAATCCTGCAGTAGGCGTTGTAAAGCCTCAGCGCCAATACCAACTTCAATCCCCGAAAGATCTGACTCTTCATCGTAGAGCTGATCTTCAATCTCAATCCACTGATCTTCCGTTAGAAGCTGCTTGTAGCTCAGACTGTCTGAATTACCAGGATCCAGAACCACATAGGCATTGAAATAAACAATTTGCTCAACATCCCTCAGGGGCATATCCAGCAAAATAGCAATGTAACTTGGGATTCCCTTCAGATACCAAACATGTGCAACGGGAGCAGCCAGTTTGATATAACCCATACGATGGCGGCGCACTCGTGACTCGGTCACCTCAACACCACAACGTTCGCAAACAATCCCACGATGGCGTACACGCTTGTATTTACCACAGTGACATTCCCAATCCTTAGCAGGTCCAAAGATACGCTCACAGAACAACCCATCCATCTCAGGCTTAAGGGTTCTGTAATTAATCGTTTCCGGTTTAGTAACTTCGCCGACGACCGTACCATTTGGGAGAGTACGCTCACCCCATTGACGAATCCGTTCGGGTGAAGCTAACCCGATTTTGACGTAGTCAAAGCGTTGTTCTAGTTTCGGCATTCTTTTGTTTCCTTGTACATTGCCTATGTATCAGGACATAGTGATGGGCTTAGAGTTCAACGTTAAATAGGTTGAAAAAGTAACTGAAGACCCACAAAACAGAAAACTCTTGCCAATGACTTGAGATAAATGATTCTCCAATCGCATTAGGAAAAGATTGACAATCGCGACTCAAATCAAAAGGCTTGAGGGTGCATTGACAATTACAGCTGCGGTTCCTCTAACCCAGGGGGAGGAGTCGGAGTCGGACTAGTGACCGCTGGAGATGCCTCAGATGGGGGCGCTTCATCACGAGAAATTGACTCATACGTAGGACGAGATGGTGAGCGCCGATTAATAGAGTCCGACATTAGATCAACTTCTACATCACGACTAGTACCATCTTCCTGAGTCTCTAACTTATGTACGGCAATATCCAAGCATAAGGACTGAAGTTCGCGCATCAACACCTTGAAGGATTCAGGCGTACCAGGTCGAGGAATAGCTTTACCTTTGACAATTGCATTAAGCGCTTCATTCCGGCCCTGCATATCATCAGACTTAACCGTTAGCAGCTCTTGCAACGTATAAGCAGCTCCAAAAGCTTCTAACGCCCACACTTCCATTTCTCCAAAACGCTGACCACCTTGCTGGGCTTTACCACCCAGAGGTTGTTGTGTTACCAGAGAGTACGGCCCTGTAGAACGAGCATGAATCTTGTCATCCACTAGGTGAACTAACTTCAACATGTATGGTTTACCAACGGTTACAGCACGATCAAACGGTTCACCTGTTCGGCCATCGTAAAGCTGAATTTTACCGGGGTCTTCAGGATTAAACACCCAATCATTACCAGTGGCCTCACGAGCATCGCGCATCTTGCCATGGGTAGTTTCCATGGACGCTTCAGCACCATACATTTCATCAAATGGCGTGATCTTAAAGCGGGCATTGAGATTTTCGCCAGCCCAACCCAGCAAACACTCGAATACCTGGCCCACATTCATACGAGAGGGAACACCTAAGGGATTGAGCACAATATCAATCGGCGTACCATCAGGTAGATAAGGCATGTCTTCAATAGGCAGAATCCTCGAAATAATGCCCTTGTTGCCATGACGACCGGCCATCTTGTCACCGACCTGGATCTTACGTTTTTGCGCAACATAAACACGCACAACCATGTTCGCTCCAGGTGGCAGCTCATCACCTTGCTCACGGGTAAAGACTCGAACGTCTACCACACGGCCTTTCTCGCCGTTTGGTACCCGCAGAGAGTTATCCCTTACATCACGAGCTTTTTCACCAAAAATTGCTCGCAGCAGCTTTTCTTCAGGGGGTTGATCAGATTCACCTTTGGGCGTTACCTTACCAACCAAGATATCTCCTGAAGTCACCCATGCTCCGATACGAATGATGCCAGTCTCATCGAGCTGACGAAGAGCATCTTCACCAACATTGGGAATTTCGCGGGTAATTTCTTCAGGCCCCAACTTAGTCTGACGAGCTTCAATCTCAAACTTTTCGATGTGGATCGACGTGTAGAGATCGTCATATACCAAGCGCTCACTCAGCAAAATGGCGTCTTCATAGTTGTAACCTTCCCAAGGCATGTAGGCTACTAAAACATTTTGCCCTAGAGCAATCTCACCACCCTCTGTGGCAGAACCATCCGCTAGAACTTGCCCAGCAACAACCTTATCACCAGCAAAAATCAGAGGCCTCTGATTCAGGCAAGTATCTTGGTTAGAACGCTGATACTTTTGCAACTCTTGGGCGTATTCACGACCACCGGCATCGGTCACGACCACCTTAGTGGCATCTAGAAACGTGACTTCACCATCCACAGGACTAACCACGACCATCCCGGAATCTCGAGCTGCCTGAGCTTCCAATCCAGTTCCGACTAACGGACGCTCAGGACGTAAGAGGGGAACAGCCTGACGCTGCATGTTAGAACCCATCAGAGCACGGTTAGCATCATCATGCTCCAAGAAAGGAATCAGGGATGTTGCAACCGAAATAATCTGTACGGGAGATACCGCAACATAGTCCACCTCGGAAGGAGATGTAGAAATAAAGTCTTGACGGTATCTAACTGGCACCGACTCCCCAACAATATTGCCATCGTGATCGACGGGAACATCACCAGGGGCTACACGAAAGTCATCTTCTTCATCCGCAGTCATATAAACCGACGGCAGGTCCTTACGAATACGACCATTCTCCGCCTGGAAAAAGGGTGTCTCAATAAAGCCAAAGTCATTGACCCGAGCATGGGTAGCCAGCGAACCAATCAATCCAGCATTAGGCCCTTCAGGCGTTTCAATGGGACAAATACGACCATGATGAGACGGATGGATATCACGCACGGCAAAACCAGCCCGTTCACGGGTCAGACCACCAGGCCCCAAAGCGCTGATACGACGCTTGTGAGTCAGCTCCGCCAGAGGATTGGTTTGATCCATAAACTGAGACAGCTGGCTGGAACCAAAAAATTCCTTGATAGCGGCCACTAAAGGCTTAGGGTTTACTAACGATGCCGGAGTGAGGGAATCCGCATCTGATACGGTCATACGCTCACGAATAATCCGCTCAAGACGATTCAGGCCAACTCTTACCTGATTTTGAAGAAGCTCGCCCACGGAACGCACACGGCGGTTACCCAAATGATCAATATCGTCAATAATGCCGATATCGAACTCTAAATTAATCAGATAGTCGATGGCGGCTAATACATCTTGAGGCGTTAGTACCCGTACGGCATCAGGCACGTTCAGACGCAACTTTCGATTCAGCTTATGACGCCCTACTTTACCTAAGTCGTAACGCTTGGGATCAAAGAAGCGAGAATGCAGAAGCTGCTGACCACCAGAAACAGTGGGAGGCTCACCAGGTCGTAACTTGCGGTACAGCTCTAACAGAGCTTCTTCTTCACTAAACTGCCCCTCTTTCTCGATTGTTTTTTGAAAATATTCAGGATGACGTAAAGAATCAAAGATCTCGCCATCACTTAGACCTAGAGCTTTGAATAGGACCTGAGCTGATAATTTCCGAGTCTTATCAATCCGTACCCAGACCAAATCATTTTTATCAGTTTCAAACTTAAGCCAAGCACCTCTGTTGGGAATCAAGTTTGCATTGTAGGTACGACGACCGTGCTTATCGGTCTCGGCTTTGTAGTAAACACCAGGGCTACGGACAATTTGATTGACGATTACTCGTTCTGCACCGTTGATAATAAAGGTGCCCCGGTCGGTCATCAGTGGCAAATCGCCAATAAAGACCTCCTGCTCTTTAATTTCACCAGTTTCCTTGTTGATTAAGCGCGTAGGGACATACATTTGTACCGAGTAAGTACTGTCACGACGCTTGGCTTCATCAACCATATACTTGGGGCTTTTGAGCTTATAATCCTTACCAAGAAAGTGAAGCTCTAACTTCCCTGTATAGTCGGTAATGGGAGAGAAGCTCTCCAATTCTTCAATCAAGCCCTCTTGAAGAAACCAGCGGAAGCTAGAGCGCTGAATTTCAACTAAATCGGGCAATACAAAGGAGGATTGGGAAATGGTTAAATCAGTCATTCGTCTCCTCAAGCAGGTCAGGCCTAAACGAGTGGGTGTAAAGCGTGGAAATTAAAACGATTTAATTAACAGGTGCTGTCGAAACCACAAACACAATAAGGACTACACTTCCCCAGTGGGTAATGCAGCCGAGACAATATTTCGCAGGTATTTGGCTAGCATCCGATAGCTGGAATGGGTGTGGTGAGCAAATTTCTAAGAACAACCATTAGGCACCAACGCCATGAATTCATGTGAGTGCAAGATCGGATTTTCAACTGGCTAACGTATAGGCTAACGCATAGCCGCGCTAATATATCACAAATTAGCGGCGGAATTTAACATTTTTGTCACTTTATATTTTTATTGGGTGGTGCGACTTTAGCATTCAAAGGTTTAGATGATCCTCAGGGGAAAATTAATCAAAAATTCAACCTAGGAAGTCGCACTAAAAAATTATCAGAGTTTATTAAAGAGGTCACACAAACGAAGCGTCAGGCAATTGAAACAGTGACCGAGCATTCGCTGTGGTTTGTTTAGCTAAAACGTCCAGGGAAACGCCTCGAAGTTCAGCCACAAATTCCGCAACATGACGTACATTAGCTGGCTGATTACGCTTTTCTTTACGCTTGGGAACAGGCGAAAGAAAAGGACAATCAGTTTCTACAAGAATGCGATCGCAGCCAACCATTTGAGCAGATGCCTGAACTTGGATAGCACTCTTAAACGTAACAATGCCGCTAAAGCTGATGTAAAAGCCCAAATCCAAAAACCATTGAGTTTCCTCAGGAGTTCCTGTCCAACAATGCATTACCCCCTTTACGGGACCATACTGCTGCCAAAAGGCCTGCAATATTTCTCGCATCTCTGCCGCTGCATCACGACAGTGAATAATCACCGGCAGGTTAAGACTGTGGGCAATGGCTAATTGAGCCTTCAACGATTCGATCTGACAATCATGATCGTCTGCCTTAAAGAAATCTAAGCCAGTTTCGCCAATGGCGACCACACGGCGATCAGAAAGCGCTAGCCGCCGAATTTCATCGGCCAAGGTAGGCGTCCACTTATCCACATCTAGAGGATGTAGACCGACTGCGAAAGAAACTTCCGAAAATCGATCTGCAATAGCCTTAATCCCCTCAAACTCTGATGGTTCTACGCAAGAATGGACCAGATGGACAACATTAGCTTGGCGCCAAGCGACAGCTACTTCATCCAAATCGGCCTGAAAACTATCAAAGTTAATATGGACGTGGGTATCAACCAGCTGCATATGACCTATGAAGCCGTTTCATGTTTTTTACGGGCGTGAGCCAGCTTAGATTTACGACGAGCACCCGCATTCTTGTGAATACTGCCTCGCTTGACCGCTTTATCAATCTTGCTAAACGCTGCTGACATAGATGTATCAACAGCCTGCTTATTCTCATCCGATGGATCGCTGGCGTACTCGCTTAATGCAGCGTAATAGGTCTTGGTCAGAGTTTTTACTGCTGATTTGTAAGACTTGTTCCGTAGGCGATTGCGCTCCGCGACTTGGATGCGCTTCATCGCAGATTTAATGTTTGCCACTATCTATTAGCCAATGTAATTTTTGTCAGGGTCTCGAATTATAGCACCAAACAGTGTGGTCTTAACACATGTCGACAGGGTATGAGCGGTCAATCCAGCTACCCCCATCTAATCCGCGCTAAGCTATAACAGTCATACTCATCCCATCCTCGCTAACCGCCTCAATGTTGCGAACTTTATACAAGCTCAGCGAAGCGCAGTCTGAACTCCAGCGCATCTGCGATCGCATTCACACCAATCAGGTGATTGAGCAAGAAGCCACGGTTCAAGAAATTCTGAACGCCGTTCGGCAGTCAGGGGATGAGGCCCTCTTGCACTACACTGCCAAGTTTGATCATCAGAATTTAGCTGCCAGTGAATTGCGCATTAGTGGTGCAGAGATTGACACCGCCTACCAGCAAGTCCCGGGTGAACTACTTAACGCCATCCGTTTAGCTTGCAAAAACATTAAAACATTCCATCAACAACGCCTTCCAAAAAACTGGGTCACTTTTGAAGAAAATGGTGTTGTTCTAGGCAAACGCTACACCCCCATTGCCCGTGCTGGTATCTACGTCCCTGGGGGACGGGCATCCTACCCCAGCACAGTTATCATGAACGCGATCCCTGCCCAAGTGGCCGGTGTAGAGAGACTAGTCATGGTTACGCCAACTCCAAAAGGTCACATCAATCCAGCGGTCTTGGTAGCTGCTCAGGAAGCAGGTGTTCAGGAAATTTATCGAGTGGGTGGCGCCCAAGCAATTGGCGCTCTGGCCTATGGAACAGAGACCGTACCTAAGGTTGACATCATCAGTGGTCCTGGCAACATCTACGTCACCTTAGCGAAAAAGCAGGTCTACGGCACGGTCGGCATTGATTCATTGGCAGGTCCCTCGGAGGTACTGATCATTGCCGATCACACCGCTAATCCCATGCATGTGGCTGCCGACCTGTTAGCTCAGGCTGAGCATGACCCCATGGCCGCCGCTGTTCTAATTACGACTGATGGCCTTTTAGCTGAAAAAGTCGTTGCTGAAGTGGAGCGTCAACTCGTGGGGCACCCTCGCCAAACTCTGACCGAGAAAGCCATTGCCCATTATGGGATTGCCATTGTTGTTGAGTCTCTGGAAGTAGCAGCTGACCTCTCGAATCAGTTTGCTCCAGAACATTTAGAGCTAGAAGTAGAAGAACCCTGGTCCCTTCTGGAAAGTATTACCCAAGCTGGCGCAATTTTCCTTGGCCACGACACTCCAGAAGCAGTCGGTGATTATTTGGCTGGTCCCAATCATACATTGCCCACATCGGGTGCTGCGCGGTACGCTTCGCCGCTAAGTACTGAAACATTTATGAAACACTCCAGCTTAGTTCAATACTCTAAATCAGCTCTACATAACGTTGCTGAAGCGATTGATTCCCTAACCAGTGCAGAAGGATTGCCGTCCCATGGTGATTCAGTACGGCTGCGAGTGAACGATCGGGGCTAATCAAGCATAAACTCACGCATTCTCAGTATTTTGAAAACCCAAATATAGTCTGAGACGCAATAAACTTGTGGTCTGGGCGATATTGAGCGGCAGTATTGACACGCCTTCCAAACGCGACTGGACCCATCCATCTCCCCAATGCCATTCATGAAAGCCATCCACACCATGATGCAGGAGGAAGCAAATTGAATTCTCCGATAAGGTTTCTATCGTATGGTCGATGCGAATCGGCCCAACGTAACTCGAAAAGGACTGCCCTGCTGTCAGAGGCGCTTTAAACTCGTCTGAAAACTGCTGAGGCCATAGCCACTGACGTAGTTGACCCGGCTCGGTCAAACTTTGGCAAAGCTGAGACATGGTCGCATCAATTTCAATTCGCAGGTTGCTTTGCTGATAAATCCCGAACATAGCGGTGTTTCAAAACTAAAAAACTGAATAACCAACCGACTGACGCGACGGCTCTATCTCTACCATAGTAAGCGTCCTAGGCGTGGCCGTGCCAAGGCAAAACTTTCCTGAGACAATAGAGGACACGCCAAACTCAAATCAGGACAACTCATTGCTGTAACGTTAGAGTTAAATCATTAAACGAAAAATATTCATCCAATACTATGGCGGATCAGCTCATTCGAGCAGTAGCAGCAGATGGCGGCATTAGAATTGTAGGGGCCATCACCACACGGTTAGTCGAAGAAGCCAGAACTCGCCATAAGCTGTCCTATGTGGCCACAGCAGCCCTAGGCAGGACTTTAACAGCTGGCAGCCTACTAGTTTCTAATATGAAGCGAGCAGGCTCACGGATTAACATTCAAATTCAAGGGGATGGTCCCCTGGGTGGCATTTTAGTAGACGCCAGATTGGATGGCACCGTGCGCGGCTATGTGTCAGACTCATCAGTGGAGCTGCCGTTGAACAGTCAGGGCAAGCTAGATGTCGGTGGAGCCGTAGGCCGTGATGGTTATGTTTATGTAGTACGGGACTCGGGGTTGGGTTATCCCTATTCCAGTACGGTTGAACTTGTCACAGGTGAAATCGGTGATGATTTAACCCAATATTTGGCTACCTCTGAGCAGACACCCTCAGCGTTAGTGTTGGGGGTTTTTGTAGATCAAAACGGAGTAGAAGCTGCAGGTGGATTGTTGCTGCAGGTGCTACCTAAGGCGGCTCGCGATGAGCAATTGATTGCTGCTTTAGAATCACGGTTATCTGCCCTGACAGGCTTTACACCAATGCTACGGGCCAAGAAAACGTTGCCCCAGATTTTTGAGGATTTGGTGGGGGATATGGGGCTACAGATTTTCCCTGAGAGCCAGCTTCTAAGGTTTCATTGCCCATGCGATGGAGATCGCATGTTGTCGGCATTAAAACTGCTAGGAGAAGAGGAGCTCCAGGATATGATCGATAAACACGAGCCTGCAGAAGCTATTTGTCATTTTTGTGGAGAACGCTACGAAGCAGAGTGCGATCGCTTAACGGATCTGCTGACTGAACTCAGAGCAGAAAATGCAAATCGTGCTTAAAGCGAACTCCAGATTAAACTGACATCATCCGCTGGCAGGCATCAGCAATCGCACTGTCTCCACCCACATTGCCTGGAAATAACACCACCGGCAAGTTGGGGAATTGGAAATGCTCAGTCCCTGTCGTAATCACCGAAACGCCAGGAATCACCTGGCCTAGCAAACGAGCTGAAGTCAGGGCAAGCCCTTTGCTGAGGGTATCGTTGGAGGTGATACCGCCTTTACTGATCAGAAATCCCAAATCGCTGGGCAGCCCCTTCACAATATCCATTAGCAGCCCCGAAACCGCTTCCCCAAAAGCCAGACGGGTATCTATATCCTCAAAGGTCAACTCCTGACGGCTAGTATAGACAACAGCCGTTTTACCTTGTTGGTATACCGTTTTCAACTGAGTCAGAAGCTCAGCAACCATAGCACTGGCTTGGTTACGATCCTGATTCAGACGAACAACATCGACTTCTAAACCCATCACCCCTGACTGTTGCAACAGATAGTTCAGCTGACGAGTCGTTTTTTGTACATGAGAACCCACCAATACTACCCCTGGCTTATTGTTACGGGTATAGCGAGACATATTGTCAGCGACAATGGGCTGAGGGGGGAGAGCTGCTAGCGAAGTTAACAAGCTAGCCGCACTACGAAAGAGAAATTTTTTGCCCTGGGATGCAGTAGCTAGAAGATTTTGGGAGAAGTAGTCCAGATCACTTTGTTGTTGAGCATCAACAGCAACACAAACATTGTTACTGAGGGCCATTAACTGTTCTGTTGCATCCTGACGGATAACATCCAACGTAAACCGTTTTACTTGGTCCGCATCAATCTGACCAGACGTTTTTTCAGCGACATAGTCAGGCAAATAACTGTAGCCGTAACCAAATACAGAGTCTTTCGCAAATTCAGTCTCATGCACCGGGGTACGCACTCCATCTGCCTCAATGTAGTGGGTGCTATCCACCGTAATCCGACCTGCTTCAAAAAAGGCAGGCACCATAAAATGAGCGTCAAAGGGACCCAGCTCAGATGCAATGACATCAGTTTCTAGGGGGTAGTGACCTCGCAGCGTGGAGTCTGAACGACTGACTACTAAATAATCTTGGATATTTGTTTCTGTGAGGGCCTGTTTGAGATTGTTGCACACCTCCAGGTTGGTTCGCTTTGCTTCTGCAGGCGTTAAGGAGCGAGTATTTGCCAGGATAAAGAAAATAGGCGAATCGTCTAACAACCCCTGCTTGAGGGTGGCCACATCCCACTTCAGAAGCAGTAAGCAGCTATGAACTGTTTGGGAACCGGTAGGATCATCGTCAATAACAATTATCTTAGGACGTTCGGTGGGATGGCGAGAGTCAGACATGGGTAATTGAAAATGAATGGTAGTGAGCAATAAAACAGTTTTGGGCGCTAACCATCAGATGGAGGCTGAGCGGATTTAAGGTTATCTAACAGTTCTCCAAAACTCTCAGGAGGAACACCCGGAGGAATTAATAGACCACCCATCAGAAAACTAGGGGTACCCTGTAGCTTTAACTGTTCGGCTAATGCCAGGTCAGCATCTACAGCTGCTTGGGCTGCTTTGCTCGTGCGATCGCGCTCAAACTGTGCCACATCTAAACCAATTTGTTCTGCCAGTTCCTTATACAGGTCATCCCCCAAGCGGTTTTGATTCGCAAACAAACCATTGTGATAGATCCAAAACTGATCTTGTTGTGCCGCCGCCCAGGAGGCCTTAGCCGACGGTTCTGCCTCCGGATGAATACTCTTGAGGGGAAGATGTTTGTACACGTAGAGCACCTCATCGCTGCGCTCATCGACAAACGATTTCATATGTCCCGCTGCCACCGCACAAAACGGACATTCAAAGTCAGAGAACTTCACCACCACCACTTCCGCATTGGCAGCTCCTTTGGTTGGAGACGCTCCAATGAATGTGGCTCGATCCATGGAAGCAAGGACTTGATTCACCTCTTGCTGTCGGGCTCGCCAATCCGCTTCTGCTGCTTCAATATCAGCTTGACTAGCAGGTGATTCAGTTGGCTCAGCCGCAGGAGCAGGTTGCACTGAATCAGTCTTAGAGGTACAACCAACCAACATAAATAAGGCAATGGCCGTAACCGTACGCATGAAGACGGGTTTGAATGCCATGGCAAAAGACTGACGGTAGCGACTTATTAACGCTAACACTTTGTCTAACCTTGCCGATGTAAACGATAAAACCGACTGCCGACTGATCTATCAGGAGGACTGCTAAACAATACAGAGTCCTTGGCTGAGTTAGGCAAGGGTCAAGGCGCAAGGTTAAAGGAGCAGGGAGAAGGTCTGGGTAGATGATTGATCGGCTATTCCCTCACCCTAATTTTTAGCTGTGCCACTGCACTACTATTTATTTAGAAAATGGTAAGACGGTCGCCTTGATAAGGAGTACAGCAGAGATGGCAGGTGAGGTAATTAAACTTTTGATCACATTGGGGGATATGGCAGGGATTGGCCCTGAAGTTGTCCTCAAGGCATTACCCCTGATTCAGCAGACCGCCCAGATTACCCTAGTGGGCAATCACCAACAACTGATGGACCTTAGCCAGCATTTAAAGCTGCCGCTGGGAGACTATCCAATCATTGATGTGCCTTTGGGTAGCGACCAATCCATCAAACTAGGTGAGGAAAGTGCCACCAGCGGTGATTTGAGTTTTCGCAGCCTGCAAACGGCTATTACTTACTGTCTCAAGGATAGTTACGACGGTGTCGTCACAGCGCCCATTGCAAAATCTGCCTGGCTAGCGGCAAGGCATCATTATCCTGGCCAAACAGAGCTGCTGGCAGAGATGGCTAATGTAAACCGATTTGGCATGCTGTTTGTGGCCCGATCTCCCCAAACCCAGTGGACCCTATGTACATTACTGGCCACCACCCACATTCCGCTACGCGAAGTACCAGAAGCACTGACGCCAGAGGTGATGACGCTCAAGCTAGAACTGTTACTGGAATGTTTGGAACAGGACTTTGGGATTCGAGAACCTTGGATTGCTATCGCAGGCCTCAATCCCCACAGTGGTGAACAGGGGCAGCTAGGCCGTGAAGAAGTCGCCTGGCTAATTCCTTGGCTAAATCAACAGCGACAGCGATTTCCCCATGCCACCCTGGACGGTCCTGTTCCTCCGGACACCCTATGGGTTACCCCAGCTCAGGCTTGGCAATTTCCCAACAAACCAGCCCATCATGGCTATCTAGCGCTCTACCATGACCAGGGGTTAATTCCAGTTAAAATGCTGGCCTTTGACCAGGCTGTGAATACCACCATTGGCTTACCCTTTATTCGCACTTCTCCAGACCATGGCACCGCCTTTGATATTGCCGGTCAAGGCATCGCTCGCCCCGATAGCATGGTGGCCGCCATCAACCTTGCCATTGACCTCGCCACCCAACGCCAGAAGAATCAGCAGTATGCACAAAAGTAATTTCTCTGTATAAAAAGTTACCTATCTTTACAGTAGCCCTCCGTTAATTCCCTAGGAAGGTACTAGAAAAGTTACGCGGTAGTACAGTTTTTCTATACTGAGACCCTATGTAGCTAAAAAACCTTGAGAATTAAGGGATTTCAGTACCCCAAAACGGCTTTTGATTTGTACAATAGACTCATTACAAGTTTTGTTTCAAGGAACCTTAGGGAAGTTAGCGCTTCCCTATTTTTTTAGAAATGTTTTCTAGACTACTAAAGAAATCACGGTTCGGCATACATTTGCACTAGTCGAAGAATCGTCAAGTTACAGTGCGACGAGAAAAAACGGTCTGTGATACCCAATCAGGAGCACTTGCTTGGCTTAAAACTGACCTCTGTAGATTGCCAACTTGATGTATGACCTAACTTTGAAGCGTAGTATTTACGTCAAGAGACTAATCAAATGTTTTCTGACGTTGTTCCAATATAAATTTTTCTACTTCTTCACGGCTGTAAAAAGGCCTATATAACTTTCTTTGAAGTAGGGCATCGGCCAATCGCTCACAGTCTCTGTCTTGCCAATCAGGTATTTGAATAGTTGAAGGTAAAAGTGCATTACATATCAGCGGTGGGTTCTCGCCCTTAAGCTGCTCAGGTGTCAGTCCTTGAACCGAACGCAAATCTACTGACAGAAGAATCGCTCCGCTAAGATTGACTCCAGCCAAAATGGCACCTTGAAAATTTACACCAGTTAAATCTGCTTTCTCTAAATTCGCAACACGCAAATCTGCATTTTTAGGACTTACGCATTGACAGAACATCAAAGATATGGGGTGATACGGATAGTCTTAGTGCCCTAGCCCCTGTCAAGTGATGCGCCAGCTATCCAAGCCGTCTACTGCCCAATGTAACTGCAGCCTCTACACCTTATTCCTGA
>JBCCQQ010000065.1:0-33316 GCA_039024555.1 Cyanobacteria bacterium P01_D01_bin.156
GTGACCCATTTTTCCGGTCAAACCCCTTGGGAATGCCATCCGCAAGACGAACTCCTGTACGTGCTAGATGGTTCAGTTGAAGTCACGCTATGGCACGAGACAGATCCAGAAATGAGTATCGTCTCGGCCGGAGCCATGTGTGTCGTACCGAAAGGGGTGTGGCATCGGCAGATTCCCAGACCCGTAGCGAGGCTACTGTTCATCACTGGGGATACTGAGGTTTCCTACGATGAAAGACCGCCGCAGACATCTACCTAACAACCGCGCTGCACCGTAACGCCCCAAATAGCATCAAAAATATTTAGCCAGGAGCTATCCGAGCTTGGTATTCCGGTGGCAAAGTGGCCAGATATTCATGACTTTAATGAGTTTAGGCGCTGCTTTAAAGTTGAGCACCTTGCATTCATTGCCGACTTAGGAGCCGAGCCACTTGTTACGCGGGAGATAACACTGTGGAATGCCTAACAAATTTAGGTGATCGGACAATTTACGCTGTCTTTTGCTCCGTGATTTGTCATTGCTAAAAGCGTTATCTCGACAAAATTATATCTACGTGGCTACGAGATTTTTATGTCAAAACCAGATCTGATATTGCGACTTGTTCGGCATGATGATTCTCCTCGTTTACAGGAAATTCGGCAAGCAGCTTTTGAACCCATATTTGCTTCGTTTCGCTCAATCTTGGGAGATAAAATATACGAGTTAGCGCAGGCTAAAGAAGATGAAGAACAAGAGTCACTTCTTGCTTCAATGCTTGAGCCTGAATCTGATTGGGACGTGTATGTAGCTAAATTAGCTGCGACTGTTGTTGGGTTTGTCTCAGTACAGCTAAATCTAGATACCCATGTTGGCGAGATTGGCCTGAATGCAGTTCATCCAGACTTTGCAGGGCGAGGGGTTGGAACAGCCATGTATGAGTTTGCGATCGCCCGCATGAAAGAAGCAGGTATGCAGGTTGCAACCGTTGCAACGGGTGGAGACCCAAGTCATGCACCAGCACGGCGTGCCTACAGAAAGGCCGGTTTCACAGTAGAGATTCCCAGTGTTTGGATGTGTCGCACACTGTAAGGCTTAGCGTTTTACCAAAGCCATTTGGATGCCATGTCTGGGACGTAACGTAAAAGCTCCCCAGAGCTCCACTGGCTTATCGTTCACCAGATCAAACCTAAACTGCTGACAAATTGTCGCTAACACCAACACCAATTCCATCATGGCAAAGGCTTGCCCAATACAAACCCTGGGGCCACCGCCAAAAGGAAAATAAGCAAACGTAGGTAGCTGTTTCTCAAAGCCATCGGACCATCGCTGTGGTATGAAGCTGTCTGGCTGTTCAAAATAGCGCGGGTCTCGCTGAACAATCCACGGGCTCATAAAAACAAAGCTGCCTGGCTTTAGCTCAACTCCACCGACCTCACAGGGCTTGGCCACTGTTCTCCCAATGGCCCACGCAGGTGGATAAAGCCTGAGAGTCTCCTTCACCACCTGTGTCGTAAACGCTAGCCGTGGATAATCATCCACCGTTGGGCTTCGACCTGCTAAAACCGTATGCAATTCAGTTGCAAGTTGTTCTTCGATATCAGGATGTTGTGCCAGCAGATAGAGTGCCCAGGTCAACGCATTGGCCGTTGTCTCATGTCCCGCAATCAACAATGTCATAATCTCACTCTGCAATTGTTGATCGGACATGGGTTGGCCATCTTCATCCCGTGCCTGTAACAACATGGAGAGTAAGTCAACCGTATCTTCTTCTTTCGAAGCTCGCCGCTGCTGCACGATGCTGGTAATCAAGTTCTGCATACGTTTAGCTACTCGACGAAACCGCAGGTTAGACGCTGTGGGCACCCAGTCCGGCATAAAAAATAAAAATGGATTGGTACTGCGTAGCCCAAAGTATTCAATAATCACCTCCATCGCTTTATCGATGTCTGTGGCCTTATCAGTCACATCTGCACCAAATAAGGTTTTGGCCGCAATTTCCACCGTCAACTGCATCATCTCCTGATGAATGTCGCGCACATTCCCCGGTTGCCATGTGCTTAGCAGACGATTGGTGTAGTCAACCATGGTCTCGCCATAGGTGGCAATCCGCTCTCGATGAAATGCTGGCTGCATCAACCGTCGCTGACGTTGCCAAAAATCTCCTTCGCTGGTGAGCAGTCCCTTACCCAGGATTAGTCTTAGAATTGATAGGGCCTGGTCTTTAATAAAGTAATCGCGCTTTGATACAAAAACCTCTTCCAGCTGATCTGGATGATTTAGCTGCACACCAGGAAACATTAGCCCTGAGAAAGCAACCACATCACCATATTCATCCGCACACCGACGGCTAAACCCCATGGGGTCTTGGCTGTAGTCCTGTATGCTGCCGATGAGAAAATTTCCCTTGGGGCCACGGGGAGATTCTTTGGATGCAATGGAGTCGGATGCCATGGTAAAAATTAAAGCTGAGAAATGGTTGTGGCTAGTTGAAAATCTAGTTCGGTTAAGCCTCCGGCATCATGGGTGGTGAGTTCAAGAGAGACTTGATTGTAGTTAACGGTAATGTCTGGATGGTGGGCTAATTTTTCAGCGGGGTCTACCAAACTGTTAACAAAATCAATCGCTTCGACAAAATTTTCAAACGTGCGGGTATGGAAAAGGCTCTGTCCATCCGTTGTCCAATCTGGCAGTTGTTGCATGTGTAGCTGAACTTCAGAGTTACTGAGACGAGTCAGACGGTTTTTTGTATGAACTACACTCACCTGCTCCACTGGAGCAGGGACAACTAACGCATTTACCCCTGCCTGTGTACTGGTAAAAATTAATAGTGCGTGCAACATATCATTCGCTCTAAATATAAATTAGTGATGGGCATCGTGGACGGCACCTACTGTACGAAGGGTACAAAGACTTTCCACAAGATGCGACAATGAGTAATGTCAATCTATTTCACATTACTTAACCGGTATTCCCAATGCTAAAGCGACTGGCTGCCCTAATCATTGTATTTGCCACGGCGTTTGGCCTTCAGGCCTGCGGCGGCTCCACCCCTGTGAGCTTGCTGGACTACGTAAATAGCTTTGAAGGCTATCAGTTTGGCTATCCCACCGGTTGGGTAGAGGTCAATGTATCCAATGGTCCCCAGGTTGTATTCCATGACATTATTAACCCCACTGAAAATGTCAGCGTCGTGGTTAGCCCTGTGGCTGAAGGTAAAACCTTAGAAGAGCTGGGTGGCCCCACCGAAGTAGGCTATAAGCTTTCTAAGAGCATTACCGATATGGCTGGGGACAATCGTGATGTGGAATTACTCAGTGCTCAGAATGTAGATACGGACGACGGTAAGACCTATTACATCCTTGAGTATCTGGCTACCACCCCCGAAGGTCAGCGTCACAATTTGGCTAGCGCGATCGTACGTCGTGGTCAGCTATTTACCTTTAATGCATCGGTTCCAGAAGCTCGCTGGAAGCGCTTAAAGTCCTCCCTTACTCGCTCGGTTGCGTCCTTCTCTGTTTACTAATGTCTGCTGTTCCCCAATTTGTCCTGGCATCTGCATCTGCACCTCGTCGTCAGCTTCTACTAAATGCTGGCATTCAGCCTTTTGTTTCCCCTAGTAAGTTTGATGAGGACCAGATTCAGCTTAGCGATCCGTCTGCTTTGGTAAAGGCACTATCCATAGGAAAAGCAGAAACGGTTGCTCCGCTTTTTCCCAATGCTGTAGTGCTGGGTTGTGATTCGGTTCTGGCCTTTGAAAATGTGATCTACGGTAAGCCGGAAACTCCAGAAGCTGCCGTAAAGCGCTGGTGGAAAATGCGCGGTAAGGTGGCCGAAATATTTACGGGCCATACGCTAGTCGCTCCCCAAGGTAGAAAGACGTTGACCCGCTGTCAGGTGACTCGGGTCTACTTTACTTGGCTTAGCGATCGCGAAATTGAAGACTACGTAGCCACAGGCGAACCCATGCACTGTGCTGGTGCCTTTACCATTGATGGTAGGGGCGGCTTTTTTGTAGAAAAGCTAGAAGGTTGCCATACGAATGTTATTGGTCTCAGCATGCCGATGTTGCGAGACATGCTCGGCGAGTTAGGCTATCGGGTAACTGATTTTTGGCAAAAGGTATAGGTAACGATTAGGTCCATGTCACTAGTCAGAGTGATTGATAGTTTTCATCACAGGCTATAACTATGATCAGCAGAGTTCGGAGATGTGGTCATGGTACAAACATTGCCCATTGAGCAGCTGACACTCTATGACTTGGAGCAACAGTTTGGGTTGCAAGAGGTTGCCGATAAATCTTTTTTTTCAGAGTGGCAGGGAGAGCTGCCTGTGCTTAATGTCGCAGAGCAAGAACGCCTTGCGCGGGTAGAAGCGGCCTATGCAAACTTAGAAAAGCGCGCTCTGCTGGAAAATACAGTGAAAATGGCGGTGGTTGCCCCCCTTTTGGACTTGGCTGGGTTGTTTTTACCCCCGTTTTACGTCACCACTGAGAAATCTGTAGAAATTACGGCCCAAACCACTGAACTAAGCTTGAGGGGACGACTCGATGTTCTGGTCCTCAAAGATCAGCTGTGGGTGTTGGTGATTGAGTCTAAGCGTGCGGAGTTCTCACTTAAGGTCGGTATCCCTCAAGTGCTAGGTTACATGCTGGCAGCTCCTGAGTCCTCCTTACCCATGTATGGTCTGGTAACGAATGGCAGTAGCTTTGTTTTTTTGAAGTTGGTCGAGAATCAATATGCTCGGTCAAAAGAACTGATTTTAGATCAAGATGATGGACTGGCTAAGACGCTACAAATTGTGAAAGCACTCGCAACAGTTGCCACAAATAATTAAGGCTTGTTCAACGGATGAACGCTATCTAACTTTCTTTATCACTCACGCCACTGTGAGTATCATGACCAATCGAAAATAATTAATTGTTTTCCCTCAACTGCCAGCGCAATAGTAACGAATTCAACACCACACCAATGGAACTAAAGGCCATAAACCCACCAGCAAAACCAGGGCTTAAGGCAACACCAAATTTTGGCAACAAAACACCTGCTGCCAAAGGAATACACACCAGGTTGTAACCAAAGGCCCAGGCCAGGTTCTGACGAATTTTATTAAAAGTACTGCGCCCCAAATCCAGAGCCGCTAAGATATCTGTTAGCTCGTCTCGCATCAGGACAATATCTGCGGTTTCCATGGCAATCTCTGTACCAGAATGCATGGCAATGGCCACATCTGCCTGGGCCAGCGCCGGAGCATCATTGATGCCATCCCCTACAAAGCCCACCCGGTGCCCCGCCTGCTGCAGTTGCTCAATGGCTTGGACTTTATCCGCTGGTGTCATCTGCCCTTTAGCTTTGGAAATGCCTAAATCAAGGGCAATGCGATTAGCTGCATCTGGCCGATCTCCGCTGAGGAGCTGTACGGTTAGATGTTTCTCCTTGAGCTGCTGAATTACCAATTGGGCCTCAGAACGAGGCCTATCCGCCACTGCGATGACTCCTACTAAATGCTCATCAATAGCTACATAGACAAGAGTTTTTCCCTGAGCTGCCAGGGCGGTGACATCCTGATCGGCTCCATCGGTAAAAATGTTGGCCTTGGCTAACCAGGCATCACTTCCCAGATAAATGGTTTTTCCTTGCCATGTGGCACTTACACCTAGCCCCGGTTCTGTAATGCTGTTATCGATTTCGTGTAAGGGCTGCTGTCGTTGTTGAGCTGCGGCTACAATCGCATCTGCTAAGGGATGGCGAGTTCCTTGTTCTACACTGGCGGCTAGCTGGAGTACATCGTCTTCGGTTAGCGTTGGATCGTAACTTAGGCAATCGGTGACCCAGGGTTTACCTGTCGTGAGGGTACCGGTTTTATCAAAAATAATGGTGTCCAGTTGATGTAGCTTTTCGAGGACGTCACCACCTCGCACCAGCAGTCCTCGCTGGGCTCCAATGCCAGACCCTACCAAGATTGCCATGGGGGTGGCTAACCCCAGAGCGCAGGGACAGGCGATGACTACGACTGCGATCGCAAGCTTTAAACTTACCAACAGTTTTGACGTGTCCGTCACCATATGTCCCATATGCCCATGGTGGCCGGAGTTTAAGGCTGCTTGGGCAGCGTCGGGCCAAATGGTTAGACCAGCGCCATACCAAAAGAGAAATGTCAGCAGCGCCAAAGTTAAAATGCCATAGGTAAAATACCCGGACAGAGTATCGGCTAATCCTTGAATGGGAGCTTTACGAGTTTGGGCCGCTTCCACCAACTGAATCATTTGGGCCAGGGTGCTCTCGGCCCCTGTTCGCTGTACCTTGATCGTGATCAGCCCCGACTGGTTGAGGGTGCCGCCAATTACCTGGTCTCTAGGCTGTTTTGTGACGAGTAGAGATTCTCCTGTCACCATGGATTCGTCCACAGTGGTTTGGCCCTGGTCAATCTCTCCATCTACCGGAATTTTGTCACCGGGTAACACCTGCAGGAGATCCTCGACCTGTATCTGGGCGATGGGAATATCTACGGCTTTGCCCGGTCCAGCCAATAAGCGTGCATTGCTAGGCTGCAGAGCAATGAGACCCCGTAGCGCCGATGTCGCCCGAAACCGTGCCCGTTCTTCCAGTGTGCGCCCCAGCAAAATAAAGCTGAGCAGCATCACGGGCTCATCAAAAAAGCACTCCCAGCCTAATGTTGGCAACACTAATGCGACAACACTGGCCAGGTAGGCACTCAATGCGCCGATGCTCACCAGGGTGTTCATATTTGGGCGAGCCCGCCGAATCCCGGTCCAACCATCTTGCAAAATGCTGCGAGCGGGTAGTGCCAAGGTGAGCGTAGCCAGAGCAAAGTGAAACCACAGGGTGGTCAAGATGGGGATATTGAAGCGGCCCCCCAGACTGTCAACGTGGTTAAGGTGACCAAGGATGGACAGAGCTAAAAGGGTGATTGCGATCGCCAGACGCCATTCCTGACCCTGCTGGTCCGCTGCCTGTTGGTCTGCCCAGGTGCCAAGATCGTTTCCCTGCCGTAGCTCACTGGGAAATCCTGCCTCCGTTAGCACCGTGGCAAAGTTTTCTGGTTCAGCAGCATTCGCTTCATACTGTACGGCTGCCGCTTTGGTTACTAAATTTACGGTGGCTGTAGCCACCCCCTCACACTGAAGCAGCTGAGTTTCTACGGCTTTGACACAGCCAGCACACATCATGCCATCCACATTCAGGACAGCGACGGCAGAAGCAGTGGGTTTATCAGGTGATACCGTTGGGGTCATAGTCAGCAAATCGTCAGACAGTCTGAGCCTAGCGCTGATTTAGACGATTTGAGCCTGTTTCCAGGAACTCTCAAGAAAAATTTTCACCCAATAAAGTAAAAACAGCCCGAGAAGGGTATTCGCTGGAAGCGAGAAATTTTCGCTAGGGCTGTGTTCGGAAGTCGGAATTCAGAAGGAAAATGCATTATTTCGAACGCCAGTTGGAATTCGCAATCCCCTCCTTTTCCAACTTCTAAATTCCGCACTCCGCATTCAACCCTTCGCCAAGATTTCCCGGCTTGATTGATCCTCTATTTCGATCCCAGGGGATTCGTTTGAACGGTTTCCAGCTGAGATGTGGCCAGTCGGTCCATCCAGCCCAGCAGAAACTCTCGGTTTTCTTCGATATCTTCTGGTGCTGTGGCGTCAGCTCCCTTAGGTAGTAACCCTATCAAGGCCGCATTGGTTACACAGAACATGGACCGTTGGAAGCTGGCACAAATTTTGACCCGCACATCCCCTAGTCTGCGTACGGTTTGCATGTAATGCTCCTCCAGATAATCTGGCATGTGACGGAACATATCCTGCATCAGCAGTGTGGGTGGAATGCCGCTGCCGCCAATGGGCAATGGATCGGCATATAGAGCACCGTAGGTAAACCGACTTTGGTCCGGCGAGATCTGCTGAGCCTGGGCATTGTAGGAGACGGTTCCCAAGAAGGGAGCGCCCCGGAAGAAGATGGATTCTACATAGGGGATGCCCGTATCGGCCAAAAAGGTGAGCCCGGCAGCAGGGGGCAAAATATCGTAGGTTTCGCCGCCAATTTCTACACTGTAGGTAATAGGGCGAGCGGCATCGGCCACTAGGCCATCCTTAATGTGCTCAACAATCTGGGGAATATGCTGAATCTCCCCGTTACGATAGCGAGCGGCTAAGGATGTGAAAATATCGCTCATCACTCGCCAAAACTGTCCCAGGCCGCTGTAGTACGAAAGCTGGCGAATCTGTTCAATTAGAAATTCAGGGAAGACACGATGGAAAACCTGGAGTACTGGGTTGTACTTAATTTTAGCTGCGATCGCAGCCTGACAATTAGCCCGAAACTCATCCGTATCCAAATAGGCATCTAGACCACCGCCACCGTGCCACATCATGGCTTTCATGGTGTATTCGGCATATTCATAATTGATCCGATCGTGGAAAAAGTGTCTCCACATCTTGGCTGGCTGGATATCACCGTCAAAGTACTTAAAAACGGGAAACAGATTTAAGAACTGCTTGTCGGCAATATGGTTCAAATTGATGGAGTAAAAGTCCAAAACAATACCGTAGCTGTCCAGTGCTCCCATCACTTCGATGACATTCTCGGGAGTATCTGGCAGCAGAGTCTGGCCAGCCAGAACCCGATCAGCATAGTGAGCAAACGGATGAATGTTTTTTAACTGAGCAGGTATAGTCTGAGTCATGAGTTACAGTCTCCATCCGAACAAGTAGCTGTCGAAGAATTAGCAAGCGGCGCAGAAACGCTGTAGGACGATACTTCAAGTTTGATCGGCATAGCGTCATACATTGCTGTGGTTGTAGGTTCGATCCAACGAGTCATCCAGCTAGGGCTTAAGCCAAACAAAAACAACAAACCCACCATCAAAAGTGCAGGGGCACGGTCTTGCCAAGTGACTATTGGCAAGACCGGATCTTGTTCTATCGCTTGAGTATCCGATGTTGCTAAACGGCCAAAAAATGCTCGATTTACCAGCAGCAAGAAGTAAACTGCTGTGAGACCAGAGCCTAGCAAGCAAAGCAACGTTTGAGGAGCAAAACTAACAAAGCTGCCGCGGTAAACAATAAATTCAGAAATAAAGCCCACCATGCCAGGGATACCGGCACTGGCCATCACCGCCAACACCATGGCACTGCCGACCAATGGCAAACCCCGTTCAGGGTTCAGCAAGCCCCGCAGCACATTGAGGTCACGCGTTCCGGTTTTTTTATAAACCACACCCACTACCAAAAACAGCAGCGCTGAGATAAATCCATGGCTCACCATCTGGAACACAGTTCCCACAAAGCTCAACGGATTAGAAGCTGCTGCTGCCAAAAGCACATAGCCCATGTGGCCCACCGAACTGTAGGCCACCATCTTCTTCATATCCGTTTGGGCAATGGCTGCAAACGACCCGTACAGCACACTGGCCACAGCCCACCAGGCTAAATAGGGGGCTAAATCCACCCACACTTCTGAAAAGGTAACCACACCAAAGCGGAAGAGCCCGTAGGTGCCAAGCTTTAGCAGTACCCCTGCCAATAAAACCGAAATTGGTGTAGACGCCTGGACGTGGGCATCAGGTAACCAGGTATGAAGGGGAAATAGGGGAATCTTAATGCCAAACCCAATCAGCAGAGCAGCTAGCAACACGGCCTGCTGAATCCAGGGGAGACCGTGGGCCATGGTGGCACTGTAGTCAAAGCTGTCCGATCCGCTAAGCCAAACCAGTCCAAGAAATGACGCCAGAATTAAAATGCCGGAGATCGCTGTGTAGATTAAAAACTTTGTTGCCGCGTAGCCTCGCTGAGCGCCTCCCCAGATGGCAATTAATAGATACAGCGGGATTAGCTCTAGTTCATAAAAGATAAAGAAGAGAAGCAGGTTTTGGGCGACAAAAGCACCGGCCACTGCGAAGGTGATCAGCAACAACAGTGCGTAATACAGGCGAGGTCGCTGTTCATCATCGTCGCTGGCATACACGGCCACTAGAGACAACAGACTGTTGATGATAATCAGCGGCAAGGATAGACCATCGATACCCAATTCGTAGCCCAGACCGAGATCGTCTAGCCAAGGTAATGACTCAATAAACTGCAGACCGGTAACCGCCAGGTCAAACTGGGTGAGCAGATAGAGGCTAACCAGAAAATTGAGCGCCAGACAGGCTAAGCTTAGGCGTTTAGCATCTTGACTCGTTAATTTACTGGGCCAACAGCTGATTAACAGTGCCCCCAGCAGTGGAATCAGTAATAGTGCACTTAGCATCAGTATCTCCTTACCACATTGCCCACGTCATAAAAAATCCCAACAGACTTACACCGAGAACAATGGTGAAGATGTATCCCTGGGATTGTCCGGAAATACTATATTTCAAGCCTTCTCCACTCATTAAAGAGGCCATTCCTACGAGATTAACGGCACCATCAACTACATAGCGATCAAACCAGCTGATGATGCGTGAAAACTGGCTAACAAAAAATACAACGGTGACTCGATAAAGTTTTTCAGTGTAAAAGTCATTGGCCAAAAGGTCTTGCATCGAGCGCATAGGCTGTTGGTTAGACCTGAGTAGGGAACGACTTAACGGCGCTGTAAAGCCTAGAACTAAGCCAATAACTCCTGAGAAAATTAAGGACCCAAATACCCAAGGGTTCCAATATTCTAGGGGTGGCAACAATGACAGCCGTTCAAAAGCCAGGGGGAGGATGAGGACAAAAATACCTAGCCCAATCATAGGAGTGGACATTAACCAGTTGGCTTCAGGACATCGTCGAGTTTTGGGGGTGGGAGCGCCTAGAAATACCAGCCGGAAGATCCGCACTAGGTTAAAGACGGTTAAGGCATTAACCACGAGAAAAACCCCAGCCAGAAGAGGATGCTCCCGCCATAGAAAATCAATTCCCAGCTGCAATGCCCAGAAACCGCCCAAGGGAAGCACCCCTACCATGCCTGCACCTCCCACTAGAAAAGCAATGGTGGTTGCAGGCATACGTGACCAGATGCCTCCTAGCTCAGTCATATCCTGACAGCTCGTGTTGTTGATAATGGCCCCAGAACTCATAAACATTAGGGCCTTAGCAACAGCATGGGTTACCAAAAGACCGAGGGCTGCACCGGGCCATTCAGTCCCCACGGTGATGAATACCAAACCAATATAAGCGCTGGTGGAGTAGGAGAGAGTCCGCTTTAAATCTACCTGAGCAATAGATACTAGGGACGCCCCAATTGCTGTTGTCGTCCCAATCGCAATTAAAGCTGTTAGGGCGATAGGAGAGATGACAACAATCGGCTGTAGTTTGATTAGCACATAGGCACCGCAGGTAACGACGATAGAGTTCCGCAAAATCGATGCCGGACTAGGGCCTTCCATGGCTTCATCGAGCCAAAGATGGAGGGGAAACTGAGCACATTTTCCCGTGGGTCCTGCGATCAATGCGAGGCCTAAAAGTGTTGCGGCCAGTGGCTCTACATCGGCGGTTTTAACCCACTCATAGAGTTCGTTGTAGTGCAGGTCTCCGGCCCAGCTCGCTAGGCCCAGCACCCCCATCAATAACAAGATGTCTCCCACGCGTTTTGTCAAAAAAGCATCTCTCGCTGCTTTAACAACTAGGGGCTGGGCGTACCAAAAGCCAACGAGTAGGTACGTGGAGAGGGTGAGCATTTCCAACAGGAAATAGGCGAGGAAAAAAGAACCGCTTAGAACTACACCGTTGACAGCGCCTGAAAAGAAGCCCAATAGCGAAAAGAAACGAGCTAACGCCCACTCTTTTTCCATGTATCCCAGGCCATACATTTGCGCGAGCAGTGACAACCCGGTGAAAAGTTCCATAATTCCTAGGTTGAGCACTGACAGGTCTAAATCAAAGCTCAAGGTTAAGTCGGCGACCTGTAGCCAGGGAATCTGAAGTTCCACTCCGCCCACATTCCAGATACCCATAAACACAAACATGCCATGGAGAAATGCGATCGCAGTCATAAAAACATTGATATAGACCGCTGGCCGAGGCCCGGTCCGTTGCACCATTCCAAGCGACCAAGGCAGGGATAAAATCACCCCAATAAAGCCATAAATTGGAATCAGCCAACTGAACTCAATCAAAGATTGCATCATTTCTATCGAAGAACTCACTGGCAACCCCTACATATCTCAGCTGGGCATCCTGCCTAAAAATTAGTGCTAGGCATTGCGCCTGAACACTTCAGTTAGGCATTGCGCCTAAACACTTCAGTTAGGCATTGCGCCACCTACAAACCTGTTCAAGAACCAAAACCCTGGTACAGGTACGCGGAAAATTCCAAGCCACCAACTGCGCTGATAAGGGCAACAGCTCTACACAGTGGATTAGAAATATTTCCTGATGTGATTGTTAATTAGTGTCAGATAGGCATCCATAACTAATTTCAATATCACATGCGCTGTCTCATCCTACCCGATGGTCAGCATCGGTCAAAAACCTCTCTGGCTATCACTTTCAGTCAATTAACATCGATAACAGCCAGCGATTGCTTGACGGATAAGGTGATAGCCAGTGGTTAAGCACAGGTACTCAGAGGATATAAATGCCCTGTTGGCTTAACATAAAGCAATGATTGTTAACGACCAGTATTAAATGGTTATAAGTATTGGTAATGCTTAACATTAGAGACAATCATTGAGGCTTATATTGTCAAACGGCTTACCCCCTCGTATTCTGAATTGTAGTCATAGAGTTACTGCAAACTAACGGTTTGCATGGTGAGTCTTGGTGTTTAAGGCAGTTTTAGACTGGTTTCTGAATCTGAGTTCCAAGACCATAAATGCTTGAACTAAAGCTGATTTATCTAGGAGATTTGCGACAATGCCGATTGCCGTTGGAATGATTGAAACACGCGGGTTCCCCGCTGTTGTAGAGGCTGCTGACGCGATGGTCAAGGCAGCCCGTGTGACCCTAGTTGGCTACGAAAAGATTGGTAGCGGTCGTGTAACTGTCATCGTTCGTGGCGACGTATCTGAAGTTCAAGCTTCAGTTGCCGCTGGTATCGAATCAGCTAAGCGTGTGAATGGTGGTGAAGTGCTATCCACTCACATTATTGCTCGCCCCCACGAGAACTTGGAGTTTGTGCTGCCTATTCGCTACACCGAAGCAGTCGAACAGTTCAGAACCTAACCCATTAGGGCTTGGATTATTACGTCCAATTAGTCAGCATACTAAGGTAAAAAACAATGGCAATCGCAGTAGGAATGGTTGAGACCCTGGGTTTCCCAGCGGTCGTTGAGGCAGCCGATGCTATGGTCAAGGCAGCCCGTGTGACCCTAGTTGGTTACGAGAAAATCGGTAGTGGTCGTGTAACTGTTATCGTTCGTGGCGACGTATCTGAGGTTCAGGCTTCAGTTGCTGCTGGTATTGAGAATGTTAAGCGTGTGAACGGTGGTCAAACACTATCCACTCATATCATTGCTCGCCCCCACGAGAACCTAGAGTTTGTATTGCCTATTCGCTATACCGAGGCTGTTGAGCAGTTTCGCGAAAGCGTTAGCGGCATTCGTCCCTATGGTAGATAAGGCATGCGCCTAGGAAAGGTTCGTGGCACGGTTGTTAGTACCTGTAAAGAGCCAAGCCTAACGGGCGTTAAGTTCTTGCTAATTCAGTTTATTAGTGAGGATGGTGATTTGCTTCCAGATTACGAAGTAGCAGCTGATGTCGTGGGTGCAGGGCCTGGTGAATGGGTTCTGGTTACTCGCGGCAGCTCTGCCCGTCAGCATCGTGGCTATGAGGAAAGGCCGGTTGATGCTGCTGTAGTTGCCATTGTTGACACCGTTAGTTTGGACTCAGGTTCGCTCTACAACAAACGTGAGGATTTCAGTTAGCAGCTTATTTGGGAGGATAGGGGCCGATGGTGCGTAAAGCCATGGCAACATCCCCTGCCCAGTATCAGTCAATGGCAAAGCCGTTGATTGACCCTACCGCCTTCGTTCATTCGTTTTCTCAGGTCGTAGGTGGTGTATATGTCGGGGCTGAGGTATCTATTGCCCCCGGCACATCAATTCGGGCAGATGAGGGATTGCCCTTTTACATCAGTAGTCATTGTGATATTCAGGATGGCGTTGTCATGCACGGCCTTAGTAAAGGCTGTGTGCTTGGTGACAATGGCAATTCCTATGCTGTTTGGCTGTCATCTAATGTCACACTTACTCATAAAGTTTTGATTCATGGACCAGCCTACTTAGGTGATGGTTGTTTCGTTGGTTTTAGGTCAACGATATTCAATGCTCGTTTGGGTGCGGGTGTAATCGTTATGATGCATGCCCTGGTGCAGGACGTGGAAGTTCCGCCGGGTCGATGTGTTCCATCTGGTGCAGTGATTACTACTCAGGCCCAGGCCGATGCCCTCCCTGCCGTGACTGAGGCAGATTTGGCTTTGGTGAGAGATATAGTTGAGCCCCATATTCAGAAGCGATCCCACAGAAAGTCTGTAGGAGGCGCTTCTAATTCATTTAAAGAACATTCCAAATACCCTGACGGTCCAGTCAATACTGTTCCTATTCAGGCTGCTCGCCAGGCGGCGAGTGATTCATACACCCAATACACCACCGATACCGTTGGTACAGACACTATGCAAGCACTAGCACCCGAGATTGTTCAACAGGTCCGTCAGTTTTTAGCCCAGGGCTACAAGGTTGGTTCGGAGTACGCTGATAAACGACGCTATCGTAGTGGCGTTTGGCAAAGCTGTCCTACCGTACAGTCCACCCGTGAAGGGGATGTGCTGTCAGCGCTAGCGGGTTGTCTGGCGGCAAATCAAGGTAGCTATGTGCGTATTTTTGGTATCGACCCCGTGGGTAAGCGTCGTGTGGGCATGATGACGGTGCAGCGCCCTGATGGTAAGCCCGTGGAAGTAAGCAAAGGCTCGGCAGTTCCTTCTCCATCGTCTACTGGTAATAGCGGTGGTAGCACTGTCATATTTGGTGATATTGCTGGGCAGGTGCGAGCTTGGTTGCGCCAAGGATACAAGATTGGTACAGAGCATGCGGATCGTCGTCGCTATCGCAGTGGTGTTTGGCAAACATGTACTCCCATTGCAACCACTCGCGAAGCCGAGGCAATGGCGGCACTTGAGGGGTGTTTGACGGAGCATTCGGGTGAGTATGTGCGGATGTTTGGTATTGACCCGATTGCTAAGCGTCGGGTGTCTCCGGTAACTATCCAGCGAGGTGATGGTAAACCGGTTGCTTTGAATAAGAGCGCCGCTAGTTCTGCGCCTGCGGCGAGCCAGAATGGTGTGGCTCCTACCACCAGTGATGAATTGGTTCCCCAAATTCGCTCGATCTTGGCTCAGGGCCAGAAGATCGGCATTGAGTTTGCCGATAAGCGTCGTTATCGCAGTGGGATTTGGCAGACGGCCCCCGCCGTTTCTGCCTCTAGCGAGTCTGCTGCTGTAGCAGCTGTGCAGCAGATATTGGCTGAGCATGCGAATCACTATGTGCGAATTTTTGCCATCAACCCTCGGGTGAAGCAGCGTGGTCGTGCTATTACGGTTCAGAAGCCTGGTCAGGTTATGGGTGCTGCCAACGGTTCTGCCGCGGCTGCTAAGTCTGCACCCGCTTCCTACAATGGTTCAGCATCTACCAATGGCAGCAGTGCTTCGGTAAGCTCCGATTTGGCTCAACAGGTGACACAGCTCGTAAATCAGGGCTATCGAGTTAGTACTGAGTATGCGGACAAGCGTCGCTATAGCAGCGGTGCTTGGCAGACGGGCACTCCTATCAGTGGTAATCGTCCATCTGAGGTAATTGCTGCCCTCAAGGCTCAGCTAGCTGAGTACTCTGGCCACTATGTGCGTCTGGTGGGTGTTGACCCCCGTGCTAAGTGTCGTGTACTAGAAACCACGATCCAGCGTCCGTAGTCTACACCCTGTCTTTAGGACCGTCGCGATGGAACCCTCGCCTCTACATTTTGTGAGTCATACCCATTACTATCGCGGCGGCGACGTTGTTATTGATGCGTCGGCTGCTATTGCGCCTGGTGTTGTGTTGCGGGCGGCTCCGGGTGCTTCTATTCGGGTAGGTGCCGGTGTTTGTGTGGGTGCTGGTGTTGTAATTCAGGCGAAACAGGGGTGTGTCTTTATCGAGTCTGGGGCAAGTCTGGGTACGGGGGTGCTGGTTGTCGGTCATGGGCATGTGGGTAAAGATGCTTCGGTGGGGCCGTCTAGCACGTTAATGAATCCTGCGATCGCACCAAATGAGATTATTCCACCCTGTTCCTTGATTCAAGGAAGCAACAGTCAGGTATCTAGCAATGGTGCTTCTACTTACGAAGAACCCAATCAGTTTCGGGCTCCTGACTTGAATGGTCATAGTTCGGCAGTGCCCTCTATGCCTATTCCTCCGCGTACATCACCTACGGTTCAGCCCCAGGCCGTTTCTCCAAAAGCTGTTGATGTACCCGATCTAGAGACGCCTGCTGCCAAAACCGAGGATTTTGACAGTTCAGAACAGCAAACCAATCAAACCTCATCGGCGGTGGTGCAACAAAACGGGTATGTTTATGGGCGTGACCACTTAAATAATTTGTTGTCTGCTCTATTTCCCCACCGAAAACCCTTGAATAATGGAAATTCGGGTGGTGAATCTTAAAAAGACTTCTAGAATAGGGAATACATAATAATCAGTGTTTATTGAATTTAAGTAAGAGATTTTTATCATATTCAAGGCTTGCCTAACGCTACTTGAAACCTACAATGCCAGCAGAATCCTCCGCTCTTGCCAGCTCCACTGATCAGGCCAGGTCCCTACTGAACCGGGTAAAGGATTCAGCCCTAGGAATTGTTTCAACGACTAGCTTTCCAGCCATCATTGGTGTTGCCGATGCCATGATGAAGTCTTCGAACGTGTACCTCGTTGGCTACGAAAAAACCGGTGGTGGTCAATGTAGTGCCATTGTTAGAGGTGGTGTGGCCGATGTTCGCATGGCGGTCCATGCCGGTGTAGAAACCGCCAAACAGTTTGGGCAGTTGGTATCTTCATCTCTGATTCCCAGACCCATGGCCGACATGGAAAAGGTTCTGCCAATTTTGCCCCGCATTAGCGATTTAGAAGGGGCAGGAGAAACCCATATGAGCAGTGGTGCTGTTGGCCTATTAGAAACTCGTGGTTTTCCGGCCATGGTCGGTGCAGCGGATGCCATGACCAAATCTGCCGAGGTGGAATTAATTTCCCACGAAACCATTGGAGAAGGGTTGTGCACGATTTTGATTCGTGGGTCGCTATCCAATGTGGCTATTGCCGTTGAAGCCGGAATGCATGAAGCTGAGCGCATTGGTGAGCTCAGCGCGGTGATGGTGATTCCCCGACCTCTCAATGATTTGGAGCGTAGTCTACCGAAGGTTAAGCAGGTTAAGACCCAGAAACCACAGAAGGTACAGCTACCGCTGAAACTAGGGGAGCGGCAGAAAGAGCTTATGCCTGCTCAGGCTCCTGCGGTGGAAGTTCAGAAACAAAGACAATTAGATTTGCCTGAAACAGAGTTGGTTCAGGCCCAGCAGCCTCCCACCATAGAAGTACAGCCGCAAAAGCCATTAGATTTGCCTGAGTTTGAGTAAATCATCGTTTATGGAAGGTCCATACTGGACCTTCCATAAACTTGCTACCTAAATATCAGCGTAGCCAAAGGTGACATTAAACTCTGCACACCAGATAACGACGGAGCCGTAGTCATCGAGGATAATATCGGCGGGCAGAACATAGCTCTGAGAGCCGTCAAAACTCTGTAGGTCACCAACGACAACATAGTCTTCTTCGTCTAGGCTAACGGGGGCAGAAGTGCCTTTGTAGAGTAGGACTTGAACATCGGGGCCACGGGCGGTGTCAAAAGCGCTATCAAATTCCAGAATGCGCTGACCGTCTTTTTCAACAATACGAGCGGTGCCGGTGGTAGCCTTGGCCTGTTCAACCGTAACAAATTGGCCAGAGGTGACCACTGCTTTAGTAGCTGCTTGAGTAATGCTAGGTTGAGCAGCTAAAGCATCTGCAACGGTTACTGTTTGGGTAAAGGGGATGGCTACAGCAGTCAGCATTAGGGCAGAAAGGCTGGTAGAAAGTAGATTTTTCATGATTGCAATATCTCCTAGGTGGCAAAAACAAGATTCTGTGCATTTGTGATTATCACTATCGTGGAGATGTCTGAGTCCCAGTTGATTCATATCCAAGGAAGCAATAAATCCTGTCTGAAAAATTCTGAGTAAGTTTGATGATCGAGATCACGCTGAAAAGGCTAGAAAGTGCTTGTAAATCTTGAAGGGATACCCATAGCGTCGATGTCGTTCATGAGGATAAGGAAAACTACCTAGCTTTGAATATGCTGCGCGGTAATGGCCCAATACCTAAATAGACGTTATCCGTCAGAAAACAGCAGTTGCCAGCTGGGACGTAGTTTGGATCTGAACAATCGCTATTTCGATAACTGTTTCCACTGTGATGATGTATGAAAAAGGCCGTTTACTGGTTAATGGGGGAGCAAGGGGGGAAAGCTTCCATAACTGCCTGGAACTGGTTGTGGGGAATTGAGGAGGATGTGGCTGAACCAGAAACTGCCGAAGATGCAGATGAAGCTGAGATCGCACTAGACGAAGATGTATCTATACTTGATGAAGATGCGATCGCAGCAGCCGAAGCATCGCTCAAGGCCATGCAGCAATCTGTCCAGCAGCTAGCCACCGCTACCAACCAACAGTACGCCACCTTTCAGCGGGCCAAGCAGATGTACCTGCGCAAAGTAAAGAACCTGGAGTGGGCAGAAAAATCAGCGTTGCGAGCAGAAAAAGAAGGTCGCCACAGTGATGCAGAAACCGCCATGGCCCACGTGATTCAGCTAGAACAGCTCTTACCTGAACTAGAAATCCAGGTGGAACAGGCCGAAAAATGGGTGAATGCCTCTCTCGTTAAATTGCAACAGGAACAGGAAAGGCTCGAAAGTTACAAACGAGATTTTCAAACCCTTAAAAACCTAACCGAGGTCAATGAAGCCTTGACCGCCATTGCCGCAACCCATAATGCCCAGGATATGGCCTCTGCCCGTGCTCAGTTTGAGGCGGCCAAGAATTTGGTACACACACGGTATCTAGAAAACCAAGCCTATGTCGAACTGGCGGTAAACCCAGCTGACACATTAGATGCCTCCATAGACATGGCCCAGCAGCAGGAAATTGCCCGCCGACGATTACAGGAGTTGAAGCAGCGTCAGCAGTCGCTGAATTAAACGCCCTTAATCGGCGGCGGCGTTAGGGGATAAAACAAGCTGTCAGATCTTCTAAGAAACAAGGATTTGACTACTATACTCCTTCCAAGAATTAGCAGCGCCAAACCGCTCCTTCCAACTGTGCTTGGTCCCTTGCCAGAGGTGTGTTTTTACGAACAAACCTTGTCGCAATCTGCATCATATTCTGTCTGACTTGGGCAGATAGGGGATGTAAAAACGTTAATGAGAGTGACTGGAGATAGCACAGTGTCTAAGCGTAAAGGTGGCCCCCCACCTATTGTTTATATTGTCGGGATTATTGCGATCGCTTTTGGTGTTTTTAACTTTAGGGAAACCTTATTTTCAGCGTCTGAACAATCGTCATTAGCAAGTGACGGTGATTCAACCGATCTGATGATTCTAGGGGATACCTTTAGCGGCTATAGTACATTTCGCTCCCCAGCATTTAAAGAAGAGCTCAATGAATTAGGCTTGTCCCTCAGTTTTGAAAACGAGTTTGATCAAGCAGAAAGAGCGGCAAGATTGGCAGAGGGCAGTGCCGATCTGATTGTGACCACCTTAGATCAGTACTTAAAACATAAGCCAGACGGCAAAATTGTTGGTCTCATTGACCGCACCATTGGAGCTGATGCCGTGGTGCTCAATACCCCTAAATATGCAGACCTGAAATCTCTGAACGATCTCACCCAGCTGGTGGCCCAAGACAACTCTCTGAGTTTGACCTACGCCGTCGATACGCCGAGTGAGTTTTTAGCTCAAGTATTAGACATTCGCTTTGACGGTTTTAATATGTCCGATTTTGAGCAACTTCAAGTTGCTGAAGCCTCAGAAGCCTGGGCAGAATTACAGGACCCCACCCAAAATATTGCAGTTGCGGTCCTTTGGGAGCCCTTTGTTAGCCAGGCCCGTGAAGCGGGGCACACCGTTGTCCTCTCTAGCAAAGATGCACCTAGTGCCATTTTGGACGTCATCGTTGCGTCAAATGACGTGATCAGTCAGGAAGAGGAGACATTAACAGAGTTTCTATCGGCCTACTATCGACGAATGGATCAATCTGTTCGAGACAATACTCAATTGAAACAGCTGATTCAAACCGATGGGGATTTATCGGCAGCTCAGGCTGAGTTAGTTGTTGAAGGTATTGACTTTTTTACCTCAGTAGAAGCCGGACGCTGGATGGAAGATGGGACCCTTTCTACACGTATTGATGCAACGTCAGCAATTTTGGTGCTATCGGGGCAGATGGTCCAGGTGCCTGCTGCTGAGGAACTCTATAGCGATCGCTTTATCACTGCAGCCATTGCCAATACCCAGTCACTGATTGAAATGGTAGAAGCTGATGATCCTGAGCTGGCCCAATTCCTGATGGGAGAAGCCAGTACTGAGCAACCACAAGCTGAGCTCACGTCAGAAGCTATTCAAAGCGCCCAGCCCATTGGTGACTTGGATGTAAAGGGAGAGGTTCGCTTTGGTTCGGGGTCAGCCATTATCACCACCGAAAGCCAGCAGACCTTGGCCAATCTAGCTACCGAAATTAAGGAATTTAATACTGAAACTGTGGCTATTCGGGTGATTGGCCATACCTCTCAAACGGGCGATCCAACCTTTAATCAGCGGCTTAGTCAGCAGCGGGCTGAAGCTGTGGTGCAGTACCTAAAGGGACAAGCTGTGGAGCACAATATTTCAGCTGAGGGTAAAGGTTCCAATGAACCGTTACCAGGTGTGGCTGGGAATAGTTCACAAAATCAGCGTACAGAAATTCGACTGGTGCGGATTAATCAGTAGAGTTTTTCCCTGGCATACCGCCTAAATGCCAAGCTTCCTGGGGCTGCGAATAAAAATTGTTCCAGACATTAGACTGCCAGACTGAACCTATTTCAGCCGTTGCTGATTTCTGGGATGGACCGATCTGACGATGCTCGGCTGTGCCAGACTCTCTCAGAAAAAATCATCCCGAGGATCAGTAACGCCCTATTTCATCTATGGTAGCCCCGTTGTCCAGGCGTATAAGATTCCTACTGCCATAATACGTCCCATGTCAGCGCTGTGTACTATGTGTCGGTGCCGAACTCGGGCAATGATGAGGCAGGTAGTCTGGTGTTCTTTGATGATGTGCGATCTAATGAGGTGAGTCCTGAGTTGGGCAGTGAGAATACAATATTGTGATGAATTGGAATGCTCTAAATCAGGAGCAGGCGATGTACGAGCCCACAGAGGGGCGGTTGATTTTGTTCCTGTCGAAACAGCGCCATAGGGTGACGATGAATCATACAGAAGGAGTAAAAATTTCGTTGTCGTTTGATATTGTGTTGGCGGCGAAGCCAGGAAGTGAAGCAGGGGCCTATGAGTTTTTACTGCCGCCGCCAGACCAGTGGAAAAAGTTTAGTCAGTATTCCTAGAGTTGCTCTTTATATTTCTGAAGTATACGAATTGGCCTCAAAAAATAATACATAAAAGAAAAAGCAGCTGGTAAATCCCAATATGCCTTATCTGCTGGTGTTAAAGTGAGCCACCCCGAGTGATTCATTAAGCCTATAAATGTTTTTAACTTATCAGACCAGCGCTCTCGAGTGCGCATATGAAATCGGCTTCGCTCGACTTCTCCAACTGGAGTAATGGACATTTGAAACAACTGTTGGTTGACTATATTTTCTAGCTCCGTGAGAGCTATTACATCCTTAACCATCCACTGAGTTGCGATTTCAGGCAATTCTGCTCCTAACAGATTTTGTGCTAACGTTAGCCCCAGGCTTACTAGGCGTTGATACCCCCAACCCTGAGTTAAGGTGATTACTTTATCCCAGTCTAAGGTTGAGCACTCAACTAATGCTGCCACATCGCAGATACGATTGAGATGCCTCCAATGCTCTTTCGTGCCATGCAAGCACAGCATGATTAAAGTCATTTCTGGTGTCAGACTAGTGATTGTCTGCCCTGCTAGCGATAAAGGCTGTGTATGTTGCCAAACATCCTGATTAGTTAAGGGATGAGACAGATGTTGAGGCGCAATCAAATTGTGCAGGTCAAGATTATATATACTATCTTTGCGCACTAGATGCGTCTCCCATGGTACCTCGATTTTGGGTTGATAACCATCGGCTAGCAACAGATTTTTGGCCGTCTCAAAATCTTCGTCATAAAATAGAAAATCAAGATCACTAATCTGTCGGAGAGAGATATTTTTATAGACAGACTGTGCTAGAACTGGACCCTTAAAGGGGAGAACTGCAAGATTTTGATCATCAAAGCGCTTTAATAGGCGACACAACTCTCTTGTTAAGAGCAAATTATGATGTGTATTTTGTTGAAGAGAAGAGTTTACATACTCTAAAACATTTGTTGGCAACCTATTTGAGAAAAGCTGCTTTAAGTTCCAACAGATGAGGGGGAGAATTCCTTGTTGAGTGGCTGTCTGAAAAAATAATGACCAGTCAATGGTGGCTTGCAGCAGTTCCTTGATATAAGAGCAATCCTGTTCTGACAGGTTTAATCGTACAACATGCAATATTAAGTTGATTTCTGATGGGTAATCAGTAGAAATCCTGGAGATAGGCTTTGTTATAGAAGCAACCATAGAACTAACGAAGGATTATTTAACAGGGAATCAAAATCTGCAATAACTTTTTGATGGGTGACCTACAGACTATTTACCAGTGCCTATAGGAATTATTGGGGCAACTTTGCTATCAGTGTTGACCTGAGCTGACCAAGACTGGGCGTATAGCCCACCTTGCATAATGAGTTCATCATGATGACCCGATTCTACAATTTGTCCCTCTTTCATAACGTGTACTATGTCGGCCCTTACTGCTAGGGGAAACCGATGGGTAACTAACAGGGCAGTTCTCCCCTGAGCCACTGTCTGGAATCGATCAATCCATTGCATTTCAGCCCAAGGGTCCATAGCACTAGTAGGCTCATCCAAGATGATCAGTGGCGCTTGCCTAAAAAAGGCTCGGGCCAAGGCTACCCGCTGCCATTCGCCACCGCTGAGATCGGTACCGCCGGGAAACATTTTGCCCAGTTGAGATTCATAGCCGTCAGGTAATCGCTGGATAATTTCATCTGCTCCAGCTACCTTTGCGGCTGTCTTGATACTCTCTTGGGTGGCGTCACGATTAATATCCCCTAAAGAAATGCTTTCGGCAGCACTCAAATAATACGGTACTGGATATTGAAATAGGATTGTAATTCTACGTCTCAGTTCTCTTATAGAAAATGATTTTATGTCAACTCCGTTAAGTTCTATAGAGCCACGTTCTGGATCATAAAATCGGCATAATAACTTAGTCAGAGTACTCTTCCCAGCGCCATTATCTCCTACGATAGCAACAACTTTTCCAATCGGTATAGTCAAATTAAAACTATTGAGTATGAATCGCTGACTACCTGGATATCGAAATGATACATTCTTGAAACGAATTTCCCCAGAGATATTTGAGATTGGTTGAGGCTCAATGGGATCAAAGATGGTAGGTTGTAGATCGAAAAATTTGAATAAGTCGTCTATAAATAATTGGTTGCGATGGAACTGATTTAAATTGGTCATTACTGTACGCATCATTCCCTGGCTTCTATTTAAGGCTTGATAGAATAATGCCAAATCACCTAAAGTAATAGCTCCTAACAGTGCCTGTTCAAACATCCAGAAAAAAGCAAAACCTGTCATAGCAAAACTTACAAGGCTTGCCACTAGACGCCTGACACTCTGACGACTGATTAAATTTAACTGTTCAGTCCGTAAACGATGTCTTATCTCTTGATAAGACGTCTGAAAAAAATCTCCTAGACTAAAAAGTCTGACTTCCGGGGCCGACATGGAGTGAGTCAAAAGCTGTTCTTGATACTGTAACCATCGACGATCGGTTGTTGTATTGATTTGCCACCGATATTGTTCACGGTTGAGCCGTACTGCAATTATCAAGATTGGTAAAGCGCTAGCAATAATAAGAAACGGCATCCAGCTGCTGTAAGATAGCAAGACTGCTGCCATCGATAACAACGTCAAACTATTTTGCAAAAAGCTGCCGACGCTGTTGATCAGTGACAATGTCTGACCGCTAGCTCCATTTCTAATTCGGTTGAGATGATCGTAATAATCAGAAGACTCGTAGCATGCTAGATCAATCTCAACTGACTTTTGGTGAATCAACTGACTGAGATGGTCATTGACTAATTCAGATTGTTGAGTGCGTACAAGGGTTGCTATATTTTGTAATACTTCCGATAGTATCAGGATACCTGCCATCAGGCTGACTGGTAAAAGCACATGGTTTATGGTGGCTTGTGAAAAGCCTTGGCCCATCACACTACTTAGGTCATCCACTAGCCACCGAGTAGTATAAACACTAGCGATGGGGATCAATCCCTGAACCAACAGTAAACCCGCCCAAGCCATTGTCCAATAGCGTGAAGCGGCCCAAATTAGCCGAAAGGTTTTATAAATTTGGGTAAGTTGGTGGCTAAATTGTTGATAACGTAAATACACAGGTTAGAGAATCCTACAGGCTAAGGGAAGTAATCAGGTATTACTTGAGCAAGTTGTTTGATTAGAATTTTCTTGAATAGTCGAATTTAGGTTTATTTAAATAACATTTTGCACAGTCATCTTCTGAGATGATTGTGCATTTTTGACATGAGTTTCAACTAGTTGGGCTATGTTATCCAAATCATTAAGCGCATTTTTTCGCTTAAGAAAAAAGACAGGAACCTGTTTTAATATGCGAGTGCAACGTAGAAAATGATCAGACTTGCTTGTAACATCAAATATAGAACTACCAAAGCGAGCACAGTACCAGTTACGCATAAGGGCATTCAGGGCCTGAGTACCAGATGGAGTCTCAATGTTGAGTGTTGCTCCTCCTGCTAATAGATAAATATGTTTGAGTGGCTGGGCAGCTTTTACTAAGCTTTTTTTAGACTGAAAATCTCGTTTGTCAATTTCAGGATGGAGCTTTGATAAACCCTCTGGTTGTTGCCCTAAGGCAAAAGCTGACTCTGGCCATAGTTTAAGTTGCCCATACCCTGGTAAAAGCATAGCTTGATGTGGATTACTCAAATCGATGGCTGTGACATCATCGGAAAAAAATGGATAACCGCGTTTATGCAAGGCTCCGGCAGTAGTTGACTTTCCCCATCCTTTGTTACCCATAAAGGCTACTGCACATCCATTTAAGGAAACAGAGCTTGCATGTAATACAAATAGATTCCTTTGATGCAACAGCATTCCTAGACCGGCTCCTAATAAGAAGAGCCGTACTACATTTTTATCTGCATCTGGAAGGAGATTTAGAACGATTTCAGTCCCATTCCTAATCAGGAAAGTACCTATAAAAGGCCAATGCAAATAGACTTCATCCTTTTTGGGTGCTGCAACAAGGCATTGAGTTTGAGTTGATATAAAGTCAGGAGGTATAAAATCTCCTCGACTAATTGTGACATCTGTTGTTACAGCATCATTTAACGGACTTAATTCCGGCAAAAGCAATTCAGAGCAAATGGTTAAATTGTAAGCTCGGTAGAAAAACATTTTCTTTCGCCGTAAATTATGAGGTTGCGTGTCTTGGAAAAAGCTGCCTTAAAGAAATAGTAAAAAATGCTTAGCCCCCGTTTTACCGGAGGCTAGCTTGAGTCATCAAACTGAACTTTAGAAACTTTTTAGTCAGCTGAGAAACTCAATTACTCACTATGATCCACAGGCAAAGCCGAAGTCTTTTCTGTCGCACTTAGGGCCGAATACGCCGTCAGTACCATCAGCACCAAAGAAGGCATCTTCAACGAGATTACGTGTGCCTAAGGTGATCTCTTCGACGTCACCATGGACGATAAGAGCAGGTGCAGAGTAAGCTTTCTTCGTGTTCATTTATTTTCTCCAAATTGCTAACTGTTTTCTTGCATATTTCAAATCATTTTCTACTTAGGGTCTAGACATCACCTCCTTATTTGATCAAAAATTTATTGAACATAACCTATCTGGAGACGTGGCGATAGTGCAGGTTGTTCATTTTGTTGATAACCTAACCACAGGCTTAGGACAATGATTTGCCACAGGGCTAAGTTTTTTTCTGATAATTTTTCATAGTTAAAATCTTTTTTTGTTGACCTTAATCTTGACAAATCAATATAGGGTTCTAGCTGACCTGACTCGTCAGAAAAAATGGCTTGGAGGTCAATATGCTTCTGGGTGATTAAGGTGTGACAAAAGTTATAGCCCAGATTGCCTTTGTCAGAACGCCAGCATACGTTGCTAGGCAGATGATTGTGCAAAGCTCGTCGGACAATCATGCGCGATCGCCCATCTTGGATACGCTGATCGCTGGGTAGGGCCAAGCAAAACTCTGCTAATCGTCGGTCTGCAAAGGGAAATGTTGGCTCAATCGCAAAACTCATACCTGCTTTACTGGCAATTTCTAGGGCCAACGGCATATCCCCAGAAAGCAAATCCCGGAAGCGACGATTTTTAGAAACACTCAAGTAAGGTAGAGGCTTATATTTGTCGGCACGCAGTCTACTGGGTAGAGAAATTCGTTCGACAAAGCTGGGGTTGATGAGAGCATAGTTGTCTTCAGGAGTAACTGGAGATGTCTGCCTTCTTGAACGTCGCCAGGCTTTTTTAAGTATGTTGGGAATTTTTTGTTTTAGGCTAAGTTCCCAGAGATAGCTTTTGAGAAGACTTGGAAATGAGTAGCCGGGCTGTCGCTTAGCTATCCCGTATAGCTGTTTGATTAGTGGGTAGTATTGGTCTGCCTGGGCTAAATCGATTAGATATTCCCATCCATGGCAGACTACATTGTCCCCCATATACCCGTCGAGAAAAACCCTCACTCCCTGTTGTTGGGCAGCGCTGTAAAGACCACAGTGCATAAATAAATTGGGTGTTGCAAAGGGCTCATCCTGATGCCAAAGCATCTTTTCAATTTGCGTTAGGGGATTTAGTCGATCAGCGCGTACAAAGTGAGGTTGTACCCCCCCTCGGTCGATTACCGCTTGAATATAAGGACGTTCATCACTTTCAGGAACATCATCAAATACAGCTGAGAATGTGTGTAGAGGGTCTCGATTTTGCTGGGCTAGTTCTGCTTGAGCAACGCCTACAATAGAGGAAGAATCTAAGCCTCCACTCAAAGCAGATCCGATGGGATAAGCGCTACGCAAACGACATTTCACCGCCTTAGAAAAAATATCTAAATAGGCTTCTGCATATTCAGTTGCAGATGCTGGTTCAAGCTCTCTATTAGGGTCAAGAGACCAGAAAGGTTCGATGAGAAAGCGATTAGGGCTTACGATCAGCCGATGGGCTGGCGGTAGACGAAAAATATCTTGATAAAAGGTAATCGCCTTATCATTCAGCAATGAAGCTAGATGATCTCCTACCCTCACTTCATTGAGACGTTGGGGCACCTGAGGCAGACAAAACAGTCCTTTAATTTCGGAACTAAACGTAAAGAGCTTTCGGGGGCCGTAGTGATAATAAAAAGGCCTTGCACCAAAGTAATCCCGAGCACAGAAAAGGATCTGATTGCGCCCATCCCAAATAGCAAAGGCAAAATCCCCCAACAGCTTTTCTGGACAGCGCTCTCCCCACTTCTCATAAGCTGCCAGGATGATTTCACTGTCGGCCAATGGCTTTGAAGCATGGCTTTCTAGCTCCAAAGCCACGATCAGCTCATCTCGATTATCAATACGGGCATCGGCGGTAATGGTGAGGGCACCCCGCTGCAGAGGCAGCTGTTCTGTTAGAGATTCTGGCGTGGTCCACAGCATGCGATGGCCTAATCCCACATTGCCAGAGGTCCAAATATCAGCCCCGTCAGGTCCCCGATGAGCTAGCCTATCCACCATGTTTGTCATCATGGTTGGTTCGACCGGGCGTCCATCTATGTAATATGTGCCAACAATGCCACTCATAAGCTGTATTGCCTAACTGACAGATGAGGAGGGAGGGAGAACGCTTTAAAGACCAATGCTCTTTAATGAGGGGAGGGGGGTAAAGTCGCTAAGACCAGGTAAATTACCGATCAAAACTTTGTTCTGATGTTCTATCCAGGCATGGGCTGCCAGCTGCCCCTGACCATTCTTGGCGATGCCAATATACAACTGGTTACTATAGCCCCAACGATTAAATAGCACCTGGGCGGTCAATGCTTTAGCTAGGCACTTCGCTTGCTTGGGAGTATATCGACTGCTAGCTTCAACAGACCAGATAATTTTATTCAGAGGTATCCGAAATTTATTTTGAGAACCCTCAAAAGACAGCTTTGCCAAAATATTCCTGAGTCTCTGAAAAGGAAATAACCATAAGCCTAATCGCACACCATGTAGAAGCATGGTCGTTTGTAGCAGTAGCCATCGATCCTCAGCTGTCAAGCGAAACAGCTTACGCACAAACCCCATAGTTCACCTCAATCAGATTAACGGCGTCCAAATCTGTGAGAATCTTTTGAAGATCTCGATCAAGAATCTCCGGTGCTACATCATACTCATGCAATATAGTTTCGCGTATATCGCTAACGACTATCGTATCCTGAACCAGTTCCCATATTCTGATGCCCACACCAGTCAACCCATAGTAGACTCCAGAGTCAAGATGTAGTATGACGGATTCATCTCCCAGCTCAGATGAAATTTGACCGCTACACGCCTTGATGGAGGCGCTGAGCCAATTACTAGAAAGGTTTTGAGAAGCAGCGTAACTATTTTCCATGAGCAACGCGAGTATTTTTCATGAGGTTTTCAGAGAAGAAGAGCACATACCTCAACCAGAGAACTTACAGGCTATCTGGTAAATTTGATGAACTCCTAGAACCAGGCTCAGCCTGGCGAAACGTAAACTGTCCAACATTCGCATTAGCCACAATTAAGCAACTCAGCAAATTGAGAAACATAGGCTTGCGTTTTCACCCACCAACCACGTGCTCTTATTCAAACACCTTGATAGATAATCGAATATGGCAACTGGGATTCTCAAGCCACACGGAATAGAATTTATCGTTATTTTATAAAGAAAGATTATTCTGCATACTTCATAGCTCAGACTTCGACCGTTATATCGTGCGATCAAGCGGATTTTTTGCCTGATTTGCCTTCATAGGCTTCACCATACCTTTACATTAATACTCATGTATAAATTAGTACTTATGATCGTACGTCCTTGTTAAGAAAAACGCCGTTGCTGATTTATAGGATGGACCGATCTGACGATGTTCTGCTGTGCCAGACTCTTTCAGAAAAAATTATCCTGAGGAGCAGCAACGCCCTATTTAATTTATAGTAGCTCCGTTGTCCAGGCCTACAAAATTCCCATGCCCGTTGATACTTGGTTTCCTCTGGCGGTGTATTACGAAGACCTTGCGGATGCCAACCTGCATAAAAAGAGGCTGATGGATGCTGCATTGCAGCTAGAGCAGGATGGCTATGAACGTCGTGCATTTCCAGAAATGGCTTGGACCGGTGACTTGCATGGGGCGGAGCAAATTCACACTGATCCACAATTTTCTTGGATTGTGGGCCAGGTGGAAGTGCATGTGCATCAGTATTTGAAAATGCTGGGTCTGGATCTTAGCCAAATTGATCTCTATATTCAGAGGGCTTGGCCTGTGATTTCTCGCTATCAGCAGGAGGTGGGTTCTCACTGCCATAATACGTCCCATGTTAGTGCTGTGTACTATGTTTCGGTGCCAAACTCGGGCAGTGATGAGGCGGGTAGTTTAGTGTTTTTTGATGATGCGCGGCCTAATGAGGTGAGTCCTGGGGTGGGCAGTGAAAATACAAATATTGTTGTGGATTGGAATGCTCTAAATCAAGAACAGGCGATGTATGAGCCTACAGAGGGGCGGTTGATTTTGTTTCCGTCGAAACAGCGCCATGGGGTGACGATGAACCATACGGAAGGAGAACGGATTTCTCTTTCGTTTGATATTGTGTTGGCGGCGAAGCCGGGAAATGCGGCAGGAAGCTATGAGTTTTTATTGCCGCCGCCGGAACAGTGGAAGAAGTTTGGTCGGTAGGGTGTGCATCGCGCACCATTCGATATTACAGCGATTCTCCAATCAGCTCAATTATGCATCCATAAAACCTTTGAGGGCAGCAACCACGGGTTTAACTACTGGATGATCGATAGCTTCTTCTAGAGCGGTGCTTCCACCTTCTTTAAGAGCATTGATGACTCGGACTTTAAGGGTGGGATTGTTGTCAACGGATTCCACAAGTTTGGCTGTCATCATGGTTTGGCCGACAGGTGTGGTAGCGTCGTAGTCGGTTTCGAGCTGGGTCAGTAATTCTTTAATGTCTTTGGCAGCTTGGGCAAGGTCTTGGCTGTTGTTGATTTGGGTGTTGATTTTGTCCCCCATAACCTTATCGCCTCCGATGTTGTCGCCGGAGCCATATTGGTGGATAGTGTTGCCCATGATTAACTCTCCTGGTGTGTAAATTAGCTTGAGTACTTGGTTGGTATGGAGGGGAAGCATAGCGTAGGTTTGGCCATGATCATCGCTGAATTCGACTTCGTAGACATCAGCGGCTAATTCTTCGATAAGGGTGCCGACTTGGCCAGCCGTGAGATTGTGTTCGGGGAGGTCGTCTTTAAGGGTAATGACGTCGAGTGGCTGTAGGTTGACTAGTGAATTCATTGGGAGTGGTTGGTTACTCTCAGGATAGCGTTAGATTTTACTTTTACGTGCCTGTTTTATTCCCTTCTACTAAGTCTCCCGCAACATTGTCGCCGTCACCCTGTTGGATGATTTTAGTAGGAGTGTTAGTAACGGAAATGTTGACTCCGTCGCTAGAGTTGTCTACGTTAACACCTTTGCGTCGAAGAATTCGGGTGTCCATGGACTCATATCCATTAAGGAGCTGGCGTAGGTTGAGTTTGAGCTTGAGTTTCCCAATGACAACATTTTGTTCACCCATGTCTTCTAGGCCAAGCAGTTCTTGATAATCGAGGGGGGGATGGTCAGAATGATCAGGGACTGGCACCCATTCGCTAGGTTTGGCAAAGTTGGCATGAATTTTTTTGAATGTGTCGCGGATGAGACCCAGAAATAGCCTACGGGTGGATTCTTTGCCGCTGATGGCGATAAAGATTTTGTTGTCGGCGGGGTCGGCTTTGATGCGAGCGATGTTGTAGACTTCGTCACCCTCTGTGTAGGCGAGCATGACACCGCTGCGCCAATAGGTTTGCTGGTGGATTTTGTCGTGCATCAACACAATAAATCGGGATATAACGCTATCGGGTAAGATAGTGTAGTGATACTGAAACTCTAAAGGGTCGCCTTCTAATCCTGTTTCTTTAGGTTCCTCTTTAGGTAAAATGCCGGGGATTAGGTAGCGATCAGGTTTACATTCAGGTAGCTGAAAACAGAGTTGGAACTCTTGCATCAGTTCAATGAGATAAGTATGTCGCTGCTCTGGATAGCGAGCGGTGGGGAGGATGCGTGTGAGGTCGGCTAGGGAGAGTTGGCCTTTAGACTCGGTTTTTAGGTCGTCATCGCTGAGTAGGGTGTAGATGCCGGTGGTGACCCAGTCTGGGTTGAGGACATTAGTGTGTTTTAGCAGGGGATGGTCGCTGTAGTTGAGCACCAGACCCAGATTATGGAGTAAGTTGATTAACTGAGTCTGGTCTTTTTCTTCTTCGATGCCTTGCTGGTCGCAGATACTTTCATATTTGGAGTATTTGATAAAGTCTTTATCTAAGTTTTCAAGTTGTTCTTTGACTTCAAACCAAGAGAGAGGTAATAGGTCATAGACTTCTTTGAGTTGACCCACCTCTTGGAGGATGGCCTGGTTAAGGTCGTCAATGCCAGTCCCTTTGAAACAAGAGGTTTCAATGATGGCTTTTATATTTGGATATTTTTCTCGCAAGGCTTTACGGTTGATATCGAGGGGCTGCTCATCGCGCTTGTTGCCGACGATGATAACAGGGGCATTATCGCCGAAACTTTTGATCAGCTTTAGCCAGTAGTCCAGGCGATTTTCCTCTTCACTGGTGCGGCAGTTGCAGACGAGCAGGTAGAGACTGCGCTTGGTGAGGAAGAACTGGTGGGTAGCATGGTAGATTTCTTGACCACCAAAGTCCCACACATTGAGGCGAACGTCCTTAGTATTAACGCTGATTTTCCAATTAGTAACATTGAGCCCATCGGTTTGTTCTTCATTGGGATTAAAGCGATTCTTAATAAGACGGTTGATTAGGGAAGTTTTACCAACGCTACCTTGACCGACAAGAATCAGTTTCGCTTCATTAAGAGGACGTACATCACCGCTGCGAAGCTGACGGCAATAATTAAAAACTCTCTCAGCGTTTTTGGACTTAGTAAAACCTGATAAAATTTCTGGCGAAATAGGAAGAGGATTATCAATCAAATAAAAAAGTGTAAGGTTTGAGAGAGTTTCCAAGCTTTCGGGAATATTTTTGATTTTATTTTGACCAAGAGCAAGCTGTTTTAAAGAAGTTAGTTTTGCTAGAGAGTCTGGAATGACCGTGATCTGGTTCCTATGAAGAAAGAGTACTTGTAGCGCAGTGAGCTTTGCTATAGAGTCTGGAATCTTTATGATTCGATTCTGATAAAGACGGAGGATTTTAAGAGAGGCAAGCTGAGCTAAGGAATCTGGGATGACCGTGATTTGGTTCGAGCTGAGGTTGAGCTGTTGTAGAGAGGCAAGCTGAGCTAAGGAATCTGGGATGACCGTGATTTGATTCGAGCTGAGGTAGAGCTGTTGTAGAGAGGCAAGCTGAGCTAAGGAATCTGGGATGACCGTGATTTGGTTCGAGCTGAGGTCGAGCTGTCGTAGCTTTTGTAAGTTTCTTACATCTTCAGATATTTCAGTTAGCTCACTAGTTAAGACTATTAGAGTTTCTAACTGGGTTAGAGTAGCAACCTCACTTGGTAGTGTTTCCCAAGGGTTACCGCTGAGGTCTAAATAATTCAGATTATGTAGCCTCTTGATATTGCTTGGTAGGCTTGTCAACGGGACTGTACAGAATTTTGTGTAAGCGATCTATCATCCATGTACATCAGGAGATCGCCCCATGGCCCGCAAGAAAAAAGAACCGAACCGCGTTGATGACTTACTAGACGAACTGCTGGAAGACTGCGCTACCCCGGAGGA
>JBCCQQ010000066.1:0-32765 GCA_039024555.1 Cyanobacteria bacterium P01_D01_bin.156
CCGGGCTGAAGGCCACACTCAAGACTTCCCCGTTATGGCCGTTGAGGGTGGCGAGTTCGGTGCCATTTCGATCCCAGAGTTTGACGCTGTTGTCGAAACTGCCGGAGGCAATGGTGTTTCCGTCCGGGCTGAAGGCCACACTCAAGACTTCCCCGTTATGGCCGTTGAGGGTGGCGAGTTCGGTGCCATTTCGATCCCAGAGTTTGACGCTGTTGTCGCTACTGCCGGAGGCAATGGTGTTTCCGTCCGGGCTGAAGGCCACACTATAGACTGACCCGTTATGGGACTTAAAGCGGTTTTGTTCCCTAAAAGAAGTCGATGATTGTAACGTAAAATCCTTATCTGAATAAGCAACCTGCTGGAGTGCTGCTAATGCTGCCGGTTTTGTACCAGTATTGTTGCTTACCTCAACGGACGTTGCTGCTTTTAATGCTGTGATCATGGACTCCATTGGTTTCTCGGCCAACAGCAAAGCCTTGGACTGTGCCCATAACGCTTGCACCGTTGCGATTTCAGTTTGTTTTTCGGCCCGTGCTCGCTGATTATTCGCCTCGGCTTCCCTGGTCTTTGCAAGTTGTGCGGCGGTGGCCTCCGCTAACTGCGCTGCTTCTGCGGCCTTTCTCTGCTGCGCTTCTGCGGTTCTCGCTACTTCCGCCAGGGCAGTTTGTTCCCGTGCTGCTGCTTCATTTTGCAAGGCAATGGCTTCTTGCTTTTTTGCCTCTTCAGCGTTGGTCAGAGCCTTTTCTGCTTCTGCTTGAGCCCTTCTTTCCTGTCTCAATGCTTCTTGTGCGCTAGTCCTCGCGTCCTGTGCATTTTGGTCAGCTTCCTTAGCCTTGGCTTCAGCTAATAGTTCTTGCTCTTTGGCTTGTTCTGCATTTTGCGTAGCTACAAACGTCTGATACTCAGCTTCCCGTGACTGCGCCAATGCATAGATACTCAACGGTACCGCCACCAGCGTCGCCGCTGCTAAAGCACCAATCAGTACGCGCTGCCTTTGCAATCGCTTGACCCAATTCACCGGCAGGTGTTCCTTCACCCACCCCTCATCAAACACCTGTCGATAAATCCCATTACTCACATGCAGCGACCCTTTACCCTCATTCCGCCGCACTATCCCCGCCAGCTTCAAATGAGACTTTATCAGCGACTGTTCCTCATCTAGCACCAGCTCCCGCTCTCGCCAAATCTCTCCATACGTCGTCAACACCTCATACACCGTCTTATTCTCATCCGGTGTCCGCTTGACCAACATATCTCGCACAAACAACAAGTTGTTATCATTACGCACACCTGCCCGCAAAAACAAATCCTCCACCAGCCGCTCCACCGCCGCAGCACTCCACTCTGTACGGCTACTCTCCACCACCCCCTGACACAACCGCTGCGTCAAATACGGGTGCCCCCCAGTCCACTGCATCACCCAATACAAAATCTCCTGAGCCTTCCCCCTTTCCCCTTTCCCAAGCCGTGAGGCACCTTCTTCTTCCCCCGCCGCAGGCGCTTCCCCTGCCGCAGGCACTTCCCCTTTCCCCTCTAATCCCGCCGCAAACCCCTGCGCCTCTTCCCAACTAAAATCCGTTAAATCTACCCGACGCCCCACATTAAACGGTGTCCGCTGCGGATCTCGAATTAAGTCCCCCGGCGACGCCACCCCAATCAACACCACCGACAGCCTGCCCAGCTGTTCCTTCTGCGCCCGCGCCGTATAAAAATACCGAATCGCAATAAAAAAGTCGTCTGTAAACTCTAAACTCAGCGTTGTATCAATCTCATCTACAAACAACACAATCCGCCCATCGACTTCGCTCAGCAAAATCTCCTCAAAAAAGCGCGTCAGCCGCTGAGTTACCCCCAGATGATTATGCTCCTCCCACCAGTCAAAAATATCCGTATCGAGCATCAAGCTCTCATCAATCTCGGTAAGCAATCCCAGGTACCACTGCTCCGGTGTCACCGTTGTTCCAATCTTCGTAAGGTCAATAATCACCGAGGTAATATCTTCCTCTTCCAAACGTTGTGCCGTTTGTACCATCAGGCTAGACTTACCCATCTGCCGAGAAGTCAACACATAGGCAAACTGACCGTCACGACAAAGCTGCAAGAGTTCATCGTCAGCCTTACGAGAGAGGTATATGCCTCCACCTGCCTGTACAGTTCCGCCAGTGGTATAGATCGAACCTGCCATGGTCAAAACACCTCACACACCTGGTTATTGCCTAGAACTACAATCCTTATCTGCCACAAAGAGATACCCTCATCCCGTCCTGGGAGGGGCCACGGGGTGGGTTCCCACGCAATTGTCCCCATGCAAAATTCTTAGCGTGAAAGTATGTCCCACAAAGTCCTCCCCTTAATAAGGGGAGGTGCCGTAGGCGGAGGGGTCTTCGAGCACTAGCGCAAGTTTTCCAGACCCCTCCCTGACGGTTCCCCTTCGTAAGGGGAACCAGATATTGCCAAGCCTCAAAAAAACATCGAATGCTCTGCCACAGGTCTCGCATCAGCTCAAATGCTCCTCAAAATAATCTGCATATAGCTGACACCTGGGGAAAACACTCTGCCCATCCCGCAAAACTAGCCCTGCTCCATGCAACCGAAAATATATAACCTCGTCATCGCAAGCCTGGTCCTTTAGAATCCGTAAAAATGCTTTCACCAGTTCCTTGTTGCCATACATGCGAAACAGGTGATACTTCAAATGATCGCCAAAGGGGCCACTCTCTTCCTGAGCTTCTGAAAATAATTGCTTTGCCGTCATGCGATCGCTAGCCACCAAATACAGCGCCTTGCGCACTAAATAGGGATGCCCATTCACCAGTTGCATCAGTCGCTGTTCTTCTACTGCACTCAGGGGCGAACCATGACATTCATTGAGCTGATGCACCTGCTGCGCATCAAAGTCCTGCAGCCGTAAATTCTCTCCGACATTAAACGGTGACTGATTTAGATCCGCGATTAGCTGATACGGTTCTGTTGATGTGACAAATGTGAGGTCCAGCCGCTTCCAAATCTTTTTGGTGGCCCGCTGATTGTGCCAACTGCGCAACATACTAAAAAAGTCATTGCGAAAGGGGGTGTCAAAAATACGTTCCACCTCATCCATTGCCAACACCAGCGGCTGCTCCAGATTTTTAAGGATGTGTCTGCCCACATAGCGAGTACATCGCTGTGGATTGCCCAGGTTCTTTTTCCAGTAGGCTTCCACTTCATCATCCATATCCAGCTCATCCGTTAGCCAAAAGCAAAACTGCTGGTAGAACTCATCGGCATCTTGTAATGCGGCCCGGTCAAATAGTTGAAAATCCAGAAAGGCAACCTGCTTACCCGCTGCGACGGCGGCTTCCATAATCCGATTGAGTAATGAGCTTTTGCCCATTTGCCGGGGACCTTTGATGGTCATGGTCACCCCCTGCTGCTGAATCACATTCAGCGCAATCTGGTCACAGTGTCGCTCGATGTAAAAGTCGGAGGCCGTGTCCATGGTGCCTTCGGGCAGCTCTAGCTTGGCAGGAGCTTTGTTTATCGGTTGGGCCACCGGTAACGGTTGCGGAATTTTTGGTTGAGGCGGTGTTTGAACGATCTCTGCTTTCCGTCGCCCATCGATGGAGAGCACTCCCCCGGCAATGGCCTGCTCCAGCTCTGCAATCAAACCGGGGGTATCGGCCTCGCTATCCCACAGCGCCCAGTTAATCGGGTTTAAATAAACGCTCAACGGATGCTGAAAGGGTTCTCGATAAGCTAGTCGCACTGGCAAAATCCGAGGCTTGCCACCGTTATCCTCAGCAATTTTATGGGCCAGCTCAATTTCTTGTAGCACCATTTCGCTATGGACCGACTGGGCCGACAGCAGAACGATTAGCGCATCTGCCTGGCGAATTTCGTTTTCAATGCGTTCTACCCAATGGGTCCCCACCAGCATCTGCTGATCGATAAACACTGAATTATTTTGTCCAAGGTCTGCATGCAGCTGTAATGCCACGGTCTCATCGGTGGCCATATTGCGCTTGTAGCTGATAAAGACCCGCTGTTGCCCCAGGTCAGTGGCCCCTTCCCGCCCCCTAAATCCCCCACCAGTGGGGGACTTTGCATCCCTAACCCTGTAGCTTTTATTTTCTTCTTCCCTTTGTCCCTTTACCCTTAAAACCGGAATATCTTCTTCCGAAATACCCTCTGCCCCAATCCCCACCAAACCAAATTCAAAAGCATCGGCATAGCTACGGCCATACCCCAGCCCGTCGTAAAAACCTTCTGCAAACTTAATCGATGCTTGATCGCCAATGGCATCGGTCATGCCAATCACATGATCCACATGTTCTAAAATGGCATCGGCCTGAGCCCCAGAATGGCAAGCATTTAGAAGCACGCATTCCACACCGCCACACAGCCGAAATATACGGGTGAGGGTAGCGGTACTAATCAACTTAGCCACACCGTTTTTATCCTCAAAGGCCAGACCCCGATTCCCCATGCCATGGCCTGAAAAATGAACAATTTGAGGCTTATGGTGCAGCAGATGCCGGTGCAGCTCATTCGTGCGGATAGCTTGCTCATCCACGATTTCAAACCGTGCCCGTTCATCGGATAGTTTTAGGGCTTCTTTAATCTGACGAATTTCTTCATCCAGACGCAGCTTGGTGGTGTCCTTTGGATTAACTGCCAAGATCAAAATTTTTCGGGAATCCATGGGTGAGCGGCAATCACGTATGGATATACTACGCAGTCAATTCAATCAATATCGATTTACCTCAGCAAATCCTTATTTTTTCTACACCCACTATCGATGAATCCTGCATGGATTGGGAGGAAATCTAAATTATTCAGGAGTCGCATCTACATCGGTTGTAGCTTTGATATATGACCCTTACCAGGGCAAATGGGTATAGACAATGGATAACCAAACGCTGCTAAAAGATGCGCTCACCGATGAGCTCGGTTCGGTCTATAAAAACGTTACCCAGCTAACCTACCTAAAATCTTTGCCAGATAACGACCTCCAACTGTTGCGTGGCTTGGTCTCAGTACTACAGTTTGCCGCCCAGCAAATGAGCCAGGAGCAAGCTTCTGGAGGAAAGCTAACTGCCGATGTGATGGCTCTGCAGGAACAAGTCAGCCAGCTGCAGCAAGAGAATAAGGCCTATCATCACCAACTGCAGTGGGTACGGGATCAAATAGCGCTATCCCGTACCGCTGCTGGCAAAACACGCATCAAAGCCAGCCTCAAACAAACCTTAGATACAGCGGTCAAGATTACCCAGGCGGGTAGTGGCAGCTTGTTTTTACTAGACCCGGCCAACGTAGTCACCGAATGCATTTTGACCCGTGGCGGGACTACGGAACGGGAACGCCACACCTTAGTCGGCAAAGTTCTGGAACAAGGTTTGGCTGGCTGGGTCCTGGAGCATCACAAAATAGAAACCATTTCAGACACTGCGTTAGATAAGCGCTGGATTAGTTTGCCGAACCAACCCTACAAGGTGCGCTCAGCCCTCTGTGCTCCGCTTATCAGTAGCGATCGCATCTTAGGCTTAATCACCCTTACCCACCCAGAACCCAAGCATTTTCAGCCACCCATGCCAGACCTGATCGAAGTGATGGCAGAGCAAATGGCCCTCGTGCTGGAAAACATTAAGTTCCAAACCACTAATCAGAATTTAGACCAGCGGCTGCAGGGACACCAAACCTTTTGCCATCAGCTGTTGGCCACCGATGTTGTGGGCGCTGTGATGATACAGGGTAATAAGTTTATCGAGGTGAACGATCATGCCGCTCGGATCTTTGGTGAGGAACCCAACACATTATTGAAGTGGCCATCGATTCGAGGTGCGATCGCATACGAAGATCTCAATCGCGTCCGTACCTATTTAGAGCAATGCACGTCTCAACCAGGGCAAGCAACCACCATCGAATTTGGCATTAACCACAAAAGCGGTCAGGTAAAAACAGTTACTGCCCAAGGCATCAATCCAATTTTTCAAGGTAAAAACGCCGTTTTACTAGTACTCAACCTTAAAAGCTGAATGATCGTAAAAGTAACAACTACAAGTAATTCTCGTTAGTATACATGCACTGAATGGCTCTGTATTCTAGGAAAAATGCCAACATTGGTTTAAGCCTTTTTCCTAGAGTGCATCTTGATTAAGAAAAGTCCTTGATTCTCTTAAACGCTGTCTTTGGCAAGCTAATGATTTCGCATCTAGCTGTTTCCAACATTCGCAATAAAGTATCAAAAAGTTATTCTATACTTTTAGGCTACTTCACCAAAGCGCTACCTAAGCAGCGGTTTCAACCAATCAATCGCAGAGCAGATGTCCATTTAAAGATTCAAAGCAACGCCTTGCTGCATGACAGAGGACGTTATTTTTATATTCTGATTAAAACTCTATCCTTACACTTTTCCCAAGTTAGTCTTGTTCATCGATTTAACTTACTTGATTATTATAAAATTGGCTTCTATGGGAGAGCTATCTACAAAATCAAAAATCTCCAATTCGATAGAAAATCATCCCATGATAGACACAATAAAATACTAATTTATGATCAGCCCTTATCTCAAAAGCAACTGAGCGGATGGAAAAAATGTATCCGAATTGAATCGGATATCTCATTATCTAAACCTAACAACGACCAGTGGGCTCTCATACCATATTCCATGAACCCGAGAATATATGATGTGACAGATAAGGCAGAGTTGAATTCATTGCGCCACAGCAAACGAAAAATCCGTCTCTTTTTCACAGGCAATATCAATCCCAACATTTACTCTGGGAGAGGATTCTGGGAAAAATCAGGATTCGATCTCATGCCCAGGCGCCAAGTTATATCCGCCATCAAAAAGACTTTTCCCGAGAGAATCTCTTGGATAGAAAATTTAGATGACTGGACATCAACTATCACCACAGATCTTAAAAACAAAATAGTTCTAGGTAATAGAAAAAGGTTTTCAATCCCTCCAGAAATGTGGCTATCCTCCTTAGCATCCTGTGACTTTTTCATTTGTGCTCCAGGCATTGATATGCCCTTATGTCACAATGCTGTTGAAGCTATGGCTGTAGGAACAATTCCCTTAATTAACTACTCTAACTGGTTCTGTCCAAACCTTAGAGATTTGCATAACTGTGTTGCATTTGAAAATGAAGAGGATTTACATGAGAAGGTCAATCTCATTCTTTCGATGCCAGAGGAACAGATCATGGAAATGAGGAAGAATGTTATTGACTACTATGAGCGGCACTTAAATTTAGATGCGTTTTATCAACAGCTGATAGATTCTCAGCACCAGGCAATGACGCTATTTATGAATACAGGGAATCGAAACATTTTGCAGAAAATCACCTCTCAATCAGTAATCTGGGGATAGTGGTGCTTGCATAACGGAAGTCGATACATAAACTACCTACCGCTTAAATTCCTGTACTGAGCACTTTTCTGACAATTCACTTTAAAATTAAGAGGTTATTTTCCTATCGAGATTTGTGGTTGCCATAACACCTCGCCCTAAATCTATTAAGTTTCTCAAAACCCCTACATCCCAGGCGTGGATCGATCAGGCCCTAGCCAACTTAGATGAGGTAATGTTAGACCACTCCCACTGCGAACGCAAAGCAGCGGGCATCGCCATTAAACTCATGTTTTTATACCCCGGCGACACCGCTCTAGTGGCAGCACTCACAGAGATTGCCCAAGAAGAACTCAGCCACTTTAAGCAAGTAAATCAATGGCTCGCAAAAAGAGGGGTGGTCCTGCGCTCTTTAGCGGCGGGTCCCTATGGGTCAAAGCTCCGCAAACATGTACGGGCCAATGACCCAGACCGTAAATTAGATTTACTCTTGGTTTCAGCGCTGATTGAGGCTCGCAGCCATGAGCGCCTGGGTCTATTGGGAGAGCATTGCCCAGACCCAGAGTTAGCCAAGTTTTATCGTAGTTTAATGGCTTCAGAAGCTCGCCACTATGGGGCCTATTGGGTACTGGCCACCAACGAATTTGGCACCGAGGTGGTCACTCCTCGCCTAGAGGCGTTAGCCACAGCAGAAAGTGATATTTTAGCCACCCTGCACCCCGCACCGAGAGTTCACAGTTAAACCGGATCTCCTTATGCACATTCCCTTCAAATCTTTTCTAATTCGCAGCTGGCAACCGGCAGATCGAGAGGCTGCCGCCGCACTCATCGGTCAAACCTTGAATGAGTATGGCTTAGGCTGGGAACCAGAAGGTGCAGATAGTGATGTCGTGCAGGTAGAAACTCACTATCAACAGGGTGAGTTTTGGGTAGTAGAAAAAGATAGCAAAGTCGTTGGAACAGCGGCCTATCATCCCATTGAGCGGGGCGAGCAAGCCGTGGAAATTCGCAAGATGTATTTACTGCCAGAAGCCCGAGGCCAGGGGCTGGGTCGGTTTTTACTGGGACAATTGGAAGAAGCGATCGCAGCCCGCGGCTTTAAAGAAATCTGGCTAGAAACAGCAACCGTGCTAAAAGCAGCCGTACGTATGTACGAAAGTTCAGGCTATGCGCCAGAAACCGGTGTCGAGACCAGCCGCTGCGACAAAGTCTACAAAAAGCGTATTGCTCCATAGACAAATAAAAAGGTATTCATGTCAGTCGGAAATGTCGGCTAGGGCTGAGTTTTGAAATCGGAAGTCAGAGCTCGGAAATCATAAAGAGAAAGCATTCTGTGGAGTTGTGATCTTCTTGCACAGTACTCTGAACTCCGCACTCAAAATTCCGAACTCTAACGTCTTGGAGACATCTGCTCACTTTGGGTTGGTGCACCTTTCCCCCTCTCTCCAATTCGCATTAGGGGTCTCAGCTTTCACACCAAACATTCGCTCACTCGCTATAATCAGTCCGGCAAAATCCCCATTGTCCACCCCTCGTATTCATCAACCCCGTGATTGCCATTTACCCCGGTAGCTTTGATCCAGTTACTTTGGGCCATCTCGATATTATTTCCCGCAGTAGTAGCCTGTATGACCGCGTTATTGTCGTTGTTTCACGTAACCCAACCAAAAATCCTATGTTTTCGGTGGATGAGCGGCTGGCCCAAATTCGCAAAGCAACCGCCCACTTGACCAATGTAGAAATTGATAGTTTTGATGGGTTGACCGTGAATTACGCCCATCAGCACCACGCAAAAGTTTTAATTCGTGGTTTACGTGTACTATCAGACTTTGAGAAAGAGCTCCAGATGGCCCATACTAATAAGACCCTTGCGAGCGATTTAGAAACTGTGTTTCTAGCGACGTCTACTGAATACGGCTTTTTAAGCAGTAGTTTAGTAAAGGAGATTGCAAGGTTTGGCGGCGCTATCGGTCATCTTGTTCCTGAGCATGTTGCCCACGATATTCAGAAATGGTACGGCAAGAACCTCCCATAAACGACCCTCGATTAAACGGCCAAACAGCTGATGTGAGTCAGCAACCTGGTCCGACGGCACCTGCCCCAGCTGCCGTCAATGGGTTTGATATTCAAGATGCCCTCAATCAAATCGAGGAGTCGGTACTGGATAGCCCGCGGCTGCCCGTCATGGGTCGTACCATGATCAATGAGGATGACCTCCTCGATCAGCTCGATGCGGTTCGCTTAAATCTACCGAGTGCATTTCAGGAAGCTCAGCAGCTACTCGAACAGCGCAATGAAATTTTGAGCGAAGCCGAGCGCTACGCCCAGGAAATTGTCACCACCGCTGAAAAACAAGCCGCTGCCATTCTGAACGAAACGGTTATTCTGCGTCAGGCAGAGCAGCAGGCTCAGCAGCTGCGGCTCCAAGTAGAGCAGGAATGTGCGGCGTTGCGATCGCAAACCATGATGGAAATTGAGCAGCTACACACTCAAACCAATCAAGAATGCGATGAGATGCGCACAGGTGCGATCGCTGAGTGCCATGCCATTCAAACCGATGCAGACACCTACGCTGACCAAGTACTGCAACGTATGGAAACTCAGTTTAGCGAGATGCTAGGCGTGATCAGCAACGGACGGCAGCAGCTGTATGAACGGCAACAACGAGCTCGCCAGACAGCTCCTCCTACAGGTATGAGCGATAGCCTATCACAGCCTTCTCAACAACCTCCCACCACGTCACCTATCAGTCGTCGCCCCCCTTCCCAGCGACCGCCTTCTCAACGTCCCCCTTCCCAACGTATTCCTAGCCAACAGTCTTACATTCAGCCTCAATCACCTTCCCAGTCAGCGCCGCCGCAACGGCCTACACAGCAGCCACCCCATAAGTTTTAATCAATGATTGGCTATCTTAAAGGGACCTTAGCCGATCTGCAGCGGCTAACCAATGGGCGTGTCATTATTACCGTCGACGTGCAAGGCGTAGGGTACGAATTACAAGTCACGGGTCGCATGATGGGGCATCTTCCCCCCGTTGGAGATACGGTGCAGATCTTTGCGCATTTACAAAACCGCGATGATCAACCCGTACTATTCGGGTTTAGTTCTCGGGCTGAACGCGACGTTTTTCGATTAGCCATTAGCGTTAGTGGCATTGGCCCCCAAATGGGAATGGCCCTATTAGATACCTTAAGTTTGAACGACCTTGTACAAGCCGTTGTCTCCGGTAACGCCCGTATTTTGTCCCAAACCCCTGGTGTAGGCAAAAAAACCGCCGAACGCATTATCCTGGAGCTAAAAACCAAGCTAGCAGAATGGCGACAGCAGGCTGGCCTGATCACCGCCCCTGCCGCTGGCCCCGTTTCCGTAGTACAAGAAGACGTCGAAATGACCCTGCTCGCCCTTGGCTACTCTAATAGTGAAATCACCAAAGCACTGCAGACCGTAGGGCAGAGCAAAGCCCTTAGCAAAACTGCCGACACCGAAGTCTGGATCCGCGAAGCCATCGCTTGGTTAAGTCAGTAGATTTCAGACCAAGCGCCATCGCTTGGTTAAGTCAGTAGATTTCAGACCAAGCGCCATCGCTTGGTTAAGTCAGTAGGTTTCAGACCAAGCAAGGGGTACCCGCTCAGGCCAGGAAATCTGACTATGACCAAATTCGGAATTCTAGATTCCTGAACAAGCCGTCCTGCTTTAATTTGATACTCACAGCCCATGTCAAACGTTATTACGAAAACATAAGACCTGCAGAAATCCCTGATAGGTTGAGTTAGCAAACTTTCGTATCAAATTACACTGTTCTAACAGTCGCTTTGCAGGGCACCCTGCAACTACAGCATTAAGCATATCGTTACTAAGGTTATCTTCTAGAGCCGTAATCACAGTATCTATGTGCCGAGAAACAGTGTTCAAACCACTGACAATAGGAGTTATATGAAACAAGTTGTTGCCGTTGTTCGCTCTACCCACCTGGATAAAGTTAAAGAAGCCCTTGTCAATGCAGGCATTGTCGGTATGACCGTCTCCAATGCCCGTGGGTTTGGCCGCCAGAAGGGCCAAACGCAAAGTTACCGTGGGCAAACCTACAAGGTAGATTTTCTCCAAAAGATTCGCCTAGAAGTTGCCGTTGCTGATGACAAAGTAGATCTTGTCGTACAAACCATCATCGAATCGGCCCGCACTGGGGAAATTGGCGATGGCAAAATTTTTGTGCTGCCCATTGATGCCGTTTATCGTATTCGCACCGGTGAGCGAGATGATATTGCCCTATCCAGTTCAGAAAGCTAAGAAAAGCTGAATTCGGAAGTCAGAATTTGGAAGTCGAAAGGTGAAGTTATTACCGGTGCTGATTTATGGGATGGACCGATCTGACGATGCTTAACTGTGCCAGACTCCTTCAGGAAAAATCATCCCAAGGATCAGCAACGCCAAGTTATTTACTAGAACTATGCTTTTCTAGCAGATTACTCCAAGTTCTGACTTCCGAACTCCGAATTTCAAACACTCAACACACTGGGAAACGCTCCCGCTTTGCGTCAAGTGCTCATACAAGAGAGACACTTTCATCTCTCAGGCTCAATCCCACTTACGCCATCCCTATCTTTTTTAACGCGGCCTTCGCTGCTTGTTTTTCGGCATCCTGTTTGCGACGGCCCTTACCACGACCGTAGAGAAGCCCTTTTACTCGAACTTCTGCTGTGAACTGCTTAGCATGGTCAGGGCCTGTCGCTGCAATAATCTCATAGGTAGGCACCTCACCTAGCTGATCCAAAGACCAGATTTGAAACCGGCTTTTGTAGTTAACTTGGATTGCAGTCTCGCTGACGGTCTCCGCCACGCTGTCAAACATGGGAGTCACATAATCTCGCACAGCATTGATATCTTGGCCACTGTCGAGAAAGTAGGCACCAAGCAATGCTTCAAAAGTACTACACAACACTCGCTTACTGTTACGACTGTCGCTATTTTCTGCTCCACGACTGAGTCGCAAATGTTCTTGTAGGTTTAATTCGCTCGCAAAATGGCTGAGCTGGTTTTCATCTACTAGAGAAGCCCGCAGCGGCGTGAGCTCACCCTCTGGACGATCAGGATAGCGATTATAAAGATACTCGCCACTTAAGAACGTGAGGATAGCATCGCCTAGAAATTCTAACCGCTCATTATCTTCACAGTCATGCTCCTTGGCATAGGACTTATGAGTAGTCGCCAGTTGCCACAGATTAGGATTCTGAAAAGTAGGTAAGTGAAACATTCGTTTGATTCTCTCTTGTATCTAATTCAAAAGAGAATCAACAGTTAGCCTTAGCTTAGGCAAAAGCTTAGACTTAATCGGCTCTTGACCGTAAAACCGTTGAGGGAGTTCAAATTCTGCTTGTTCATTATTCATGCTGTAAACAGACAAGGTAGGTTGTTTTGGACAACCGATATAGCGCATTCCACCTAGCGCCGCGTAGTCTACAATCCAATATTCCTGAACTTTAATAGACTCATACTCCGCTAACTTGGTCAGATAGTCGTCTCGCCAATTTATTGAGACAACCTCAATCACCATAGGCGGTGGAAGATAGGCCATCGCCGAGCTGGATAATCCTTTCATCCGTTCCCACTCGGGTTTTGCAAAAACAACAATATCTCCGCGTCGTGCCGTTTCGCGCCCATTGCGAGAGCCAATCGAAATTAGCTTGGACCGTTTTGGCACAAAGGGTAGACTTTGATCTAAACAATGCAGTCTGAGTCGATCACATAAATTATCCGCCACATCCTCATGATTAGCGGTCGGATCGCTAATCGGCATGGGTTCACCCTCAATCAATTCATACAGACGATCATCGCCACTATCCCAGGCAATAAATTCCTGCAAAGACATCGGTGATGGAAAGGATACTAAACCCGTAGCTTGGCTCATAATGCACAGGACCAATCACAATTCAAACCGTTGTAATATAGAGGATAAGGCAATCAGCGACTGGTGACCCACTCTGCTACACCATCTGCCACAGCCTTAGCCAATTCTTGCTGAGCTACAGGATCTACAATCCACTCAAACTCATAGGGGTTGATCATAAATCCTAGCTCCATCAAAACACTAGGGGTCACACTGGGTCTTGTGAGCGCCAGATTATTCCAATACACACCGTAGGCAGGACGGTCCAAAGTCTCCACTAAATAATTGTGCAAAAACAAGGCTAAATCATGGGCTTGGGGATGATACCAAAAGGCTCCAATCCCTGCGGTATTTAGAGCATCACCATTATCTGGTAATGCGTTGTAGTGAAGGCTAAGGGCCAATGTAGGTTCTGTTTCATTAATGATAGCAACGCGATCTCTCGGAAAGAGATCATCATCTCCTTCCCGGGCCATCACTACATCAGCACCTAAAGCTTGTAGTTCATCTTTGACCAGCTTCGAAACTAATAAAACAACGTCTTTTTCAGGATAACCATTGGGACCACGAGCCCCCAAATCTTCGCTGCTACCATGGCCTGGATCAATCAAAATCGTCGTCCCAGCCAAAGGAGCACTGGCCTCTAAAGCAGGAGGATGTTTGAGGGACAAAATCAGATTTGTTCCTTCATAGCGCAGTTTATAGCCCCACTGCTGATCCGCCTTAAAGTGGAAAGTATAGGAGGCTTTATCGGGCAGAATGGGTTGCCAGTCCATCCGCTTTACCACCGGATCATCTGAAAAATAAATGGTGTCGGTCTGGGGGACCGTATTGTGCAACGTCAGCGTCAGGCTTGTGGTGTCTTGCTCCACACTCATGGGAACTGGCACCTGCAGTGGAAAAATAACTTCAGTCCACTCGGGTACCTGACGAGAAACCACTCCACGAATGGTTGTCGTCGGGGGAACTGAACTGGTTGCAACAGAAACCTCTTCAGCTTTAATCCAAGCACCGTAGTCTAGCCGGACCCACTCTCCTTCTCGCCCCGTAACTGCAGCACGAGTCCCCTTAGGCAGAGGGGTAAGACGAGAATAGTTGGTACTGGGGCCTGTGCGGGCAATACCTGATTCCACCGTCACTTCAGCAACTTGAAACGTGGTAGGCGACAGAATTTCTACAGGGCCACCCCCAGCCTGGGTAATGGTTTGTCCATTGAGGGTGAGCTCAAATTCGGGCACACCAAAATTACCCGGCTGGTTAAAGGTGGCACAGCCTCCATAGTTTGCAGCATTAAGGCTATAGGGCTCGGTCTGTTCAGTCAGGACAGCATAGTTTGGGGGCAGCTCAACGTTGCTGGACTGGGGAAGGAGGGGAATGGTTTGCCCTGCTAAGGTAACGGCAACCTGGGCCTGGGGTGAAGCCACTGCACCAAAGCAAATCAGCTCTCCAGGCTGACGGGCAAGGCTACGGCTGGGTTCTAAGGTACCTTCGGCAAAACCAATACCACTCACCTGGGGAGGCTCTAGGGAATTGCGGGTGACGTTGAGGGTAATGCTGTCGCTGCCTTGGGTTAGGGTAAAGCGATTCTGACCAATGGTGAGCGGTAGAGTGGGAGCAAAATGTCCAGCGGGGCTGCGATCGCGAATGGGCACACCGTTAATCAGGACATCAGTATCAGGATCGCCTGTTCCGATAAAAAAGATTTTGTCAGAAACCGTCGTATGGTTGGCTGGAGGATAAGCAATAAAGAGCTCTGCCATGGCCGGGGAAGCAAATGTAACGACAGGTGCCATTACACCCAAAAACAGGCTCCACTGCTTTGCCATAGATAGAGTCTCTCAACGCAACGTCTGGGCGAAATTATAACGGGCGTTGCTGGTTTAGCCTAAAGATTTCCCACAATAGTTCAGAGTAGGCGCGTATGGCATGCTCTGAATCAGTTGCGAGTATCGTTTGTCAGTGGGTGTTAACTTACGCATTTTTCTTCTCTCAAAAGAGAATAATTTACTTTTCTGACCTGTGGCACAATTGACGGGTTCAGCCAGTTTCCTCTCCGCTTTGCGATCGCATTATGACTAAGTTTGTGTTTGTCACGGGTGGTGTCGTTTCCAGTATTGGTAAGGGCATTGTGGCCGCTAGTTTGGGCCGTTTGCTCAAGTCCCGAGACTATTCGGTGTCCATCCTCAAATTGGACCCCTACATTAATGTTGACCCCGGCACCATGAGCCCGTTTCAACACGGTGAGGTCTTTGTCACAGAGGATGGCGCTGAAACAGACCTGGACCTGGGCCACTACGAACGCTTTACCGACACGTCGATGTCCCGGTTAAATAGCGTGACCACAGGGTCTATTTACCAGGCGGTCATCAATCGCGAGCGACGCGGTGACTACGATGGGCGTACCGTGCAGGTCATTCCCCACGTGACTAACGAAATTAAGGAACGCATCCGGCGAGTCGCCCAAAACCGCAATCCTGATGTGGTGATTGTGGAAATTGGCGGCACCGTCGGTGATATTGAAGGGCTACCGTTTCTAGAAGCGATTCGTCAGTTCCGCAAAGATGTAGGCCGTGAAAATGCGATCTACATGCATGTGACTTTAATTCCCTACATTCCAGCAGCAGGGGAAATTAAGACCAAGCCCACCCAGCACTCGGTTAAAGAACTACGCTCCATCGGGTTGCAACCCGATATCTTGGTCTGCCGCTGTGCCCAACCAATTCCAGAACATATTAAAGCTAAGGTGTCTGACTTTTGTGATGTGCCCGAAGCCTGCGTCATCGCTGCCAATGATGCACCTAGCATCTATGAAGTACCCCTGCTAATGGAACAAGAGGGATTGGCGGAACAGGCCATTCGGCTGTTGGATTTGGAGCCTCGCACCCCTGATCTAACGGCCTGGTCTACCCTGGTGGAGCGATTGTACACGCCCACACAAACCCTGGATATTGCCATTGTAGGTAAGTACGTCAGCCTGAATGATGCCTACTTATCGGTGGTTGAAGCGCTCAGGCATGCTGCGATCTCAATTCATGCCGAAGTTAGTATCCGCTGGATTAGCTCAGAGGATATTGAAACCCACCCACCCGAAAAGTATCTAGAAGGCATCCATGGCATTGTCGTTCCCGGTGGCTTTGGCAGTCGCGGTATCGATGGAAAAATTCGGACAATTAATTATATCAAGGAACAAGGCATTCCATTTCTTGGTTTATGTTTAGGCATGCAGTGCGCCGTTGTTGAATGGGCTCGTAATGTTGCCCACTTAGCCGGGGCCAACAGTTCTGAAATCGACCCTGAGAGTGAAAATCCAGTTATTAATCTCCTCCCAGAACAACAGGATGTAGTGGACCTAGGCGGTACCATGCGCTTGGGACTTTATGCATGCCGATTGGAACCCGATACCTTAGCGAGCAAGCTATATGACCAGGAAGTGATCTATGAGCGTCATCGTCACCGGTATGAATTTAACAACGCCTATCGAAATCTCTTTTTAGAGACCGGCTATACAGTCAGTGGCACCTCTCCTGATGGACGTTTGGTGGAAATTATTGAACTACCCGATCATCCATTCTTTATTGCCAGCCAATTCCACCCCGAATTTCAGTCTCGTCCCAATAAACCCCATCCTCTCTTTCTAGGCATGATCAAAGCAGCCTCCCAACGGGCAAAGGGGACGCAAATATCGACAGAACAACATATAGAAACCAAACCCTCAACCGCAACTATTGCAGATCCGGTTGGTTAAAGATGGAAAAGGCAATAGGAGCCCTTATTGCCTTTTCAAAAATGAAGATTCAAAATTCGTCGTTGCTTATTGAGGAGATAAAATCGTCTATCAGATCTCTCAAAGTGCAAGAGTTGACAACTAAAGTTCTCTGGAAAGTCAGCGATATACAAAGTTATTGATCAGACATTCTAAAAGTCTCCCAGAAGCAATAGGGTTTTGTTGCTCTAAGCGACTTAAAATTTTCACATCATTTAAGGCTCTTTCGAAGAATGAATTTATTTAAATTCTGTCTCTCCAATGGGTTTATAGATACGTTCTTCATAGTAACGACAATCCTCACAGGGGCCTGTAGGATTCACCGCACAGCGAATATGAGGAGAGCGAGCGTTCAGTTGGCAGGTAATATCACCAATGACTAAACCAACTCCATCGATATAACGTTCATCGGGATCTCTTGGTCGCCAAGGAATCATCGTGGTATGGGGTCCCGTATCCATAACTAAATCAAAACGCTCAACGATGCGTTGTTGGGCACGACGACTAACCCATAGCGACACTAATGGTGGCACCAGCCCTACCAAAAGCAAAAATACCACTACGACCATAAACAGCGATTATTGGTGATTATTACGCTGATCGTAGCGCAGGTTTTTGGAGTGGCAACTTCAGTTTTAGTAAGTCTTGACTGAAAAAATAGGTAGCCAGGATGAGCATGAGCTTATCCTGGCTACCCAAGAAACCTGTCAATAAACTGCCCCTTTTTCTACTTGTCTTCTTCCTTCACTTTGGGCTTGTAAGTGGATTTTACCTGTAGCTCTTTCAGCTGACGGTCATCCACACTGGAAGGAGCCTGGGTGAGTAGGCACCGAGCCTGCTGAGTTTTAGGAAATGCGATCGCATCGCGAATTGAACTTTCCTCGGCCATCAGCATAACTAGCCGATCTAAACCATAGGCAATCCCACCGTGGGGCGGAGCACCGAAGTCAAACGCATCCATAAAGAAGCCAAACTTCTCACGAGCTTCTTCATCGCTAAGACCAATGGTTTGAAATACCTTCGCTTGAACATCCGGCTGGTAAATGCGCAAGCTGCCGCCGCCAATCTCGTAACCGTTGAGGACAATGTCGTAAGCCACCGCTCGCGCTGTAGTCAAATCATCAATATCCGCAGGATTGGGAGCCGTAAACGGATGGTGTAACGCTTCATAGCGATTCTCATCAGCATTCCACTCAAACATGGGGAAATCTGTCACCCACAGAAAGTTGAGCTTGTCTTCATCGATCAGATTCATTTCCGCCGCAACGGCCTGCCGCACTTTGTCTAAGGCAGCATTAACCGTGGCGGTAGGACCAGCCCCAAATAACAGCAAATGGCCCGCCTCAGCACCCGTGCGCTCTAATAGGGTCTGCTTTTGTTCAGCGTTGAGGTTGTCTTTGATGGCACCAATCGTATCAATTTCACCATCTTCACGGACACGAATATAGGCTAGCCCCTTAGCTCCGGCATCTGTCGCCACCTTAAACACATCTCCACCGGGCTTAATGCGCACATTAGAAATGGCATTGTTGCCACCCGGTATGGGCAGTACCTTGACTTGACCACCGGACTTTACAGCACCCGAAAACACCTTAAATCCAGAATCCTTGACAATGTCAGAGACATTGACTAGCTCTAAGCCGTAGCGAGTATCGGGTTTATCGGAACCATAACGGTCCATAGCCTCGGCATAGGTCATGCGAGGTAAGGGTAACGGCACCTCAATACCCTTTACAGTTTTGAAAATATGGGCCACCAGCTTCTCATTTATGGCCAGAATCTCTTCTTGATCCATAAAACTCATTTCCATGTCCAGCTGAGTGAATTCAGGCTGGCGGTCGGCTCGTAGGTCCTCGTCACGAAAACAGCGAGCAATCTGATAGTAGCGGTCCACACCAGCCACCATCAGCAACTGTTTAAACAGCTGGGGGGACTGGGGCAAGGCGTACCATTCACTGGGGTTCACCCGCGAAGGCAGCACATAGTCCCGCGCTCCTTCTGGTGTTGACCGAGTGAGGATCGGGGTTTCCACCTCAAGAAAGCCTTCTTGATCTTCTAGGAAACGACGGATGGCTTTCATCACCTCATGGCGCATGCGAATATTGCGGCCCATGCGCTCCCGTCGCAGATCAAGGTAACGGTACTTCAGGCGCAGCTCCTCGCGCACATTTTCTTCTTCAGCTGTGGAAATTTGAAAAGGTAGCTGGGTGCGGACAGAACTCAGCAGCTCAATGTTATCGGCATAAATTTCTACTTCCCCAGTTGGCAGGTTAGGATTGAGCGCCTCGGGCAAACGCTGATGCACACGCCCCTCGATTTTGACCACATACTCATTGCGTACCTGGTCCGCCACAGGATACGACTCTGGTGTACGTTCAGGATCGCTAACGATCTGCACAACACCTTCGCGATCGCGAAGATCCAAAAAAATCACACCACCATGATCGCGACGCCGATCGACCCAGCCGTATAAAGTAACGGTTTTATCAATATGCTCGGCCCGGAGTTGGCCGCAATAAAGAGTACGCATAGGTCTAGGGAAGATGTGATTTTCTTAAAGTCCAACAAAGCCTACCCATTATCTAAGATCGTCAGGTAGTTTTGAATTCCGAATTTTGAGTTTTGCATTCTGACAGAAAGGATGACCCAGCCTAACAACGATGTATACATCAAAATTATTCAGATGAAATCATCCCAAATATCAGCAATGCCTAAAACTTCACGCCTCCCTGCCAGTAGCAAACTCTATCGAGCGACTTTCTAGCGACTCAACATATCGGATAGCAATGACGCTGGCTGGAGTTTGTGGGGCCAAGCAAACGCATGGCGAAACGCAGCTTCTTGACAGGCACGCAACCCATCAAACCCAATGACATCCTGAGTCAAGAGATTTTCATACTCAAACGGTAGACGCACGTTGTGCAACCCGGCGTTATCAGTACAGATGGCAATGTCCACACCAGCATCAAAACAGCGGCTAAATACCTCCTTGAGCTGACCAATATTAGCTAAAGTGCCTGTTTGTAAATACGTAGTCGGGCAAACCTCCAAACATTGCCCCCGGGCAGCGACTTCTTTCAGCAGCTCGGGATAATGCAATGGAATCTGGATACCGTGACCAATACGCATCAAATAGGGCAGGAGTTCGGGATAGCAACCATTGGAAGTTTCATACAAATGACCTGTGGTTTTGATCCCTAGAGATTGGGCATAGCGATACAGCTGTACGATTTCATCCAGCTTTTCTGCGTAGGCTGCATCTCCTCCGGCAATATCTACAGCACAGACATAGTTAGGATATTGAGCTGCTAAATCCACCGTTGCACGGTTGATTTCGTAAGGTAGCCGAGAATGCATACAGAGAATTTGCCGAGTTACCACCGGGTATTCTGTTTGCTCACTGGCTCGTCCTACAATCTCGACAATCTCCGCCATCATATCGATGCGATCGCGCTCACTTAAACTATGGGGCGTTCGATAAAACGGCGTATAGCGGAGTTCCAAATAAGCTAAATTCTCAAAAATATAAGCCCCTCGGATCAGTCGATAGATGAAGTAGGGCAGTGCCTCACGAGTTTGCACACTTTCTACAAGGGTATGCAGTTCTAGATATTCATCTAGAGAATCCTTGGGTTGACTATAAAACTGCTCAAACGCCCCATAGTCAGCAAAACGCTCAGCTAAATCAGGACGGTTGCGCTGGAAATATCGCCACAAAATTCTGGGTACAACGGAGCCCCCCAGATGGCGATGGAGTTCTGCATAAAGACTCATGATGCCTCTAGGTAGTGGTGGATTAACGAAAAGTTGACACTTATTAGGCCGGTTTAGTTAATGCTTAGTAATATCCGGCAGCTATTCGGGGGCGATCAAACTACCGAACAATCCTGAATAGATTAGACCGCCGACACAAAAATTAAAAAACTGTAAAACACTTATTAGATTAAGTTTTAGCGCAGGATGGATTTTTTGCCCAGCAATGTCAGCAAAACCTTGAAGAGCTTAACGTTTACTTAACCGAGCTTTACCCCTAACCGTCATCGAACCGCCAATAATAAAATTGGGTTTATAAATCAAGCGCTACCGGATTGATTGACACTAGGCCCCTCAACTGACCATAATTGTCATTTGTTTGAACTCTAACGCGCAAAAATCCCTTGGCAAACGTTATCGTAATTGGTGCCCAGTGGGGCGATGAAGGTAAAGGAAAAATCACCGATCTGCTAAGTAAATCAGCGGATGTGGTTGTCCGTTACCAAGGTGGTGTAAATGCGGGTCACACAGTTGTTGTGAAGGATCAGACTTTTAAGTTGCATCTGATCCCATCAGGCATTTTGTATCGTGACACCGAATGTTTAATTGGCAGTGGAACTGTTATCGACCCCAAAGAGCTAATAGCTGAACTTGACAAGCTAGATAGCCTGGGAGTTTCTAGCAAAAATCTCTTCATCTCAGAAACTGCCCATGTAACGATGCCCTACCATCGCTTGATTGATCAGGCATCGGAAGAGCGCCGAGGCAACAACAAAATTGGAACAACGAAGCGTGGCATTGGACCAACCTATGCTGACAAGTCAGAGCGTACCGGTATCCGCATCTGTGACTTGATGGATTTATCCGCCTTCCGGGAACAACTGGAGTGGACAATCAATTACAAAAATATTGTTCTAGAGAAACTTTATAACCTTCCTCCTCTCGACCCAGAAGAGGTTTATCAAGAGTATGAGGTCTATGCCGAGCGTCTGCGCTCCCACGTTGTAGATAGTTCCTTACATATTTACAACGCCTTACAAAAGCGTAAAAATGTTTTGTTCGAAGGTGCCCAAGGAACACTCTTAGATCTCGACCACGGCACCTATCCCTATGTGACCTCATCTAACCCGGTAGCAGGAGGCGCTTGTATTGGGTCTGGTATTGGCCCCACCGCTGTAGACCGAGTCATTGGCGTTGCCAAAGCTTACACAACTCGTGTTGGGGAAGGTCCTTTTCCGACTGAACTATTTGACGAGATGGGTAATGCCCTTTGCATGCGAGGTGCCGAATTTGGTACAACCACAGGGCGTCAGCGACGTTGTGGCTGGTTTGATGCTGTTATTGGACGCTACGCTGTTCGCATCAATGGCCTCGATTGTTTAGCGGTTACCAAGCTTGATGTCTTGGATGAAATGGATGAGATCAAAGTCTGTGTTGCGTATGAATTAGACGGAGAGGAATGTCACGACCTTCCTGGCAGTGCTAGCAAGTTTGCTCGCTGTAAACCAGTGTATGAAATCATGCCTGGTTGGAAGCAGTCTACGGCCAACTGTCGTCGTTTGGAAGATTTACCCAAGCAGGCTCTAGATTATTTGGAGTTTTTAGCCAAACTGATGGAAGTCCCCATCGCGATTGTGTCCCTTGGAGCCAGCCGCGACCAAACCATCATTGTTGAAGATCCCATCCATGGCCCCAAGAGAGCTTTACTCTATGAAAATGGTGGAGCTTTCAAGGTTGCCTAAGTGATCTTCACTGCTACATTCAGGTCACAGTAGCCTGTAGCAGACGCTGCAGATTAAAAACGCATTCCGAGTCATCAACCCATGGTAATAGTAAATATCTGCATGGGGGTTAAGGCTGAGGCAAACTCAAGATACAATAGTCAACCGGCCATCTGATCATATTTTGCGGACCAACCGTTTTTTTTCACTAATCGGACAATACAATGGAACTGACTCTCGACTGTAGTAAGCGCATTGATACTGATAAGCCTCGGGCATTACGCCGCGAAGGGGTAACACCAGCAGTTCTATACGGCCATGATGGAACTAACTCCATTGCCCTCAAGGCTAACACTCGAGAAGTTGAGGCATTGTTGCGTCAGGCTAAGGGACAAAAGGTTGAGCTCACCCTAAATGTGGAAGATATGCCGTGGAATGGCAAGGTTGTTCTACAAGAAGTTCAAAATCATCCCTGGAAAAGCATGATTTATCACATTAGCTTTTTAGCTCAGTAGCGATTGAGAAAAAAGCATTATTCAATCGTATTTAGCATTCAAAAGCGCTTCAGACTTTTTTTCTGAAGCGCTTTTACTTGTGTTTGGAAACTTCCACGGCCCCATTGCTCTGAGACCCATTGCTCTGAGACCCATCGCTCTGAGACCCATCGCTCTGAGACCCATCTTAAGCACTGACTCTGAAACGCACTTCACGTTAACGTGTATGTTTTTGATTCTTTTAAGTAGAAGCAGCCACTTGTGGAATGGCCAGGTATAGTATATGCGTTAGGCCCAACAGTAACCTTTTTTTAACAGACATGGGAGCACCTAAAGGCAAGCCAGTAATCAACGATATGACAGATTTGATTGTGCCTTCTGCACTTCGAATTTGGCTGGTCTTTTTATTGGTCTTTATTTTGTTGGGATATCCAGTCACCGTCAGTATTCTATTTGGGGCCATTGGAGGGTTTGCAGGAGGGCTAGTCACTGCCTGGTGGAATGCCCTTGGTGGAGAACCTACGCCTAAGGAAACGCAAAGCTCATCTCGCTTTTTTCGCTTACCAACATTGAGATGGCGCACCGAACGTCGCCATTTGAGACGACGCCAGCGGTAGCGAACTATGTTTATTGTTCTGTCAAAATTACTGCCCCTCTTCGTTTATCCTCTGGGGTTAAGCTGTATTTTGCTGGGGTTGGCTTTAATTTGGCTATGGAAATTTCCTCGTCGAGCATTGTTAGCGATCGCAACGGCGCTACTGATTTTATTTTGCTCCAGCAATCCACTCATTGCTTCTCATTTCGTTAAAACTCTCGAATGGCAATATCTTCCCCCCGATCCAGTTCCTGCGGCAGAAGCCATCGTAGTCCTAGGAGGAAGTACGTACGCCCAATCACCACCCCGCCCCTGGGTTGAAGTATCCGACGCAGGCGATCGCATATTATACGGCGTTAAACTCTACCAAGATGGTTTCGCACCACTGATACTTTTTAGTGGTGGGCGCATTCCCTGGAAAGGTGGCGGACCACCAGAAGCAGAGGATATGACTAAAATAGCACTGGCCATGGGAGTCCCCGAACGCAATATTGTGCAAGAAAGCGAATCCCTGAATACCTATCAAAATGCCGTTAACACGGCCAAAATACTCCGACAACGACAGATCAACACAATCTTACTTGTCACATCTGCTCTACATATGCCAAGAGCCATCGGCATTTTTGAAAAGCAAGGGTTTGATGTCATAGCCGCCCCCACAGACTATTGGGTATCGCAACAATCCTTGTCAGAAATGCAGGGTATCTCCGTAGGCACTATTTTAAATGTTCTCCCCGACGCTGAAGCTCTAAATTTCTTTACCAAAGCAATCAAAGAATACATTGGTTCAATGATTTATCGATTACGGGGTTGGTTATAACCCCCTTACTAGCTCCATACCTTGCAATCAAAAAGATGCTTCAACGCCAATCGACTTATCTACCCAATGACAGTCACAATCTGCTGGCCCTACATCAAGTCGCCTATGACTTTCGACAAGAAGTAAACTACCGTGAAGCATTTGAAGAGCATTGTCAGTGGTACTACGCCCAAGCGCAAAAGCATCAGGCCGAATTAGCCTCTATGGAAAAAGATATTTCACTTTTCGCCTGGTTTTCTCGACCTAGGCAATAGAGTTGTATAGCCCTGTTTGGAAGATTCTTAGTAAAAGACGAGATTAAGGAGATTCGACTCGCTGCTGAGAGAATGGAGCTCGACGTTCTCTTTGAAGATCTTCCCAAGATTATCAGCTCACTGGATAGTGGAACTCAACGTATCTTGGACGGGGAACAGAGTTTAAACTTCATTACCCCTATGCCAATTGGTGGCATCTTAGAAGATCGGCCTTGTTAAGCTTAAACCCATTAGTCATCAAGATATCTTGAACAGGTGTCTCAACCCATCGTCTTCTCTAATTAGCAATCACCACTGCAGGCCACTATTAAGACAGCACCTCTAATTCCATATTTGATAGATGAGCTTTAAAGGGACGCTTTGCACCTTCAATACTGAACTCAACCACCACAGGAAAGTTAGGGCTAATCGGGCGACCTTGCCAATCATTCAGTACTTGCTTGACAGTTCCTTCCATCCCCTCTGCATCATGAGGTTGATTGCGATGGTTAGGATGATGGAATAAAACAACCGGAGAAGAAACCCGCACACGATCGCCAGCTTTGATAGACATTAGTAACCTGAACACTATAACAACCTTGTACAACTCATAAGCAGTTGCACCTCGATTGCTATTTTCCCACAATATAGCGCCATGCCTCAGACTTTAACAATTTTTGTGTTGTTAAAGTCTGGCCTGAGAGTTGTTGATATTATTCAAGGTCGGAGTCAAGGGCTGGTGGCTCTGGTGCAGAAGAATCAGGCTGAAGATTTTGCCATAGAAAGATGCCGGCAACACCAGCAATGCTTGCCGCAATTAATACAATGATACTTACGACCAATGCTTGAAGCGAGCGGCGAGTCTGAGGAGCCTCCTCTGATACTGCCTCGGGTGCCTCATCGCTGTCTCCGCCTTCACCGTATAGTAAGACCTTCGATGCAGCCGTCAGCTCAGTTTCATAGGGGTTCTTCTCAGTTTCTGTGATAGAAGGAATCTCTACGTTGTCATCAAGCACAACGGTATTTCCTGAAATTTTGCAGCTCATTAAAACAACAGCGATATTGTCATGGCCGTTTTTCTGGTTTGCCAGCTCTACCCAAGATTCAACCGCTGTATTCAGAGAAACGATATCTTTCACAATCAGGCCGATGTAATTCGCCCATGAGGTTTCGACTCGTTGGTTATCACTCAGACCATCAGAACACAGCATCAGAACACCGGTTTCATCCAACAAAAACCGTTGAATATGAGGCTTGAGTCGCTCTGCTTCGCGAGTACCTAGGGCCTGAGTCAGGGCGGCGGCATCATTACGGGCACGGGCAACATAGGGGTAGCTATGGCCCAAGGTGATTTCTCGAGTAGCGACATCATCATCCACTGTCAGCAGGTGGCAAGCTTCTGGGGTAATCCAATAGGCACGGCTATCGCCTACGTGGGCAATATAGAGCTCATTCACTTCTACGTTGCCCTGGGGAGTGGGCACCTGTTGGGGAATCATCACAGCTACAACCAAGGTCGTGCCCATCCGCTGCCGCTCGGTACGCCCCTGGCTATCATTGTGACTGGCCACTAAGTTGTTCGCTACGCGAATAGCAGCTTCGATCTGCTCCGTAACAACATGGGGGGGTAAAGGAGCGTCTTGCTGAGCGCATTCGGACAGCAGGCTTCGCAGCTGCAGCTGGAGCGATCGCACCACCGTTTGGCTAGCGACTTCTCCCCCAGCATGACCGCCGACACCATCACAAACAATAGCAATGCGGGGCAAACTCGGTAAATCCGCCATACTCGACCGGGCTAGTTCCGCCTGGCTAGGGTAGCAGGCATCCTCATTATGAGGCTGCTGACCACTGCTGGTACTCCCAGCCACTTGGGTCATCAAGGAAACCCCCATGGCCTGGGTGAGAAGGACTCGATTTAGATGCTCCAGAATGTTCTGAAAATTTGGCTGGGGATGGCCACATTGTTCAATCACCGCCTGTAAACCCGTGGCGACAGCTGCAGAGGATTTAGGTACGAGTGTGGCCAGCAATGCGCCCAAATCTTTAAGCTGCGGGGTCCCCGACACCAAGTTACTCAACCGAATACACCAGCCATCCACATGAATGGCCTCGGGAGCGATGAGGCTGGCCGCCACATCTAACTCACTCAAATGGGGCCACAAACTGAACAACTGCCAGCACCAGTAAACCTGACGAAAGGGAGTCGCCCCCGACCAGGCTGACCCCAAAGTTGGCAATAAACGACCGTGACGATCTAGAGGCACATTATCCAGCAGTAACACTGAATCACCTTCCAGGGAGCACTCACCATATACCGTTGGGACATGCAGCTGATGAGGATAGGCATGCAAATAGGGCAGCGCGGCTGTTGAAACTGTTGCAGAGTTCTCTGGTGGGTCTGGGTACTGAGTGTCTTGCCATATTCCCGGCCCTAGTACCCAGTAGCGCTCATTCACACTTTGACCGGGAGGAACATTACGCCCAGGGCCAAAGGCTAAAACATACTTTTTAAGAGGGTAAGAATCCACTTGAGTCATGGCAGCCAAATGTTTCGCCGGGGATAACTTTATCAGGCTAGGACAAGGAATATGCTTGCTGGCTCTAATCACCAACTCCTAACCTGACGGACAACTGACGCATCTGCCAATTGCCATGCCCTTGGGGTCAATCATCCAAGGAGCCAAAAGATTAGATTCAATGGTAGTCGTAAAGGGCTCAATTGAGGAGTTCCTTAACATCCTCTGCCAATTGGATTGGCCTACATTACCCTTGAGATAACACAAACCTACAAGGCTAATGAATTTGGCGATTTTTTGGATTCTGATGGGGGTGGGACTCTGTGTGATGGAGTTGATGATTCCGACTGCATTTTTGGAATCAGCACTGGGCGTGAGTGCCGTTGCCGTAGGGTTATTGGTCCTGACAATCTCCATACCTTTTAACTGGCAGGTAGCGCTATGGATGGTGCTATCCCTACTCATCTTTTGGGGACTGCGACGCTTTGCACCTCGACGGCAGCCTCCAGCCCTGATGGATTCAACAGAAGCTAAAACAATTACATCGATTCCACCGGGGGAAAGTGGACGGGTAATGTACGAAGGTATTTCATGGCCAGCTTGCTGTAGCGATCGCGAAATGGCCATTGGCACTGGCCAAACAGTGATTGTAGTTGGTCGTCAGGGAAACACTTTAATTGTGATGCCCGAAAGCACTCTACTGAGCTAATCAGGTTTTAGCGCTTACTTTTCATTATTGAAATATCCCTCACTCGAAAGCACACACTATCAGAAAGCACACACTATGAACCCACTGGCACTATTGATTATGTTGGCATTTGGCGGTTCTATCGCCGCCGGATCAGTGCGTATCGTCAACCAGGGAGATGAAGCATTAGTCGAAAGCCTGGGTCGATACACTGGCAAAAAACTACAGCCAGGCTTAAACGTTACCGTCCCTTTTATTGACAAGGTTGTTTACAAACAAACCATTCGCGAAAAGGTCCTGGATGTACCAGCACAACAGTGCATCACCCGTGACAACGTGTCGATTTCCGTAGACGCTGTGGTTTATTGGCGTATCGTTGATTTGGAAAAAGCCTATTACAAGGTAGAAAATCTGCAAGCCGCCATGGTAAACCTGGTGCTCACACAGATTCGGGCAGAAATGGGCAAGTTAGAACTAGACGAAACATTCACAGCTCGTTCAGAAATTAACGAATCTCTACTGCGAGAATTAGACATTTCGACCGATCCTTGGGGTGTAAAAGTTACTCGGGTGGAACTCAGAGACATTGTGCCGTCTAAGGCCGTTCAAGACTCCATGGAATTACAAATGGCTGCAGAACGCCGTAAGCGAGCAGCAGTTCTCACATCCGAGGGGGAGCGAGAATCGGCGGTCAATGCCGCCCAGGGCCAGGCAGAGGCAGAAGTCCTGGCGGCTGAAGCGCGGAAAAAAGCAACCATTTTAGAAGCCGAAGCTGAACAGAAAACTATTGTGCTCAAAGCTCAGGCTGACCGTCAGGAGCAGGTTCTACGGGCTCAAGCCACAGCTGAAGCTATCCAAGTGCTAGCGCAAAAGCTCAAAAGTGACCCCACAGCTCATGAAGCCTTGCAGTTTTTACTCGCCCAGGAATATTTAGATGTTGGCAGCAAAATCGGCGCTAGCGAAAGCAGTAAGGTGATGTTTATGGACCCTCGAGCCATTCCTGCAACACTGGAAGGCATGAAGGCTATCGTGGATGATTTAGGGCGGTAAACAGCCTGTGCTTGAATTCGGAAGTTTCCCTGCATTCCAACTTCCGAATTCTGAACTCCACATGCAAACTCCTAACCATCTCAAGATCTGAACCACCCAAAGCATCCCCTTAACTAGAGGCCATCTGACACTCTGCACAGAGGCCAAAAAATTCGAGGGTGTGGTAGAAAATGCGGAAATGGTGAGAGGCATTCAGGTGCTGCTCGAGATCATGAACCGGGCATTCTTCAATGGGTAAAGAATCCCCACACCGTAGGCAGGTGAGGTGATGTCGATCTTCATGGCTAAGACTGTAAAGAGATTCGCCATTGGACAGGGTACGCACCTGCACAGTGCCATCTAGCTTCAGAGCTTCTAAGGCGCGATATATCGTTGCTAAACCAATACGACTCCCCTCTTGCCTCATGGCACTGTGCAAATCTTGGGCAGAAATAGCCTGTTTTTGGCTTTGAAGGGTTTCCAGGATGCGCTCCTGGTTACGCGTGCGGCGGATATCCATGGGTTTAACGGGAGATATACGGTTGCTGATCGAGACGAGTCGTAAAGCTAACTACGATAAATATATAGATTAAAATTGTCCCATGGGTACTAATGCCAGATATTCCCTATTAGCTTAGTCCGTTCACCCAGAGTTAGGGTAGGCATATCAGCTAGCCTAGCATCGCCCCACAGTGCTAATGATTGCCAGCTTTTCTAGACATGACCGATATTGTTAATCATGGGTACAAAGCTATAAGATGGCACCACAAACCCCACCCTCTTAAATTTGGATTTGCATTGTGGCACAGACTTACCAGGCTCAAGTTTATGTAACGCTTCATTCCTCCGTTCTAGACCCAGCTGGGACAGCAGTGCATTCCGGTCTAGAGCATATGGGATATGAAAATGTGGAAAGTGTGCGCATTGGGAAATATATTGAGGTGTCGCTGACAGCAGATAGTGAAGCAGCCGCACGGCAGCAGTTGGACCGCATGAGCGATCAGCTCCTGGCAAATCCAGTCATTGAAAATTATCGAATTGAATTGCAAGCGATGGCGACGGTATAGCCTGCCCCTCTGAATGGGAATAAGGTGTTGAATAATGGCGAAGGTTCTATGAAATTTGGTGTTGTTACATTTCCAGGTTCTAACTGCGATCGCGACGTCGTCTATGTCACCCGCGACATTCTACAGCGCCCCACCCATCGCATTTGGCATGAAGACAGCGATCTAGGAGATGTGGATGTGGTGGTCATCCCAGGAGGCTTCAGCTACGGCGACTATCTACGCTGCGGAGCCGTTGCCCAATTTTCTCCGGCTATGAGGTCCGTAATTGACTATGCCAATAAAGGTGGTCTAGTACTTGGCATTTGCAATGGCTTTCAAATTTTGACCGAGGTGGGACTACTACCCGGTGCGCTGATGCGCAATCGCGATATGCGGTTTATTTGCGATCGCACGCCCCTCGTAGTCCAACGCAATAACTTGCCTTGGACCCAAGGTTACAGCCAAGACCAAGTCATCACGATTCCCATCGCCCATGGCGAAGGCTGTTATTACGCTGATGGTGACACCCTCAAATCGTTAGAAGACAACCAGCAAGTTGTCTTCCGATATAGCGGTCCGGACGGAACCGTTGATAATAGCCATAACCCCAACGGCTCTCTGAACAATATTGCCGGCATCTGCAACCCACAAGGTAATGTCCTTGGTATGATGCCCCACCCTGAGAGAGCAGCGGATCCCAGAGTAGGAGGTACCGATGGTCTACACATATTTGAAGCACTGCTAACCACTGCCCTCACCACCGTTTGACAATGACTACCCGACCTAGGGGTTTAACCATACTTGGTTGGGGTGAGTGATCAGCCGAGCATTACTGTAAGCCATATCCATAGTTAGCGCTGTCCGAATACGGTAGAGCTTATTAGGCTTGTCCTTATCCGCAACCAGAGCCAAATCTGCTTGCGTACGTTTATCTATGTAAACAGGTAACAAAAGCTGCACCTTACTGTGGGCAGGGTACCAACAAGGAACCGCCAACTTATAGTTGCGTATACATCTATCTTTAAATGCACGAACTTCATTTTGAATCGCTGACATCGCCAGTTTGGCATTATCCCGAATGGATACCGGTAAACGCTCACGGTTTTTAGGATCGTCAACAATGTGTCGGATATTAATATCGATATCGTAACTAACATCAAAGAATAGATCGCTGATATCCTCTGCATAGGAAGCGATGGTCGGTAGTGAGGCCCGAAATGCATCAAGTTTTAGATCATAGCTATCTACCCAACCGTTGAAATACCATTCTTCAGCAGTTTCTTTACGGTTTTTGGAAAACACCGCATAAATATCTTTTTCTTGAGCTGTCTGCAATCCGGTATTAAAGCAGGCTCTATCGTCAAAAACATGCACTTTGTTCTGCTGCAGTAGACGAATAAAGGTGAAATTTAAATAGTTAATTAGAATAGGAACATCATTCTCTTTTTTCCGAAATTCTTCCCTTTGAAAGTTCCAACTTTCTGGCTTAGCAATGTTAGCTAGCTGCTGAAAAGGAGCAAGCCACGTTTCCCTTTGTTTTCGTCCATAGGGGAAGAAAGCAAAAATCTCTTCACTGGGCTGAGAGGGATAACGCCGAAAAAGGCTTTTATAATATCGAAATGCCTCAGGATCTGTAGGCTCAACAACTGTTTTAACATCCCTAGGAGAAGGTCTTGGTGAAGCAGGCACAGGGAGCAATGGTGTATCGTGCGCGCGCCTAGGAGCCAAGCCTGGAGGCACGTCCAGCAATCCTATCTCGCGCACTATCTGCTGTCTAAGTACGGTAATTGTGCCTGCAGCTTGACATTGAGAACAGCGCGCCTGCAGAGGTCTCCCATAGCCAGCCTTTAAATGGCCAACTTTCTCAAAATGACATTGACTACACTTAAAACGAGCAGCTACCAATGCTGATGATGGCTTTTGGTGGATAGGCAAACCCTGAGGCTGATCAAGTGTTTTTTTAGAAATACTCTTGAGTCGATTAAAACATCCACACTGAGGACATTTTATTGGTTTATGGAGTTGTTCTGGTGTAGCTTTAACTGTTTTTTGTAGACCACAGTATAGACATTTAAATAAAGAAACTACCATTATTCTTTCTCTATATCAGCCAGGTCACTGTTTTCTAGAAATCTTCTAGCGTTAGAAACGTCTGGCGTTAGTGCCTCCCTATCAAGAAATCGCTACAGATCTTCAAAGGTGACAACAATTTTTTCTTTACCGTTGCTGATTTAGAGGATAAAACAATCCGAACACAATGATGCTTATCAGTGTGCTCAGACTCAATTATTACCAAGGATCAATAACGCTATTTACTTATAAAAGTTAGACTTTGAGTTTATGTGTAAGATTCACCCTAGATTGGAACAGACTTATCGGTAGCCCTAATGTATATTGTTTTTTGAACACTCTATCAGTCATCACCAGGCTAATATCCTGTAAATGAACTTAGGGTATTCCTTAGATTTTCTGTCAGAGTAGTCGGTATAAATGTTATTGACTTAAATTATCTCCTAAGGTTTCCTTTATGTAATTTTGGAAACCCTCAATAGCTTCAGACTTAGCATTAGCAGGGACCCTGACCTTTATTAGCGCAGATGTTCTCTTTCACTTACAAAATTTGTGTTTTGATACAGGACAACCCTGGCTTAGCTCATACAAATAACACATGGAAAACCTAATATATGAAGCGGGCAGCCTCCACTCTACGAAAAGAAGGCTGCCCGCTTTATTAGCAGATGGAAGTCTAGCTTAGGAATAGGGATTTAATAACTTCCAGTTTTATATTTGTTGTGGTTGAGCAACATAATTCCATTGAGGTAGATAGTCATCGAAGCGAATGGGCATCTGAGCCTTAAACTCATCGGTAGCTTTACGTCCGGTCTCATAG
>JBCCQQ010000067.1:0-32715 GCA_039024555.1 Cyanobacteria bacterium P01_D01_bin.156
AGAAGGTTGTCGGTACATTTCCCGAAGTAGGTGCAAGGGTTGTGAGCATTTTAGCTAGTTTCCCGTGCACTTAAGCACGTCGCAATAGATTGAAACCCTTGCAAAATCTGGGTGCCTGACTTTAACAGCAAACCCTAATTAGATACAAATTGGCACTGCTGCCAAAGACTTGTAACAGACCATCAATATACGAAGCACCACCTAAAACACTGCCTAGAACATTCTGCACCTCTGAGCCAGTGATAAAATTTGCTGTCTGTCCTGTACCTAAACTAAACTCATTGAAATTGTGAAAAAGGTTAGCGCCATCACCAGACGCCGCACCTCCTGTAATGTCATACTGATTGTTAGTTTGATTAACTTGAGTTCCAGTACTTAGAGCACCCGTTTCAGGAGAAATCGATTGAGCGACAGCGGGTAATGTCAGCCCCAGAAACACGCAAGAAAGACTCTGAAGCAGTATTAGCCACACACGATTTACCATTAAAACCTCTTCACCACAACTCTTTTAGAGCAGGTGCATACTTTAAATACTCAATTTCTATAAAATTAAATGCCCCCTAAAAGGTGGAATAAAACCACGCTTTAAAATAAAGCTTCAGACATTAGCTGCTTTGACTAGCTATAAATTCAAAGTAGAGCACTTAGATATAATTTTTGATTGAATACACCCTAAATTGTTTCAGTATAAAAAGAAAGTTTCCTTGAAGTGTTTCAACACCCTTTCATAAAGGAGTAGTATTTCTTCATGCTCCTTTATGAAATTGATTCAGTTATCCGGAGTGATTATATTTATCAGACAAATTGTTTCAGATAATAATTTTAATAGCATTAGCATAGATGAGCAGCCTCGAAAAAACTGTCTGACGACAGTCTCTTACTATAATCTGAGGTTAAAGTCTTTTTTGATCTAGCTGAGGTACTCACTGACATTCTTCTGGTAAAACTTCAGCCACTGAAAGAATATCTGTTGAAATAAAAGCACTACACATTTCATCATTTACTGAAGACTCTATTTCTCTCTCCTCAACAAAATCTTCCTCAGTATCCTCTGGGTCCTCTAATCCTCCTATATTGTCTGTTGGCAACGTAGCACTCAGCACAATAGAATCTTCAAGCCCATCGGAGTTGGCAGTTTCTGGAGAATTAACTGGATTGCTTGGGTTAACTGGATTATCTGGGGTAACCGGATCAACTGGGTTGACTGGTTCAACTGGATTACCCGGATCAATTGGATCAACCGGATTAACTAGATCATACTCAATTCCTGAAACAAAAGATTCGATATAACCATTGCCTCCTATACCTATAACGATGGATCCTGCCGTTCCACTAGCATTTTCTGGGAAATTATCGGGGTCAACTTCAACCAGAGAGAACTCTTGAGTTACAGCAAACACCCCGTCTATCAATCCATCGTATACATTAAAGCTAAATCCATCCTCGGGAGTTACAGCTTCAGGTCCCACAATGAAATTTTCCCCAGAGTGAGTAATTTGAATACGACTATCGTCAGGATCAATCCCAAAATCAGGAGTCCTTGCTAAAATACTGACAGGAACTCCACTAATATCTTGTCTAATAAGTCTTCTTCTTTCTACTTCTGAATCTTCAAACACTATCAAAGATAGTTTTCGTGTTTCAGAATTTACTGATGTTAGTGGAACAGTATCATTATTTATATCTACAAATACATATCCGTTCTCATCTACAAATTCCCTATTTAAGGTGGGAGGGGCATTACCGTCTGGAATCAGAAGATTTTCACTAATCAAAAAATTTCTAATATCAATGTTTTCAGGCTCATCTATATCCAATCTTGGTAATCCTGCTCTCTCATCAGGTCGAATAAAATCATCAAACGTTGCTTCTATTTTGCCTGTTGCCCTGAACAAGCCTGCTGCATTAATTTCTATAATTCCAGGCTCAGAATCAATACCATCTATTTGAATATCCCCAGCCAAAGATCTTAAGAAAACCCCTTTAGTGAGTAGCTCCTCCGAAGTAATATCACCACGAGCAACGTTTGTGATTATTCCACCAGTTATGTTTCCTTGAGCTACTAACTCAACAAGACCACCATTATTATTGATGTTATTCCAAATAACAATTTGACCGGCAGAAGAGATGAAAGTATCCCCTCCAGAAGTAATCTCATTTATTGTAATATTCGCAAATGGAGCAGATGTATTATCAGAACTTATGACATCTTCTGAATTTGCTAAATAAACCTGCTCATTTTGAACGGTAAACTCCAGTCTCTGCAACACATCTGCTCCATTTGTTAGCAATCCAGGTAGGTCTAAAGGCCTAAAGACTTGATCATCGTCTCTCAAAATACTTTCTTCAAGTGACGGTACGATTAAGCTCAGTAAGTTACCTTCTTGACTAATTCTGACTAAGCCCTCTCCATGGACTGTTGCAATATTCACATTGCCCCTGACTGTCTCTATCGTGCCTGTATCACTGCTGTTAATGACGGCACCACCTACAAGTGTAATACTCTCATCATTCTTTAACTTTGCTGTATTGACAACCAGCTTTGATTCTTCCTCTGAGAAGATTAGACTGGTTGGGTTATCTACTAACTGAGAATAGGCATTCGTCTCTAGCAGATTAAAAATATTGTCACCAAAACCTAACCCTGTAGCCGTGGTAGCCGTAAATGCTCCATCCAAGTTCAATGCTGCATTCTCGCCAAACACAATACCTGCCGGGTTGAGAAAATATAGATTTGCACTGCTGCCAGATACTTGCAACGTACCATCGATAAAGGAAGAAGCACCACCCAAAACACCACTCAAAACATTCTGTACCTCTGAGTCAGTGATGAAATTAACTGTTTGATCTTTAAGTAGAGTAAACTGATCAAAATTGTGAAAAAGGTTAGCACCATCCCCAGATAGCTCACCTCCTGTGATGTCGTACGTATCGTCAGCCTGATTAACTTGAGTCCCTGTTGTCAAATCACCATTTTCAGGAGAGATTAATTGAGCAACAGCTGGCAACATCAAACCTAGCCATGCAAAAGAGAACCCCTGAACTAGAACCAGCCAAACACGATTAAACATAGGGGATTTCTCCTCTCTATGGAGTAGAGTAAACGTATACTAGTCAAGATTTTCTTCGATAGAGTTTAAAAATCTGCAAACAGCACGTGGTCCACAAAAGATTATAGAACCTCAATAGGCAAACAGATTGATAAGCCTTGAGAAAGAAAGTATCACTTAAAAATTACACGAAATAATCGTAATTTTCTCTTAAAAGGAAACACGTATCTATTAATTCAATTCAATAATTCTTTACAACTGCGTAGCTTTCATGCGCTTAGTCAACAAAAGCTTCGCTGAAATATGACATCTAAAAAAACATCAAGGGCCTGATGCAGGTCTTACAACCTAATGCAACCGCCATTAAAACCGATATCGAAGATTGAAATCCACCAGAATATCAGGTGATTCATCAGTAGAGACTAACGGTACGCCTAAATCCACTGAGGCACTTAATCCCTCTACTGGATTAACCACTAATCCTATGCCAGTGCTCAGCAAGAAGTTATCATCCCCGAGAGCATCCTGAACATCATCATCCGAAAACCACGCATAGGCCAAATCCACGAAGGGCACTAGCTGTAGCACAGCGTTATTATCCTGGTTGCGCTGCAGAGTGATGTAATCAGATACTGAAAATCGAAAGCCGCTATCCCCAAACTGCTCATTCTGAAAATAGCCTCGTACAGAGCTCGGTCCTCCAAGGAAAAACTGCTCTGACCCCGGTAGGCGATCATCCGTAATCTGCCAATTTGTCTGAAAGACCAGCAAATGTTTTGGGTTTATCACCTGGGAACGCTGTGCCTGCCCTGCCCAGACAAAAAACGAATCATTTGTGTCTGTTGCATCAAATAGGTCGGTGCCAATACGAAACTGTGACTGTAGCGCCCAAGCCCCCTGCGTATCCCGTTTGAGATAGTCCTGCCCCAAAGATACTACGCTCGTTCTAATCGATGGTGTGACATTTCCAGCAACAACAGATGAACCTTCGCGATAGCGTAACCCTGCAGAAAGGGCAAATTCTTCCCGAAGACTGCGAATTAATGGCTGCCGAATACTCGCTTCATAAATCTCAGTTGAGCCACTAGCATCCAGCCTTGATGGTGTAGCACTACGATTAGTAATCCGAAAATCACTAGGAGCTACTCTCAGCAAAATAGTCCCATTCATTGGATTAAGGGGCACCTGATAGGCAATTTCATAGGCTTCAGACCCTCCAGTAGTGGTCACATTCGCTGCCGTAGACAGACGGTCCCCTAACCCAAGTAGATTCAAATATTCTAGACGTGCACCGCCGCGATAGCGCCCCACACTCAAAGGTGACAGAGTGTCAAAAGATAGACTGCCCTGTAGTGGTGCTGCCTCGGTAACTGTGACGATTAAAAGACTCTGCCCTACAGCAGTTCCCGGTGCTAGATCAGCTGTGACTTCATCAAATAGTGGATCAGTTTTCAGTAACCGCAGCTGCTCCTCAATACGAATTGAGTTAACAGGTGTTTTACCAGCTAAAGCAACTCGGCTATGGGCATAGGCCGCCAATCGCTCAGTACCGGCAATCTGAATTTCCTCTAAACTGCCCTCAATTACTTGAATCTGAATAACACCATCTGCAATGGTTTGCTCAGGAACGATCGCTCGCGATGTAATATAACCTGACTTGAGGTAGTGCCCCGTAATCGCATCTGCTACATCCTGTAGCTCTTCTACCGTCAAATTTAAGGGCTCATCAGATTGTGCGACTGTCCCCAATTGCTCAGCAATTACCTGCATCAGTTCCTGATCATCAAAGACTGTGCTGCCAACAACCTCAATCTGACGAATCTCTAGACGCTCTAACGTATTGTCAGATGGTGCTGGTGTATCTTCCGATGCAGGCGGCGTTACCTCTTCTTCAGGTGATGAAGGTTCTAATGGTTCAGGTGATAAATCTAAATCAGGAAACCTATCCTGACTCGGATCTGCTTGGCTAATTAGCCCAAAGCTATTAGCCGTCGAGAGTTCTTTAAAGCTAGGTCTACGTTCCCCATCATTTGCAGATGCTTCTGCTCCTAAGGCAGCTAAAACTACAAAAGATAATACCCAAACTCCACACAAAACCCGAAAAATCCCCAAAAGACTATCCTCACAACCTCTATCTATTAGAGAAGCACATAAACCTTCAAATTTCAGTTACATCTAGCAAATTCAAAGTTGCCATACAACAACCACACACAGTAGGCGAGTAATTGAATTACTGATGTAGGATAAAAACTTACTGAGGGCACAGTTAAAGGACTAAAAGTACAGTTCACTTTTATATGTCAAAAGGTTCTCTTCTAGCAACTTTTGACCGTTTATATAATGGAACAGAACAGTCCACATGATGACGATGAATGCGAGGAGCATAGAAGAACTTACTCAAACTTTCTGCTCTTACCTTTCACTTGATGCCATAGTTAGATTTCGCATGGCTTAAGCAAATAGCCCCTCAAGTTATCATTGAGAGGCTAAGTTATATTCCGTTTTCACAAGCTAGTTCTTGTGAAAATTAGTAATAACAAGAAGTTTTCTGAACTTACGCAATTTGTTGCAGCTTCGCTTAAATTCTAACCAGTAGGATGAAACTGGCTGTTATTTAACTGCTGGACTAAGCAGGATTCCAAAGAACAGTTTTTTGAATGAGCTGAATCGGCTCTTGAACAATTTTAGTGTTAGCAGGATTTGCTCGACTCAGCCAAACGACTGGTTCGTTAAGATCTAAAACAGTTTTACCCTCATCTGTAGAGACAGTGAGAGACTGACGATGCACCGCCATACCGTGAATGGGCAACCAGCCAGACTGACCTTGTAGCAACAGATCACGGCTATGATCACGACGTGTAAATAATCGCTTTAATACCCGCCAATCTTGCCATAGCCGCTTGGCACTATCGCAGTTGAGATAATAATCTGGCAAAACTTCGAGGGAAGCATAATCTTGAACAGAGGACTGATTAACCATGGCGAAGGGCTCCCAGGTGAAACGGACGAACATATTCCAAACCTGACTAATGGCCTGGAAAAGCATTTTCCACGGATCTAAGTGACGATCATGCGGAGACGACCAAACCCGATCTTCGAAGATGGGATTGTTCATCCAAAACATCCGATTGAACCAATCTTGAATGAGCAGCAATTTGGAACTCCTATGAACTGTTGTTGACCTTGACATAGTTCAGCATTCTGTCAAAGCATCTGTGGACAGGAAAAAATACAGAAATACATCATTAATTCCGTGAAAATACGGATTCCAAGAGTCAGACACTTATGAGTATCCCTGATACCTGATAGTATCCTGAACATTCATTCAGGCTTGCTTCAACGGACGTATCCCTTATGACTACTATCATTCGACCAACCCAGCCCCGTGATCTTGCGGCTCTGACCTGTCTTTATAATCACTACATTGAAAATACTGCCATCACATTTGACATCACCCCCTATACGGTGGAGCAGCGTCGAGACCAATGGTGGTGCCACTATGCCTCCCAAGGACGTCACCAATTATGGGTGGCCGAACAGAATCAAGTTGTTGTTGGCTATGCCACTAGCAGTCAGTTTAGAAGTAAGGCGGCTTATGACACATCGGTTGAAACGAGCATCTATCTGGTACCTGAGGTACAGGGACAGGGGCTAGGAACCCAGTTGTATAAAGCCTTATTTGAGTCCTTATCCGATGAAGATGTACATCGCGCCTATGCAGGCATCACGCTGCCTAATACTGGTTCCATTGCTCTGCACCAAAAATTTGACTTCCACAGCGTTGGTTGCTATCGGGAAGTGGGCCGAAAGTTTGATAAATATTGGGATGTAGAGTGGTTTGAAAAGTCTCTTTGAGAAACCTTTCGATGGTTCGCTAGCAGCGACAGTTTTTTAATCGCAGTGCATTAGTGACTACAGATACTGAGCTAAAGGCCATCGCAGCCCCGGCAATCATTGGATTGAGTAGCCAGCCAAAAGCTGGATAGAGAATACCCGCGGCAATCGGAATACTGAAAATGTTGTAGATAAAGGCAAAAAATAGATTTTGTCGAATATTGGCCATGGTTGCCTTGCTTAGACGAATAGCGGTAACCACACCCTGAAGATCTCCAGAAATAAGGGTAATGTCACCGGCTGAGATCGCAACATCCGTTCCTGTCCCAATGGCCATACCTACATCAGCCTGGGCTAGGGCTGGCGCATCATTAATGCCATCCCCCACCATGGCAACTCGCTTACCATCTGTCTGTAATTGTTGCACGTAGGCCGCTTTCTGGTCGGGACGCACCTGGGCAAAGTAGCGTTGAATGCCCACCTCTTTAGCAATGGCTGCAGCGGTTTGAGGATTGTCTCCCGTTAGCATAATCACCTCCAAACCCATTTTTTGCAGCCGATGTACCGCCAGTACAGATGAGGGCTTGAGAGCATCGGCAATACCGATTACTCCTTCGAGTCGACCATCCACGGCTATCCACACCACCGTTTGGGCTGCAGCTTGCCAGACTTGACTCTGGTCCTGCAGCGGTTGAGTATCGATGCCTATTTCGTGCATCCAGCGTTGTGTGCCAATGTGCACCTGCTGACCCTGGACAATCCCCTGGACACCGTGACCCACCATCGCTTCAAAGCTATCTACCTCCGGTAGTGCTTTTATTCCTTGGTCCATGGCATAGGCGACTACGGCGGCGGCGAGCGGATGTTCCGAGTTGCCTTCAACCGCCGCCGCTAGCTGGAGGATGTGCGCCTGGTTGTTGTGAACTGTTGTGTAACTGGTTACCGTCGGTTGACCTTGGGTCAGCGTACCCGTTTTATCCAACACAATGGTTTGAACCCGGTGGGCCTGTTCCAGGCTCGCCGCATCCTTAATTAAAATGCCCCGTTCTGCCCCTTTGCCAGTGCCCACCATGATGGAGGTGGGGGTGGCTAGCCCAAGGGCACAGGGGCAGGCAATAATCAATACTCCCACGGTTGTGATCAGCGCCAGGGTGAGATTACCTGTGAAATTTAGCCATAGGCAGAAGGTTAGGAGTGCGATCGCAACCACCACCGGTACAAACCATCCGGTCACCTGATCTGCCAGCTTTTGGATAGGCGCTTTTGACCCTTGGGCATCTCTTACTAACTGGACAATCTGAGCCAGCATGGTCTCCCTACCCACGCGGGTCGCCCGAAATCGAAAGCTGCCAGTCTTGTTTAAGGTGGCCCCGATTACCTCATCTCCCAGATGTTTTTCCACCGGCAGCGGCTCCCCCGTTACCATGGACTCATCTATGGTTGAATTTCCTGACACAAGGGTGCCATCTACTGGAATCTTTTCCCCTGGGCGCACCACAACAATGTCATCAACCACCACCTCAGCAATGGGAATATTGACAGCGGTCCCCTGGCGGATCACTTGGGCCGTTTGAGGCTGCAGACCCATGAGTTTTCGTATTGCCTCTGAAGTTTTGCCCCGCGCACGATTTTCTAAGTATCGTCCCAATAACAACAGGGCAATAATCACCACCGCTGCTTCGTAATACACATCAGTAGCAACTCCCCGCGCCCGCAAAACCTGTGGAAATAGTGTGGCAAACAAAGAGTATAGATAGGCCGTGCCAGTTCCCAAAGCCACCAGGGTATTCATATTGGCAGTTCGATGGAGAAGACTTTTCCAGGCCCCAACAAAAAAGTCCTGACCGCACCACACCAGCACTGGCGTAGCCAAAACTAGCTGCAGCCAAGCATTGTGAAATACCATAGGCCAACCTGGAATAGACACGCCCAGCATGACGGGTAGAGAACCCACCATCAGGACTAGTCCTACAGCACCACTAACAACCACCCGCACGAATAACTTCCGCTGCTGCTCTTGCTGCTGCCGCCGGTCCTTTTCTGGACTGATGATCTCAGTCGCTTCGTAGCCAGCATCTGCTACGGCAGTCCGAATAGCCTGAATATTGGTGCTACGCTCATTAAAATCAACGCTGGCCTGTTCTGCAGCAAAGTTGACTTGAGCACTAGTAACGCCCGGTACCCGTTGAATGATTGTTTCGACATTGTGGGCACAGGCAGCACAGCTCATGCCCTTGAGGTTGAGGGTGGTGGTGGTCATAGGAAGCTCCTTGGGATTAACCCCATGGCTCCATTAAGAGGACGAAAAATTGGCTTGGCATTACACCAGGTAGACCGCACTATGCAGCAGCCGGATATCCTGCTTTTTCCAGCGCTGCTCGAATGGATGCTTCAGCGGTCTCTGTTTCAATATCAACCAGCTTAGTCTTTGGGTCTGCTGAAACAGTCGCCTGCGCATCAAGGGTTTTAATGGCACTGGTGATATTCTTTGCACAGGAATCACAGGCCATATTGGGAACCGTCAACTGCAAAGCCATGGGAACTAAACACATACATGAACGTCGTGTTGTCAGCATAAACCCTACAGTTGACTAGAGAGTCTAGAGGGTGAACCCAATTGCTTTTATTGATTTAAGGAATGCAACGATCTGTGGGGCTTTGCAAAGAGCAGAATTTGCACAATAGGACCAGTCTGAACCGTGAGAACGTCGCACAGCGTCCTTCAACCCGCCCCATTTGAAAAGGTAAACAAACCTAAACAAACCTGAACTTTTTGCTGATTCTAGAACCAGCCATGATCCCGCTTCTACCATGGCTAGAGCAAAGTAGATAAGTTACTTATGAACGTTTCGTCCCAGATTAATGCCAATCCATGGCTTAATTTTTCCATGATTGGACTGATGTGGCTGCTAAATGGTCTCTGCTTTTTGTACTGCGCCACAACGATTGCGTTACTTATGAAAAGCCTTTTAGCTTAGAACGGCTAGATTTCTTATCGCCACTAGGGTTTTTCGTTCCAGATTTGGCGGTGGATTTTCCACTCCCCTTGTGCTTTCTTCATTAGCCAGAAGCCGCGAAATTTGATCTGAATAGGTGAGCCACCATCGTGGGGGTGGATGGTAACTAGAGCAATACCGGTAGCATAGCCAGTGTCTCCAGTGACCTCTATTTCTTCTACGGAGAGGCTTGGGTCTAAGTCTTTATCGGCAATCTGTTCTGCGTAACCTGTGGCAATATCAGCGCGGCCATAGCGATCAGGGACATTGGGGGGCATCTGAATTGCTGCTTCGGTAAACATGTCAGCGTATTCTTGGGGGTTTCTGGCCCTAGCCCTAGCTGGGTAAATGTCTTCAAAAATGGTTTGGATTTGGTTGCGATCGCACATGGACTCACCCCAACGTGGACTACCTACTAGGATATTCACACTTAACCTGTCCGATGAATAGGGCCGCTGTGTGTGAGTTGGAGATAATGCCGAGATAATAAAGCGGTCATTTCTTTAGGTAGGAAATGACCGCTTAAAATTTTAAAACCGCAGATCTTAAATTGCGGCAACGCCAAAGGTAACATTAAACTGACGGCACCAGATGACTGCAGATGCAAACTCATCAAGAACAACATCTGCAGGAATCTCATACCGTTGACTACCGGCAACAGACTGTAGGTCACCCAGGTTTACATATTTTTCAGAACTATAGCTTTGAGGATCAGCTTCTTTATGTAGCAAGACAAATAGGTCAGGGCCGTCTTCGGTGCTGAATGTTTCGTCAAATTCAAGGTACCGCTTGCCATTCTCTTCAACAATAGTGGCATTGCCAGCGGTGTTGCTGGAAACCGTTTTGAAATGGCCTGTGCTGGCCGCCGCGCAAGGATTGGCCGCCGCACAAGGGTCAGCGGCACAAGGATTCACAGTAGCTGCAGCACAGGGATTCGCCGCGCCAGGATTCGCAAAAGCTGGCTGTAAACTAACGGTAGCCGAGCCAACAGTAAGCATAGAAGAAATGGCTAGGGCTGCAAAATAGGTGAGTTTCATGTTGTTGTTACAAATTTAATTAGGATGGGTTTGGGATGCTGATTCAATTCGCATAACAATCATAGTAAACAGGTATGAACTGAATTTCGCCTGAGGAAAATGGGTCGCTAAATAAGCTTTCGATTAAAAAATGCGTCGTTGCTGATTTGTTGTATGAAACGAGCTATACAACAGGCTATGGGGCAGTATCGTCTGCGGGAATCATATCGAGGATCGGCAACGCCAAAAATGCAGTATTGCTAATTATTGGGTAACCTTGACTCTCAAATTCTGTTCCTTGGGAGCGCCTACAGCTCCTTTCACTATCTAAATTAGCAACAGCAAAGACTCTTGCTTTAAAGGCAGTCAGCTAGCCAAAAGCTTACGGGCCAATTGTTTTTTAGCCAAATGGCCTAATGTTTTCATGGCGTGATCAATTTCCCCTGACCAAGAAAGCCCTGTATTTAAGCGAAAACAATTCTGGTACCCACCAGATGGGGAAAACATCGGGCCGGGGGCAATACTAATATTATATTTTACTCCCTCTTCAAAGAGTTCTAGGGCATCAAACCCACCAATAATCTCGACCCAAAGCACATGGCCTCCCCTGGGGCGGGTTACCCGCGTCTCGGCGGGGAAATAGTCTAAAATCGCCTGATGCATTCGATTCATTTGTTGTTGATAGGTACGCCGCAGCATACGCAAATGACGGTCATAGCCACCATTGGCAAAGAATGCAGCTACCGCTAGTTGAGGCGCTGTGGCCGTCATATGACTGACAACAACTTTCATATGTTCCACCTGTTGTTGATATCGCCCTGGAATACACCAGCCTACCCGTAGCCCAGGCGAAAGGGTTTTACTCACCGATGAACAATAGATAACCCGACCTTCTGTATCAAACGCTTTAATGGCCTTGGGGCGGGTGCCCTCGAAATTCAGTTCGCCATAGATATCGTCTTCAATCAGAGGAATATCGTACTGGTTGAGCAGTTCGACTAGCGCCTTTTTTTTGCGATCGCTCATGCAGCTACCGATGGGATTACTAAAATTCGACACCAAAATGCCCGCCGCTACAGACTGCTTTTCCAAGGCAGAGTGTAATGCGCTCAACGAGATCCCATCCTGGGGGTGGGTGGGTAGTTCCAGGGCATTTAGCCCTAAAGAATTCATGGCTTCTAGGACTGCATAGTAAGCGGGGGACTCAATCACCACCGTATCCCCTGGTTGGGTCACCGTACGTAGTGCCAAATAATACGCTTCGGTGGTTCCCGCCGTAGCAACAATCTGATCGGGGGTAACAGAACACCCCGCATTGAGCATCCGTTTTGCCACCTCTCGGCGCAGAGATTCACAGCCAGGAACGGTGTTGTAGGAATGAACTGCCATGGGGTCAGCCCGCATCACTTGGCCCATGAGTCGATTTAGGGTATTTAACGGAAAATGTTCTACGCCAGGTACAGCTGTTCCCAGGTTAATGGCCCCTGGCGAGAAATCCATGCGCAGTAACCGCAGCATTAGGGAAATATCCACAGGTCGCACCTGGGCTGGTGGCGTAGACTGGGCAGGTTCGTCCGGTAGGGCCGTGAGTGCCGTCGTTTTAACGTAATACCCTGACTGGGGGCGGGCCACAATAAACCCACGATCTTCTAACAAACGGTAGGCCTCCAGCACAGTGGACATGCTCACCGATAGCTGTTGCTTAAGTTTGCGCACCGATGGCAGGCGATCGCCGGGAGCCAAGGTGCCGTCCCGGATCAGTGCCTGAATGCGATCCGCCACCTGTTCGTACAATGTGTGCTCGGTCGTGGCAGTCAACGTAAAAAGCTGATTGGCTATGGGGTTGGCCATGGTTTATCCATCCTTATCCAGAAAGGGCACCCGTACAGTTGAGGGAGAAAATTACCGGTACAGTTTTAGTTTTCTTGACTGTGCTCATAGCAATTTAACCTAACTGCGTCTGTTCTGGTGATGTTTTTTTAGCAAAAATAGGGTCATCCTCAAATGGAGTTAAGACCCATGAAATTTAGACGTCGGGTATCTGAGCCTCAGCTAATTATTTTGGATAATTGCCCATCGGAACAGTCACGTTCTTGGGTGGGCAATGGGTTACAGCAGATGGCGAAGGGTATTTCGTCAAAGTCTTTTTGGAATTCTGTTTTGAAATTGGCGACGGGGTCCTCCGAACCTGTTATTGAGAAACAATCTGATCGTCAAGGTCAGCCCGTTTATAGCGTCTATGATCCGGTGACACAACAACGGGTAGATTGCCTATCTGAAGCAGAGGTTCGGGCATGGCTAGAGCAGCGATATTATCAATAGACGACAGTGGACGTTGGGAGCATGTTCTGGCTATTCTGCCTGGGCATCTGAGATGGATAGCCAACGTCCACGCCAGAGGACCTTGGTTGAAAATAAGCTGTGGATAAAGATTGGTAAGCTGATGAGTTCATTTAACAGGGCGACCCATAGAAATGGCCATAGTTTTTTGTCGTTGACCAAGCGTTGATTAATCACAACGATGGAAAACACGTCGGCCAACAATACGGTGCCCGCTAATACAACTCCCACTGTAATGTGAGTTTGTTGTAGCAGGGCTACGCCTAAAAACAACAATGCCCACCACAGTGGCAGGGCAAGCATAATCATCACCCATGGAAATCTAGGAAAATAGTGGCGAATGGTCACTAGCCAACGATGGATCTGCCACCAATATTTTGTAACTGTGTCGCGGCTGTGATAAATCCGTGCAGGCTGTCCCAGCAGTTGGATTTGGTACTGAGCTTGGGAAATGGCTTGCCCTAGGGATACATCAATGCCAACAATGCGATTTGCGATCGCATCCAGGCCACCAATGGCATCCAGCACATCTCGGCGGGTAACAATAATGGAGCCCACCACACTGTTGTTGCGCTGTTGATAAGCAGCGGCACCATAGTTTAGGGCGGAGGTATTAACAGTAATATTGTGAAGAGCAGCCACCCAGTCTTCGCTACCATAGGAGACCGGAGCGGCAAAAGCTGCACCGGTTTCAGGGGCTTCAACAAAGCCTACGGACTGACTGAGAAAATCTGAAGCAACCCGCACATCAGAATCAACCAGAACAATCACGTCATGCTGACTGGCTCCATAGCCTGCGATTAGGTTCTTGATTTTACCAACGGCGGTGAGGCCCAGGGAATCGCTCAATACCAGCTTGCCCCGCTTAGGGTAGCGTTGAATAAGCTCTTGGATAGCGGGGAATGCCGGATCATCCTCAGTTTCAAGGGCAAAGATGACCTCGTAGGGGGCTGCATAGGTTTGCTGACACAGGCTACTAAAATTAAGACTTGCCTGTTCGTCTAATCCTTTTACCGGCACAATCATAGACACCGTCGGCTGCCAGGTGGATTCTGGTTGTTGCTTTACCTGGTGGAAATAGGCCCAAGTCTGCCAATGTGTGGCGAGCCGCAGTAATAGGCTCAGAATGATAGGAATTACCAGTAAAAATGGCAAGTAACTCATGTATATCCACCCTAGGGACTTAGTTACTGATTATTTTCCCACATCGGTTTCTATTTGCTAAAAGGGCAAAATATCTGTCTAAACTCACATTATGAAAGTCTCTAGAAATTACATATTACGAGTAATTTTTCGGCGCATACCAACAAATCGCATGTAACCTACTACGCCTGTTGTAAAGGATAGGGGCAGCAGTAGATAGCCCAGGGATTGAAGCATTCGGGTATCGGTTGCAAAAAGCTTTATCAACGTAATACCCGATGCAAACAGCATAATGGCTGTCCGTAGGTATGCTAAGAGAGTGCGCTCATTAGCCAACAGCGTTCTATCGCGGGCAAGGGTATCTCGTGATTGGGGTTCTTCCATTTTATAGCCATAACCTATGGGCCTAGGACAACAGGCTGCCCTAGGCAATATCTACTGCAAAGACCCAATCTTGATATTGAGCATCGCGACCTTCAGTGATGGCGGATAGTTTATTTCGAATATGATCGGTCACTGGACGCACGGTGGATAGCGTATAGTTTTCTACCTGCCGCACGGGGGTGACTTTAGCCGCCGTACCGCTAAGAAAGACTTCATCCGCAATCAGTAGTTCCGATTTGTCTACGGGGCGCTCAACGACATCGATGCCCAGGTCTCGGGCTACCTGTAGTACGCTGTCGCGGGTAATGCCTTCTAGGATATCTTGTTCAAAACCTGGAGCAATGAGTTTGCCATTACGTACGATAAAAATGTTCATCCCTGACGCTTCACTAACTTTGCCCTGGGAGTTCATGAGAATAGCTTCGTCAAACCCGGCTTCCACAGCTTCGGTTTTGGCTAAGGAGGAGGTGATGTAGGCACCGCTGATTTTACCGCGTAGGGGGAGGCTACGATCTTCTTGACGGTACCAGGAGCTGATCCGACAGCTAACGCCCTCAGGAGAAAGATAATCTCCTAGCTCTAGACCGTAGACAAAAAAGTCTTTTCTTACATTGTGTAGTCGAGGCGCAATCCCGAGGTCCGACGTATATACAAAGGGACGAATATAGAAAGAGGTTTTGGGGCTATTCTTTTTAACAAACTCTGTAATGACGTGCTGAATCTTGTCTGCAGGTAGGTCGAAGTTTAGCAGGCGCGCACTCTTGCTCAGGCGGGCGCAGTGACGATCTAACCGAAAGAGCAATGCCTGATTTTCGTTTTGAGGATTGGGGATGCCTCGCAGGCCACCAAAGGCACCGGTACCATAGTGCAACGCATGGGTCGCAATGGAAATTTTGGCATCTTCAAACGGACAAAATTGACCCTCAAAATACGTAATCGGCAGAAAGTTATGCATTGGACCTGCGGTTTCCAGAATTCGTCCTACCTAGGATAGAGGAGTTCTTGATGAAACGGGAGATAGGGCAACTGAATGTATTGCAAATGTGCTGAGGCATTTGGGCAGGTGGGCATCAAGGTAGCTATTGTGACTCAAGGCTTTTAGGGACATCAGCTGGGGTGACTGGGCTGACCGATGTTGTAAGGGTTCTTTAAGATTGTGGGCTAGTTAGGGTGATGGCGGTTAGTTCTGGGTTGCAAAATAGTCGCCCTGGGGCGTAGGTGCCTAGGCCGCGATTGACATAGAGGGTATTTTTTCCAACCTGGTGTAGTCCCATGGCCCATTCCCAATGACTGAGGACATTGACACATCGATCGCTGAGATAGGGCAGCTTGCTTTTACGGATAAATCGAGGCAGTTTACTGCGAAATTTAAACCACCGTTCGGCTAACACACCGATACCGGGAATAACGATCTGACCACCGTGGGTATGGCCTGAAAGCTGTAAATCTACCCGCCAAGGCATCATAAATTCAGCAGTGTCGGGATTGTGGGATAGTACGATGCGCGGTAGCTCCGAAGGCAGCTGAGTCAGGACATCTAGACTAAAGTCGGCGTGGTGGTAGTCGGCCAGTCCTACAACAGGAAGACCGGGGCCAAAGGGATAGGCAATCTGATTCCAGAGCACAGTAATGCCTATGTCTGTGAGGGTATGGGTAATGATGTCGGTAGCATTTGGCCACCAGATGTCGTGGTTTCCCAGAATGGCTAGGGTGGGATAGGTCTGGGCAATGGGCCGCAGCTGAGTGGCCAGTTGATAAATTGGGTCGGGAACCGTGGTGACAAAGTCGCCTGTGAAGACCACCAGGTCTGGGTTAAGGGTGGAAATCGTTGCGATCGCATGGCTCAACATACGATTCGATAGCCGCATGCCATCGTAGTGAAAGTCTGAGAGCTGAACAATAACCTTGCCCTCCAGGCGGGTGGGCAGGTCTTGGATAGGGATCTGGAACGCTTCAACCGTCAGGGGGCCAGTAAATAATGGACGCATTGTTTCAGAAAGACTCGTTACTTAACTTAACCCTCAGCCTTGGTCTTTAGCACAGTTGTTCCGTAGCTACAGTTGGTCAGTTGCCACACTGGTCTACGGGAGGCCACAGGTGCAGAGTTTGCCGAGGACACTATAAAATCCACATAAACATTGGATGGTTTTTGAGTCCTACTGGACCCCAGCTTTTTGAGCTGCAAAAACATTGTTAATTAAGACAATAAGACGCTGTTTCTACGATCTCTTTATGGCTGCCGCTATCCTCATCCCTCAAGAGCAACAAAATCTTGCCCAGTCCATTGACTACAGTCATGTCCAGTCGGTGGCGGAAATTTGGCCCATTGTCGCTGAACGGTTTCCCCAGCAGGTGGCCCTGGAGGACCCCCATGGCACTCCACAGATTACCCTCACCTATGGTGAACTAGCCCAGCAGATTCAGCAGTTTGCCGCCAGTTTGCAACAGTTGGGAGTGAACCCCCAGGATAAAATCGCCCTGTTTTCAGATAATCAGCCCCGCTGGCTAGTGGCTGACCAGGGGATTATGACTGCGGGGGCTGTGGATGCGGTACGGGGTTCCCAGGCTGATAAAGAAGAGCTGGCCTACATTCTCGACAATAGTGATGCCATGGCCATGATCGTTCAAGATCAGGCCACCCTGACCAAGTTGGCTCCATTTTTAGGGGATAAGGGGCTGCGGTTTATTGTGTTGCTCTCCGATGAAATACCCCAGCTAGAAACAGACGCCAAACTATTGAACTTTAACCAGCTGATGGAGCTGGGGGCGGGTAAGACCGTAAATTCGATGGAGCGCGATCGCAATTCTCTTGCCACTTTGATGTATACCTCCGGCACATCTGGCCGTCCTAAGGGAGTGATGCTGAGCCAGAGTAATTTGCTTTCTCAAATTTCTGGGGCCTGTAGCGTTGTGCGGCTTAGTGCCGGGGCTAAAGTCATGAGCATTTTGCCCATTTGGCACTGTTACGAGCGCACCTTTGAATATTTCACCCTGTCCCAGGGGGTACATCAGATTTACACCAGTATTCGCTACGTCAAAAAAGACCTCAAAGCCTATCATCCCAACTATATGGTGGGTGTGCCCCGGCTGTGGGAGTCCATTTATGAGGGGGTACAAAAACAGTTTCGGGAACAGCCCGAGAGCAAACAAAAACTGATCAATTTCTTTTTGCACCAAAGCCAGCGTTACATCGCCGCTAAGCGCATTGCCGATAACCTGAGCCTTGACCAAGAACCTAATACCTTTGATCAGGCCATGGCCAATGCCCAGGCCGCTGTACTTTGGCCCGTTCATAAAATGGGCGATGCCATTGTCTATAAAAAAGTACGGGAAGCCACGGGGGGAGCCATCGACTTTGTTGTGAGCGGCGGCGGCTCCATTGCCGATCACCTAGAAGATTTCTACGAAATCATCGGCGTCAATATCCTGGGTGGGTACGGTCTGACCGAGACCTCTCCCATTACCCATGTGCGCCGACCCTGGCAGAATTTGCGCGGTGCCGATGGGCAGCCCTTGCCTGGTACTGAAACCCGGATTGTCGATCTCGACAGCCGTCAAGATTTACCCCAAGGTAAACAAGGGCTGGTGCTAATTCGCGGCCCTCAGGTGATGCAGGGCTATTACAAAAATACTGAAGCCACTGCCAAGGCCATTGATGCTGATGGCTGGTTTGACACGGGAGATCTAGGCAAGATTACGCCCAATGGTGATTTGATCATCACCGGACGGGCTAAGGATACCATTGTGCTGACCAACGGCGAGAATATTGAACCCCAGCCTGTGGAAAATGCCTGTGCTCGCAGTGCTTACGTGGATCAAATTATGCTGGTGGGCCAGGATCAAAAGGTATTGGGCGCCCTGATTGTTCCCAATGTGGAAGCCCTGAGCCAGTGGGCGGCGACCCAGGGCATTACCATTGATGAAGCCAATCCGGCAGAGGCTTTGACAGATCCCAAGGTTCAAACCCTGTTTAAGCAAGAACTAACCCGAGAAGTTAAGGCCCGTCCTGGCTATCGTCCTGATGAGCGCATTGGCCCCTTTACACTGCTAAGTGAGCCTTTTTCTATTGAGAATGGCATGCTGACCCAAACTATGAAAATCAAGCGCCCGGTGGTCACCCGCAACTATCAAGAGGCGATTGATCGTTTGTTTGACTAGGCAGAATGAACTCTGAGTATCGGTGTCTGTGGAAAGACGTAGAACACCAAACCGCTATCAAATAGGAATATTAATCCTTGGTGTGCGAGGCGCTGTCTTTACTTGATGCTTATAAAGCATAGACCACATCTTCGATAGTTTTACCATTTCAGTATCATTTGAGTCGGTGCCAAAATATGTGAAACAGAGGGAACGTTGACCGATTGGTCCGGTTTCCCAAGATTCACTTCGATACAGAGGAATTACCTAATGTCTAAGCAAGTTAAAGCCGTTAAGGCCGCTCTCTGGCAGCCCGTCTCGAATAAGCAGGCAGAAATTATAAAAGGTGGCTACATTCATATTCATTCATATTGTTCTCGCACAAAAAAAATGATGTTTCCTCAAGCACGGTAGGTTACTGGTTGACATTCACTGAAAGGAGTTATCTACTGACTAACTGAATCAAAGCGTCCAAAGCGGTTCTCTGCTCAACAGACAGAAATTGCAAAAGGTATTGAATATGACACTATCCTTATTTTTGGGGTAACCGAACCCGAAAAATTATAGGTTTTCGCGTTATGTGTAAGTTATCGGTTGATACTCGCTAATTCTACAAAAAATCAACTAGAGGAAACGCGGGCTTGTTAGTTCGATTTCCAAATGTCCATCTCAATTACAAAGGAAATTTCCAATGGCTAAGCAAGCCCAAAAATCTGAAGCAGTTAATGCGATTCTCTGGCATCCTATTGTTGATAAGCAAGCAGAAGTTGTCAAAGGTGGCCTTAAAACACATTACGGTAGCTTTTGTCCTATAACTAAGAAACTTATGCGTTAGGGGCGTTAGATATAAGGTCTCGATTGATATTCGCTAGTTCTACAAAAATTCAGCACGCCAATCGTTAGAGGAACCTCTTGCAGGTTCCTCTAACGATTTTTGATTTAGGGTTGAGGGATCGGTAGACTGGTCCGTCGTGTTGGTCCATACGCCCAAAACCACAGAAAATCTTCTAACAGCACCCTTTCTAGCCGGAGCGGGTAATAGACCTATTGGAATTAATCAATAAACCCCACTATTTAAATTTCATGGACGCTTCGCAATCCCAACTACTATTAAAGCGAGTTATCAACGTAAAAGCCGTTGTCACTCCCATCTGGAAAGAAGAAGCCCAGAACCAGCTGCAAAAGCAGATTAATGATGTTGACAAGCGTTTACAGCAGCTCGAAATGCAGGGCCAGCGTAGTGAGGTGACACCACGAGACCGTTAGGTGTTTTGTGGGTATGCAGGAAGTCGTAGATGCTGGCAGCAAATCCATAGAATACTGAACAGCCATCAGTCGGGTATATCAATCCTTCATGCATTGGGAGCTTCCTTTACTTTGGGCTCATGAAAAACGTGATAAAACCTCCGTGCTTTAATCGTTACAGCATGATTGTAGTCGGTGCCAATATGTGCGGTGTGGAAGCAACGTTGGCCGCTGGGCTCGACTTCCTCTGTTCATCTCAGTTGCAAAGGAATTTCTAATGTCTAAGCAAGTTCAAACTCCTAAAACCATTAAGACAGCTCTCTGGCAGTCCATTTCTGACCAGCAAGCAGAATCTATGAAAGGTGGCAGTATAATGCGACTTCCCAACGGACAACCGTTTTGCACTACAACCAAGTCAAAGATGGGTAATGCTGCATGGTATTCTCACTGAGCAAAGTTAATCCTCAAGGATCAAATGTCGGCTGACACTAGCCGATTTCATAAGACATTGCTTAAATAAAGCCTGTGCATCACTAGAGGCACCTACGAGAGGTGCCTCTAGTGATTTTTGAGTTATGTTCTATAGCGCTATGTGACAACCAGTCAGATTTGCCAAGAAGAAACCCTGGTTGTCATCCCTGATGATTCCAAAACCACAGAAAATCTTTTAATAGCGACCTTTCTAGCCGGAGCGGGTAATATACCTATTGGAATTAATCAATAAACCTAACTATTTTAAGTTTCATGGACGCTTCGCAATCTCAACTACTTTTAAAGCGAGTTATCAACGTCAAGGCCGTTGTTACTCCCCTCTGGAAAGAAGAAGCCCAGAATCAGCTGCAAAAGCAGATTAATGATGTTGACAAGCGTTTACAGCAGCTCGAAATGCAGGGCCAGCGCATGGTGGGTGAGCTTCAAAAGCAAGAGAGTCAAGAAGCTGTCCAAAAGCAGATGGCGGCTGTTCAAAGCAAGCTTAATGAAGAAAAAAATAAGCTGCTACAGCAAAAGAATCAGGTCCTACAGCAGCTTCAACAAGTACAGACCTTGGAACTGAATAAAGAAGTAAGCCAAGGTCAAATCGACGGCTTTTTTAAGGCCGCCCAAGGTGACAACCTGGTTAAAAAAATGCAGGTGGAAATATTGCTACGGGATGGCGTTATCGAAGAAATTCGCGGTGAGCTGTAGGTAGCCTGATCAATGCTCTTGATAGATTCTCTAACAGCGCCAGTCGTTTATACGCGGCTGGTTTTTTTATGAGTACTTAATCTAATGACACAAAGTCTTTTAGAATAAGATGCTGGCGTGCTGCTATTACATTTGTCAGATTAGTTTGAGTGATAAGGATAGCTAAAGGTCCTAAATTACAAGGCTAGCCTGACTAGCAATCGATGAATCTGATTGCTGTAGGGTTCGCTGTCGCATATGTTGTCCACCCGTCTCGGAATTTTCCAATGATTCGCGAAGTGTTCATGCCTGCCCTGAGCTCCACCATGACTGAGGGAAAAATTGTGTCTTGGACCAAGGCACCTGGTGACAAGGTAGAAAAGGGCGAAACCGTCGTTATTGTTGAGTCCGATAAGGCTGATATGGACGTTGAATCGTTCTATGAAGGCTATTTGGCCACCATCGTTGTGGAAGCCGGTGGGGTGGCAGCTGTGGGTAGTGCGATCGCGCTACTCGCCGAAACCGAAGCTGAAATTGAAGAAGCCAAGAAACAGGGAGCTGCCGCTGCTGCTGCTGCCCCTGCTCCCGTTGCTGCCGCTGCCCCTGAACCTGTGGCTGCTGCCGTTGCTGCTCCCGCTGCTGCAAATGGTAATGGGGCTGCCCCCAGTGGCCGGTTAATCGCCTCACCCCGCGCCAAGAAGCTGGCAAAGCAGCTCAAGGTTGACATTAAAACATTGGTTGGTTCTGGCCCTCACGGTCGCATTGTGGCCCAGGACGTAGAAAAAGCAGCTGGCAAAACACCTACGCCCGTAGCCGCTGCAGCTCCCGCTCCCGCTCCCGTCGCTGCAGCTCCCGCTCCCGTCATTCCTGCAGCTCCCACTGCAACACCACCGGTACCTGGTCAGGTAACTGCGTTCAATACTATGCAGCAGGCCGTGGTGCGCAACATGAACGCCAGCCTGTCGGTGCCCGTCTTCCGCGTTAGCTACACCATTACCACCGATGCCCTGGATGCCCTATACAAGCAAATTAAACCCAAGGGGGTGACTATGACGGGGCTGCTGGCAAAGGCGGTGGCCATGACCCTGGTGAAGCATCCCGTCATTAACGCTAGCTATACCGATGCCGGTATTCAGTACAACGGCAGCATTAATGTAGCAGTAGCAGTAGCCATGCCCGACGGCGGTTTGATTACTCCCGTTCTACGCGGTGCGGACCAGATGGATATTTACTCCCTATCTCGCGCTTGGAAAGATTTAGTCGCCCGTTCTCGCAGTAAACAGCTGCAGCCTGAGGAGTATTCCACCGGTACCTTTACGGTGTCTAACCTGGGTATGTTTGGCGTGAATAGCTTTGATGCGATCTTGCCTCCTGGCACGGGCTCCATTCTGGCCATTGGTGGCTCTAAGCCCACGGTGGTTGCGGATGCTAACGGCATGATTGGCGTGAAGAAGCAGATGACGGTTAATATCACCTGTGACCACCGGATTATCTACGGTGCTGACGGTGCGGCCTTCCTTAAGGACTTGGCAGAGCTGATTGAGAACAATCCCCAGTCGTTGACCTTATAAATCCCGTAGGGTGCCACCCATTTATCTTTCAGGTCTGCTGAATCGACATTAGGCTGGAACAGCCCACTTTTTCAAAAACAATAAGCCCTATATTTGTATCTTTTCGAAGATACAAATATAGGGCTTCGCTCTTTCTACGAAAGTAGAAAAGAGTGCAAAACTTTGTAAGAAAATTGGCTGAAGCGACTGTCTCACAAAGTTTTCAAGCGTAGACAGCTTTATAAAGATCCAAAACCACCACCACCAGGAGTTTCAATAACAAACACATCATTAATCTCCATGGCAATCTGGCCATTGCTGCCAACCGATTCAACAGTGCCGTCAGCTCGCTCAACCCGATTACACCCCGTCTTTCCGGACTGACCTCCCTGCAAACCAAAGGGAGTTACCTGACGATGGCCAGAGATAATTGCAGCCGTCATCGCTTCCCGAAACTGAAGACGCCGAACAACGCCATTGCCTCCCACATATTTCCCAGTTCCACCGCTGCCAGACCGAATCGAAAAATCCTCCACCAGGACTGGGAACCGCCACTCCAACACCTCTGGATCGGTGAGCCGCGAGTTAGTCATCTGGGTTTGCACCGCATCGGTTCCGGCAAAGTCAGGACCAGCCCCAGAGCCCCCACAGATAGTCTCGTAATACTGATATTGCTCATTACCGAAGGTGAAATTGTTCATGGTGCCCTGACTAGCGGCCATGGTTCCCAAAGCGCCGTAGAGGGCATTGGTTATGGCTTGGGAGGTTTCCACATTACCGGCAACTACAGCGGCTGGATAGTGCGGATTTAAGAGACATCCCTCGGGGACAACAATTTCCAACGGTTCAAGACAGCCTGCATTCAGGGGGATATCATCATTGACCAGGGTGCGAAATACATAGAGTACCGCTGCCTTGCACACGGCTAGGGGGGCGTTAAAGTTGTTCTCCTGTTGGGGAGATGTGCCCGTAAAGTCAATCCGGGCTGACCGTTTTTCTGGATTAATGGTGATAGAAGGACAGATTTTGGTGCCATTATCTGTAGTGTAGGTAAACTCTCCATCTGAGAGCACATCAATTACCCGACGTACTGCCTCAGCCGCATTATCCTGCACATATTGCATATAGGCCTGCACCTGGTCTAGACCATAGTGGCCAATCATCCGCTGCAGTTCTTGAACACCCCGTTTATTGGCGGCCACCTGAGCCTGTAAATCCGCCAGGTTCTGAGTTAAGTTCCGTACCGGATAGGGACCGGACTGTAACAGCTCAGTAATTGCGGCTTCGCGAAATTCTCCCTGCTCAATTAGCTTAAAGTTGTCGATCAGGATACCCTCTTGTTCAATGGTTTGACTGTAGGGCGGCATGGAGCCGGGGGTAATGCCACCGATATCCGCATGGTGGCCTCGGGAGGCGACGTAAAATAGAGGTGAGCAGTCGCTTTCAGTAGGGTCTGAAAATACCGGAGTAATCACCGTAATGTCTGGTAGATGGGTACCCCCATTGTAGGGATTGTTCGAGGCATACACATCCCCTGGCCGGATAGTCTCTCCCTGTTGTTGAATTAGACTAGCTACGCTCTCTCCCATGGAACCCAGATGGACGGGAATATGGGGGGCATTGGCCACCAGCTGTCCCTGCTGGTCAAAGAGGGCACAGGAAAAATCCAGTCGCTCCTTAATGTTGACAGAATAGCTGGTATTTTGCAGGGTAATACCCATCTCTTCCGCAACGGAACGAAAGAGATTGTTGAAGATTTCTAATTTAACTGGGTCGGGAGCAGCGGCAGAGTCTTGATCTACAGTCTGCTCAGAGGTGGGCGGCTGGTGGTTAAGAATAAGGTGATTTTGTGGGTTCAGTCGGGCCGACCAATCCGGTTCAATCACATTGGTGCCGGTGGGTTCAATAATCAGTGCCGGTCCTTGGATAACATCACCAGGTAGCAGCTCATGACGCTGGTACACAGGCGTTGTGTGCCATTGCCCCTTGGTGTAAACAGGGACTGTGGTGATGGGAGTTAGGGGCGTGGTTCGTTTTTGCAGAATGGTTGGTTCATCAATAGCGTTGGTCTGGCCAATGGTTTCTACGGAAATGGCCTCTACCATCAAGGCTTTATGGGGCATGGTGAACCCATAGCGCTGTTTGTAGATCTGCTCAAACTGGGTTTGCATCTCTGTCAGAGACCCCCAGGCAACAATCAGGGCTGAGTCGGTACCGGTATAACGTAGGTGAACGTTCTGTAGCGTCGTGATGTGTTCAGCAACAATGCCCTGTTCCACCATTGCTTGTTTTCCAGCGTCTGTTAAGGTAGCTAGATTTTTGGTGAGCGATCGCAACGTCTCCTCTGAAAGTATGGCTTCAATGGCGTGCTCTTTAAGAATACGCAGATCGGCCAAGCCAATGCCGTAGGCAGACAGTACACCTGCCAACGGATGAAGAAAAATTTGTTGCATACCCAGAGCCTCTGCAATCAGACAGGCATGCTGGCCTCCGGCCCCACCAAAGCTGCAGAGGGTGTACTCGCTGACATCATAGCCCCGCTGAATGGAGATTTTTTTAATAGCGCTGGCCATTTTTTCAATGGCAATGGATAAAAAACCGGCGGCAACGGTTTCTGGTGGGAGGGGAGTGTGTTGCGAAATTTGTTGGGCTAAGGCTTGAAAGCCCTGGACAACAGCGGCTTGATCCAAGGGCAGATCGCCCTTGGGACCAAACACCGTTGGGAAAAAATCTGGCTGCAGTTTGCCCACCATGACATTACAGTCGGTGACAGTCAATGGCCCACCCCGTCGGTAGCATGCAGGTCCAGGATAGGCTCCAGCGGACTCTGGACCGACTCGATACCGGGCTCCATCAAACTGCAGGATGGAACCGCCCCCCGCAGCCACCGTATGGATAGACATCATCGGTGCCCGCAGTCTGACACCGGCCACCTCGGTTTCAAAGGTGCGTTCATAGCCGCCCATGTCGCCGTTGTAGTGGGAAACATCGGTAGAAGTCCCGCCCATGTCAAAGCCAATGATTTTTTGAAATCCGGCGCTCTCACAGGTTTTGACTGCGCCGACAATGCCCCCGGCAGGACCGGAGAGAATGCTATCTTTGCCCTGAAACCTCTCTGCATCGGTTAGCCCGCCGTTGGATTGCATAAACATCAGCCTGGGGGCTTTCGAGTCTGCGCAATTCGCCGGAGCTAGAGCCATTTCTACCTGATTCACATAGCGACGCAAAATCGGTGAGAGATAGGCATCAACAACGGTGGTATCCCCTCGGCTCACCAGTTTCATCAGGGGGCTGACCTGGTGAGAGATAGAGATTTGGCTAAAGCCAATCCGTTTGGCAATAGCTGCCACCTGACGTTCATGGTTGGGGTAGCGGTAGCCATGGAGGAACGCGATCGCACACCCTCTCACCCCTTTTTCATACACCTGGGCCAACTCATCCACCCAGTCGCCTTCTGTTTCTAGAATCATTAGTTCTTCACCTTGAGCACTATACCGTTCCGGCACTTCGATCACCTGCCCATACAGCATTTCCGGCAGCTGAATATGACGGGCAAAAATATCCGGTCGGTTCTGGTAACCAATACGCAGCGCGTCCTTAAAACCCTTGGTAATCAGTAACACTGTGGGGTCACCCTTGCGCTCCAACAGGGCATTGGTAGCCACCGTAGTGCCCATCTTCACCACCTCAATGTGTTCCGCTGGGATCGGTTCATTCTTTTTCAAGTTAAGAATCTCACGAATTCCCTGGATGGGAGCATCGGCATAGCGTCCAGGATTTTCCGACAGGAGCTTATGCACCTGCAGCTGACCATCAGGACGGCGAGCAACAATATCGGTAAAGGTGCCCCCTCGATCAATCCAAAACTGCCAGCGATTATTTGTAGAGTCCGATAAATAAGTCATGGTTGAAGCCAAGCAGAGCCTGGTTGAAGCCAAGCAGAGTCGATGGAGCTGTTTCACATCACGGGTTAAGAAATCCGTTGCAATCGTGTTTCAGCTGGAGGAAGCCCGCTACCCTAGGTGCAGCCAAGTTATATTTTGGAGCATTGTGCATGGTTTGGCAGCGTCCGGATAGTCGGCAACCCAACGAACTTCGTCCGGTAAAATTTGAACGGCACTTTACCCGCTACGCAGCGGGGTCTGTGTTAGCCCACTGTGGCAACACCCAGGTGCTCTGTACCGTATCAGCATCCCAGGACCTACCCCGATGGCTAAAAGATTCAGGCCAGGGCTGGCTAACTGCTGAATACCGGATGCTGCCTAGTGCCACACACACCCGCAGCCGACGTGAACTGATGAAACTATCGGGGCGTACCCAGGAAATCCAGCGACTGATTGGCCGCAGTCTGCGGGCTGCCATTGACCTAGAAGCACTGGGTGAGATTTCCCTAATGGTGGATGCGGATGTAATCCAGGCCGATGGGGGTACACGTACTACAGCCATCACTGGAGCCTATGTGGCTTTAGAGGATGCCATTGGTAAACTGATTGCTGACGGCACCTTAGAAAAGTCTCCCCTAAAACATCAGATCGCAGCTGTTTCCGTCGGGTTGTTGGAAGGGGATGCATTTCTCGACTTAAACTACCCAGAGGATGTGGCTGCCGACATTGATTTTAATGTGGTGCTTAATAGTGATTTGGGCTATGTAGAAGTTCAAGGTACTGCTGAGGCCAACAGCTTTAGCCGACAGCAGCTAAACCAAATGTTGGATTATGCCGAAGTGGGTATTAAGCGACTAATGGCGCTACAGAAAGAGGCTTTGTTAGAAACTTAGGCCCCATCAAAAACATTTGCTAGACCCATCATCGGGATGAAAAGTTAGCGTGGGCCTGTCAGCTATCGTTTAACGGTAGGTTAGGTCTACGCCACTTCACCATTAGGTGTCTGTAAAAATGAGTGAAGAGGAATTAGAGAAAGTAAATAGCTGCTTAGATGGCTTTTGCTTCCTTGCTTGGAGTATTTAGAGAAAGGGCAAAGGCCGCGATCGCAATGGTTAATCCACCCGCCACAAAAAACGGCATGCCATAGCCAAAGGTGACCAGTACCCCCGATATGGCTGGCCCTATCGCATTGGCAATACTCAAATACGATGAATTTGTCCCTAGCGTTTCACCCTGTTCCTCCTTCGGTGTACGCAACGACAACAACGAGTCGACCAGCGGCATCGGAAACGCATTCACAATGCCAAAGAACACTAGCAACACCCAGAAGGCCTGAATTGTTGGAAATGACGGATAGAGAATTAACAAAATCCCTCGCAAGATTAACGCCACCACTAACAACGTCACCAGGTTCATACGCTTACGCAACGGTTCCAGCAAGAATACCTGGGAGAGAAAGGCCAAAATGCCAAAACAAACAAAGGCAAAGGCTAAATTCTTAGTATCTTGCCCAAGCACCGTGATAAAGAACGGTTGAAACGCAAAGGTAAAGACGGTAAAGGTGGCCCCGTTGAGGAAGGTCATGATAAAAATGCGACCCACTACTGGCTTACGAAATGAGGTAGCCAGACGACCAAAGCCAAAATCAGCAAAGGAGAGTTTGAGGGTGCGATCGCACTTTGACGGAGGATGGGTTTCCGGTAACACCGCAAAACACAGGATTGCTGCCACCAGCGCCATTAGCGCAGACACCATAAAACTCATACCCAAGGGGCTTACTCCTGGTAATGGTGGTAGCGTCTGGGCAAAGTATGCCAAAGGTGGCCCCACCACAAAACCCAAACGGAACATGCCCCCAAAAATGCCAAACGCCTGGGTCCGCTGTTCCGGTGTTGTAATATCACTCACCACCGCCTGAGCCACCGAGTTATTCCCGCCGGTAAGGCCATCCAGCATCCGCGCTAAATATAACCACCAGGCAAATGGGCTAACCGCCGCCAGTAGGTTAGCCACTACCGTCCCCAGTAAACTTATGACCAAGAGAGGCTTTCGACCAATACGATCCGACAAACGCCCCAAGATAGGCGTGCCAAAAAACTGAGATAGGGAAAAAGCGGTTGTCAGCAGACTGGCGGCTAAGTCACTCAGGCCAAACTCCTTGGCATAGGGATACAGCGTCGGAATGATAATGGTAAAGCTGACAGAATTAATAAATGCCACCAAGGTGACAATCCAAAACTGCAGGGGCAAACGCGACTTAGCGGCCATAGGGTGAAAACATGAAGTTTTGTAACCCTGTCAGAATATCAGGATGCTTGTCGAAGTGTGAAATTAGCAACGCCGCAAAATCATACGGAACGAGCCAAACTAAACTTGTTTCAATAAACTATAAGCCCCCGCTTTATAGAGGCCGAATATTATGCCCGAGCAGAATGCAAATCCCCCTCGACGGAGCTCTGAGCAGGGCAAAATAAGGACCTTTCCAAACAAATTGCAACCCCCACCGCCGCCACTGAGGCTACCAGAGTCTGAACAAAAGCTCACCTTACATATTCCAGAGGCCGTTACCGTTAAGCAGCCCGACCCGACCCGATGGGAAATTTGGAAGCAGGTGTTTTGGAGCTTGGTCAGCGTCATTGGTGTTCCCCTAGCACTGCTGTTAGTTAGTCATGAAATTGAGCAGGCCAACGAAGCTACGGCCCAAAATACACGGGAAGCAGAATCAATTGATGCCTATGTAGATTCCGTCGGTGAGCTTTTGCTGAATATCGATATTGAGCAAGCAGACCCATCTAAAATTGAAAGACTGATCCGTTCAAAAACATTGTTGGTGACGAGACAAATTAATCCCAATCGGAAAGGACAGGTGGTTCGCTTCCTTTACGATCAGGAACTGATTTTTTCTGAACAAGAGGTGCAAAGACGACAACAGGAAATTACTAACGCACAATCTCTTCAGCAGACAACAGAACGATTAGAGGAAGTGCCACCGCAAGAACTTGCTGAAAGTCAATCTCCTCAAAAAACAACAGAAGAGATAGAGGACACGTTTCATCAAGTCAATCTAGGTGGTTTAGACCTTGTTGGTGTTAATCTAAACTCAGCTTTTATCCCTGGCATCAACCTGGCAAATACCACGATGCAAAAGGCTAATCTGAGCAATACAAACCTAGTGCGTGCCGATTTTACGGGTGCTGACTTGAATCGTGCTGACTTGAGTGGTGCCGATTTAAGCAGTGCGACTTTAGATGGCTCTAATCTTGCAAATGCAGTATTTACAGATGACACCACATCTCAAGCAGTCTGTGAAAAATATTCACTGCTAAAAGAGGGAGAATCCACCTGCCCTACTATTTTTCCCGATGGCTTTGACCCATCAACTCAAACCATGGTGTTACTTCAATAGTTAATATTGATTGGCTCAGGGAAGAAAAAGCTTGGAGTATCTTCTCCATAAGGCATCCAGCTGTTTGAAAAATCTTTTCAGGAGTAGTTGACGCTTCTAAAGCAGGTAGGCTAGTATTGCCTCATTGAGTTTAATCACAAACTTTCGTTGTCATGAACGCCACTAAGCAGCTACCGCTACAGAGTCTTACTAGCCTTTTGGGGCTAGGGCTACTGCTGCGCTTGGCGCATACTAATTAGATTTTCACCAACCCAATAGTTCCAGCAGGTTTGTTTCATACTGCTCAATAGTCCATGCCTCCAAAGGGTTTATGGTGCTTGCGAATACATTTATGGCCTAAACAATGTCTTCCAAGACTCTTTTGGATGGATGACGTGTTTTGACGATAGTTGATGCTTATTGTTTTTGGTGCCTTGCCTGCTTTAGAGTCTTCCATTGCATACTAAACGCCCGTTCGAGAAGGACGCTTGGTGATAATTCTCCTTGCCAGAATGTGCCAATAGTTTGATCTTCTCATCGTCTGTGTTTATCGAAAAAATCACTCTCTCAGGGTGATGGTTCATAGTATTTCTGACAGTCAACAATACCTTTAGGAAAAATATCATGTTGAAGAATCCTGCTCAAAAATATCGTCCATTTCAGCCCATTAACTTGCCAGATCGCACCTGGCCCAGCCGCACCATAACCCGGCCCCCTGTGTGGTTGAGCACCGATCTGCGGGATGGTAACCAAGCCCTGGCCCAGCCCATGCCCATTGACCAAAAGCTGCGGTTCTTTAAGCTGTTGCTGCAGATTGGCTTTAAAGAAATTGAGGTGGGTTTTCCATCCGCATCTGCAACAGAATTTGAGTTTGTACGACGGCTGATCGAAGAGAACCATATTCCGGAAGATGTCACCATTCAGGTGCTTACCCAGGCAAGAGAGTCTCTAATTCATCGCACATTCGAAGCGTTAAAAGGGGCAAAACAAGCAATTGTCCATGTTTACAATGCTACGGCACCGATTTTTCGGCGGGTGGTGTTTGGTAACAGCAAGCCTAAAACTATCGAATTAGCCGTATCAGCAGCTACTCTGATTCGTCAGCTGGCACAGCAGCAACCAGAAACAGCCTGGCGATTTCAGTACTCTCCTGAAGTCTTTACCTCCACTGAACTCTCCTTTGCCCGAGATATTTGTAATGCAGTTTTGGCCGCATGGCAGCCTACTCCCGATGCAAAGGCCATTATTAACCTGCCTGCCAGCGTGGAGGTGGCCACTCCTAATATATTTGCTGACCAGGTGGAATGGATGCACCGCCATTTGGACTATCGGGATGCGGTCGCCCTAAGCGTTCATCCCCATAACGATCGCGGCTGTAGTGTGGCAGCGGCGGAGCTGGCTCAAATGGCGGGAGCCGATCGTGTGGAGGGTTGTTTGTTTGGCAATGGAGAGCGGACGGGTAATGTGGATTTGGTGATTCTGGGGATGAATCTCTACACCCAGGGCATCCATCCGGGGCTGGACTTTTCTCAAATTGACCAGGTGGCGGAACTGGTGAAACACTGCACCCAGCTGCCTATTCATCCTCGTCATCCCTATGTAGGTGAACTGGTGTTTACAGCGTTTTCCGGCTCTCACCAGGATGCTATCAAAAAAGGTTTTGCCCAGCGGCAACCCCTGGACCCATGGGAGATTCCTTATCTACCGATGGACCCTGCTGATGTGGGCCGCTCCTATGAGGCAATTGTGCGGGTGAACAGTCAGTCTGGTAAAGGGGGAATCGCCTTCTTGTTAGAGCGAGACTATGGTGTTGTACTGCCTAAGCGACTGCAGGTGGAATTTAGCCAGGTGGTGCAACAGGTGATGGACCAGACCGGCAAAGAAATTTCATCGGCAACAATCTGGCAGCTATTCCAGCAAACCTACAGCCTAGCGTCGGGGCCACTGGTGTATGAATCTCACCATTTAGAGACAACGGGAGACCATAATCAGCTACAGCTCTGGCTACAACAAAATGGGAAACCAAGATGCTTCCAGGCTTCTGGAAATGGTCCCATTGATGCGTTAGTGACGGCTCTACGACAGGGGGACATTCACCTGGAAATTGCAGATTATGAGGAACGTGCCCTCAATGCAGGCAGTGGCGCAGATGCGATCGCAATCGTTGCTGTCACAACACCCTCTACGGAGCATCGATACTACGGTGTGGGTACCCACAGTAATATTACAACGGCATCGATTTTGGCGGTGATGCATGGTTTAAATCGATTACTCACTGCAAACAAAGCGGCTGAAGACGTTCAACAGCCGATTATCTCCTGTGGTTAGTCAATAGCCGTAGGGTAGGCAGTCTCTACTAATACCTTCGAAAGGTTTCAGTTCCCAAGTGTGGAGACTGTCCTGATGGCATTGTCGCCAACGTAAGGGAAGTGCGTGAAAATAAGATACCTTAATAAGGCTTGGCGATACCTGGTTCCCCTTGGCAAGGGGAACCGTCAGGGAGGGGTCTGGAAAACTAGCGCAAATGGCCGAAGACCCCTCCGCCTAAGGCACCTCCCCTTGTTAAGGGGAGGACGTTGCTTAATAA
>JBCCQQ010000068.1:0-31824 GCA_039024555.1 Cyanobacteria bacterium P01_D01_bin.156
CAGCAGTACTACTGGTAGGGCTTTCATTCGCCTCAGGGATAGAAGCATCCGCTGTCCAGTCGGGTTCGGGAGCTGCCTCGGGTGCAGGCTCAGGGTCATCACTCCTCGTCTCAGTAATGGGGTCATCTGCTGGCGGCGGTTCTGCTGGCGGCGAGATGGGCGGTTCGGGAGGGCTGGACGGAGCGGCGGACGGAGACTCCGATGCCGACAACGTTGGCAGCTGGCTGGCATCAACAAGAGAAATTGGACCCGTTGAACTTGAGGACACCGCCAAAGGGCGAGACTGTTCTTGCCATGGTAAGAGCGCTAACAAACCGTGGAGCAACACGGAGATAAAAAGCATTACACCGCTCGCTCGCTCTTTTTGTCCATGGCAATGTAGGTTAAACAATTCAGAAATTTAGTCGTGTTGACAGGCTAAAGGGCTAAATTGACACTAATAGGATAATAATGATAACCATTATCACTGTCTTTGCCCTACTTTTGCCACCTGTAAAACGATAGCCCATGAAACTTTCTTCTCGCTTATTCACTGCGCTTGCCGCCCTTGGTGGAACATCCGCGCTACTTCTGGGCAATCAGTCCGCCCAAAGCCAACCCAGCCCTACAGTAGTGGCTAGCTATAGCGTCCTGTGCGATCTCACTGAACAAATCGCTCAAGACACCGTAGAGGTGGACTGCCTGATAGAAGCGGGTAACGATCCCCACCTCTACAGCGCCACCCCTGCCGACAGACAGGCCATTGAAACGGCCGATCTGGTTCTGTATGGTGGCTATGGGTTCGAGCCAGACATTATTCAAATGGTCGAAGCAACAGATGGAGACACCCCTAAAATTGCCGTTTCCGAAGTTGCCGTCACCGATCCGCTTTTAGGGGAAGGTCACGACCATGGTCATGGAGAAGAAGAAGATCATGATGACCATGGCGACGAAGACCATGATGACCATGATGGTGAGAAAGGCCATTCCGCCCAGAGCAAAGCAGGCCACGAAGACCACGACCATGGCGAAGAAGGCCATGATGACCATGGGAAAGAAGAAGACCATGATGACCACGGAGAAGAAGATCACCACGACGACGAAGACCATGATGACCATGGCGACGAAGAGGGTGAACCTGACCCCCATGTCTGGCATGATGCAGAAAATGGCATTGAGATGGTGCATGTCATCGAGGAGCAGCTCAGTGAGGCCTTCCCTGAAAATGCTGAGCTTTACGCAGCCAATGCAGAGAGCTTAATCGATCAGCTCACTGTGCTCGATGTTTGGATTAAGCGACAGGTAGCTACGGTTCCCGAATCGCAGCGAGTACTTGTAACCTCTCACGATGCGCTGGGCTACTACGCTGATGCCTATGGCATTCGCATTGAGGCTGCTTTAGAGAGCTTTAGTACTGAGGCTCGTCCATCAGCCGCCGACTTAAGAGAACTGATCGATCTTGTTGAAGACAGCAACCTGCCAAGTATTTTTGTAGAGGCCACTAGCAATCCTGGACTGATTGAAGCGGTTTCTCGGCAGACAGATATCGGCATTTCAGGAGAGCCTATTTATGCCGACGGCTTAGGCGAAGCTGGCACGCCTGCAGCCACCTATACAGGAATGCTGATGACCAACACCTGCAATATCGTTACCGGATTGGGGGGCAGCTGCAACGAAGCTTCCATGCAGGCGTTTCTTGACTAAACGGTAGCCTTGATGCTCGGTGTGATGGTCAGAGACCATCGCCCTAAAGCCGTCTATGGGTTAGTACTCATAGGCGGCTTTAATCTTGGCTTAGCGCCTATACTACCGATCTGGTAGTGCTATTGAGTGCAGGACAGAGAAAAATAGCCTGTCTCGTCATCCTTGAAAAATAGGGGGCTTGAAGCAAAGGTCATTATCCTCTAGCCTTCCTGAAATAGCACTACCTAAAGGGCTAGATTTACACTAGTAGACCAGTATGATAATGGTTACCATTCTATAGTCAACCTACTCTAGTCATCTGTGAAACGATAGCCCATGAAACTTTCTTTTCGCCTATTGACTGCGCTTGCTGCCATTGGCGGAGCCTCCGCGCTTCTGGGCCATCAGTCTGCCCACAGCCAAATCACTCCTAGAGTAGTGGCGAGCTATAGCGTCCTGTGCGATCTCACTGAGCAAATCGCTCAAGATACCGTGGACGTAACCTGTCTTATAGAAGCGGGTGAAGATCCCCACATCTACAGCGCAACGCCTGCCGACAGACGGGCTATTGGATTTGCCCATTTGGTTCTTTATGGGGGCTACGGGTTCGAGCCAGACATTATTCAAATGGCCGAGTCGACACACGGAAACACCCCTCTAATTGCCGTTTCCGAAGTTGCCGTTTCCGAACCGCTTTTAGGCGAAGCTCACGATCATGGCAGTCATCGTGACCGTGGTCATCGTAGTAATGGACACCATAACCACAGTCACCACCATGACCACCGCGAAGAGGGTATGTCACCGGATCCCCATGTCTGGCACGATGCCGAAAATGGCATTGCAATAGTTCGCGTTATCCAAGAGGAGCTGAGCGTGATTTCTCCTGAAAATGCCGAAATTTATCAGACTAATGCAGAGGCCCTAATCGCTCAGCTCACCCAACTCGATAGTTGGATTCAGCAACAGGTAGCCACGGTCCCCGAATCACAGCGGGTCCTGGTGACGACCCATGATGCATTGGGCTACTACGCCGATGCCTATGGCATTCGCATTGAGGCTGCGTTGGAAAGCTTTAGTACTGAGGCTCGTCCGTCAGCCGCCGACTTAAGAGAATTAATCGATCTTGTTGAAGACAGCAACATACCTACTGTTTTTATAGAGTCAACTAGCAACCCTGGACTGATTGAAGCGGTTTCTCGGGAGACAGATATTGGCATTTCAGACGAGCCGCTTTATGCCGACAGCTTAGGCGAACCTGGCACACCCGCAGGGACCTATACAGGTATGCTAATGACCAATACCTGCACAATTGTCACCGGATTAGGTGGCAGATGCAACGAAGCTGCTGTACAGGGATTTCTCGACTAATCTATCCGGGTCTTCTCCCAAACCTAGAAGCAGTGTGCGGACTGCTTGCTGCATATCTTCATCTGAAACAGAAACTTTAGCTTCAGTACTCACTATCTGAACGTTATCGGGTGAAATGGAGAAGGTCATACATAACAAGTGGAAAAATTTGGTTGATTTATCGAGCGATGGCAAAGCCTGTCCAGAGCACCGTCGAGTACCGATCAACGTCTTTAGCCAACAACTGCAACACTCAATGAAAGAATTGCCGGATAGACAAATACCTATCTGGCGATTGCTATCACTAACCGATGAAACATTAACTATCAGGCTAAACAAGCTGTAAGTTGTTTCCGAATGTCGTCACCATTGAGATGTCGCCCAATAAAAACAATCTGGTTTCGAGGAGGAGTGCGCCATTCTTCCCCATCCAAGGAAAAGCGCATACCACTTAGCTGAAAGATATTGCGCAGCTCACTTTCTTCAAACCAGAGAATTCCTTTTGCTCGAAAAACATTCTTTGAAAGTTTGTTTTGCAAAAAGTTTTCAAACTTTTTGATGTGGAAGGGACGATCACTCTCAAATGCGATGGATACAAATCCATCATTATCGAGATGGGCCGAATGGTGGTGATGGTGTTCGTGATGCTCATGACCGTGATGCTCATGACCGTGATGACCGTGCTCGTGTCCGTGATGTTCATGCCCATGATGTTCGTCTCCATGCCCACGGTGCCCGTGATGATGGTGTTCGTGTTCCATCTGTTCAATTTCTTCCTGCACCAGCTCAGCATAGGCTTCAGGGTTGTTGTATCCGACATCCAAAATTAGCGGCAGAGGCACTTGCCCCTGCTGGCTGTGCAAAATTCTTGCTCCCTCTTTAACGCTATTAAGATACTCTTCTACAGCCTCTACTTTGTCTGACGAAGCTAGATCAACCTTATTTACAACTGTGACATCAGCGTAGGTGATTTGCTTGAAGGCCGCTTCACTCTCAAAATGATCGGGCGTGAAGTTTTCGGCATCCACCATGGTGATAATGGAATCTAGGCAGGTGAGGTCGCGCAGCTCTGTACCTAGAAACGTCAGGATAATTGGCAGTGGATCTGCCACGCCTGTAGTCTCAATCACCATATAGTCCACACGATCAGTCCGCTCCATGATTCGATAAACAGCATCCACTAGATCGTCGTTGATGGTGCAGCAAATGCATCCGTTGCTCAGCTCAACCATATCTTCATCCATGGTGACTAAGAGCTGGCTGTCGATGTTGATATCACCAAATTCATTAACTAGAACAGCAACCTTTAAATCTTTATTGTTGCTTAGAATGTGGTTCAACAGCGTTGTTTTACCACTACCCAGAAACCCGGTGATAATGGTAACGGGCATTCCTCTTTTGGTTTGCAAAGGAGAGGATGAGACTGTCATTAGATAAGCTCCGGAAGCAACGAAGTGAACTAAGCAAACAACGTGTTACCAAAATGATAATGATTATCATTTTTGAATATATTACCTCAGTTCTCTAAATTGACGCGATCATAATCCTTAAAATCCATGACTCAGGTTCACTGTACGCGAGCTTAAAAGCATTACTGCAGGTGCTGCCGCAGCAACGTGAACCGACCTCAGCTGCTCATCCCTCAATGTTCAGATACTTCAGCTATCCCACGTCCGGATGCAACCAACACTCCATGATGTAATTCAGGATGGGAACGCCGCGAACTTCGTGTGGGTTGTCGCGGACGACACGGAAACCATGGCGCTCGAAAAAAGGACGCGCTGTGATAGAGACCTCGGCGTAAAGTCGGAACAGATTGGATTGTCGCGCCTCCTGGAAGATTTGCTCCATGATTGCTGACATGTATCCCTTACCAGCATGAGCTGGGGATACGTAGGTGCAGTCGATGTGGCCATCAGCATCAAATTCAATGAAGCCCACCACATGGCCATCCACCACTGCAATCCAAGGCTGCTTGCGATCGCATCGCTTACGCCATTTCTCAGCCCACGCATCGTCACCCTCAATGGGAGTAGCCCAGGCGTTGCGCTGCTCCTCGGTGTAGTCGTCGCAGGTCAGTTGATGAACAGAATCGTAGTAGATTCGGCCAATTGTAAGTTCATCACCGGGCTTGTACTTCCGAATCATAACCTGTGGGAGACTTACTCGCCGCCGCTGAAGTTCATGGTGATCGTAGCAAGAATCATCAAGATATAAGATGAGTGACAACCATCATTATTCACTCAGCGACTCTATGGACTGGCTGCTAGACCCCTTAAATTACGAGTTTATGCGGCAAGCGCTTATGGCGGGTGTACTGATGGGCATTTTGTGTCCGATTGTTGGCACTTACCTGCTTGTACAGCGGATGGCACTGTTGGGAGATGTGGTAGCCCATGCGGTACTGCCAGGGTTAGCGATCGCAAACTTCCTAAATATTCCTTTGATTATCGGAGCCTTTGTCTTTGGCATGTTCGGCACCTTTGTCACAGGATGGATTCGCTCTCAATCTAAAGTAAAGGTCGATGCAGCCATGGCCATCACCCTCTCCAGCTTTTTCTCCCTCGGCATCGTCCTGTTTACCAGCCTGGGGAGTCGCTTAGACCTTGAAGAGCTGTTATTTGGCGATATCCTCAGCATTTCCCCAGCCGATGTATGGGAAATTGGGTTTGTCACGCTAGCTGTGTTGGTTGGCGTGAAGGTGTTCTACAAAGAACTGTTGTTTTTTACGTTTGATCCATTAGGGGCAGAAGCAATCGGTCTGCCGGTAACGGCAATGAATTTTGGATTGACGGCTGCAATTACGCTAACGATTGTCGCCAACCTCAAGGCGGTAGGCTTTATTTTAGTTGTGGCACTGATGGTGAGTCCGGCGGCGGCGGCTTATTTACTTACTAGAGAACTGCATTGGATGATGGTGGTGGGTGCAGGGTTAGGTGTGCTGTCTTGCCTGACGGGAATGTACATTAGCTACTAGTGAATACGCCGTCTGGGCCTGCGATTGCCTTAACTCTTTTTGCTTGTTTTTTATTGGCGTTGTTGTTTAGTCCTAGTCAGGGAATTTTGACTCGTGGTCGAGGGCAATCTAAAAAGGGTTGATTGCAAGGGGCTATTTTCAGAGGCTTAGTTTATTTATTCAGAATTTGTATCATTCACACGGCTTGGAAAGCTAATTATCGGTATGTGGAGAAGAGAGTCGCCCAGGACTTTCCCTCCTCTTCGGAAGTATCAAGACTGTCCCGATTAGGCATACTGGGGTTTACCTCCCTGATCTGGGGACCTCAACGTCCCCAGGCCCCTCGCACAAGAGAGTATTGTTTCAAGGCTACAACAATTGATATGGGTGGTCGGTTAGGTGGGTTACGCTGTTCCGCATCCGCTCCACACCGTAAAAGTGAAGGTATTCCTCATCTAGCTAGATTTTTTAGTGGGCAAATAATAATCACTCTCTCAGAATGTTTCATGTGATTGCAATAATTGCAAACAAAGGCGGGACAACCCTTTTTAGAATTTTGCGCGATCGAGCGTGAAATTCTAAACCGCTTTACCGGCCACCTCCCAACTCATGTCGCAATCAACCTGAATCCTCCGGTACGAGGGTTGTAGGGCGGCATCCCGCCCTGCCCATAGGGAAACCCCAGTATGCCTATGGGCAATAACCTGATTACTTCCGGAAAGGAACTCGGAGGAGCCCCGAGCAACCGATTTTGCTCTCAACCAACACGTTAATCTCACAAGTTGGACAGGTGATCGGGAAAGCAGATTTGAAACTGCACCATCACGTTCCACAGAACTCAAAACCTAAGCAAACCAACTTTTCACGCCCCCTGAAAATAAAGGCTTGAACTTGTCTTTGTTAGTAACTTACCAGGCGTTTCCTTTACTGGACTAGGCAAAACGACTGCTCCATATTAAATAATGATTATCATTTTGATTTTTTTGATCTATGTCGTCTCCAGTGAACCCACAATTACCAGTGCCCATGAGGCGCAGATATTCACCCAGGTGGAACAGTTTTTGGGCCGTCATCCTGGTGACTATGTGCGGTTGTTGAGCATTGACCCTAAGGCAAAACAGCGTCAGCTAGAGAAAGTCATTCAGAAGCCAGAGTGAGCATCGAAAGTTAAATCATTTGCTAGTAAGGAATGCGAATGAAGATAAGACACCGCTGTAAAGCTTGACGATACCTGGATTCCCCCACAGCACAAAGGGCATGCGCCAGAGGCGTAGTACAAGGCCGGACTGTTTCATTGTCTGGACAGAAAATCTGAAAGCATTAAAAGCTCCTTTGAGGATAGACATGCTCTACCTGGAAGTGAGCCAAACAACAGGGCGATAACCTGACTAATCGATCCCGCCGTAACCCCCACTTTAATGCAATTGAGAACAACCTAGTAGGCTGGGTCCTAGGGAGGCCTCCCGGCCCTAGCCATGGGGGTTTGGGGAACTCGGGGGGACCCCAAACAACCGGTTTTGGCTCCCCCCAACCATATCTCAATTAAGCATGAACGAAGTAATAAACCTTACAGATTTTCTCTGGTGAATACGAAATGCTTCTGCCTCCCAGAAGGGTATTATCTTTATCGATTCTTATTAGAAACTGGCACCTTATAAGGTTCATTCTGCCACCCACTATGCGATATTGTTAGCCACCCCACACACAATAGTCATGAAGCAGCCAAAAATCAGCCCTGCTATTCCCACCCGCCTGCGCCGCCGCGCTTTCCTTGCAATGGCGGGGGCAATGGTCGGCACAGTCGCCAGTGGAAGCCTTTGGAGCCCTGCAGCCCATGCTTACGATGTCACCCTCTCACCAACAAATCCAAAGCTGGGCGATACCGTCTCCGTAGTTATCTCCGGTACTTCGGCTACCAGTACGGCCCCGGTTGTTTCAGTCAACGGCACCAACTATCCCAGCTTTCTGGTATCCGGCAATCGTTACCGAGCACTGGTCCCGACCAGCCCGCTGGATACCCCCGGACGTCTAACAGTGAATGTCTCTGCTGAAGGTTCATCGCGCAGCCTAGCAGTAAATCTGGCAAACCGATCCTTTAGCACCCAGCGCATTTGGCTACCTGCGGGTAGCACCGACCTGGGTACCGATCACGAATTCGACCGCGTTGCCGAATTCAAACGCATCGTTACGCCAGAGCGTCACTGGCAAGGGGCACTAGTCCGTCCTAGTCAGGGTTACGTTAGTACCGTATTTGGCGTTCGACGCTATTACAACGGTGTGTTTGCCGAAAACTATTACCACCGAGGTGTGGACTATGCTGCCGCTACCGGCTCACCGGTTGTGTCTCCAGCAGCGGGCACCATCCGGTTAGTAGGACGAGTGGCTGATGGCTTCGAACTGCACGGCAACACCATCGGCATCGACCACGGTCAAGGTGTATTGAGCATTATGATTCACCTCAGCCGCATAGACGTTGCTGAAGGAGACTTTGTTAATGCCGGACAGGTGATCGGTGGCGTAGGGTCCACAGGTGCCTCCACCGGTCCGCACCTACACTGGGGCCTTTACGTGAACGGTGTGGCTGTTGATCCGGTCCCCTGGCGCTTTGACGGTGTTGAATAATCTCTTGTTGTCTTACACCTAAAAAAGAAAACCTTGATTGCTACCAATCATTGAGGCATACAGTCATTCAACTTTATCAAGATGAACAGCTATAGTACGACACGCCACCAACATCAGAAAACTCACTAGGTCTTAGACGATAGTACTTATCCTCTACGTCCTGTGACTGCTCATCATAGGGATAGCTCAGCACTTCTTGCAACTCTTTTACTAACGTGTAGTCACCCTGCATGGCTTGTTGATAGGCAGGGACAATCAACCACTCTCGCCATGTGTATTTTGGGTTAGTCTGTTTCATCTTTGCTGAGATCTCAGCTAAATTACTGTCATTAATCAGGCCACGCCAGCTTTTTAGCCAAGTTTGCAATTGCTCCTCGAACTGTTGTGACGTTTTACCATAGAAGCTCTTTCTCAAGGCTGAGACATCATCTGGTATGTGAGATAACTCGCGAAAGAAAATGGTGTAATCCACATCTGAGTGGGTCACCAACTGCATCAATGTCTTAAATAGCTCTGGGTCAAATTCAGTTAAGCCCAGTTTGGCCGCCCACATATTTTGGACTTGTTGTTGCATGACTTCTGCAAAATCACGGCCTATTTGGTCGAACTGTTCTAGAGCTTCGGCATTTTCTGCCAATAGGGGTCTCACAGTTTTCCAGAACATATAGTAGTTTGCGTCTGCTGCCCTTGGCTGATTGATAAATGCAAAGTGTTGGCCACCACCAGTCCACGGTTGAAACCAAGGGTCAAAAATTTCACAAAACCCAAAGGGTCCATAGTCGAGGGTAAAGCCACCAGCAGCGCAGTTGTCACTGTTAAAATTGCCCTGGCAATAACCCACCCGCAGCCAATTGGCCACCAGGGTCGTAAGGCGTTGGCGAAATAGCTTGGCCAACTCAAGTAATTGATCTGTAAAACCAAGGGTTTGATCAATGTCTCTTTTGTATTCTCGCTCAATTAAATGCGCCACTATCATGCGCAACTCTTCTGATGCTTTTGGATGAGCATTGTTACGGGCACGACGGGCAAATAACTCTAGCTGACCAACGCGCAAAAAGGAGGGTGCAACGCGCGTTGAAATTGCCACAGGATTGTCTACCAGCACATCAGGCTCGGTGGAGCAGGAGTCTTGGGAATACCAAGGCCGTTTAACGGTCTCAGATTTAGAAACGTACAGGGTTAAAGAGCGAGATGTTGGCACCCCTAAAGCGTGCATATAGTCTTGCGCTAGAAACTCACGCACACTGGAACGGAGTACGGCGCGCCCGTCGGCACCACGACAATAGGGCGTTGGGCCGCCCCCTTTCAATTGCATTTCCCAACGTTGGCCATTGATGATTCCTTCAAATATAGATATGGCCCGACCATCTCCATAGCCATTACCCGTACCGAATGGACAATTGTGGGTATATTCGGTGCCATAAATCGACAGTGCATAACCCGTCGCCCAGCCAACCGGTTGCATAGGCTCATGAACAGCTGAGAGATCACCCGAAAATAATTGGCGAAATTTTTCATCCAGCGCTAGCTCATCGCTCAACCCAAGTTCTTTAAAGAAAGTGCTGCTATGGGCTACATATTCTGGTTCTGCAAGCGGTGTGGGTGCCACAGGTACAAAATGACCCGAAAAAACCTCGCGGGCACGGTGATCATCACCATCAACAGTGGCATCAGGATCGGCATTTAAGGTACTCATCAGCGAATAGTCCGCCAATCGAACAAACTCATCGAAGGTGGTTACGCAGGGCTCAGCAGATGCCTCTGATGAGGGGTTAGATAGATATGACATTGTTGCTGGCGAGGGAAAGATTTATGTTTAATCGAGCATTACGTTGAGGCTAACATATTAAATATGGAGCTTTCTAGGCGACCTGTTAGTATGCTCAGTGATACGGATCTATGACCGCTGAGCTTTCTCAATAAGCTGGGCTACTGCTTCCAAGGCACCAAATAGCCTGGCTAAGTTATCAATTGTGTAGTTATCGGTGCTTCTGGTGAATGTGTCGAGCACCAATCGGGCAAACTGCCAAAGGTTACCATCGGTGACGATGCCATAGACTGGGAATGTGGCATCGTCGTTTATTTTTTGGGAGGCCACTAGCTCAGCTAAACATTGCCCCCATCCATGCTCAAAGTCGTTTTTCTTGGCTTCTACTACAACGACAATCGGGGTCTCTAGGACTGTTTTTCCGAGGTTTGAGCGCTTTGAGAAGATGTAATCTGGCGTCCCTGAAAGTATGGAATCATAAGAGATACTCTTTTGAATCCAGAAAGAATAGTCTTGAGCATGTTTTTTATACAGCTCTCGCAGTAGCGGGGATATAATCAGCTCGCTGCGCGATGCTTCCGATGTGAAAATATCAATATTCTCTTTGCTAAATTGAAAATCGCTTAGAAAAGCTTCAGAGGGTAATATCTCCGTCACCAACAGAAAGTCACGCTCATCATATTTGATATCATATTTTTTCTGCACATCTGCAACAGTTTTGAAATCACTAAATGACATTTTAGAGTTACCTATGCAAAGCCTTCGTCCACAGAAACGTGAAATACCACCCATAGATTCCGTACTCGTTGATCAATCAGTTTATCAGGAATACAATTTTGCTCAATATATTTGTTGATTTCTGCTGGATGATCCAGATAATAACTGAGTGCGATGTTCGAGAGGGATTAATACATAGACTCACTGCTATTTTAGCTCGAAAAGAAATTTCTAAAGCCTGTTCAATATACTAGGACAGCCTCGTTTAAGTACACTCATTGCTAACGCTCTATGTTGCAATTGTCAGCTCTCTGTATCCGGTGAACGGATCAATCTCTCTCTTAAAGATGGTATTAGGCACAATCCCCAAAACTATCTCTGCTGTCGTATAGCTCTTCGAGCCATCCATCAAATGACCGCCGATAACCTGGCCTTCACTATCTGATACAACAATGTGAAAGTGGACACCATATTGCGAGAGCGTACCTTCTAGCGACACTATCTCTAACGGTTGTTCAAAAACTGTTCCTTCTGGTTGATTGGCAAATCGGATGGTTGCCTGACGTAAACTACCGACACAGCTCAGGATATAAGCGGCATCTATTTTTTCGTCGATACAGTAACTCAGCAGAGATTGTTTGAGATCTTCTCCAGGCTTAAGGCGAATAGCAATCACGTCCATATTTTTTACGGGTATAGCACTCACAAATCAATCTTGGCATTGCTGATCCTCGGGATGATTTTAGCTGTCAACTCCAGACAATTGATTAGTTCCACAGAGCGTTGCATCTCCCAATATCAGAAACGGTAAATCTCCAATCGTCAGGCAGTCTATCCTAATTTTTTTAATTCTCAGCAACCCTAACATTGACGTCAATGTCAAAGTTTTACTCTTTAAAAGAGTACTCTATGTTACAGATTGGACTATGGCTGCCAACACCCCTGCATTGCCGCGTTTCTCGAATCCATTCAAGGATGTATTCAAGGACCATCCCGAGGCCGTCGCCGCGATCGCATGCGCCATCTTAGTATTTCTGGGCTGGCAGTCCCTCAATTTTGGCTGGGTAGGAGGGGGCCTTTTAATCCTGACGGCAGCCTACGTCATTGGCGGATTCGACAGCGCCCGTGACGGTCTTACAACTCTGCTACAGGAGAAAGAGCTGGATGTTGATCTACTGATGATCGTGGCAGCTTTGGGTGCTGCCAGTTTGGGCCTATGGCGGCAGGAATACTACCTGATCGTCGATGGAGCAGTCCTGATCTTGATCTTTGCCATCAGCGGGGCCTTAGAAGGCTACGCCATGCAGCACACTGAGCGCAGTATCCAGGGGCTGATGAGCCTAACAGCAGATACCGCCCGACTCCTGAACCACGGGCAGGAGCGCACTGTCCCGATTGATCGTCTTAAAGTGGGCGATCTCATTTTGGTCAAACCAGGAGAACTGGTGCCCACCGATGGTCTAGTCGTAGAAGGTGCAAGTATCCTCAACCAGGCTTCAATTACCGGAGAATCTGTGCCCGTAGAGAAAACCATTGGGGATGAAGTCTTTGCGGGTACGCTGAATGGCCATGGAGCACTGCGGATCAAACTCCATCAACCGCCAGAAAGCAGCTTAATTCAGCGGGTAATCCGATTGGTGCAGCAGGCTCAGACAGAAGCACCTCCCTCGCAACAATTTATCGAGCGGTTTGAGCGGGGCTACGCCAAGGTGATTGTTATCGGCGGGATACTGCTGAGTATACTACCGCCATTCCTGCTGGGATGGACCTGGGAAACAACAATTTATCGAGCGCTGATTTTTCTTGTCGTGGCTTCCCCCTGCGCCCTGATGGCCTCAATCATGCCTACGCTGCTATCGGGCATTGCCAATGGAGCCCGTCGAGGCATTTTGTTCAAAAACGGAGCACAGCTAGAACAAATTGGACGGGTGCGTGCGATCGCATTTGATAAAACCGGCACTCTCACCACAGGCCAGCTGCAGGTCGTAAATGTGCAGGCGTCTGACTCCAACCACCTCCTACAGGTAGCAGCAGCGCTAGAGAGTTTGTCGGAACATCCCATTGGGGAAGCCATTGTGCAGGCAGCCCGCCAACAAAACCTCACCTGGGCAACCGCCATCAATGCTCAGGCTCAGGCCGGACAGGGTATCACCGCTGACATAGAGGGTCAGAGCGCCGTAGTTGGTAAAGCCGCCTTTGTAAACACACAGATAAACAACATTTCCACCCATTGGCTGGAGCAAAGCCAACAGTGGGAATCGGAGGGGAAAACAGTGGTCTGGGTCGCCCTAGCAGGAGAATTATTAGGACTGATTGCCGTGGCTGACATCGTTCGACCTGCTGCTGCCCAGGCTGTAGCTCACCTCAAACAGTTGGGTATAGAGCATGTGGTCATGCTGACAGGAGACAATCCCCGCACCGCCAACAGCATTGCTGAGCATGTGGGAGTAGACCAGGTTTACGCAGAACTGTTACCCGAAGATAAAGTCGAGGTGATTCGTAAACTTCAGCAGCAGTATCAGACCGTTGCCATGGTTGGAGATGGCATTAATGATGCCCCAGCCTTGGCCCAGGCCACCGTTGGCATTGCCATGGGCGCAGCAGGTAGTGATGTGGCGCTGGAAACCGCAGATATTGTGTTGATGGGCGATCGCTTGGAGCGGTTAGAAAACGCGATTCGTTTAGGTCGTCGTGCTCAGCGCATCGTGAAGCAAAATATTGTCTTTGCCCTGAGTTTTGTCGTGATTTTGTTAATCCTAAATTTTGCGGGCAATATCACGCTGCCGTTTGGTGTGCTCGGCCATGAAGGCTCCACAGTACTCGTTACGTTGAGTGGGTTACGGTTGTTAATGAATAGATAAGACTTTGGAATATCCGCCAACTCATTGCTGATGCCAACGGACAGCTCCATCTGCTTGGTCAACGACCGTCACTCCCACTGCCGCTAGCTGATCGCGAATCTCATCTGCTGTTATAAAGTCTCGTTGTTGTCGGGCCGTTTGGCGCTGCTGAATCAGGTCTGAGATCGCAACCTCATCTAATTCACCCGTTGCGCCATCAGTATCACTATCGGCTTCAGCCTCTAACCCCAAAATCTGGGACAGAAACAACAACGTTTGCCATTGCTGCAAAAGTGCTTCCGGACTAGATTGGGGATTCCCTTCATGCACCAGACGGTTCCCCTCTCGCTGCAGACCTTTAGCCAGCTCAAACAACACTGCCAAAGCACCCGATGTATTTAGATCGTCGTCCAAAGCAGTTTGAAACCGTTGAACCCAGGGGTTATCGGAGCTAAGTTCTTGGGGAGAAGACTCGATATCAGCGGCTGACCATGCCAATGCAGCTCCATGCTGGTTACCAAAGAGAAGTCCGGCTTTCAGGGTTTGTAAACCGTTGACCGCAGCTGCGATCGCATCTTTTGTAAAATCCAACGGTTTCCGATAGTGTCCCTGCAGCACAAACAGACGCACCGCCATGGGATCTACCGGTTGCGGATATTCTGCCCAAGCCCCATCTAGCAGGTCACGGATCGTCGTGAAATTGCCCAGGGATTTGGACATTTTTTCACCGTTCACCGTCACCATGCCATTATGCAGCCAGTACCGAGCCAACGGTTGACCCGTCAGCGCTTCTGATTGAGCAATCTCATTTTCATGGTGGGGAAATACCAGATCGCCACCACCACCATGAATATCAATGGTTTCACCCAATCGTGCCCGGATCATAGCCGAGCACTCTATATGCCACCCGGGACGTCCCTTTCCCCAGGGTGACTTCCAGGCGGGTTCACCTGGTTTTGCCGCTTTCCATAGAGCAAAATCGAACGGATCGCGCTTCTTCTGGTCTGGCGCATCCGCAGCAACTCGCCCCCCTGCCCCCGCCTGCAGTTGCTCCAGCTTGCGGCCAGAGAGCTTGCCATAGTCGGCAAACTGACGCACGCTGTAGTACACATCCCCATCGATCGCATAGGCGTATCCCTTCTGTTCTAGCGCCTGAATCAATTGATGAACGGCAGGGATGTGCTCTGTCACCCGGGGATAGTCATCAGCATCAAGAATATTGAGTCGGCGAATATCTTCAAAGTAGGCAGCAATGTTGCGATCGCTCACCTCCTGCATCGTTATCCCTTCTAGCTTGGCACGATTGAGAATCTTATCGTCAATATCCGTAAAGTTCTACACATAGTGCACTGCATATCCGCACCACTGCAAATAGCGCCGCAGCACATCCCAAACCATGTACGAACGAGCATGCCCTAAGTGGCAATTGTCATATACCGTCACACCACAGCAATACATCACCACTCGCCCTGGCTGAATGGAGGTAAATGGCTCTTTTCGACCTGTCAGGGTGTTGTGAAGGTTGAGACTCATAGAGAATGCCGTGAACTAAAAACGTCGCAAGGTTGAATAGGGATAAGTACCCAACACAACGAGAACAATAATCATTCTCAGTTTATCATGGACGCCCAAAACATTCCCTCCTCTTAAAATGATCTATGCTCAAAGCTCAAAGAAAGTCTTTACAGAATTTTGATTCTCTCTCTTAAGAAAGCCTAACAAACAAAGTAAATACCTTATCTTTTACGGTGTGGAGCGGATGCGGAGCAGCGTAACCCACCTAAACGACCACCCATATCAATAGTTATAGCTGCTAACCAATACCCTCTTATGCGAGGGAAACCCCAGTATGCCTAGATGGGATGGCTTATATATTCCCGAGAAAGGACGTTGAGGTCCCCAGATCAGAAGGGGTTCGGGGAGGAAATCCCTGAGCAATCCTTCTCTCTACGCACCGATGATTAGACTTCCAAGTCGTATCTCTTACTCTCTGGATACTGCAACTTGTCGAGCCCAGCGTTAATCCTAATAACACTCATCGAGTCATACAGTTATTCAAATTCTGCATCAACGAGATAATATCCAACTGACGACCAATCAACACCATTTCCGTTTTCGGCGGTGTTTTCCATTCACTATCATCAATCGTAAATCTGTTCCCACTAAGTTGAAACAGATGGCGCTTCTCACTTTCTGCAAACCAGATGATTCCTTTAGCTCGAAACACCTTATTAGGAAGCTGATAGTCAAGAAATTGCTGAAACTTTTTGAGAGCAAAAGGGCGATCGCCTGTAAAAGAGACAGACATAAATCCATCATTTTGGAGATGCCGCGTGGAAGAATCGACATCAGCAGAACTCTCTTGGACCACAGCAATATCCGTTAGTTGAACATTTAAAATCAACGATAGCGGAACCTGACTATGGGTTGCTTCTAATACTCTGGCCTGTTCCTTAATCGAAAAAATGTGATCTTTCAACTTTTGAATTTGAGGTTCAACAACCCGATCAATTTTATTCAAAAGGATAATATCACCATAAAGAATTTGACTCATCACTGCATTGCTTCCATAGTGATAGTCCGGATCAAAGGTTTCCGAATCGATTAAGGTGATGACGCCATCCAGCTGAGTCAAATCTCTCAGTTCTGTGCCCAGAAACGTGAGCATGATAGGTAATGGATCAGCGACGCCAGTGGTCTCTACCACCAAGTAATCAATGCGATCTTTCCGTTCCAATACACGATAAACCGCATCCGATAGATTATCGTTTATGGTGCAACAAATACAGCCATTGGTGAGTTCTATCATGTCCTCCTCCACCTCAATCAACAACTGGCTGTCGATGTTAATGTCCCCAAACTCATTTACGAGAACTGCAACCTTTAAATCTTCAAAATTTTGAAGAATATAGTTGAGCAAGGTTGTTTTCCCACTACCTAGAAAGCCAGTGATGATGGTCACAGGAAGCTTATGAGAATCAAGAGTGGGGGCCATAACGCTCATAAATCAATATGCTTGGAACAGGTAAGAACAAGGAACTAGGCAAACAAGCTTTCTCGCCCCTAGCTTCCACGCCACTTTGAGACTCTGGATTCAGCTAAACAATGGTCCCAGAGCCTCCTACGCGAATGCTGACAAAGAAACGACCTTAGGAAGGAGACTTTAATAAGGCTCTAGTCTTTGCCATACAGGCGTTTTACTTGAGGCAGTATAAAGCATAAAGGATGATAATGATTATCATTTTTAGGCATCTTATCAAGGGTTGGACAAAATAGATGCGATCGCAACTCGGAAAAACTCCATGCCTCAGGCTCATTGCCCCCGGTCCACTCATCTATATTCCAGATGCTGTGACAGCCACCTCAGCCCACCTCAGCTCAGACGCTAGAAGTAGGCGACATCAGCAGATTAAATCTGGCAACGGTGTAGTGCTTCTAAAAATCATCTCAACCATCTAGATGCAAATCTTCTGGCTCATCAAGATGTTCTGACGCTTCGCGGTAAAGATTAAAAATGTGTTGATCCTTAAGACAATAAATAACGTTGCGCCCCTGCTTGACGTAGCGCACGAGTCTCATGGTGCGTAAGATACGCAATTGATGGGAGACCGCAGATTCCGTCATCTCAACCGCTTCGGCTAAATCACGCACCCGCATTGATTGCAAAGCAAGGGCTGATAGAATTCGCCAGCGATTTGGATCGCCAAGCACTCCGAAGAATTCTGCCATTCGCTGTGCCTTTTCTAGACTCAGGATGTGCTGAATGGGCAATTCTGCATCCTCATGGAGACAGCCCTGAGTTCCTGATGGGCCAGCGGATGGTAAATCGGCAGAGTTTTCAGAGGTCATGCTAGTGACGGTACAACCAAACTTTACAGCTAAGTCTTGAGAATAGATCAAGCTTGCTCACCCTAACACCTGAACAACTATTCATAGGTTATGCTTAAACATATGAACAGTTGTTCAGTCTTCTTGAGTACATAACCATCCAAAGTTCACAATCATTGGAGGCAAAAATGAATTGCATCATTCATGAAAATCACGACCACATCCATGGTCCAGACTGTGGGCACACAGCCATCAAGCATGGCGATCATATCGACTACCTGCACGATGGGCATTTACATCATCCCCATGGGGACCACGTAGATGAGCATGTCATTGAAGTCACGGATGCGAACCCAGACAAATGTACTGAAGGTCATGACTGCACAGGGCATGATGCTGACCATGTACATGGCCCTGGCTGTGGACATGAAGCGATTCCCCATGGGGACCACGTATGCTATCTCGTCGATGGCCATCTGCACTATCCCCACAACGGCCACTGCGATAACCATGGTCCCATTGAGCTGGTGGTTGGCTAAACAATTCAGCACAAATTTATGGGTGGTGCGTTCCTAAACGTTAATCAGCGGAGAATCATTCTGTTCCAGGGAGCGCACCGTTCACTATGTAGCCTCAACCATCCTAGTGAGTCGCGAGAGATCGTTCTCGTTTGAGTAACCAGCAGGCAGCAACAATGCCAAGCATCGCTAAAAACGCCATGAGATAAAACACATAGGTATACGCTCCAAAGAAATCCCGAATGCGTCCTGTCACTAGTGTGCCAAACAGGGCACCCATGCCATAGGCTGTGAAGACAATTCCGTAGTTTTGAGCATACTGGTCGGGGTTAAAAAATCGCAGCGTGATGGTTGGGGCCATCGCTAACCATCCTCCCAAACAGAACCAAAACAGACAGAAGGCAATGAGATAGGTGGCCACTTGCCCAGGTTGAACATTGGCCATCAACACACAGGCGATCAGGACCAGCACATAGGACAAAATTGCAATGTAGTGGGGTTTGAACCGATCGCTTAACCACCCAAATAACGGGCGACTCACCCCATTAAACAGCGCAAATAGGGCAACACTGCTAGCGGCCACGGTCGGGTTAATATCAATGATTTCCTCACCTACTGGGCTGGAAATACCAATTGCACTCAAACCGATGAGGGCACCAATGGCGTAGCAAATCCACAGTCCATAAAATGAACGACTTTTGAGCAAGCTGGCAGGGTAGGTTGAGGCTGAGCTGGATGTGGACACTGCAATTGTCTGTCGAGGGTGCCAGCCTTGAGGCGGCAACTTCAGCAATAGTGAAATGGCTAGAATAATTGCCGCAAAAGCGATACCCAATATTTGTAAAGTGGGTCGAACCGTATAGGCACTGATGAGTTGGTTCGATAAAGGGGCCGTAATTAGGGGGGAAAGCCCAAATCCGACGATTGTCAGCCCCAAAGCCAAGCCCTTCTTATCGGGAAACCAACGGGAGACGACCACCATGGGGGCACCATAGGCAATGCCAACTCCGGTTCCAGCAATTACTCCATAGGTGAAAACGAGCATACCAACATGGGTGGCAAAGCTTGAGAGCAGGTAGCCTATGCCCACAATAACTCCTCCGATTGCCGTTGTGATACGGGGGCCAATGCGCGGAATGTAAAAACCTGCGATCGGCATAAGCGCAGCATAGAATACCAAGACAAACGTGTATGGCAAAAGGCTTGCCGTAGCACTGATCCCGAGCTCATTTTCGAGGGGGGTTCTAAAAATACTCCAAGAATAAACACTGCCCAAGCAGAGGAGAACAGTCATCCCTAAAGGAATCAACAGCCATCTACCCTGTTGTGCAGGTATTCCCAAGACCGTTACCTGAGGGACATCATCAGTCGTTATACTCATAAGCCCTGACTTCTCAAAGAAGTAAGAATTTAATCTGGCGATTCAGAAAGGGAAGCAACAAAACTGCCCATATTCTTTTCACTTTAATTGATTTTTAATTCTCAGAATGTTCAAGGAGTAGGCTCATTTATGTGATCGTGTTTATTACAAAATGGCTGAAAAGGAGAACACTCTTCTACTTAAATCCTTTTCCCTTGGTTATTTCCGTCCATACTAAAAGTTCTCCTCCACTACCGCCAGCGGCTAGCATTGTGCCCTGTTCAGACCAGGCTAAACAAGAGAATCCAGTAGAGGCTCCGTCTAAAGTTTGGGTAATCCGCTGAGCTTTTTGCCATAGGTACAAACAACCATCTTCAGCGGCAGAAGCCAATAATAGAGTATCGGGGCGAAATGCGATCGCACGCACGATATCCTCATGAACATCCAACACCTGAGGAGTCCACCCCTTGTCTGGATCAGCTGCCTTTGTCCACACAACAACTCCTTCAGCGCTGATGGATGCTAGCAGCGGCGCATCCCTGACCATTGGTTTCGACCACGCCAGCTGGCGCACCTTGCCAGGGAAGCCCTGCATCCGCCAGGGAGAAGGATGATCTTTTTCCCAAACCAAAACCGACCGATCATTGTTACCTGATGCTAGATAGGTGCCATCCGGCGACCAGGCGACCGCCACACTAGCCCCACCCACTTCTCTTACCTCTGGGTCCTCATCCCAGTCTTTCGACTGCCATGTTTTAATATTTTGATTTCCCGCCACCGATAGCTCGGTCCCATGGGGGTGCCAAGCTAGATCTAACACGGAAGAATCTTCAAAGTCTAAGGTGGTGACAACCGTTTGATCAACCGCATGCCACACCTGCACATAGCGCCCAAAGCTAAAGGCCAGCTCTGGAGAACTTGGGTGCCACTGCAACCGATCAATCCAGGTACGGGCATGCTCCAACATTGTTAACAGTGGGGGGGCATCACCAGCCAGCCGCCAGATCCACACCGTACCGGCCTGCCCGCCAGCTGCGAGAAGTCGTCCATCAGCAGAGATTGCCAAAGCATCTACAGACTCTCCTTGAGAACTTTGCAAACAGATGGATTCATCGGTTCCAGGCGTGTAGAGCATCACCTCTCCAGCACCAGAACTGGCAGCGAGTTGGGTGCCGTCGGGGGACCAGGCGACGGCTGTTACATAGTCCGAAAGGCGGGTGTCCCATAGCCGCTTGAGTGTAGTTTGTTTTTTTGTTTTTGGCATGGGTTCGGATAGGTAGACCGTAGAAATAAGTCAGAGAAAATGGCTAAATCTCTTAAGAGTAAAGGCTTCTAAAGAGTGTGTCTAAAGGGCCGCTGGTGTCATTCTCTATGTCCATACTCTTCTAGAAGTGACAATTTAAGAATGTACTGATTTATCCCTTCTTGGGAAGGGTGCCGCAGGCGGGGTGGGTTTCGATCCCCAGCGCTAACGGTCAACCTACCCCGGAGCCCCTCCGAGGTAGGGAAAGAATGTCTCACTTTGCTTCCAATACATTTGTGGACGTTACTAAATCCTGATTTCCTAGACACATAGACACGTTAGTCATTAAAGAGAGTTTCGATATCTGATAACAACTTGCGGCACTTACATATCACTGGCTTACCAAACAATCGCGAAAGCGTTCTTCTAATTTCAAACTCTCTAGATTACGACCGATGAATACTAGTTCATTTTTACGATCTTCGTCTGGTTTCCAAGGACGATCCTGGCGACCGTCAAACAACATGTGTATACCTTGAAAAACAAATCGATTGTCTTCCCCAGCCATATTGAGAATGCCCTTCATCCGAAAAATATCGGGGCCGTGCTCTCGCAATAGTTCTCCTATCCAGGCTTCTAGCTTGTCACCATCAAGTTCTCCGGACTCTACGAGAGCAACTGAACCGACGGTTTCGTCGTGCTCATGGGCGGTTTCATCAAGGAAATCTGGGTCAATTTGTAGAGCGTTATTCAGGTCAAAAGCACTAACCCCCAGTAGGGAATCCATCTCAATCTGAGCGTCACGGGTGCGATGAACCTTGGCTAAGGCATTCATTCCCCGAATCCTATCTTCCAGTTTTGTCAGTTCCTCTTCTGTAACCAGGTCAATCTTATTGAGCAGAATGACGTCGGCAAAGGCAATCTGTTCTACGGCTTCTTCAGCTTCCCAATGCTGGCTAATATGGCGAGCATCCACCACGGTCACTACCGCATCCAAACGGGTCTGTAGCTGCACCTCATCATCTACAAAAAAGGTTTGAATCACCGGAGCTGGATCAGCTAGACCGGTGGTTTCAATCACCAGGTGGTCAAACTTGTCGCGGCGCTTCATGAGGTTGCCAATGATGCGAATCAGGTCTCCGCGCACAGTGCAGCAGATGCAGCCATTATTCATTTCAAATACTTCTTCATCGGCATCCACCACTAGCTGGTTGTCGATGCCTACTTCACCAAATTCATTGACGATGACTGCCACCTTCTTGCCATGCTCATGGGTGAGAATACGATTGAGCAACGTGGTTTTACCCGCACCTAAATAGCCAGTCAAGACGGTTACGGGAACGGTGTTATCAATTATGTCAGCTACCATGAATTGTCTCCTTGAAGTGTGTCTATCTTGGAAAGTGCGATCGCGTCCATCTCAGCACCATATTTTACAGCCCTAGCAACCTGAGAAAATAATCAGATTGAATGCTAAAGAGTTCTTACAGAATCTACAGTTCAGCCCTAGAAGAGAGCAGTTTCTAGTCCACTAGAGTCATTAGCACGAATTACGACTTACCCCTGACAGGCGCGGCTACTGTACTTATTTTTCATGGGGCTGCTTGTATTGACGCTGTGTAGGAACTGACCGTCTTCACACTGTTATCTGAGGCCTTTGCCAGAGTAGAGATGGCGGCCTTGTTATAATCACATAAGAATGATTATCATTCTTGCCACCCAAAGCAGCAACCCTTTGTAAACGCTTAAGCGCGAAGAAATTGAAGGGTTTCCAGCAATCAATCAGTAGAATAAATCTACAGCACCTGATGAAACCTGAAAAATCTGTGACTAAGCCCAAGGATGTATGCCAAGTTCGTTGCTTCAACGAAGAGCTAGTTCACCAGATTGGCCAGGTGCTTCCCAGTGAGGACCTACTGGAATCTGCCCAAATTCTGTTTGGGGCACTAGCCGATCGCTCTCGGCTAAAGATTTTATACGCCCTGCGCAACGGCGAGGAACTCTGCGTCTGTGATGTGGCTTCTCTACTCAACATTAAAGTGGCCGCTGCATCCCACCATCTACGAAAGCTGCGTGACCTCAGTATTTTGAAATATCGCAATGACGGCAAGTTGGCCTACTACTCCCTTAAGGATCAACGGGTCGCAGATATTCTTTGCTACACGCTAAAGCAGCTGGTTGACTAGAGCGCTGGGGTCATTCTAACGATGACTTGAATAACTCACTTTTTATGCTAACGTTCTAATACTAGTTTGAATGTTTGAATATCTTTTTGAGCAAACATTCTAATACTCCTTTGAATGTTTGAATGGCTGAATATTGGGGGTCACTATGGCGGAAAATTGCTGTCAGGCCAAAGCATGCGAAGTTGCCAAGCTAAAAGAACGGCAGGCAAAGGTACTGTGGGCAGTACTACTGATCAATGCTGTGATGTTTGTCGTCGAATTTGGGGCAGGCATTCGAGCCGCTTCACTGTCTTTGACCGGGGACTCACTAGATATGTTGGGGGATGCTCTGGTATACGCCAGCAGCCTGTATGTGATTCATAAAAGCGCTAAAGCTCAGGCAGGAGCAGCTATGCTCAAGGGGCTGATCATGTTTTTATTTGCCATTGTCGTTTTTGCCAGGGCAAGCTATCAGCTATTTGCCGGGGCGAGTCCCGAAGGGTCCATTATGGGAGCGGTAGGCATATTAGCGCTACTGGCTAACCTGCTGTGTTTGTTGTTGTTAACGCGGCATCGCAACGACAATTTAAATATGTCATCGGTGTGGCTGTGTTCTCGCAATGACATTATTGCTAACACGTCGGTCCTGGCTGCGGCAGTTTTAGTGTTTTTGACTCATTCAATCTTGCCGGATTTGGCAGTTGGATTGTTGTTGACCATTGTCTTTGCTAAGTCGGCTGGAACCGTGCTTTCAAAGTCCTGGAGAGAACTACAACAGGCGTAGGCTTGAGCTCCCCATTACCCACACTGCCCCAATCACTTCGGTTTACACTTGACCTCAATCTCCAAACTGCCCTCCACCGAGCCTTGTACCAAAACCGTTAAGCCCATTGAACCGGTAATCTTCATGCCAAGTTTCAAGATGATTTACTCTACAGCAGCACCAGCAAACCTTTAAACACGCCAAGAGGATAGTTTGCAGGATGACCACGTATTTTTGTATCGCATGGCAGGACAAAATCCGTTTATTCCCCTAGGCACCTCTAGACGTAAAAACCGTACAGTGGCGTTGATGGCCTTGTCCATCAACGCCACTGTTTTACCCACCTGCTATGCGTTGCCTACCCAAGCCTTTCATCGTGCTCACGGTGTGTTCACTCCTCGGCACACTGCCGCGAACAGCTGCAGCCCAATCGATTACTACCGACAGCGATGGCACGGGTAGTAACATCACCTACAGCAGCACCAGCCAAACCTACACCATCAACGGCGGCACCCAAATCGATACCAATCTCTTCCACGGTTTCCAACAGTTTGGCCTCAGTACCCATGAAATCGCCAACTTTTTAGTGAATCCCAATGTTGCCAACATTCTGGCACGGGTTAACGGAGGCCAAAGCTCAGTCATTGATGGGCTCTTGCAAGTCAGCGGCGGCAACAACGCCAACCTCTTCATCCTCAATCCCGCTGGCGTATTGCTGGGTCGCAATGCCCAACTCAACCTCGCAGGGTCATTCTCGGTTAGCACAGCCAGTGGTCTGGCCTTTGGCGACAATGTGTTCAATGCCACCGGCAGAAATGACTATCGTGCTTTGACCGGCAATCCCACAGGCTATGTTTTCTTAGGCCATGAAGGGGTTTTGCTCAACGAAGCTGACTTGGCTGTGAATCCTGGCAAAAACTTGACTCTAGCAGGGGGCACGGTGCTCAATACCGGCAACTTGGAAGTATCCGAAGGCAGCGTCTCCATTACGGCGGTGCCGGAGGCAGGCATGCTCCACATTGCCCAGGATGGCTTGGCGATGAGTTTGGCAGTTGCTACTGACCAGCTTCAGAATTTGGTGGATGACGGAATTACCCCCTTAGACCTGCCCAGGTTGTTGGCAGGTGACTGGGGCGGCGATGCCACCACGATGAGCACTTTGGCCGATGGTACGGTAATACTGAGCAGTGGTGATGTCATAAACCCAGCAGCTGGAGCGGTAACGGCCAGTGGAACCGTTGATGTATCTGGTATCCAGGGCGGTCAGGTGCAAGTGTTCGGGGAAACCGTGGCTCTCCATGGGGCAACCCTTAACGCGGAAGGTATCGAGGGCGGTGGTGAGGTATTGATTGGCGGCGACTATCTGGGCCAAGGCAACCTGCCGACAGCCCAAACCACCATCGTCGATGCCCAGACCTCCATTTCAGCAGACGCCGCCCAAACAGGAGACGGCGGTCGCGTGATTGTCTGGTCTGATCAGGCAACGCATTTTGCGGGTCAGATTTCCGCCCAGGGGGGAGCCATGGGCGGGAATGGTGGATTTGTTGAGACTTCCGGGGCGCAGCAGTTGACCGTGGCAAATACGGCTGAAGTGGTGACCCGCGCACCCCAGGGAGCCTGGGGCACCTGGTTGCTCGACCCAGCGAATTTGACTGTGGGCAGCGTGGGGGCTGCCACTATCGTCAGTGGGACGAATGATCCCCTTACCGATACGACGATTGCAGCGAGTACGGTGGAGACGGCACTTAATACTACGGATGTGACACTGCAAGCGACGGACTCCATTACCGTCGATGAGGCGATTAACAGCAATAGCGGCAGAAATTTGACGCTTCAGACACCCACAGTCAACTTAAATGAACGCATTACCCTGACAGTTGACTCTGGTCCTGGTCCTGGCCCTGGTCCCGGTCCTGGCCCCGGTCCCGGTCCTGGTCCTGGTCCTGGTCCCGGTGGCCCTGGTTCCTTTAGCTCTGTGCTCGCAGGCATTGGAGTGGACATAGTAAATGTTGGGATCAATGGCAGTGTACAGAATGGCGTTGATATTGCCACTGATGGTGGAATCGTGAATGTGGCGGCAGGGACCTTCCAGGAGGGGCAGGAAGTCAATATTTACCGGGCGGTAACCATTCGTGGTGCGGGACAGACGAATACCTTTCTGGATGGGAGCGATACTCATCAAGTCTTGAACAACAGCAGTTCGCACAGGCTTACCCTGTCAAACCTGACGGTGCAGAATGCAGGCATTGACGGTGCAGGCAGGGGCGGGGGCTTCTACAGCCTTGGCCCTGTGACGCTGATGGACTCCACGGTTTCCGGTAATTCTGGCGGCGGCTTCAGTAGCAATAACGACGTAACGCTCATTAACTCCACGGTTTCCAGTAATTCCACAAGCGGCGACGGCGGGGGCTTCAGCAGCCCTGGCGATGTAACGCTCATTAACTCCACGGTTTCCGGTAATTCTGCAGGTCGTCTTGGCGGCGGCTTTAGATCTGGCCATGTGACGCTGACGGACTCCACAGTTTCCGGTAACTCCGCAGGCGGGAATGGCGGCGGCTTTTTCAGCGCTGGCAGCCCAGACGACATTGGCAATGCAACACTCATTAACTCCACGGTTTCTGGTAATTCCGCAGGCGGTTTGGGCGGCGGCTTTGTTCGCTACAGAGATTTGACACTCATTAACTCCAGGGTTTCTGGTAATTCCGCAGGCGGGCAAGGAGGAGGCTTCTTGAGCAGCGGTTCTTTTTTCTTCCCCAGTCTTGATACAACGAATGCCACGTTGACGCTAATAGACTCAACGGTTTCCGGCAATTCCACAAACAACAGTGGAGGAGGGTTCAGTGGGGACTTTCGACTCAATTTGACGTTGACGAACTCCACGATCTCGGGTAACTCCGCACGCTTCAATGGTGGCGGCTTCATCGTTCGCGATGACTTGACGTTGACGAACTCCACAATCTCATTTAACACAGCCGACGCCACTAATAATGGATTGGGCGAAGGCGGCGGCTTTTTCATCAAGGACACCCAAAACCACACCATCCGCAACAGCATTATTGCCAACAACAGTGACCTCGGAGCCGGAGCTCCCGACATTAGCGCTGACCTCAGCACCAGCACCGTCACCAACAGCCTGATTCAATCCACCACAGGCATCACTGCTGGGGTACCTATCAACGGTGTGAATGGCAATATCATCGGCCAAGATCCGCTGCTGGCTCCCCTAGCCAACAACGGTGGCCCCACCCAAACCCACGCGCTATTGGACGGCAGTTCAGCCATTGATGCTAGCGGTGCTGACGCGACCACTGTGGATCAACGGGGAGTTGCAGCCTTGGGTAATCGTGATATCGGGGCTTTCGAGTTCATCCCCACACCCCCGGCTCCAGCTGCCACGCCACCTGATAATCCAACTGTTACGCCCCCGGCTTCAACCGCTACGCCCTCGGCAATAACTACTAATCCAATTGATCCAGATATCCTACCGATTGGAACAGAACCAGAATCACAATTTGCGATTGACAACGGCCTTGACGATCAGATTCTCGTCATTGAACCTGAGCTAGCCGAACTCTTAAATCTACCTACGGAACTACTTCTGCGGATGCAACAGCCTGCGACCGTTGAGGAGGAGGAGAATGTTGAAGGGGATAAGGATACGGGTGTGAGTACCGATCTCACTGTGGAAGACACTGCCGACACCGTGAGCACAGAGGATACCAACAATAAGCAGAAGAAGAATCAGCCTGCGACGATGTCACCAGCCCTGATTCCGTAAGGGGGGTCGAGTAGGGGCTGTGTGGATGCGACTCCTCAGAAGAAACTTTTTACATCGCACCACTGCCATACTTTCAGTCCTTTATTTCACCCCAAAACCCTTTGGCTGACCATAATTCACGGTTCTAAAAGAGAGTTGACCGTTCCCAGGCGTAAATAACGCATAAGTAGACTTTCCAGGAATGCGGCCTACTGAACCGACGCCAACAATCTTGCGGGGTGTTTTGCTATAATCCTGGGGCTCTTGCACACCGTCTAGGGTAGTTACGGTCGAACGTAGCTCCACCGGATTCACCACGCATTCAAACGTGAGACCCGAGCGACCACAAAAGAGATAGTTAGCATCGGCCCGAATTAAGCGATCGCACAGCTCAATTGCCGAGGTATCAGGCGTAAGTTCATCGGCATAGCTAACGGTGCTGCCATGGATCAGTAAACAGTCCAGCTCATAGAAGCCAAAATGCTGCGATCTTAACCAACGCACCGACTCCCGCGATATCGATTCCCAAAAAGTTTTCACTCCATCGCCGCCTACTTTTTCCATTAGCTCCGGCGCATTCTCCACACCGCTCACCCCGTGCAAACTAAAACACTGCTCTTCCCACCAGCCCACACACACCTGGGGCTCTAACTCTCCCGCTTTAGGAGACTGCAGCCGTTGAAGCACCGCTTCATTATCCCCTTGCAGCCCTACAACATCACCCAGAATATAGAGATCGCTCACCGACTGCCGCCGTATATCCTGCAACACCGCCTCATAGGCCGTCAGATTACCTTCAATGCCGCTTAAAATTGCCCACTTCACCTGATTATTGTCCCCGTTGATTTAGTAAGTAGGTTGAACCAATTAGCTATCAGACGTCGAAGCTCCCTTTGCTGGAAGTATGTATGCTTTGCCAATTAGGCATCCTGGGAGAGGCTAGGTTCAAAGCCACCAGTATTGAGGGTTTGGGGGCAAAACCTGCGAAGTCAAACTGCTTATTCATGTTGATAAAAGATTGAGTTACCCACTTATCTAGCGCTCACACACATGGGTGGGATCGTCCGCCCGTTCGGCAAACTCCATACCCCGAGATAATCGCCAGGCAAAAATAGAAGGCAGCCCCTTGTCGATAATCGCCTGACAAGTCTTTTCATAATCATAAGTAACTTCCCGAAGCGTCACCTGGGCTGTCTCTGTGTCGTAAAGAACATAGGTAGCATTCGGACGGCCATGACGAGGTTCACCCACAGAACCTGCATTAATAATACGTTTTAGCGATGCCTCAAACTGTTGAGGAGAATCCGACGGAGTGGGATTTTTTACCGTTACCGACACTTTCGCATCCGATAACTCTCGCACATAGGGCACATGGGTATGACCACAGAACAACACATCGGCATCGGCAGAGAGCACCCGCTCTAGGGCAGCAAAGCCATCCATGCTAGGCAACAAATACTCATGCTGGCTATTGGGGCTACCGTGAACAAAACACAGGTTATCCCGTTTTAACGACATCGGTAATGTAGCCAAATACTCGCGTATATCGGCCCGAATCTCATTATTGGTCCATTCATGGGCTAGTTTTCCCCGCTGTTCGGCTAGCTGGGATGGGTAGCTACACTCACAGGCATTCAAGCCATCCACAATATCCTCATCCCAACAGCCCTGGCAGGTAGGAATTTCCAACGAGCGAATCCTGTCCACGACGCCATTAGGATCAGGGCCATAGCCCACTAGATCCCCAAGACAATAGATTTGCTCAGCCTTTTGAGCATCAATATCTGACAGCACTGCATCCAGCGCTTCAGAATTACCATGGATGCAAGACATCACCGCAAGTTTCATGCATTTACCTCCTAATTGGTCGCCGCTGCTAGATTCTCTTCTTCTGACTGCAATTGTCGGTATTGCCGATGATACTGGGATAACACATCATCAGCTAAACAGCATTCCAACAATGTTTGAGCAATAGTTTTTTGATCTAAATTATGACCCACAATTTCTAGACCGCTAAAGCGATCGGGGCGTCCCTCTAGCCACCGGGGCAGTTTGAGCTCGGTATATTCAATCCCCGGTAATCCTTCGACAAAATCCACATAGAACGCTTGGCCATCCGGTAGCTCAAAAATACCTTTGAGGCGCGTCACCTGACCGTAAGCTCCCTCAGTTATTTCAATTAGCACTGCATCTAAGCTGGGGGGATCAAACACTTGACCCGTTAGGGGAGATTTCCAGATAGCGGGTAGTGGCTCGGACGCCGAATTATTGTTACCGGGGATGACCTTATCTGCCCAGTCGTGCCATTCAGAGGCTTCTAAACCAGGTGGCACAACTGCGATTCGTTGCCCAGGCAGGGAGGCTAGTAATGGTGACTCTATATCCAGATGAAAGCCCAGCTCTATAAAAACCTTGGCCTGCTCAGGTAAGTTAGCCAGCACGCTAGAAGCCTGGTCGTCTGAAATAACTGATACCCAGGGGAAGCAGTAACCAATACGGGCTAAATCAACTGAATCCTCAGCTCCTGGATATAGATAAAACAAAGGACATGAAGCGTCTTTAAGAAATTGGCTAATCCAGGCGGTTTTACCTACCCCAGGCGGACCGGCCACTAAATTGAAGTCCAAGGATTCCATAGAAGGCGAACAATTGTTCAAGTTAGACTTTAGAGTCTAAGGCTAAATACATCAAGGCGTTCTACATTATACTCGCAGAATGATAATCATTATCATTTTTTTACTTTTTACTTATGGTTACTGCAGCTGTCCTGTCAAAATGGACGGTTGGTGAGAACGATCAGTGATCTAAAAAGAAGTTGAGAATATACGTGCAGACTGCCTAGAACTGTTGTTAACTCAAATCAGCTATCACACGATTACGTCCGCTTATTTTAGCTGCGTACATCGCCTGATCCACCCGCTGTAGTAAGTTTTCAATGGTGTCTGTAGGCTTCACTAAAGTCACTCCGAACGATGCGGTGACACTGCCTGCAGGCTCAATCTCATCTGAGGCAATGGCTAACCGCAAGTCCTCAGTGATGCGTTCGAGCACTTCAGCCCTAACATGCCGCAATACGACCAAAAATTCTTCTCCTCCCCAGCGGGCAAGACAGTCATTCTTGCGCAAAACCTGGCTACAGCGACTTGCTATAGCCAGCAAGACAGCATCACCCACCTGATGGCCATAGGTATCGTTGATGCGTTTGAAATGATCGATATCGAATAAAATCACTCCATCTCTGGAATCAGTATCCGCCACACAGATAGAGAGGAACTCTTCAGCCGCACGGCGATTGTAAAGGTTCGTGAGTGAATCTCGTTCAGAAAGTACCTGCATAAGGGCTCGTTCGTCCTGCAAGGATATGAGTCTGTCTTGCAACACCTGGTGAAAAGGGATCAAGATAGAAACAATTCCTGTGAACGGGCCAAGCGTTAAAGCGATTTCTATGCCGCGAGGGCTCCAAAGTTCATTCGGGTGAACTATCAAATAGCTGATGACGGGCAAGGAGATTAAAAGCCAAGACACAACAGCAGTCTTTATCACAGTCTGCGGAGTGTTAAATATAAACATGATGGCAATGATGGCCATTGGTAGACTGCTAATTGGCGGCAAACTATCAACCAGAGTGATGTTGGGTAAGGAAATAGCTTGTCCAATACAAATCCAGGTCGGAAAAATACCGCCTCCAAAAAAGATCGTGATCAAAGAGATTCTCCACACTCTCTGCAGACTTTCAGGTCGTAGGTAAAGCCAACAGAACAGAAGTGAAAAGATGAGACACATCAGAGGAGGCACAACCCGATCCATTAGATATGGTTTAGGTTCCAAGTAATGGATCAGAGTCGCTAACCCCGATGAAATAAGTGCGATCGCTAGCGTGATTAGAGCAGTCCTGCGAATAAATGTTTCATCTGTGTACAACATAACATCACGTTTCCAATCACCCGCTCTAGATAACCTACGCATTGTATCTATCCATTGTCAGCAGTAGGTTATAGGAATTGTTAGACTGCAATCACTTACCGCAAAGAATTTATGAGCAGAGTGCGTGCCCAAACGTCGAAAAGAGAAAGAACCCTAAGCCGACTGTCCTTTAAAGAAGGAAAGCATAGCTATCGTTACATATAGTCACAAAGGTCTGAAAGGGAGACACAACAGCTAAAGCGTATCTAGGACAGCTTCTATAGCTCTTAGCCCTCGTAAATGATACTCAATTTTGTTTCGGTCGAGTCTCATCAACGCCTGAACGTGTTTGTGGCAACGGTGCCAAAAAGGAAC
>JBCCQQ010000069.1:0-31482 GCA_039024555.1 Cyanobacteria bacterium P01_D01_bin.156
AGCGCGATCACCCAGCTCTCGTTTGAGTGCTAAGCTTTGTTCTTGGTAATCGAGCGCTTGCGGATAGTCACCTAATAAATCATAGATAATGCCGATGTTGCCCAGGGTTATGGCTTCTCCGGCGCGATCACCCAGCTCTCGTTTGAGTGCTAAGCTTTGGTCGTAATAATCGAGGGCTTGGGTATAGTCGCCTAACTTCTCATAGATAATGCCGATGTTGCCCAGGGTTATGGCTTCTCCGGCGCGATCACCCAGCTCTCGTTTGAGTGCTAAGCTTTGTTCTTGGTAATCGAGCGCTTGCGGATAGTCACCTAATAAATCATAGATAATGCCGATGTTACCCAGTGTGTTGGCTTCTCCGGCGCGATCACCCAGCTCTCGTTTGAGTGCTAAGCTTTGTGCTTGGTAATCGAGCGCTTGGGGATAGTCTCCTAATAAGCGATAGATAATGCCGATGTTGCCCAGGGTGTCAGCTTCTCCCGCGCGATCGCTCGCTTGGCGATATAGGTCTAGAGCCTGCTGCCATTTCTCTAAAGCCTGCTGCCATTCACTGACCCTATACAGCTGAAGTCCTTCCTCCAACAGCTGCTCTGCCTGGGTGCTTAGATCATCCGTTTGTGCCCATGCAGTGGCAGGACGCACAACTTCCAGCGTCAGACCGGATACAGCACCTAAGGTCAACGAGGTAATTAATGGGCCTAGGGTAAAGCAGCGAGGGAGCGACATACTACACCAGTACTTGATTGTTCTAGCCTACAAGGTTTACTTGATTAGATCCGCATACCCATGGATCAATTTTTACGTTGTCCACGGATAGGAAAGGAAAAAAGGGGAAGGGGGAAGGGGTAAAGGTAAAGGGGGAAGGGGTAAAGGTAAAGGGGTTATAGGTTTCGCTCTGCTGTAATGCTGCTGAGGAGGTCTTCGTCCTCTAGGGTTTTAGCACCTTGGTGGGCCAATTCTAATATTGCTTGGGCCTGGTTGGTGCGGTCGGTGCGGTTATACACTACGCCCAAGCCCCACTGGGCCTTTACCCTTTCTTCTAGCTCATTGGCTGCTTCTGCAAGTGCTACAGCTTGGGTGTAGCTATCTTCTGCCACTAGGGCCAGACCACTGCGGACAGCATAGTCCCCTAGCAGCCGATAGGCCAGGGCCGACGCTTCCCCAGTCGCAATCAGTTTTTGCAAGTCATTAATCCCCTGGGCAAACAGCTTGTAGGTAGGATAGATCTCCTGAACAAGGATCAGCGTTTTGAAAGCCTGTGGTACATCCATCGCCTCCACTGCCGCAATATCCGCTGCAATATCTCGTGCTTCTTGACCACCCGCAACACTAAACACCGCAGGCGCACTCCACTCCTCAGACGATGCCGCTGCGCGCCAGCCCGCAGTTACCTGGAGGGCATATTCTTCTCCTGGTACCAGGGGGGACTTATTCACGGGATAAGCCAGGGCTGGCTGGTCGGTGAGCACGGTCCATTCTGGCTGCCAGCCATCAAAGGTGTTGCGCTGGAGGGTAACGCGATATTGCCGGGTGCCGGGGACTGGATTCCAGCGTAGAACGGGGGTGCGGGTGAGTACCTGGCCAGACCAGGGAGTAATGACATACGGAATGTTGGAATCCTGGGCCGTCCAAGTATCGCTGATGCCAAATGTTGGTTTCAATCGTCTAGGTGTACCTGGACACGCTTCATTAACACTAGATACCCCCGCACGCACATTGTCACTCTCGGTACGATCTGGACACAGCAAAGTGACCACTGTCCCTGGAGAAACCCTTAATAAATCATCTCCATAGAGCATAGTGCGAGGGTATGTGGTGTAAAAGTCTGACCAGACAGCGCGTTTGAGAAAGACTTGTTCTCCTTGGATGGAGTAGAGACGGGCGAGGCGGGCAGCGGCACTGGGAGAAAGAGTAAGCCAGGTGGTAAATGCGAGGGCAGGAATTAAGAAGAGACGAACTGTTTTTTTGAATGGTGTTTGAACAGTGTTCTCCCATTTAGGAGGGGAGGTGCCGTAGGCGGAGGGGGATCGACTGATAGCGATAGGGATTGAAGACTCCTCCGTTGGTTCCCCTTGGTAAGGGGAGCCGTTGTTGAGATATTTCTTGGGTAGGGGATTAGGAGATGATGGATATGGAAAAAAATTGAGAGAGTGTCGAAGTATCTCTTTTAATGAATTAATCATCAGTTTGTTTCTTCCTTAGGGAGGGTATCGGTTGCTTGGTTGTTTTCTCCTTCATAACCTAGGGCTTTAGAAGCCAGGCCGACCCAGATGTCATCTTCTGGTCGATTGATTTTACTTAGGCAGGTTTCCCACTCGGTTTTAGCAGCCTGTTCTTGTTGCTGAGTTTCATATAACTGGGCCAGTAAACAGTGGGCATCGGGTCGGGGCTCCTTTAGCTCTGTCTCTAACTGGATAGCTCGCTTGAGTTCTCCTTCTGCAGACACAAACCGTTCCTGACGCAGCCAGGCCCAGCCAAGATTTTTACGTAAGCCGTATTCTAATTCTTTATCTTCAGTATCGCGATTTGTGTCTTTTAAGGCTGTGTTTAACAAGATGGCAGCTGACTCGTCATCCTCGTCTTCTAAAATCTGTAACCGGGCTAAATTATTGACCGAGGCTAAGTAGCCTGCCTGGATCGCTTTGGCATATTCTGCCTTAGCTTTGCCAAACTCTCGTAGATCTTCATAGGTGACGGCTAAGTCATGGTTTGCTTCTGGAAAATCTGGCTGTAGTCGCAGAGCGCGCTGAAAGCTGGCATGGGCATTGGTAAGTTGTTTATCTTGATAATATTGTCGTTGGCCCACAGCATGGTAACGCTGGGCAGCCCAGGGTAACCCCACGGCATGGCCCCAAAAGAGCAACAACACAATTCCCAGGGCTAATAAACAGCGCACTAAGGGCCTGTAGCGTGGTTTTGCCTTAGAAAGTACATAGGTATCAACAATTGTTTGCCCCACTTTGGTGAGTACGCCCCCGGTGGCAAACAGGGCTAGGGCCGCTGGAACAATGGTGCCAATAGAACTCCAGAGGCCAGGTGCGCCATCAAAAAATCGGGTGGCAATATCTTTGGCAAAGGCCAGGGCAATGGTGAGTAGGGCAATGGTGACCCCACCCCAGAACCAGCCTAGTATGGGTTTGATTTCAGGCTTTTTGGGGTGCCACCACCAGTGATGCGCCGGGGGATTAACGCTTTTGCGCCAGGTGGAAAGTGTATGGAGGCGGAGCAGTCGGTCGTTCCATTGACCCAATAAAGCATCATCCTCGGATAGGGTGATCCATTTTTCGGCGGTCAGGGTTTTAGATGCAGGCTGTTGCGCTAGATGATCGATCAGGGCCTGGATGCGATCGCGTTCTCGCAACATTTCCAGTACCGATTCATCCGACCAGTTTTTGGGCTCTTTGAGGGCCCGTACCTGCCGGTGATAGTCCGCCAGTGCCGTTTGTAGGATATCCGTTGCCTGCATTGCTTCCCTTCTCAGCCCACACGTCAGCTATTATGATGCGTCTCCAGGCACAATATCGACAAACAAGGAGAGCACAGCCACCTGGTCCACATCTAGTAGCCGTGTCCCCTTGGCAGTATTAACACTACCGCGACGGGTATCCATGGCCCCAAAGATATCATTCATGGCGTCTACATTGGTGGAGATGGCCCCGCGACTGAGAGAGCTATTCACCCTGGGAGCCTTTAGACGCAGGGTTTTCAATGGACTAACTAAGGATTGTGGACTGACTAACACCAGCAGCTCAGTAATACCCAAAGGTTCCGCACCCCTGAGTTTAGTGGACCAGGAACCCCGACGGGAAATAACATCAGCGTCTTCATTATCCGTAGTTAGGGGAAATAACACATTGACCTCACCCGCCGCATCAATGACCACAATGCCAAAGTGTAGATCTTGTGTTTCATTGTTGTGGACGGTGACCTCAATTTCATTACCGATAGCAATTTGCTCAATGCCCCGCTCAAACTGTTGAGGAATAAAGATCGCTTCTGGGTCGCCGCGGCGAGTTGTAGTGCCGCTGCGAGATCCCAGATGCTCCACCTCCACACTGACGTCAAGGTGAGAGGTTTGTTGATTTACCATTAGGGCTAGCATTCTACCCAGATAAAGGCTGACAACCCTGGCTTTCAAACGACCCAGGGCATTCTCCATGGTCTCTCCTGAGTCTCCAAAGGAACCGACCAGCAGGGGCACCTGGGCTGGGGAAAAAATGCCGATACTGCCAACAGTTTGTCGCAGGCGCGGATTAGTCTCTATTAGGGAGACTCGCTGGTCAATCTCTGCGGTGTAGCGCCCCAACAAAACATGGGCCATTTTACCGGGTTCGGCCACAAACACATCAAAATCAGATAGCGCCCCTAGATTATCCAGGACAATCTGTTGTTCCGTCGGGGTGAGGGTATCGTCTAAACCGATTTTGAGCGTAACCTGACTGGAGATGCCCCGTACCTTTTCCTGCAGCAGCTGGGATGATACATTCGCACCCCGAGTGGTACTGACCAAACGGCCCTGGGTAACCAATCCTTGGCGGGTACCGTCGATCTGTTGCACTTCTGCCAGTTCCTTGCCAGTTGTTTTATCAATGACTGAAAAGATCGCGCCCTGGTCAAAGGATTCTAACGACCATGGGTCTAGCCCACCTAGCCACAGGGTTACCTCATCATTGTTAGCTTTTTCACGCACAGCATCCAAGATTAATGCTTCAGCAGGCTGAGATATGGGTTCAATGTGATAAATCGGTTTTTGGTTGACCACTGGATCATTCTCACGGGCCGGGTCGTAGACTGGCACCTGGGAATGTTCTGCTAACCGATTGGCACTGTTGCCCACCATGGGAATCGTTTCTGCCAGGGAATCTGTATTTTGCCAAAGGTGTTGGGTTAATAAATAGGTAAAGGCCCCAGCAGTAAAACCGTCAAAGCTGTAGTCTGCGGCAAGCTGGTTACGGCGGACGGCACCTACAAAAAAGCCCTGGCCCTTAGGGGCGGTGATGGCATCAGCAAACTGCTGGGCATTCCAGTCGAGGGTGTCGAGTAGCTGTCGCTGGTAGGTCCATTCGCTTTCTGGAATCTGACGCAGATTGCTAATGTCTTCTGTCGCATCTAAAGAAGCGTTTAAGGACCGCATTACGGCATTGCCGCGCTTACCGCCGCCAGCGTAGCAGCAGTCGAGCAAAAAGGTAACATTGTCGGTTTTTTGGGCTAGGGCTGCCCGCATCAATAGCAGGGTGTGGCCCATAATGTCTTGTTCTGGAGTGTCATCCGGGAAGGTTGCGATCGCAGTATTGTAAAGCGAGTTGCATTCGCCCAGATCGTCGATATCGATACAGGTGCGCTGAATCTGTGTAAGCAGTTGCTCCATACGGTCCCGCTCGCGAATCTTTTCTCCATGGCCAGAAAAGTGAAAGATAACCACGTCCCCTGGCCTAGCAGGCTCATAGAGATATTCGTTAAATGTCTCCCACACATTGCGACGAGACGCCTGCTCATTGCACAGAATATGGATATCGCTATCTTTAAATCCAAACCGATGGATCAACAGTTGGCGCTGTAGTTCCACATCGTTGATCGGTCCCTCTAGGCGGTTGCTGCGATAGTCGTTAATGCCCACCAACAAAGCTACCTTACGCGGTGTGGCTGCAGCCAGTACTTTGCCATAGCGAGTGGCCGAATGGGTTAGCCCCAGCTGACTCAGGCCAATGGCACCCAGGGCTCCGGCACTACCGTGTAAAAAATGACGACGGTTAAACGACATGGTGATAGCCTCCTCAGTTAGATAAATAATTGAGTTATCGTAGTGCTTCCTCCAAGTGAGAATTTCTGTCATGGAAAAATTAGACTTAAAGCCCCCAGTATTGGGGATTGGGGGCCTGAGCGACTAATGGCTGCTTTACCAGAACCGTCCTAAAGACCATTGCCGATTAGGATAAACGGAGCCCAGTAGTGAGGATGGCTAAGGTCGTCCGGGTCGATTTCTAGACCGCTATTGGCAATCACGTTAACCAGACCACCCCGGTTGCTATCATCCGCTAGCCGAATTAGGTCTCGCTGGGCCTGTTGCAGGGCAGCCGCTTTGGATAATCCCCCTCGACCTAGGGCATCGTAAAAGGCGCTCATCAAAATCTGAGTGCCGCCATCATCTACCTGCCACAGGGAACCCATGGCCGCTTCTGCCCCCGCCAATTCCATCAAGTAGCCAAATCCTAAAATCTCTTCTCCGGTAATGCTGTCAGACTCTTCTCCACTTTCTATAAACTCTTCTGCCCGTAGCACATCGCCAATGGCGGTTTCACAGGCGCTCAGCACTATCAGTTCCACATTTGGGAAGGTCCAGCCTTTCACGTCGGCTAGGGTAGCCACGTCACCATTGCCAAACATAATGTAAGAATCTTCCAGGGTGCCGGGGTTAAAGGCCGCATGGGTGGCTAAATGGATAATGTGATAGTCATCCATTTCAAACACAATGCCTGCATTAAAGGCTTCGTTCAGGCGCTGCACAGTGCCAGGGATAGCCTCAGCCAGGGATTCAATTTCTGGTTTGGTAAAGGGGAGTCCTGAATGGGAAATGATCTGTTCGCCCACTTGTACCGTGTGGGTGCCTTCTGAAAATGCGGCAGCTAGAACGTTTACCTCATTGGTTTCGGTGGGAGTGGTGTTTAAGTCGTCCAGGCTGGTGGCGGTAATGTTATTGACTTTGTAGTTTTGGATTAGCCAGTCTTCGCCATCGTGAAGGGTGGCCAGGGGTGCATAGCGCAAACGTAGATCGGGGGAGTAAATAATGGTTTTGGCATCCATCTGCTCTAGGTCTGTTTCAATGGGGCGAATCAAGTAGTTGTAGAGTTTTTGGGCTGGGGTAACAGCATCTCGATCGGGGGCTTCGAGGGCGTAGCGCAGGTTGCCGATGGCCCGGTTTAGGTCGATGCGGGTAACGTCTACGGTGTGGCGGATGGGCGTAGAATCGGGGGTGACGAGAACTAGTTCTAGGCGATCGTCTAAAACAAGAGGATAGAGCACGACTGCGTTTTGGTTCAGACGCTTTAGGTTATCTCGCAGGTCGTTAAGTTCGGGCAGCTCGATGTTGGCGGCCCCCAGGGTACTGCGCAAACGGTTGACCAGGGTAACAATGTCGGATTGTTCAAAAAAGGCTTGGAATGCTAGCCATGCAGTTTGTTCTAGCTGACGTAGTTCAATAATGCGGGCCTGTTGTTGAGGGGTGCGTTGTTCGGGGCGGATTTTTGCGAGCGTGGTCCGCTCTTGCCCCAGGGCAATCAGCTTATCTTGGTTGGTTTTATAGCGTTGAATAATCTCTTTTTCATCTGGACGTAGGGCAATGCCAGCCTGGGTATTTTCATTGCCCCGAACGCCGCGTACATAGTTATCAAGTTCTTGCACCCGCAGCAGGTCCAGCACCCGCTGTGCTTCTAGGATGCGATCTTGCTGCAGAAGTAAATCTGCTAAGGCACGATAATTAGCTTCAATAGTTTCAGTAAAGGACTCTTGAGACGATTGCTCCAGAGTTTGCAGATCGGTGCGAATAGCTTCGTAGGCATTGACAGCCTGCTTAAAGAAGATGATCGACAATACAGGTTTATCTTGGTCATCAAACAAGAAACCAAGATTAGCCAGAGTTTGAGCTTCTGTAACCCGGTCACCGATCTCACGTGTGATGACCAGGCTGGTCTCGTACTGCGCCAGCGCCTCCGGATACTCTCCTAACGTTCGATGCATAATGCCAATGTTGTTGAGGGTTGCGGCTTCAGTAGCTCGGTCACCGATCTCACGTGTGATGACCAGGCTGGCCTCGTACTGGGCCAGCGCCTCCGGATACTCTCCTAACGTTCGATGCACAATGCCAATGTTGTTGAGGGTTGCGGCTTCTGTAGCTCGGTCACCGATCTCACGTGTGATCACCAGACTGGCCTCGTACTGTGCCAGCGCCTCCGGATACTCTCCTAACGTTCGATGCACAATGCCAATGTTGTTGAGGGTTTGGGCTTCTGTAGCTCGGTCACCGATCTCACGTGTGATCACCAGACTGGCCTCGTACTGCGCCAACGCCTCCGGATACTCTCCTAAGTTTCGATGTACAATACCAATGTTGGTGAGGGTTGCGGCTTCTGTAGCTCGGTCACCGATCTCACGTGTGATGACCAGGCTGGCCTCGTACTGTGCCAGCGCCTCCGGATACTCTCCTAATTTTCGATGCACAATGCCAATGTTGTTGAGGGTGTTGGCTTCCCCTGAACGGTCACCGAGCTCCCGTTTGATCACCAGGCTAGCCTCGTACTGTGCCAACGCCTCTGGATACTCTCCTAATTTTCGATGCACAACGCCAATGTTGTTGAGGGTTTTGGCTTCCCCTGAACGGTCACCGAGCTCCCGTTTGATCACCAGACTGGCCTCGTACTGCGCCAGTGCCTCCGAATACTCTCCTAATGATTCATGCACAATGCCAATGTTGTTGAGGGTTTTGGCTTCGCCTAAACGATCTTTCAGGTCTTGATAGATAGCTAATGCCTGCTGCCAAGTGGCTAATGCGGTTCGCCAATCATTGCGGCTATATTGCTCAATGCCTAAATCCAGCAGGCGACCTGCTTCGGCTAAACGACCATTCGATTCACTATTTTGCTTTGCGCCTAGCGATATGTCTAAACGTTCTAATCGGCTATCCGTAGCAAAGTCTAACCTCTCTAAAGCGTTGCTTTGCAGCTCGCCAGCCCAGCCTGCTTCTGCAAACGCCAACGGCCATGCCATAGCCAGGGTAATAAGCTGTAGTAATCTGCCGCGATGTCCCATAAGGTCTACGCTGAAGGGGCTATTTAGTTAAATTTACCGGTGAGGCAAGAGTTTCTCTGGAGATGCCTGATGTTTCTTAATCATGCATCTCACCTGCCTTTCTGTGTATTACCCGATGGGGTACTGTTTATGCCTAAGGATCGGCAATTTAATAATGTACCGATTTATCCTGTCCCCTGAGGGGACAGAATAGCTCACTTTGCTTCAAGCAAAATTATGAACGTTATTAAATCCTGATTCCTAAGGGGCCTAAATTTTTAACCGTGAACCTTACCGTCGGGCATAGTAGTACCCACTAACTTCGCATTGGCCAAATTTGCACTACTCAGCTCGGCCTTAAATAAAATAGCCTCGGTTAGATTAGCAGAACCTAAGTTCGTACGCCCTAAATACGCATGGGTCAGGTCTGCCTGGGTCAAATCAGCACCGCTGAGGTTGGCCCTACTCAGGTCAGACCGCAACAGACGGGAATCGGTCATCACAATTTGAAACAGCTGAGCACCGCACAGCTTACTATCCGTAAAGTTAACGCCCCTAAGGTCTGCACCGGTAAAATCACACCCGGACAGATTGGCCCGTTGACCCCGAACACGGGTGAGGTCGGCATAGCGTAGGTTGGCCCCTTCTAATTGGGCATCTGCTAAGGAGGCACCCTGCAGATTAGCTCCACTGAGGTTGGCGTTTCGTAGGTCGGCCTCCTTTAAAAAGGCTTCGCTCAGATTGGCTCCACTCAAATCTACATTGGCTAAATCCGCACCTTTTAGGTTGGCTCCCCGCAAATCTACCTGGCGCAGATGGGCTCCCCGTAAAATTGTTTGCTCACTACGGAGCTCCTGCCGCAGGTTGGCCCCGCGCAGACAGGCCCCCGTCAGGTTGGCACCGCTCAAGTCAGCATTGCGCAAATCTGCATCGGCTAAGTTGACATCAAACAGATCGGCCAGGGTCAGGTTAGCCCCCCGTAAATCGGCTCCCTGTAAGCTGGCCCCATGCAGGTTTGCATCGCTTAGGTTGGTATAGATCAGGTTTGCCTGATTGAGATTAACGCCGCTTAGGTTGGCACGGCTAAGATTCGCTTTTTGCAGATTTACCCGACTTAAATAGGAAAACATCAGATCCGTGCGTTCCAGATCGGCCTTTGAAAAGTCGGCACCGATTAAATCGGACTTGATTAACCGTAATCCTGCTAAACAGACACCGCTAAAGTCTGTGCGCCCTTTGTTATACAACTTAAATAGTTCAGTACTATCCATAGGGGGTGGACCTCGCGGATAGGGTGGCAGAAACGGCTGTCCGCCCAGGGGTTAGCTGAACGGGTGCTGGGGGCGATGCCGTTGGCGGATAGTACGGCTTGATCGCGTTTAAGATGGCGCTGACCACCGGCTCATGCTCGTTAGTATCTTCTAGACAGTGCACGATAATTGAAAGTTTGCTCTCTAAATCCTGAAACGATGGGCAATACTCAAAAACTTCTCGTAAAAAGTCTTCTAAAGTTTTACTCCGGAGCATGGACCATTCCTGAGCGCTGCCGGTAAATGGGCTGTACACCGTAGAGTGCAGCAAAATCTTTGCCCGTAGCGGATTGCAGTATTTAATAATGTCTAACCTGAGTTCAAACAGGTCGGCTCGATCTCTTACGCGGTTGCTATCGCCTACAGCGGGTCTTTCTATGGTTTTGCCTGAAAAGGCCACCGTATTGTCAGGATGGGTGCCCTCTGGCAGAGCTGCAAAACAGGTTTCGGGGCTGCTATCGGTATCGTTTGCATTGGACAGTCCCGGTGTAGACATGGGGATCATCTCAGGGCGGGCATTGTATAGGGAATGAAATGCCTTAAAGATAGTGTTGACGATTTTGGTATATTTCGCTTTTTGGTTTAGGTGGTGCAGCAGATGACGGAGCCGAAACTTTAAGTCCTTGGGACTGGGGGTTAGATGGTAAAGCTGCTCAACTAAAATCGCTGTGTCTGTTTGTTCAATTTTTTGAATGTCACTTTCCCAAACCTTGTGGCACAGGCAGTATAAAACTTTTTTAATGCGCAGAATTTGGGCATCCTGTTCGAGTTCATCGGCTACTTGCTGGTAGCGATCGCGACCGGTAACTGCATCAGAGCCACTGGACTGTTCGGCAACCGGTGGTTTGGCTGCCTGCTCTGAGTAAAGGGGCGTAACAGCTTGTAGAATGACCTGTGCTAACTGGGAGTAAATCTCCTTATGGTTTAGGGTGGCAACAATCCGGTAGAGACTTGCCCGACAATGTTCTATCGATGGATTACGCTGCATCAATGTGGCAATTAAATGCTGCAGCGTAAACTGATCGAGAACCGTGGTTTCGTTTTCCCATAGGTTTTGACAGGTCCCAAAAATGAGTTTTTTGATACGCACCTGTTCCGGATGATCGCTGAGAACCTGTATGGCCTGTTCTAAAGGGCTATCAAAAACATAACTTTGAACGCCTTCAGCAAAAAAGGGACGAGTCATCTCTACATCAGAGATATCCAGCTCCAATGCAGGGCGTAGCTGATAGGCCGGTACGGGCTCTTGAATATTTTTGAGATTGAGGGGACCTAAAAAGGTGGCATCCAGTTCCAGACGACTTTTGACCACATCGTAAACCACTTGGGAAACACAGATTTCCCCTGGAGATGCAAAGCTTTCTAAGCGGGCGGCGATGTTGACGCCATTTCCCATTACATCAGACTTATTAATGTAGACATCCCCCAGATGGATGCCAATACGGTGGGCAAAACTATCTCGTTTGAGGTCGCTCCGCAGCTTTTTTTGAATATTTAGGGCACAGGCCACGGCTTGAGCGGCACTAAAAAAACACATCAACAGTCCGTCACCCGTTGACTTTAGCACTTGTCCCTTAAAGACTTTGCACAGCCCAGAAATCTGCGTAAGATCCCGGTTAATAATCGCCAGTGCCTGTTCCTCATTGGCCGACATCTGAGCACTAAACCCCACGGCATCAGTGACCACAATGGCGGCAAGTACCCGCTGGTTCAGATTTTGAAGCGATGGCTGCTGCGCCCCTTCCATAAAAAACGTGACTGACAAGACTACCTGATATTAAGACTACCCCGGCTGCCCGGGGTCATCAGCAAATCGTGAATTAATGAATATGGAATTTACAGTAGACTTTATCGCCCCTTTTTATCTCTTCAGACCAAAAAAGATTGATTTATCGTTCAGCTGCTACTCCGTCGTCATATGTGGATAGCTTGCATCACCTGATGTACGGATAGTTTAGCACTTTAACCTAAAGTACGTACACGGTAGGTCGCTGTGTCCCTGATGACAGCAGTATTTTTATTTGCAAAAAGATTTTTTTCGTTGCTAGCTGAAGTGATAAAACAATTGAACCTAAGTTCAGACGGTATTGTATAGAGTCTTGATTGTTGTTTCCAAAAAACTGTTTTTTGCCAAAGAGATTGGTGTTGTTAAGGCCCTAAATTCTCTTGCACTGCAGCCTGTAACTGTTCCGTCAGCTGTGCTACGGTACTCCCCTTGTCTTGCCGAAAATCCGCCACATAGTGTTTCAGGTTAATCGGCTCACCTACTCGGAAAATAGCCTGACGATGGGCTTTTGGTTGAATGTGTTTCATTTGATAAATCTCACGTTCCAAACGCATCAACGTGTCTAAAAAGCGCTCGGGGGTGGGGTTGGCTGCCACATAACCATCGTAAATAGCATCAAAGTTTAGGAGCCGCACCGTTGTCCAATACAGAGCATCATCCTCAGCTACGGTTTTAGGTTCCTCGGCTTCTAACAGGGCTTGAATGCGATAAACCCGTTCCCGCAGTGGAGCGCTATTGGGGGATAAGTCAAGCTGCTGTTCACAGTAGCTAACGACATGGTGCCGTAGTGTCTGAATCCTCTGGTTCCAATCAAGCTCTGGGGCAGGGACCAGGCCAAATTCATGTTCGATGCGGCTGAGGACAATGGCTGAGATGGCCAGCAGGCGTTGATAGGAGTCCTGCTCTTTTGGTGTGAGTCCTAACTGTTGCTCTAACCCATGGAGTGTGTTTTCAATAATCCCTTCCATAGGTGTGGTGTAGCGGTACTTTAGGGAAATGGGAACGACATAGAAGTCCGTATCAGGAGCCTGCTTAGCCAACTGAGCCATCACTTGTAACGGCATTTGAATCGCCCCAGAGCGAAAGGGCATCACCGTATCATTTTGGTAAGAACAGCCACCTTCTGGAAAAATCACCACCCTGGCCTGGGGTTGCTTTAATAGGCCAAGGGTTTGGGCAATGCTGGCTCGATCCCCCAAGCCACGACGAATGGAATAGCAGCCCATCCACTGCAAAAATTTACCTTGAAAGCCTTGAAACGACTCGCGGGCAACAATGTAATACCACAGCTGTCCTACCCGAGCGGCCAGGCTAAACAGTACCATACCGTCCTCCATGGTCGGATGGTTACACACATAAACCACACGAGCACCGTCTAGGGCACGTAGCTTAGCCACATCATCTTCGGACACCATCAATCCACACCGGTAAAAGCGCTGTAGCACCAGATAGGAAACGCTTTGCACCAGTCGAATTAATAATGGCTGCGGTTTGGGAGGAAAAAAGGATGGCGTGCCAGAAACCATAGGTGTAACTAAGGGACAATGTGCTCTACAAGTTCTGATTTATACCCCGTGGGCTTGGATAGAGATTATATCGGGGATGGGTGATGCGTTTAGGACTGAATTTGGAATTTAGAATTCTAACTGCCTGAGGGAAATCTTCCTGCTTTATGTTGGTGCCTGGCGACCTAACCGTAGCCTTACACAAGGCTGTCCAAACTTTATAGCTACTGAAAGGCTATCTCTCAGTAGATTTACAGCAGTCGCCACCTCGAAATAACCTTTATCTGGGGCATCCGTTGGAACAATTTAAGTTAAAACTAGGGTCTTCAAAAACCGTTATCACTGTTTCTCTATCAACCACCCGTCTAACGACCCTATGAGAGTTGGTTCGCTACTGACATATTTAGGGATACCCCTGGTGGGGGTGTCGGTGGCTTGCAATGTTTATCTGTTTGGCCAGCTAAAGAAATACTATGTTGAGCTCAATCAAGTTCGTTTAGATCCGCTTGGTCTGAGTTACTACAGTCCAGGGTCCCAGGTGGCAGAAAAAAAAGAGGCTAAACGTGTGGTATTTTTTGGTGACTCTAGGGCCCAGGGATGGCCTAACCCAAATATTGAGGGATACGAATTTATCAATCGGGGTATTAATGGTCAAACATCTATCCAAACCAGTCAACGATTTAGCCATCATTTAGCAGATCTAGAGCCAGATATTGTTGTTGTGCAAGTGGGAATTAATGACCTAAAAACCATTCCCTTGATGCCCGATATTCGCAATGTGATTATTGATCTATGTCGGGCAAATATTCGGAAAATTGTTGAAGATGCTAGAGAGTTAGGTGCCACGGTGATTATTAGCACCATTTTGCCAGTGGGAGAGGCCTCCCTAGCTCGCAAATTTGTCTGGTCGGACGATATTGCCCAAGCCATCTACGAGGTGAACGGTTATATCGATTCCTTGGCTGACGAACAGGTGCTGGTCTTTGATAGTTTTTCTGCTGTTGCTGACAATGAAGGCTTGATTCCTCTGGATTATCGGCGGGATGAGCTGCACTTGAATGAGCAGGGGTACGATGTTTTGAATCAGGCCTTTATTGATTTTTTTGAAAGTGCTGAGCTATTCGATAGTCCGAATACTGATGCGATCGCAACAGAAAACTATCAGCCGCAGTAGCCCTCAGGAGAACTGTCTGCTTCAACAACGGCCCTGCCATTGACAGGGCCGAAACCCGATCGGACTATTGCTACAGCTCACAACAGGTTAGAAGCTATAGCCAATACCCGCGATAAAATCAACATCGTCACTACCATCCTGGAATGGAGACCAAACAACAGAACCATTCACTAACCAACGCTCGTTAACTCGATAGTCAGCACCGCCAGTAACAGCAGCCTCCAACGTACTATCATCCCCCAATTCACCATTGATACCTGCCCCTAGGAAGGGATAGAGACGACCCTGGGGGTCAACAGCATTAAAGTCGTAGGTGATAGGCAACACATAGGTGATATCTTCCCCATCGTCAAAATCAAAGTCGGTGCTTACAGCAGGACGCACTGACAAATTGTCAGATAAAGAGACTTTGCCATTAATAGCAAACCCTTCATCACCGCCGCCAATACCTACATAGTTGTAGTCAGGTTGGGCAGACGCTGTTAGCGGAGCGATGCCAATAACAGCTGCTGCTAGCCCCAGGGCGCAAAAAATACGATTAAACATCATGGTTAAATCCTCGAAACGTTTTATAGCAAACGGGTCAGCTGGATAAGAAGAACACCACATCGCGTTTGCATGGCCCTGTTGTATCTTTGCGTACCTGTAGATGTATCAAAGCAAAGGACACTTTATACAGCTGGACTATAAAATTGCAGCTAAAACCATTGATAAACCGTTTAAATAGACTGTGACAGTCAGGGATATGACCGTAGTAGCAACGCAACAGCTTACCATAGAGAATGTTCGCTTTAGAGTTGTTTAACCCATGGTGACGTTTATTCAGCGCGGCCTTGCCGTTTCATTCCTGTGTTTTACCTGTTTACTTGGCTGGGTTGTGTCCCCAGCCTATGCTGTTGAGCTTTCCCCTGCTCCAGCGTCAGCAGAGGCATACATTATTTCTCCCGCCAATGGCGATACGGTCAGTTCTCCTTTGCTAGTGCAGTTTGGTCTATCGGGGATGGGCATTGCCCCAGCGGGTATCGATCGACCCAACACTGGCCACCATCATCTGCTAGTGGATGTGGATGAGCTGCCCTCTCTGACTGAACCGCTCCAGGGGTCTGCGCAAGTACTCCACTATGGGGCTGGTCAAACCGAAACCGAACTCAGCCTAACGGCGGGAGACCACACTCTACAGCTCGTTTTGGGTAACTACAGTCACATTCCCCACGACAATCCCGTTATCTCCGAGAAAATTACTGTCACTGTTGAGTAGAGAAAACAATCACTATGGCTCCCCCGTCCACTGAACCGCTGCCGACCGAACAGCTCCTTGCCATTGACCGACAGCATGTGTGGCACCCCTATGCGGCCATGCCCAATCCGTTACCTATCTTTCCGGTGAAGGCGGCCCATGGAGTACATATCGAGTTAGAAGACGGTCGCCGTTTAGTGGATGGCATGTCATCCTGGTGGACCTGCATTCATGGTTATAACCACCCTCGCCTTAACCAGGTCGCACGGGACCAAATCGATTGCATGTCCCATGTCATGTTTGGCGGTCTTACCCATCAACCTGCGGTACAGCTGGCCCAACGATTAGGGGCACTGACTCCAGCCCCCCTGGAGCAGGTGTTCTTTTGTGACTCTGGTTCTGTTGCAGTGGAAGTCGCCATGAAAATGGCCATTCAATACTGGTATAACCTGGGGCAGCCTGAGAAACATCGCTTTCTTACAGTCCGTGGGGGCTACCATGGCGATACCTTTGATGCCATGTCGGTGTGCGATCCGGTCAATGGCATGCACCATTTGTTTAATAAGGTGCTACGGCAACAACATTTTGCTGATGTTCCTCAAATTCCATTTTGGGGAGTCTGGGACAACAGCGATATCAGCAGTTTTGAACACCTGTTGGCTGAGCATCATCACAGTATCGCCGCTGCCATCTTTGAACCGGTTGTGCAGGGGGCTGGGGGCATGCGGTTCTACAGCCCTGACTATGTGCGTCGAGCCAGGGAGCTCTGTGATCAATATGGGGTGTTGTTAATCCTCGATGAGATTGCCACAGGCTTTGGCCGCACGGGTAAAATGTTCGCCTGTGAACATGCCAATATTTCTCCAGATATTCTTTGTATAGGTAAAGCCTTGTCCGGGGGCTTTATGTCCCTAGCGGCTACATTGACCACACCGCACATTAGCCAGGTCTTTTCCCAGGGGGAAGCCGGAGTGTTTATGCACGGTCCTACGTTTATGGGGAATCCCTTAGCCTGTGCCGTTGCATTAGAAAACTTGGCTATTTTAGAGAGCTATGACTGGTCTGCCAAAATTCAGCAGATTGAAGCACAGCTCAAGGTTGAGCTAGCACCTTGTCGGCAATCGCCCTTAGTACGTGATGTACGAGTGCTGGGGGCAATTGGTGTGGTAGAACTGCATGAACCGGTCGATATGGCGGTGATGCAACCCCAGTTTGTGGAGCACGGTGTGTGGTTGCGGCCCTTTGGCAGACTGGTTTATACCATGCCCCCCTACATTATCGGTCCCGACGAGCTGAGCCGTATTACCCAAGCTATGGTGGCGTTAACTCGGTAGTGCCTGAGGGGCTCTAACGCCCGTTTTCATTGGCTTTTAGATAAAACCTCCGCACATTCGCTGAAGTTTTGTAAATAACTTGCCGTAAATTTTGCCCATGTTCCGATAACTCATTGAGGCTGCTGCGAGCGCCCCACTGAGGTCATCGGAGAATCAACATGGGCAGTCTACGACACTTGCTATTGGGAATAATTTTGACGACAAATCTATTGATGGCTGATAATGCCCGTGCTTCCGTAACGGTTAGCGTTACACCGTTAGAGCATCACATTGAAGATACATTTCATCCAAAACCAACAGGTATGCCCCAGCGACGGCTGAGCGGTGGAACACGTTAAGAAAATGCCAGACAGCGGTACTAATATGCGATGTGTAAATGGAGCCTATCAATGTCTCCTAATCCTTACTTGTCGGAGCCTTAAAGTATTATGTTTCCGTTGAGCAAATACTACAGATTTATCAAGCTCACACTAGTTCATACAAAGGCTAGCGTGAGAAAACATAGAGTCTCATAGGCATAAACTAAGTAAAGTGGATTATCGGCCCTATTTGTCACGAAAGGAACCATGTAGCCGAGATGTAATCCTTTATTATTTGTGTTAGAAAAATAATAGATCCAGCTCCCAGGTGTATCTCGAAAGGTATATCTGAGAACTGGATCTAACACTTCGTCACCAGTGAGCATTTGCCATGAATCGTACCTTTACAAACGGTAAGTACTTCAAGTCAATTTCACTACCTATGCTTTGGCCGCTTGCTGTAGGTTTAGCGCTCTCTATAGCTGGGCCTGCGAAAGCTGCCATCTTCAAAGTCGATAGTCTTGCTGCAGATTTCGAATGGATTCTTCACGATGATTCTGTGGATGACAGTATTAGTGCCAATGATGTTGGAGGCACTCAATATGAAATCTATTCGACAGCCCTTCAAATCAACAATAATTGGTTAGTAATGGGGATTAGAAGCGAAGCTTCACTAAGTGGTGTGCCGGAAGACCTCGCAAGGGATAAGCTTGTTCGATTTTCTGATGTAGTACTTAAATGTATTGAAATAATCTCGAATAGTTTCTCTGAATATGCTATCGCCTTTGACCCTGACAATCAAAACGGTGTAGACAGTGTAGGTTTATATGCCGATCCTGTTCTCACTGATGTTGCTGTAGACAATGGTAATCTTCTAGGTGGTTTTGGTGATTACGTAGAATACGTAACTGCAGACGGCGGCACTCCAACTACAGGTACCTTGGATGATAGTGGTTTTGACCGAGCTACACACGTTCCATCTATTTTATCTTCAGGAAATCTGATTGGTGATGTCCAGTTACTAACAGATACGGAGATTGAAGAGCTAAATCTAGAGGCTGTCTTTGCAGGTAAACCTGGAGTTACTACTGCATTTGCAACTGATATTACAGCTTTGCAAGCAACTGGAAAACAGTGTTCGTACTACGTTACTTTTGAGTGCAACAACGATTTTGCAGGGGGCACCTTTCTTGTCGAGAAGCCTCAACCTGTTCCTGAGCCAAGTTCGATGCTGGCTTTTGCCATGTTCGGCACACTAATCAGAAGATTCAGATATTGATCTGAATCTTAAGGTTGCTGTTGCAAAAAGGATTTTGAGAGGTAAGTACTTAGGGTAAAACCACTTGAAGAGCGTCGGCAGCCTCCATCTATTAGCTATAGTGAGAACATAGCTATGACTTTAATTCTATGGTTAACCAGCGTAACGTACTGACCGTTCTTGGCTGTTCTAGTTCTCTAATGTTGGCTCTGGCGGTTGCCCAACCTGCAGATGCAGCTGACTTGAGTGAAACACCAGATGCTGCGGAGAGTGGATTGGTAACTCTAGTTCACAATGATTCCAACCCGATTATGGATGCCCTAAGCTGCAGCTGTGCCCGGTGTTTGCTCAGTCAGGGGACTACGCTGTAAGGGATCTGATAAAAAAGTCTCTGGACGAGTTTGAGCAATGGGGGCATGTTGGTACTGCATTTACCCAGTATCCCCCAGCAATTTGTTAAATCATTACTGATTGACGTGAAGCTATGCTGCTTTTAAGGCAGTACTGCCAGCAAGCCCCCAGAGGCTAAGGTAATGCCAAATAAGCCCAAACCTAATAAAAACACGCAGCCTGCCCCGAGAATTCTTACCCATCGGGTCAGGCGCTGACGTCTGTTGTTTAGACGACGTTCGGCATATCGACGCCCCATAATGGCCATAGCTCCAATCCAGGCAAGGGTTATGGCCATGCCTGCAGAAATGGCGAGAACCATAGCAATGCTGGGCCACAGTAAATCATTGGCCAAACCGTACAGTAGCACCAGTAGGGCACCGCTGCAGGGCACTGCTCCAATGGCTAGGGAAAGCCAGCTGCCGCCTTCCGAATCGATGCAGTTAAAGCACTGGCAGAGGTCACGACTAGGCTGGATCTGTTGAACCAGGTCGGGAGATAGCACAGAGGCCGGATCTGTTCTATGCATAGCAGATCGGTGAACAGATGACTGTGTTCTCAGAGCTTGCCACAGTAGCCAGGCACCAATCGCTGCGATCGCACCATAGCTAACCAGTTGAATGACTTGATAGTTATCAGGCGTACTGCCACCCACCTGTCGAATCACCGTATCCGTCAGTAACACTACGATAACGGCTGATAATACATGGAATATGGCAATTCGGAGTCCCATGGTGATGCCCCGCCGTAAGCTCCCTCCCTTGCCAACAAAGTAAGAGATGATTACGGCTTTGCCATGGCCGGGACCGAGGGTATGGAGAACGCCGTAGCTAAAGGCCATCAGCAATCCAAGGAGAAAAGTGCCAAAAGAACGCTGAGCGTGAAGTTTACCCATAGCCTGGGTCAGAACCGCAGACACCCTCATAGGAATTGTTTGCCAAATAGGGCCAGACACTATTGACGAGACTGACTCCGGCGACTCTAGCACCATACTTTCTAGGTTAAGAGCATAGCTCACCTCCACTGGGCGTGAACCATCCACACGAAATAGCTCATAGCTGGCGGGTTGCTTACGCAATTGACCAGTGACTGCGACCGGAGCAAATAACCCAGGTGGCTCCATAGCCGCCTTTGGTTGCACATGGATGATTTGATTAGGCGGTGGCGGCGGCACGTGAATGCAAGCGCCTACATAGGGAACCAGCAGAAACTGGGTGACCTGCTGCTCATTGTTCCAGGTGAGAGGCAATACATACCCCGATAGTTGAACTGACTGATTCTCTAGAGTCTGGTTGGTTGATTGCGATTGTTCTTGCCAGTAGGCCTGAGCTTTGTCTACCTGAGTTAGCAGCTGTTCTACATTGAGACCCTGAGATTCTAATCGGTTTCTTAGGCGCTCAACTTCTTGAATCTCAAACGTTTCAGAACCGGTCTCATTTTCATCTATCCAAAGTTGGAGCTGAGCCAACATCGATAGCTCATGGGTCTGGTCAATGGACAGATGTTCATACGGATTTTGTAAAGTGGTGGTCCGGGGTTCTAAATCTTCCCAAGTAATAGTTTGCTGTGCAGCTAATGGATATGCATTAATTACCACCAGCCAGACGGACAGGAGAAAAGCCAATAGGTAGCGCCGGCGGGCTAAGTCGTACATAGAATCGCACGGAAGAATAGCTGCCATCTGATTTTAGGTAATTTGCACCTATTTAGGTATTAATAAAAGAAGTCGGAGTTTGAAAGTCGGAATATTCTGCTTTTCTGACTTCCGAACTCCGAACTCCGACTTCAAAGCAATACCCCCAGCTGGCTGGCCGATCCCAAATTGCTTAGCTTCTACCGTTCTTTTGAGGGTTAGACTGCCATCCCAGTCAAAATGCCAGATGTACCTTCCAAGGCAAGAAAAGAGATCGATTCTCTGGTGTGGCCGATTTCCATGTCTTTGGATTGCTCTTCATGGACTCTGACTCCAAAGCCAAGGGTGCTGATGCTATCTAGCCTCAGGTTAGCGGTATCTGCTCCGTAGTAGGACCCCAGTTTGGCAATTAACGATGGTGCCTGGTCAAAGGCTTCTTCAAAATTCACCTGGGTGCGATCCTTATTAACGGTACGTCCTGTCATCCCCCCCTGCAGTAATGTATCTCCGTCAGACCCCACACCTGGATCAACGGCTAGCCACCCGACGGTTTCTTGGGCATGTCCCCCTGAGTTTTTAGCCTCTTCCTCCTGCATGGCTAACTGAAAGCTTTGTGACTTCTGCCCCCTCATTCGGGTTGTTACCCAGTCGAATCCATTAAGAGTTTGTACCTGGGAGAGAACAATAGGCTTCTCGTCAAAGTCTTGTAAGTCAATTGTGTCAAATCCTTGAGATGTCAATCGGTTAGTCTTGTGGGTCCCTGCCGAGATACGTGTACCATCCGTCAAGGTCCAATCCCCTGCCTCCATCACCAGATAAGATACAGATTCACGAGTGTGTACGTCATCCTTATAGCTAGGCTCTTGTAGACGTACTTGGAAAGTATCTTCAGTAATGTTCCGCAGCCGCAGAGCAGCCGGGTCTCCACCCTTGAATGTGGGATCTGAAACAATGACGATCGGATCGATGTAATTGTTATCCAAGGCAATAGTTTGCCATCTGTGGTCCAGACTGAGAGTGCCATATTCTCCGAGCACGCTCTCCGCGATGGGGGCGGGGAGCGGTTCAGGCACTGGTTCAGGCTCAGGAATAATTGGCCCAGGCGTAATTGGAGATGTTGGAGTACTATCATGCAATGCCGCTAAATAACCCAAGTTGTAGGACATGGGTGCGATGGTTTGCATAATGGTGAATTCTGAATGGGGCACCAAATAGGTAACATCAAAGTGCCCTTCTGTGACTGGCCATAGCCGCGGATCGGGAGAACTAACATCGTCAAATAAATCCAGAGACCAGTCATCGTAATAGCTAAAATCCACAGGACCATAAAGGGTAACGCCCGGCGGCGGATTCCCCCCAACAGCAATGCTATCGATAATTAAGGGATCATCGGGGGTACGGTGCCCCAGCCCTGTGGTGTAACTAACATTGTCAGGGTTAGCTCCCATAATAAATTGGGTGGCTAAAATCCCTGATTCTAAATATTTTTCATTACTGGTTAGGTTATGAGCCCGCAACAGATTAGTACTATTAGGGCCAAGGCTACCCCATCCCAATGGGGCCCAAGGATCTTTGTTCCACTTAAAGCCGGTACTGTTAATGGCAACAATCTCATCGTCGGCTGCCTGCAACAATGAATTTTTAGCATTGTTTTGGATAGTCGAATTTACTCCAGCTTGCTCCGTACGTGAGTAGGTAAACGCCGCATCCCGACGATTGTGATTTTGCCAGATATAAGGAGCAACATTAGGATCATCAAATACAGTCGTATCTAAAAAGACTTGGTGCCATCGTTCATCTCCAGACAGACGATACAATTCAGCGGCGGCTAAACTACGCTCATCGTAAACAGCTGTATAGGTTGTTGTGTTTTCAGGAATCTGGCCAAATTCTTGTTCCGCCCATTCCATGGCCTTCAGAGCACTCTCCTGATACTCATTTGCCTGATCTGGGGCGATATCTTGCAGGACATAAGCGGCATAGGCCGCTGTCGCTGCATACTTATAGCTCGACCACATATCTGGCGCGTAGACCATAATAGTTTGCGACTCTTGCCAGCTTGCCTCAAACCTGGCGGGGTGAGAGGCCGATTCGACTCCCCCCCGTACTCCCCCATCGGACAATTGCAACCGTTTGAAAAAGTCCAGTCCCCAAAGGGCCTCATCAATAACATCGGGTAGATTGTTGTTGGATTCAGGAATATTTAGATCAACATTACTAAAATAATCAGGAAACAGTTCTGCTAGCTCTAACATGGACCGGGTAGCATCTAAATGCTGAATCCGTCGATCCCAGTCTCCTGCATCAAACCAGCCCCCCCATGCTTCCGGCACTAACTGTTCTGTTTTGCCAGCCACTAGTGCTTCAAAGGTATCTACAGCTGGATTTAATCCCATAAAGGTATCCATTAGGTTAGCCGTAGACTGATAAATTTGGACTCCATCATCCGGGTGAAATGGTCGGGGTCTCTCATAGTCAGTATATGGACTCTCCAAGGCGATGCCACTGCGCTGGTGGTACATGCCCCGAACCGAAACATAAAAACTTTCTGCCCAAACCTGTTCTCCGATATCAAACGAGAACGAAGTCCCCACACCATCTACGGCGACCTTATAACTGCCTGTTTGGGTGAAGTCACTAAAGTCCATCATGTAGACATCAGTGCCGTTATAGTTACGACCTAGATAATCTTCGGCCTCATCTTTATCCTTGGAGAGTTCGACGGCTCCTTCGTAGACTTTGTTACCAGTAGCTTCATCGATTAACCAAAACCGTTGTCCGGGAGTGTATTCTACATCTTGTCCTTCTACGCCCATCCAGGTAGAGAGAAAGGCCACTTTTGTGGGGGAGTCTGGATCAAACCCAATATGGGAAATATGTACTGCTTCACTGCGATCGCTTGTCGGCTCGTACGTAAATGTTGTATCTTCTACACCACTCCCGCTAAAGTCAATCTCATAGGTATTGCCCTTTTCCAACGGTTCAGGCAATTCTAAAAACACCGTATGTTCCATGGGCCAGCCAAAGTCCCAAGAACCGGTTTCAGCAATACCGGCCACCTTACTCTTACGAAAAACATTGGTGGGTTTAAGGTCTTGACTAGCACCGGAATTACTGATGGATTTGATCGTGTAGTTGCTAACATTATCAGCCCAATCAGTGTCTAATTCCGGCCCTTCTAGAGTGTCAAAGGTGCGTACTACGGTGTTGCCAGCAGTCATATGACCTACAACCTGGCCATCACGGTACAAAATATTCCACTCGTTAACAAAGTCTCCTGGTTGAGGTATATAAGGAATTTGTTTTCCTTTAATGACTTCACCTGTCTCAATCCGCAGAGCTAAAATTGTTGGGTTAACTGTGTACGCATCGGTAACTTTAACGCTGGATAGGGTATTCATGCTAATCGGTGCTGTAGTGATAAAGCCTTTAAGCCGCAAAGAAAAAGAATGACAGCATAGGACGGCTGTCATGTTCGCAAGATCGATAGATGGCCCTAACTGTTGAGATCCGCCGCCTAACTAACAAGTAATGAGGCACTCTGCTGTAAAAGCCAAAATTGGCAGCAAAAGATTACCAGAATAATGATCTGTTGAGTCAACATCTTTTGGGTGCAGAGGTAATCGACACAGGCGTTTAGTGTGATAGTTAATTGCTTCACGTTTTACCGTACTGCTGTCTCTTGAAAGCTACCTTTCAAGACTGTCTATGCGATACAGCAGGCTGTAATGAGTTGACATAAAATAGCTCTCGGCACAGTCAGACAAAGAATGAATCCATCTGGCTAGCTGTCTTGCAAGCTAAAAAAACTACATTGGCTGTAGAGACTGTGTAATTGAATTAAATGCTCTGTGTTCACAAGGATTCTAGATTAACTATTATTACTAAAGTAATCAGTAAAATGTTGCTGTTCAAACGCCAACAAGAAAAAACAACAGTAGATGAGAACGTGTGATGCTGATGTACTCAACTACAGTGAAACACAGGCTTAGTATTACATATTTACCTTCACACGGTGTGAAGGTTCTATCAAGAACAGATAAAGACGCTTTTTGCAGGCAATATCCATAGGCCAATCTAAAAACTGTCTCAGTCATTTACCTTATCTTTGGCTAAGCATGACTTCAGATAGTCCTGACACTCGCCTGTAATTCAGAAATTTTTTCCCACATCACGATGGGATTGGAATACATAGGGAAATGACCACAGGCAGGAATTTCTGCTAGCTGTACACCATGGGCTTGAATATGACTAAGATACGAAAGCGACGCATTTTGTTCACCATACATGAACTGTTTGGGGCAAGGTAACGCTAGGAATTTTTCCATTAGGTCGCCATGGTCCGATAAATCCACCATAGATTCAAAAATGCTTCTTACAGTACCAGCTCGTACTTTATGGCGTAAGCTGGCTGCATATAGGGTACTGGCAAAGGCTGGAGCTTTATAAGTTCGCTCAATAAACGCGTCAAAAAATATTTCGTCATCGCCCTCTGGATACTCGATAATTTGTCTGCTTAGAAAGCAATCTTCTGGTGCGATATTCCCTTCAATGTCCACAAAAGTGAGAATACGGTTGGGGTATTGATGGGCAAACATTAACGCCGTAAGCCCCCCCATTGAATGCCCAACAAGGTGAAAACGGCCTATTTTGAAATGGTCAAGTACCTTTAAAGCAGTCTTTACCAAGAAGGGAATGGAAATATGTGAGAGGTCTGAGCAATGGGTTTTGCCACAGCCTGGTGCATCGTAGGCGATGAAGGGATGCCCATCAAAAGCGGTATGGAGCGCAATATCGCTGTAGTCTTCTTTTGTAGAACCGAAACCGTGCAGAAATAGAAGGGGAGCGAGATGACCATCACGGTGAATCGCTGCAATGTTCAATTCAACATTATCGACAACTAAGGGTATTTGTGATTTTGTAATGTCTCCCTGGGTGCCCATTAAAATCTCTATTTATTGCTAAACATAGCCTAGTTTTTGCCTTGTCTGTCTGAGAATATGACTTGCAGCTCCCCGTAACAGAGGGGTGTCATTGGTGAGCGTGAGTATCTGAAATCCCCATTCTGTCAATAGTGGGATATTTTCAGGCAAACCAACATGAATCCCTGGGACCAAACCGTATTCTTGGGCTACTTTAACTATTTTTTTTAGCGCATCTTCAACGATAGCTAGGGAAAAGTCAACCTTTGCGGGTAATCCGAGACTAATACTTAAATCTACAGTTCCGACATATAGACCATCTAAACCAGGCGTAGACGCAATTTCTTCAAGATTGTCTAGGGCTTGGCTAGTCTCGATCATCGCTAGAGCAAGTACGGTTTGGTTGGCTACCGAAAAGTAATCGTTGCCTGCATAAACATTGGCGCGGATGGGGCCGTAGCTGCGCTGTCCCAAGGGGGGATAGCGACAGCTTTGGATAAAGTCTTCGGCTTCTTGGCGATTATTGATCATTGGACAAACAATGCCATAGGCACCAGCATCCAATAGGCGCATAATGGATACTGGATCGTTCCAGGGCACACGTACCAACGGCACTGCTGATGTACTCGACATCGCCTGTAGCATAGTAAGCGCAGTTTGGTAGTCCATCAGGCCATGCTGCATGTCAATGGTTAATGCATCAAACCCAGTGTGGGCCATGACTTCACCAGTCCAAGCACTCGGAATTGTAAGCCATGCATTGAGAGCTATCCTATTGTCTGCCCATATCTTTTTGAGGGTATTTTCTCGCATTATTCTGTTGTTTCTGTGTGAACTTGCGCCTGCCCAAATCCGTCGCCACTGCGTTTGTATTCTTGGCGTGGTGGACTAAATATATCGAGTACCAAAGCCCCTGCTGCCCCTGCTCGAATAGTATGGGGTACATCGCCTGGGGTATGCCAAAAGTCCCCCACCTTCATGGCAAATTCTTCATCGCCCTGTTGACGAATGCAGTCTCCTTCGAGGAGCACCCCCCATTGTTCTTCGGGGTGGCTGTGTATTTTACCCACCGAATTAGGCTCAAATTTTACAACCGACAGCATCGCCTGTTCACCTGCAAAAACACATGTTTGGATACCTTCTGCAAGTGTGCGAGATATGCCTTTGTTAGCATCGTGAAGATTAAAGACCCAGTCAGGGAGAGAAGAGTTTTTCGTCATTCGAGACTCCTTTAATCAAAATTATAAATAGCTTTTCCTTAAGCTTTAAGTCAGTGGCATCCTATTGAAAATCTGCTCAATCTGCTCTATGCCGCTTGAAGAGAACTTTTCAAGTGTCATCGTTTTAATGTTGGACATACCCAATAAAACGATGCTCTTGATTGATGGCCTACTATTGCACTCTCTATGGGGGCAATGACAACAATCTCTTTTGGCACATGAAGAAGTTGATTAGTTTAGGCGGGCGTGAGCTTAGTGACCTTATGGTACCAGTGCCATTTTTGCATTAACATAGCGATTTAAAGTTGAAATAGAAATTCGACCTAAAAAATAGAGGAATTAATGACCAAAAACCTTCGATTACGTAAAACCAAGTTGGATCCTATCGATATACAACTGATCCATGCGTTAACGAGGGACTCAAGAACCTCCATTGCAGAACTCGCTAGGTTGCTCAGTATGTCTGCACCAAGCATTTCTGAACGGGTGCAGCGTTTGGAAGAGTCCGGCATTATTGAACGCTTTACGGTGGAGATTGAGCCCAAACTGCTTGGCTATTCCCTAGGGTTTTATATTCGGATTCGTCCCTTTCCCGGTCAGCAGCCCCATGTAATAGCTCTGATTACCGAAATAGAACAAATCGTTGAATGCGATCGCATTACGGGTGATGACTGTTTTATTGCAAAGGTGTTTGTAAAATCTGCCAGCGATCTTGAAAAAATACTCGATCAGCTGATTCCCTACGCCCAAACAAACACCTCTATGATTCAGTCATCTTTGGTGAAGCGCCGACTACCGCCCATAGAGGAAATCAGGTAAAGCGTTTCTAGGTAGCCGCTAGAGGAAGGTCACAGATGCTAGGACGTCTAAGTCAACTTTTCAACAAACTAATCTGATTAATCTCAAGTTAGTGGGGAAATTTAGACTAACTGTCTTTACTTCGTTGTCCCATGACTGCCCTTGAGACTGTCCGCCTACATACTCGTCGGCAGGGCCTACCCATCGGCCTTAAAATATTTGGCCTAACTGCCAGCCTGCTGGGGCTAATGGTTATGGTGGTAGGGGTCTCGACTCGACGCCTAGGGCAGGTGAACGAAGAGATTATTAATCTGGCGGACTACGCGCTTCCCATTACTGATCGAGTAGCCCAAATTGATGTGCACGTCCTGGAACAGGAGTTGCACTTTGAGCGGGTACAAACACTGTATGAAATTGAACCTCTAGATGAGGAGCGTCTGCAGTCGGAGCTGGCAGGGTTTATGGAACGGGGGCAGCAGGTTGATGAAGAAATTGAAACTGCGATCGCACTAGTCCAAACCGCCATTGATGAGGCGACGATTCCCGAAGTCAAGGCTAAATGGCAGAGCATTGCTCCCAGATTAATGGCCATTGAAACGGAACACCAATTATTTCAAACCCACACGAGTGAGCTTTTAGAGCTGTTAGCTGCCGGAGATTTAGAGTCCGCCCATCAGCTTGAAGAAACGTTGGTTGCCCAGGAAGTAAACTTCAACCAATCGGTTAATGACGTTTTCCTAGAGCTGGAAAACTTTACCGTCAAAGCGGCCCAATCTGGACAGTATCACCAGCAAGTGGTGCAAACCCTTAGTGCATCCATAGCGGGTTTAGCCACCCTAGCCGGTTTGGCCTACGCCACCCTGGTTACCCTAGGGTTAGTAAGGCCAGTACGCTCCCTTAAAGCCGGTACTACCGCCGTGCAAACCGGTGATCTGGATGTTCATTTAGATACTTCCAGTCGAGATGAAGTGGGCACCCTGGCCCGAGCTTTTAACACGATGGTGGACGAGCTCAGACTCAAGGCCCGTCTAGAAGAGACCTTTGGCAAATATGTCGATCCGCGGATTGTAAAATCCCTTGTCCAGAGCAGTAACACCGCTGCTACTGACGGAGAGCGTCAGATTATGACCGTCTTTTTTGCCCAGGTGCAAGGTATGGAAACCGGCTTAGCACCCTTAGCACCCACCGATCAAGAACGCATCATCAATGACTACTTAAGCCTGATGTCGGCCCCCATCAGTAACCACGATGGGGTGATCGACAAGTTTATTGGCACCATGATTATGGGCTTTTGGGGCCCTCCCTTTACCGATGAAGATAACCATGCCCGTCTAGCCTGTGAAGCGGCCTTGGCAAGTCTCGATCAGCTGACCCAGCTGCAACCCAAACTGGCCCAGCTAGCCATGGCCCAAACCCAAAATCTCCACATTGGTCTCGCCACTGGGCCATTGGTGGTAGGCAATATGGGCTCAGAGGCTGCTAAGGCCTACACCGTAATGGGAGACACAGTAAATATTGCTTCCCGCCTGAAAGGGGTTAGCCAGCAGTACGGAGCCACCATTGTTATTAACGAGGCCACCCAACAACAGGTGGCGGATGTTATGGCTACCCGAGAACTGGACCTGATTCGAGTGGTGGGGAAAGAAGACGCCATCCACATTTATGAGTTATTGGGGCGCAAAGATGCTCAAACGGCTGCGGATGAGGGTGCGATCGCAGCCTTTTCCCAGGGGCTCACGGCTTATCGACAGCAGGACTGGGAGCAGGCTCGTCAGCACTTTACCCAATGCCTGGACCAAAAACCTGGCGATCGGCCCACACTGCTCTACCTAGACCGAATTACCCAGCTAGAAGCAAATCCACCCGACACGAACTGGGATGGGGTATGGCAACTAACCCGGAAATAATCTTCTCTAAAAAACTCTTTCTCTATAATTAGTCATCCTAAATTCTCTCTTAACTAACGCTTACCATGCAGCCTCGTTTTTCTCTCTCCATTGGCACTAAGATTTTTGGTATCGCCAGCAGCATGTTAGGTCTGCTATTGGGGGTGGCCTATCTCAACTATGTGCGCATTCGTCAGGTTAATCACGAGCTGATTGATATTGCCTACTATCTGGCACCTCTAACAGAGGATATCGCCAATATCAACGTCCATGTGCTTGAAGAAGAGATTCACTTTGAGCGAATGATCCGGTATTACACCATTGACAATAATAACCAAGCTAATGGTAACAATAATGCTAAAGCCAGCGATGAAGAAGAGGCTTTTAAGGAACGGGGCGAACGGGTTAAACAGGACATTGCCACTGCCATTGCCCTAGCCGACAAAGCGGCTGAGTCCGCCTATAGTCCTGAGGATATCCTTGAAATTGCTCGCCTTCGTCCACTGCTGGAAGTATTGGCATCGGAGCATCAAAATCTCCACCACTACAGTCTAGATATTATTGAACGTCTAAAGGCTAGTGACCCCGAGGCCGCTAATCTGTTGGCTACTCAAATTACCGACTTTAAAGACGACTTTGACCATCGCATTCAAGATATCTTATTTGAACTAACCACCTTCATTGAACAATCTGCTCACCACGCCCAGGTTACTGAACAACGAACACTGACTCTGAGCTGGTGGTTAACCGGCCTGGCTAGCGGTATCGGTTTACTATTTTCCGCTTGGGTTACCGCTGGGCTTGTACGTCCGGTACGACGATTGGTCAGCAATACGGAGAAAGTCGAACAAGGGGATCTGACTGTGGAAGTTCCCATCTACTCTGGTGATGAGATTGGTCAGCTGACAGAATCCTTTAACCACATGGTGAGCAAGATTCGTGAAAAGGAACAGCTCAAAGCCACCTTTGGCCAATATGTGGACCCCCGCATTGTTGACACATTGTTGGGACAGCCTAATTCAACCGAAGGCAGTCAACGACAGATGATGACGCTGTTCTTTTCGGACATGGCCAACTTTAGTAAAATTAGCGAACTGCTTACACCAACGGGGCTAGTCACCCTGATCAACCGATACTTTACCCTTGCTGCCGCTCCCATCAAGGAGCACCACGGGGTGATTAATCAGTTTGTTGGGGATGCGGTCAGTGCATTTTGGGCTCCTCCCTTTGTAGACTCGGCAGACCATGCCAAACTAGCCTGCTACGCCGCCCTAGAACAGTTTGACCAACTCACTAAACTACGTCGCAGTTTGCCAGACTTACTAGGTATTCGAAAAGGTCTGCCAGAGATTAATATCCGCATTGGCTTAGCCTCAGGCGAGGCCCTAGCAGGGAACATTGGCTCTGAGCAGTCTAAGTCTTATACGGTATTGGGGCCAGTGACCCGGCTGGCGGAAAAACTAGAAAATTTGAACAAAGTTTATGGAACTCGTATTTTGATGACAGCTACAACCAGGCAGCTGGCAGGCGATACAATCGAAGTGAGAGAAATTGACCAGATTGCATTATCTGGAACGCCCGAGCCTATTTACGAACTACTGGGTATTGTCGGTAGCACAGACAATCGATTACTTATGTTGCGAGACTGCTTTCAGACAGCGTTAGAGATTTATCGCGGCAGGTCTGGAGAGGAGGCCATCTCAAGATTTGAGGCATGTTTAGCCATAATCCCCAATGATGGTCCTTCTAAATATTATCTCGACCTAATAACGTCAAAGAGTTCTTTTCTATCTAGCTCCAGAGCCACTTAGGCGATTGCACAAAAATAAAATTCCAAGCAGGATTTTATTAAGCAACGTCCTCCCCTTAACAAGGGGAGGTGCCGTAGGCGGAGGGGTCTTCGGCCATTTGCGCTAGTTTTCCAGACCCCTCCCTGACGGTTCCCCTTG
>JBCCQQ010000070.1:0-31240 GCA_039024555.1 Cyanobacteria bacterium P01_D01_bin.156
CATTTTCATTGTGATTGAGAACGGCAATCTCCTGTCCACTCTGGCTATCCCACAACCGCGCCGTAGCGTCCAAACTGGCGGTGGCAACCGTGTGGCCATCGGGGCTAAAACTCACCGCTCTGACATTTTCATTGTGATTGAGAACGGCAATCTCCTGCCCACTCTGGCTATCCCACAACCGCGCCGTAGCGTCCAAACTGGCGGTGGCAACCGTGTGGCCATCGGGGCTAAAACTCACCGCATTGACATTTTCATTGTGATTGAGAACGGCAATCTCCTGTCCACTCTGGCTATCCCACAACCGCGCCGTAGCGTCCAAACTGGCGGTGGCAACCGTGTGGCCATCGGGGCTAAAACTCACCGCTCTGACCTCTGCATCGTGACTGAGTCGCGCAATTTCGGGAGCCATTAAGGTGTAATTGCGCAGTGCGCTGTCTGCTTCCCCTCGGCTAATGTTGTTTTTGGCAGTACCTGCTTGTATCAGCCGTTGACTAGATTCAATCGCAAGCAAAATGCTAGTGGGTAACAAGTTACCACGTAAACCCCGGGTGATCTCTGATTGAGCTGCAAGCTGACGACCCAAAGCAATTTTCGATTGTTCTTCTGCAACTTGTGTGGCTGCTTCTGCTTGCAAACGCCGCTCCTCTGCATTCTGTCGAGCGCTTGTTTCCGCTTCCCGTGCGACTGTCTCTGCCTGCTCTGCCTGCTCTGCCTCTAGCTGCCGTTGTTCTGCCAACAGTCGTTGTTCCGCTTCAATAGCTTTTGCCTCCTCAGCCTGTTGGCGCGCTACTTCTGCTTCATCGCGCTCTTTTTCTGCTAACCCTTCTGCTGCTAAGGCTCTTATTGCCGCTCGTTTTGCATTATCAGCTGCCGTTGTTGCAATATCTCTTTGTCTTTTAATTTCTTCATTCTGTGCTTCTAGATCTACTAGATAGCTTTCAGCCCTATCTGACTCGGACTGAGCCCTAGCTCGTTCTACTAAAGCCCAAGTTGCCAACCCAGACAGTCCCCCCATCACCAACAAACTAGCCGCAATCGTCCCTTGCAACTGCCGTATCCGCTTCCGCCAGTTCACCGGCAAGTTATCCCTCACCCAAGCCCCATCAAACACCCGCGCATAAATCCCATTGCGCACCCGCAGGGTCTTATCCACTTCTCGCTTTACCACCCCCGACAGTTTCAAATGAGACTTTATCAACGACTGCTCATCATCCACCACCGGCTGCCGCCCAGCCCACACATCCCGATACGTGGTCAACACGTCATAAATCTCATGGTCACTCTCCGTCAACATCCCCCGCACAAACTGCAGGTTGTTGTCCCGCTCCGCCATCAACCCAAAAAACGTAGCAGCCACCGCATCATCCACTGCCCGCTTTGTCCAGCCCCTTACTTGGCCTTCCCCTTCACTACTCTCCGCCAAAGCCCGACATAGCTGCTGCGTTAAATAAGGATGTCCCCCCGTCCATCCCATCACCCACTCCATCACCTTCTCCGCCTCCAGCTGAGGCAATCCCAGTCCTGCTGCCAACGGCCCCACTTCTGCTAGTGTAAAGTCCGTCAGGTCCACCCGCTGCCCCACATTAAACGGCGTCCGCTGCCGGTCTTGGATCAGATTTCCTGGTGTTGCCACCCCAATCAACACAAACGACAGCCGCTTAAATACAGGCTTCACCGCCCGCGACACCGCAAAGTACCGAATCGCCACAAAAAAGTCGTCGGTAAAGTCGATACCCAAGGTGGTGTCAATCTCATCCACAAAAATAACAATCGGGGCCGTCACCTCCGCTAGCAGCACCTGCTCCATAAATAGCGAAAACCGCTTCGATGGCCCTAGATCCCGATTCTCCTGCCACCACTTCCGCACCTGGGTATCCAGCTCAATATCCTGCTCGTCCAGCGCTTCCTCTAGCGACACCAAAAAATTCAGATACCACTGGTCCACCGACACCAGCTTCCCTGAAACCTGCAGGTCAACAATCACCGACACAATGCCATCATCCGCCAGCCGCTCCGCCGTCCGCACCATCAGGCTACTTTTACCCATCTGCCGCGCCGTCAGCACATAAGCAAACGTCCCCTCTTTGCACAGCGCCAACAGCTCACCATCTGCCTTGCGCAGCACATACACCCCACTCCCCGCCTGCACAGGCCCACCAACCGTATAAAACCCAGGATTCGGCGTACTCATAGGACTACTAAGAGAGAACTGTTAATACGTGTGGACATTGAAAACTCATCTGAGAAAGACATAATTCACATAAGGAGGCTCGTGCTAAACAACAAGGCGATAACCTGATTAATCGACCCCGCCGTATCCCCTTTTTAATGCCATTGAGAATAACCTAGTAGGCTGGGTCCTAGGGCGGCCTCCCGGCCCTAGCCATGGGGGTTTGGGGAACTCGGAGGGACCCCAAGCAACCGGTTTTGATTCCTTCCGATCATCTCTCGATTCAGTATGAACGAAGTCATAAGCCTCACAAAAAATCTCTGGTGAAAACGAAACAACCTTGCCTTCTAAAGGGAAGAACTGAGCTATCCCAAAATCTCCCCCCATACTCCCCCCATACAAATGCTTCCGAAAATACTCCGCATACAGCTCGCACCGCGCCACCGCGCCAGTCTCCGTCTTCCGCACCAGCCCAGCACCCTCCAGCCGCCACACCAGCTTCTCATCCCCACAAGACTGACTCCGCAAAATCTCCATCAGCCCTCGGGTCAAATCCACCTGCCCCTTCAACCGAAACAAATGCCGTCGCAAATGCCCACCAAATGGTCCCTGGGCCGCACTCGCCGTCTTAAAAAAGGTCTTCGCCGTATACTCCTTCGTCGCAATCAGGTACAACGCCCGCCGCACCAAATACGGATGCCCCGCTAACAGTCGCATCAGCTCTTTCAACTCACCTACACCAAACGGATTTCCATGGCGTTCGTTTAGCTCCGCCACCTGCGCTGCCGAAAAGTCCTGTAGCCGCAGCGTTTGTCCCACATTAAACGGCGACTGGTTCAAATCAGCAATCAGCTGATACGGTTCTGTGGAAATCACTAACACCTGGCTAAACTGTCGCCATACTTTGCTCATGGCTCGCTTGTTATGCCAGCTGCGCAACATGCCAAAAAAGTCTGACCGAAATGGGGTATCCAGTACCCGATCCACTTCGTCCATAGCCAGCACCAAGGGCTCATCGATTTCCTTAAGCACATAGCGCTTCATGTAACTGGTGCAAATTTTAGGTAGGGGCAAATCCTCATCCCAATAGTCATCAAGGCGGTTGGGTAGGTCCAGCTCATCCGCTAAGAACCGACAAAACTGTCGGAAAAAGCGCTGCCGATTTTCCAATGCAGGCTGGTCAAATAACTGAAAATCCAGAAACACCACCTGCCGATCTTGATCCACTGCGCTGGCAATCATACGATTTAGCAATGAGCTTTTGCCCATCTGCCGCGCCCCTTTGATGATCACCGTGCCTTCCTGGGCATCAATGGCGGTTTGTCCCCGCCGGTCCTCGGCCCGCTCAATGTAAAACTTGGATTCCAGAGCCATGGTCCCCTGATCCGGCGACTCCAGGGAAACGGGCTGGGCTGAAGATGCTGGGTTGGGAATTTCATCTTCTGTCTGATGGTCCAACAGGTCCTTTTTGGCATCATCGGCAATGGGCAACGGCACACCCTCTATAGCCTTGATCAGTTCTGCGATCAGATCGCCTGTGTCGTCATCATCTTCCCAAAAGGCCCAGTTCAGCGGGTCCAAATACTGGTTTAACGGATACTGAAATGGTTTTCGATAGGTCAGCCGCACGGGCAAAATGCGGGGTTTTCCGTTAGCGCTAGCAAATCGATGGGCCAGCTCCACCTCATGCTCCACCATTTCGCTATGCACGGAATGCTCCGACAGCAGCACGATCAGCACATCGGATTGCTTTAGTTCAGCATTAATGTGCTCAGCCCATGGGGTACCCACCGGCATTTGCTGGTCAATAAAGACTTCATGGTTTGTCTGTAATGCTTCAAAGAGCTGCTTAGCAACGGGCTCATCCGGCGTCATATCCCGTTTATAGCTAATAAAAATCCGTGACTTTGTGGCAGTTTCTTTCTCAGGGATTGCCTCGCTAGGCGTCTCCGCCTCACTTTTACGCTTGAGCACCGGAATATGATCCTCTGGAATCCTTTGCAGCTCCAGCGAATTCCGCCCCAGCTTGTAGGCAAACTCCACATCTTTACCTGCCCCCAGCCCTCGGTAAAATCCCTCCGCAAACCGAATCGCGGCGGTATCCCCAATGGGTTGGTTCATGCCAATGACAGCATCAATGTGCTCCACAATGGCTTCCGCCTGCACCTCGGAATAGCAGGCATTCAGCACCACACACTTCACCTGACCAGCAAATAACTCAAATAAATTTGCTAGAGCCTGAGAGTCCACAAACTTCCCCATGCCCTGGTCATCTTCAAACACCAGTCCTTGATCGCCTTCCCCATGGCCACAAAAGTGCACAATCTGTGGATTGTAGTCCAGCAGCGCTTGCTGAATATCGCTGGGACGAGTCGCAGTCTGGGGCTTTAGCTCAAACAGATCCCGCTTCTTCGCCCGCTGTAGTACAGATTCAATCTCACGCACCTCTTCCTCCAGACGCAGTCTGGAAGAGTCCAATGGATTTGCAGCTAAATTAGAATCCTTTGCACCGGGGGCATGGGCAAATTGGCTGGAAGAATGCGTCTTGAATATACTCCACGCTTTCAGCAATAAATATTATTTGTTAGAGTTTCGTTAGATTAATCAGCACGTTTAGGAGCTGTAATATCTTGGACGTAGAAGTTGTCTCGATTACGTCAAAATAGTAATGATTTAGAAGCAAAATTATGGTTGCACTTCCAGCCGGGTTTAGCCCTCAAGAATACTTGGCTCTAGAGTACGAAAACACAATTCGTCACGAATATCGCCAGGGCTTAGTCTATGCCATGGCAGGCGGCAGCGATGACCATAGCCGTATTGCCATTAACTTTCTTACTGCTCTAAACCTGCACCTGCGCGATGGCACTTGCCAGTTCTTCTCCGGTGATGTCAAAGTCAACTACGCCGACGACTTTTTCTATTACCCAGATGCCTTTGTCATCTGCAATCCAAACGACCGAAAAGATCGCTACGTAAAACGCTATCCTAAATTAATCACCGAAGTCTTATCTCCTGCCACCAAAGACTTTGATAGAAGCGATAAATTTAAAGACTATGCCCTGCTATCTTCCTTAGAAGAATATGTCTTGATTGAACAAGATACCCAACAAGTGGAATGCCGTCATTGTATAGGTGCCCAGTGGGAAACCATCATTTATTCCATTGACGAACAAGTCACCTTCAAAAGCATTAACTTGACACTACCTATCGAAGAACTCTATCGCGGTACCAGCATTGTTTAGAAAATCTCTTATCTCAAGGTGTTGCTCCCCTTCTTAATCAAGATGCCAAAATCTTGTGTATGGGTGATCGGATGGCCACGCCACATTGTGCGCTGATAGCCAAGACTTTTATGAGATCAATTCAGCCATAAGGATGCCCAATAGCCAATGCTATACTAGAGAAAGCGGCTGTCCAGATCCGTTTGAGGCTATGACTATCACTCTCAGGCCATCCCCTATTCAAGTAGAAATCAATAACGGAGATGTTTGCACCCTACAGCAGCATCGAACTTGGGCACAGTTTAAGCACTTACAAAAAGGGTTTGAAAACAGCTCTGGGGTCAGACTGTTTTATTACAATGGCACTATTGAAATTCTGTTGCCAGGGGAGGCACACGAGCTATTCAAAAGCTTAATTGGTTTTTTAATCGAACTATTTCTATTTCATCGAGAAATTGAGTTTAAACCAACCGGCTCAATGACCCAGGAAAAGACCGGTGTAGCTTCTGCCGAAGCGGATGAATCCTACGAAATCCAAGGTTTTAAGCTGGCTGTTGAAGTCAACTTTACCAGTGGTGATACATCCAAGCTTCTACGCTACAAGGCTTTGGATGTGAATAAGGTATGGATATGGGAGGATGGCATTCTCAGTGCTTACCATTTGCAAGCGGGTAACTATCAAAAAGTGACAGCTAGTCTGATTCCTGCTTTATCACTACTGGATTTAGAAATATTGTCAGAGTGTATTCTGTTGGGAGAAACCTCCAGACTTGAAGCTGGAAAGAAATTACTAGGTACGCTGTAGGCGTTTTAACGTGCTCCTTTCAGGTTGAACTTGGCATACTTGGGATTCTTTGCCAGGGTGCTTACTTGCTATTCTGGGAAAACAACAACGCCTTTTTGTTCCAGCTGATATTCCGCCGCAAACCAGTTATTACTCAGGACCACATTTAAATTATTAACCTGGTGATCAATCCAGTAAAACCCATTGGGAAGCCGCCCATCATATTTTTCCAGCCACTCATCCCAAAACGACTTTTCAGTAAAGCCCTTTTGAGACTCCATTATTTTTATCCGTTGGCTGTTGGTCAGACTTTTTCGTTGCCCCTCCAACACCTGCCACAGGTGGATGCTGCTAGGGACCCTCACATGCTGAAGCTCTTCAACTTTGACAAATTCATGGGTGACAAATTCAGGCATTTTCATAATTCAGAAAACAATATTAGTGATTTTGGAAAACTCTTCAGCGCAACATTACCCACTGAAGTATTTAAACTCCGTGAATGATTGTTTAAGGGGTCTTTGACGGTTTTGAAGAGTATAAAATGAGCTTCTTAGGAAGAAGTCATGCATAGCCTGTCGCTATTGGTTTAACACACCTACTAAGAACGAGATCTTCTAGTATCTTTTCTTAAATAACCGCAATAATGCTTAACACAATTATGGCAAGCTGCTGTCACATATGCCCTTAGCCCAACGGCCAAAAAACGAGTAATCACAATCCAGATAGTATTCAAACCATAGTTATTGGCTTCGGATTATTTTTCGTTCATCTCAAATCGGAAACGTACATTCCGTCAACGTTTCCGATACCTCCCACAATTGCCCTGCCGCGTCTAAATCCTCCACAGTCCTAGCCTTTCCCACCCGTCCAGGCTTTCCCTTTAGCTCCAACACCCCCTGCGGCCCAAAATAGTCTCCCCCTTGCACATCAGCCCTCAATGCCGCCATCACCGTCGGCAGCGCCGCCTGCTCTACCCCATGCATAAAAAACGGGGCCACCGTTACCCGCAAAAACATCAGCTGATACATCGGCATGTACCGCGCCAACTCCGTTGGCGACATGCCCGGATGGGCACTCACCGACAAAATCTTCTTACCTGCCTTTGCCAATCGCCGCTGCAGCTCATCGCCAAACATCAAACAGGCCAGCTTACTCTGGGCATAGGCCCCAAATTTCGAGTAGTGTTTCTCTGATTGCAAATCCTCAAAGTTAATCCCCTGCGCTGCTCGATGGGCACCGCTACTCAACGACACCACCCTAGACTCTGCTCGATCCGGCATCCACTCCAATAACAACGCCGTCAACAGAAAATGACCAAAGTAATTCACCCCCATCTGGCTTTCAAAGCCATCCACCGTTTTGGCATAGGGCGGAAACATAATGCCCGCATTGTTAACTAGCAAATCCAATCGGTCATATTTCTCGCAAAAGACTTTCGCAAACTCGCGAACAGAGGATAGATCCGTCAGGTCAATGGGCAAAAAAGCTAAATCAGCTCCCGGTACCTCAGCTTCGATATCTGCCTTAGCCTTCTCAGCTTTTGCCCGATTCCGACAGGCCATCACGACCGTCATCTCTTTTCTAGCGAAATTGAGCGCTGTTTCATAACCCAGTCCCGTATTAGCTCCGGTAACGATGGCGATTCGCCCTTGCTGGGAAGGAATAGAGTCTAGATTAAAATCTGTCATTTTTGATTTAGATAGGTAATCTCAATGGGCTAATAGATATCGAGACCCCCTTCCGTCCCCCAATCCTGGGGGAGACTAAACTCAAAGCCCCCAAAATTGGGGGGGTGGGGGCAAAGTCTAAGATATTAAATCGATCTGACTCATGGAACGTCAGGCAAGTAATCCACAGCACTCACAGCTATTTTTCCTTACATTAAGGGAAAAAGGACCGTGTTTTTTTACAAGTTAGCTATCTCCTATGCAATATGAACCCATAATTCGATTTAGCTGTTTTTTCGGTGTCTTAGTATTCATGCTCTTGTGGGAAACGATGGTTCCTCTTCGGAACCTGTCAGCTCCCAGACGCATACGCTGGTTGAGTAACGTGGGTCTATTAGTGATAGGAACAGTGCTGCTACGAGCGGCCTTTCCCATGGCTGCCGTGGGCATGGCTGCCATCGCTGAAAAACAACAATTTGGACTAGTTCACCTTAGCCCCCTGCCTCCTTGGCAGGCTGTCGTTTTATCCATTATTGCCTTAGACTTTATTGTCTATCTAAATCACGTTCTGTTCCATGCGTTGCCTGGCCTGTGGCGAATCCATCGGGTGCACCATGCTGACCTCGATTTTGATGTGACCACCGGTCTGCGATTTCATCCCTTTGAAATCTTGTTGTCCATGGGAGTTAAAGTCGGGTCTATTCTCTTATTGGGTACTCCAGTCATGGCTGTGCTTATTTTTGAAGTACTGCTCAATGCGACGTCCATGTTCAACCACGGGAATATACATCTACCCCATAGGGTTGATAGCCGTTTGCGTCACATTGTTGTTACACCCAGCATGCACCGCATCCATCATTCGGCTATTACCCAGGAGACCAACAGCAACTTTGGCTTTAACCTCCCCTGGTGGGACTATCTGTTTGGTACCTATCGAGCCAAGCCATCGGTTGACGCTAAGACCATGACCATCGGCCTTAGCGAATATCAAAAAGATTGGCGAGTTGCACAGCTGCCCTGGATGCTGGCTTTTCCGTTTTTCTAAATGTCTGAGTCGTCCGGGGCTGTCAGCTCTAAAGTGTTAGCTCCCTGCATTCTTTGCCAGTCTCGGATGCGGTCCTGGGCATTGGCATAGGCTGCTGCCTGGGATGGAATTTGACCAGCTAAGCTAATGGCCCGCTCCAGACTAATACTGGATTCACTTTCTGCTAGATTTAGCAGGTTCCAACTCCAATCGTTAATCTGGGTGAGGGCGTTTTTGTACTGACTGCTGTTGTCAGGAATTTGGTTGGCGGTAACAATGGCTCGTGCCAAGTCATTGGCGGTGCCAGAGCGGGCAATATTGTTGGCCTCTTGTAAACGAGTTGTATTTTGTTGCTGATCGCGCCAGCTGCCGAGCTCGTCTTGGATTTCGCTATAGAGAGACCGCTCTGGAGAAATCCGCGAGGCAACTGCGATCGCACCTCCCAAATCCCCGGCTGCGGCTCGCCGTCTTGCTTCGTCTAATAAAGGCCGATCTTCAATCGCTTCCAACTGCCCTTGCCAGCCGCCGATCCGCTCTTTTGCCCGGTCAGATAAGGCCCGATCCGAGCGAATCCGCTGGGCTTCTCGAATTGCTAGCTGCAGCCCTTGGGGAGTCCCCGCCGCCGCTAGCTGGTCCGCCCGATTCAAAATAGGTAAATCCTCTGTTGTTTCCACCCGAGTTTCCCACTGGTCAATTTGGTTGGACACCTCATCCCAACGGGGATTGCCTCGATCGATCTGGCGCGCTTGCACAATGGCCGAGCGCAGGTCATTCAGATTGCCAGGAGCGGCAATCTGACGCGCCACATCTAGCTGGGCCAGGGCTTGAATTTCAGCCCGCCACTGACTGATTAACTCCTGGGCACGGCCATAGAGGGGCCGGTCTCGACCCATGCTTTGCAGACGGGTAATGGCAGAGTCTAGTCCTAGAGCATCACCGCTCCAAGCCCGCCGATAGGCATCGATAAAGACTTGGAAGTCGGCAATTTCTGCATCCAACCCTTCATTACGTGGAATCGCCACCAGGATTTCTTCGGCCTGGGGTAGCTGTTTTCTGGCCAGAAAGCGCTCTGCCACCCTCAGCATATCCCTGGAAATATCGGACTTTGAGGTCTGGGCATCTTCGTACAGGACGCTTTCGCTGCTAATGGAGTTAATGAGCTTTAGGGCTTCCTTAAACCCCTTAACAGTACCTGCACGGGCTAAACGCCTTACCTTACCAAGCTTACGGCTGTCCTCACGGGCCATGGCGATCAGCCCAGTGAGTTCACCGTATTTGGTTTCTGACCAATGGTCGTTGCTAACGTCCAGCAGCCGTACCGATAGACCAAAGGCATCTTTAAAGTTGCCTTCTACGAGTTGGGTCTTGGCCTGTTCAAAAATGTCTGACCCTTCTTCCCACACCCGACGCCAGCGGTTCACCGATGTTTCTACATCGTCGGCAGCGGCGGTATGCAGGGGAATTTTTTGGGCGGTTGCGATCGCGCCATCGAGATCCCCTTGATGAAACTGATCGTCCGCCAGTTCCAGAATTTTGATAGACCAGCGCTCTACTTTGGCATTAATCTCAGCCCGCAGGGGATGATCGTCCGGCAGTTTTTCCACCAGATTGATGGCTTCTAACAAAAAATCAACGCTGTCCTGGGCCGCATAGGACTCGGCACATTGCAGACGCATGGCAGCCGAAGCCGTAGGCCAAAACACTCCCCGGCAGTTGGGTAAATTTGGCATGCGAAACAAGCTAGACACCGCCAACGATACAGTGCCCGTCAATATAACCACCGTGGCAAGTAAAAGAAATTGCCAGCTACCCATCCACCGTAGGGCCGCTAATCCAGGGAACTTACGTGATGGTTTAGCGGCAGGCTGGGCAGAAGGAACATCCGTGGCCACCCCAGCATAGGATGGAGACGGAACAGACCGTTTACCACCTCCGCCACTAGGCTCCGGCTGAGACCGATGACTGCGGGGCACATGCACAGATTTAGAGTGACGACGGGAAGGACGTTGGGGGCTCATAAAGTATCAGCCAGAGAAAAATTAGTTGCTGAATATGCGCCACTTTAGCGCAATCCACTGGCACTGCATACGGCGACTTAGCTAAAAAAGATGCCGGTCTGGTGGGCGATAAAACCCATCGCCTATGGTAGCCCGCGATCTTCATGCTGTTTCCATTGCACCTAAATCTTGGAAACTATTTAACATTTCACAGCACGGTCGATGTCTATCCCAGATACCAATACAGAGTGGGATATGAGTTTGGAGTTCGGAAATTCCGGCTTCCGACTTCCAACTTCAGCCCCCTGCCCCCTGCCCCGTCATCAAAGCCCTGATGGGTTGACCGGCCTGGATCAACGTTTCTCCCAGCGGCACCTGAGCTAAGCCATTGGTTCGACTCAGGTTGACTAGATTTCCAGAACTATGGCCACCGGCTGCCACCGTAAAGTGATAACCATCCTGGGCCAAGGATAGCTGTCCCCATAAATAGGTTTCTCGTTTTCCCCCTGCTTTCAGGTCGTTATCGGTGATGGCACTCACAAAGGTGGGCGACCAACCACCTTGCCGTCCCGAGAGCTTGCGTAGGGCAGGTTGTACAAACCGCCAAAAGCTCACCAAAGACGATACTGGGTTTCCCGGCAATCCAAAATATAGCTGCTGTTGCTGGCTGCCTTCAAAGTTTTCAAAGGTGGCTACCGTCAGCGGTTTACCCGGTTTGACGGCAACGGCACGAATATGAATTTTCGCTCCCAGTTCCGCCAAAATTTGATCCACATAGTCGTAGTCTCCCACCGACACACCACCGGAGGAAATCACCATGTCTGTCTGGGTTAGGGCCTCCGTGATGGCCTGCCGTGTAGCCGCAGGCTGATCGGGCACAATGCCCAAAGGAATTGGTTCTGCCCCCGTTTGGGCCACGAGCGCCGCCAACGCATAGCGGTTGGAGTCCACAATCTGTCCTGGTCCCAAAGGCTGATGAATCTCCACCAGCTCATCTCCGGTGGAAAGAATCGCTACCCGAGGCCGCCGATAGACTGGCACCGTCCCACATTGGGCCGCGGCCAGTACCGCAGTTTCGGCTGCCCCTAATTCAATGCCGGGGGACAGTAGCGTGGCTCCCGCCTGGTAAAAGCTTCCCTGGTGGCGCACAAATGCTTGGGCCTTGGCCGCTTCTAGGACCGTAACCCGGTCTCCCTGACGCTGGGTATTTTCTTGAATCACAATGGTGTCTGCACCGGAGGGCATCATCCCACCGGTAAAAATTCGGGCCGCCTGACCTGGCCCCACTGGGACCTGGGGGACCTGTCCTGCGGGAATTTCTTCCACTACCGTTAGCTGTATGGGCGCTGTGGTTACGTCTTCGTAGCGGACGGCGTAGCCATCCATGGCAGAGTTATCCCAGTGGGGAAAATCCAGCTGGCTGCGAATCGTTCCCCCTAGTACCCGTCCCAAACTGTTTCCTAAGGGAACCGTCTCAGTGTCCCTAATGGGGGAAACCAGGTCTAAAATCAATTTTTCCGCGTCGTGGGCAGGCACCATGTCTGGGTTATTGGTTTAAAGTCAAATCAGCACGAACCATTCCCAACCATATCAAATGACCCTTGCTGCCACCCTTAAACATCGTCGCCAACAGCTTGCTCGTCATCTGGATATCCCAGCCCTACTGTGGTCCGGTCGCTCCACCCCCCGGAATTTTCCCGCTAATACCCATCCGTTTCGCCCCAGCAGCCACTTTCTTTACTTTGCGGGCTTGCCCCTAGAAAATGCGGCGATCCACCTAGCCGATGGTCAACTCACATTGTTTATGGATGAAGCTACCCCTGCTCAAGCTCTGTGGCATGGCCCCAGCCCTAGTCGTAAGGAGTTAGCGACCAAAATCGGAGCGGACAATGCCCTACCCTTAGCTGACCTAGGGCAGTTTGTCGGGGAGCATGTAGCCACCCTGAAAGTGCAGGACAGTGCAACTGCATCCCAACAGGAAGAGGCATTAAAGCGATCTATCCCCCCAGCGAAACAATCACAACAACAAGATTTAAGTCTCCTTGAGGCCATTGTTCAACTGCGTCTGTGCCACGATCGCCATGCCCTAGATGAAATTCAACGGGCGGCAACGGTGTCGGTGGCCGCCCACAAAATGGGAATGGCGACAACCCAAGCAAATCTTACCGAAGCGAATATTCGGGCTGCCATGGAACAGGTGATTATGGCCCACAGCATGACCTGTGCTTACAACAGTATTGTCACGGTACATGGAGAAGTTTTACATAACAACCACTATCACCATACTCTCGGAGAGAATGATTTAATCTTGGCGGATGTAGGGGCGGAAACGTACACAGGCTGGGCATCGGACATTACTCGCACCTGGCCTGTAGGTGGTAAATTCTCCTCAACACAGCGAGATATTTATGAGATTGTGTTGGCCGCCCATGATGCCTGTATTGAGGTGGCAAAGCCTGGGGTGGAATATCGCGAGCTGCATTTGCTGGCCTGCCGAACCCTAGCAGTGGGTCTGGTGGATCTGGGAATTCTTATGGGAGAACCAGACGACTTGGTGGAACAGGATGCCCATACGTTGTTTTTTCCCCACGGGGTGGGGCATCTGCTGGGATTGGACGTGCACGATATGGAAGACCTGGGAGATTTAGCAGGCTATGCCCCTGGTCGCCAGCGCAGCGATCGCTTTGGGCTTGGGTTCCTGCGGTTAGATAGACCTTTGCAAACCAATATGGTGGTAACCGTCGAGCCTGGTTTTTACCAGGTACCAGGGATCTTGGACGATAGGAAAAATCGCGATCGCTACGCCAGCATGGTCAACTGGGAGCGTCTTCAACAATTTGCTGATGTGCGTGGAATCCGCATAGAAGACGATGTGTTGATTACCGATGAGGGATGTGATGTACTGACAGCAGAGCTGCCGACCCAAGCAAACGACATCGAGGAATTAACACTCCGGAAGGTTGCACCATAGGACTACAACCGCCAGATGGCGTAGACTGCCTACAGGGAAAATACTGTTGACAGTATAGCCATTATTGTTCTGGAAGTTTGTTTATGCGGCATCCTCTTAAATTATGCGTTTGTTGAATTCAACAAAAATTATTAAGACTGTGTGAGTAACCGTCGGTTCAACGTGCGTTTGGTCTCAGGATATCAATGCAACGGATTTTCTTCAGATCTCTGAAACCTTTTCCAGACAAGAGAATGGAAGTATATCGATGAAAAACAAAGAAAATAGCCTCTAGGGTTGTTTTATAAGCACAGCATGAAGCACCGTCTTTATACTCTTCTTCATCGTGTTTAGAGTCCTTGACAAACAAAGTGAGGCTCCTAAAATGAGACAGGGATTAAAACCTTCTTAAGAAGGAGACTTTTTAGGCATTTCGTGACCTAGGTCTTAAATCGTTTTCAATACGTTTAGTTTTAATAATCTTAGTGAGAATGACTTTAATGGACATGTGGCCTACAGCATCTTCTCTTAGTGCACAACGGTGCGTGAAAACACGGCTAAATGAGTCAATGATCGTACAGCCTGGATTTTGTTGAAGCGGGCAAATTGATTGCTGTGCCGACATATGCTCATAGCGATGAGAATATTAGACGGCTAGATTATTGACAAAGGCCCCTATTGTTGAAGAATAACAAAAAGACTTAGAGGCTGTTTTATTTAACAGCCTCAGTGAAGTTTCTGTTGCTGATTTAGGCTGATTTACGGAATGCGACGATCTGCAGAACGTCGCAGGGTTAAGAATTTGCTCCCTAAAATCATCCTGAGGATCCGCAACGCTCCATTTTATCCAAGCTACTTTAACCCATTCAAACAATGATGTTTCAGTCTACACAGGTTATCTCTAGCCCCTACACCAATGACTTTTCCCATATGTGGGCAGATCGATATACCCTAGACGCAGTTAAGCTTTTACAGATTTATACACGGTCAGATTTAGTCAGGGCAGCCAGTCAAGAAGGCCGTCAACAAACGGTTGCTAAAGTCAAAAAATGGTTGACAGTCAGTAGTGAGCTCGCTGAATTAAAAACTAATCAGCTATTTGCTGGTCAAGCTAACATTGTCGAATTTGTCGAAATTAAAGGTCTCGCTAAGCAGATTGAGACAATCTATACTGAACTGCTCGATCTTTATCAAAATCAGTCCGCAGAATTAGCTGGCAATTTATTTCAAGGTGCTTTAACCAGTTACTATATGGACAGGGGATATGGTCAAAAACAACTCAGAGCAGCTGATTTACATGCCTTTGAGAAAAGTACAGTTGAGGTCAAGTCTCTCTTGTCGCTCTTTAGAGAACAAAAATTCTCCTGTAGAGATTCTCGCATTATGGGTTTTATGAGTACCCATTTTCATCTTGTAACGGCCTCTTTAAAGAATCACTTATCCCCTGTTGAAACTGCGTTACTAGAGCCTTACATGCGTTTTCTTGAGGAGCAGGCCTGTATCCCCTGGGAAAGACTTTGTAAAGCTGCTAATCGATATGATGCTTATAATCCTACAGTAGGATTAGCCAGAAATATGTTGAGCCAAAGTCAAGAGATTTCTCAGCAGATTTATAATCATGCCTTAACTCATTTTCCGTATCATCAAAGCCATCATGGATATCTCAGAGAAGCCCATATAGCAACGTCTTCCATTCGTGACCTAACCATGTTCCAAGTGTATATTTGGCTATGCATTTTAGAGGGTAACAGCTCATCAATAGAACATGAGCTGTTACCCCTGTGTCGGATGGTGTATTCAAGTCTTTCTGTTGACTGGGAACTGGTAGAGTTTGGCATCAACAGAATTGTTGCTAATATTCTTCAATGCATAGACGACAACTCTGTATGGACGGTTCAACCCGGCTTAGAACGAATTTTATTCCTCTTCTCGCAGCCCCGATAACGTTGTTGATCGGCTAGCGCATAGTCACAAATTCTTCTGCGGAGCTGGGATGAATACCCACGGTGGCATCAAAATCCGCTTTCGTAGCACCCATTTTGATTGCGATCGCAACTCCCTGAATAATCTCAGCCGCAGAATCTCCTACCATGTGGGCTCCTAGTACTCGGTCATTTTGTACGTGAACCACCAGCTTCATCAGGGTTTTCTCCTCTAGTTTTGGCAGCGCATAATACATGGGACGAAACCGCGAGCGATAAACTCGGATAGCGGCTTCACCGTACTTTTCAATGGCATCAGTTTCGGTCATACCCACCGTTGCGACCTCAGGGCTGGTGAATACTGCCGAAGGAACATTATCGTGGTTCATCACCCCGCGTTTGCCACCGTAGTGGGTATCTGCAAACACCCGCCCTTCACTAATAGCCACTGGCGTCAGATTAATGCGGTCCGTGCAGTCCCCCACTGCAAAAATATTCGGTTCTGTAGTTTGGCTGTGGGCATCCACAACAATGGCGCCTTTATGGACCTCGACCCGAGTGTTTTCCAATCCTAGATTTTCTAACCGGGGTATCCGTCCTAGCGCAGCCAGCCCCACCACATCAGTAAACACCATCTGGTTGCTTTTTAGATTTACCTGCAGTCCCGTCTCTGTTTTTTCCAGGCTCACCAACTCATCGGTGATGATGCGGATGCCGTGGCGTTCCATGGCATCCTGTACTTCGGTGCGAATGTCTTCATCAAAGCCCCGCAAAATCTTGTCCCGTCGGATAACCTGAGTGACTTCGGTACCCAGGGCGTTTAACACACAGGCAAACTCACAGCCAATGTAGCCACCGCCAAAAATTACCATGCGCTTAGGCTGTTGGGCTAAATTAAAAATCTCATCGGATGTAATCGCCAGGGCAATGCCAGGAATATTGGGGCGACTGGGTTTACCCCCCACGGCAATTAAAATTTTCTCAGCGGTGACAGTTTCTCCGGCGACTTTCACCGTATGGGAGTCAACAATCCGAGCATGACCTGAATAAAGCGTAACCTCAGCATTGTCAATCATCCGTTGATAGATGCTATTCAGACGAGTAACCTCAGCATTAACGGCTGTGATCATCTGCTCCCAGCTAAACTGCCCCGGTTCAAAACTCCAACCATAGCCTGCCGCCTCCTGAACATGGCTAGCAAAGTGAGAGGCATAGACCATGAGCTTTTTAGGCACACAGCCTCGATTGACACAGGTACCTCCCAGACGGTCAAACTCTGCTATAGCCACCTTAGCCCCGTATTGGGCCGCCCGCCTGGCCGTGGCAATACCACCGGAACCAGCCCCAATGGTGAACAGATTAAAATCGTAGGTCATGTGTCTTTTTGCCCTCTACACCTTGGCTATAGTCAGAACCGTTAATGCCGTTAGCGGGTGACTAGTTTTTTGATCTGGGCTAACTTGGACGACTTATAGGGGGCATAGCGCCAGTCCAAATCAAACCAAAAGGTCTTTCTAAGCACACTTTTATAGTGGGAAAAGGTATCAAAGGTGGCCTTACCGTGGTAGCTCCCCATACCACTATGCCCCACACCGCCAAAGGGCAAATCAGGCACACCAATGTGCAACACCGTATCGTTTAAACAGACGCCACCGGACGATGTTGCCGTGAGTACCTGTTGCTGTTTGGTGCGATCGCGAGAGAACAAATACAGGGCTAGGGGCTTAGGGCGGGCATTAATGCAGTCAATGGCCTCGTCCAAGTGCTCATAGGTTAGTACAGGTAAAATTGGCCCAAATATCTCATCCTGCATGACGTCTGCATCCCAGGTAACGTTATCCAAGATAGTGGGGGCAATGTAGCGGGTACTGGCATCGGTTTGACCGCCTAACAGCACTGTGCCGCTATCCAGAAGGCCGGTTAGGCGCTCAAACTGGCGCTGGTTGATAATACGACTCAGATCGGCGCTCTGGGCGGGATCATCGCCAAAGAACTCACCAATAGCTTCGGTAAGCTTGGGAAGAAACGCATCTTTAATGGTGCGATCAACCAAGAGATAATCCGGTGCGATACAGGTTTGGCCAGCGTTGATAAATTTCCCCCAAGCAATGCGCTTAGCAGCGTGATCCACGTTAATGTCAGCATCGACAATGCAGGGACTCTTACCCCCCAACTCCAGGGTGACCGGTGTCAGGTGCTTGGCGGCGGCCTCCATGACAATGCGGCCAATGGCGGTACCGCCAGTAAAGAAAATATGATCAAACTTTTCAGCGAGCAGGGTTTGGCTTACTTCGGCATCCCCTTCAAATAGGGTGATGTAGTCGGGGTCGAAGGTATCTGCTACCAGGTCTGCTACCACCCTAGCGGTTGCAGGAGCATGTTCTGAGGGTTTAAGAATGGCACAGTTGCCAGCTGCGATCGCGCCCACCAAAGGAGACATCATCAGCTGAAACGGATAGTTCCAAGGACCAATAACTAGAACCACACCCAAGGGGTCAGGCTGAATCCAAGCCGACGATGGAAAATTCTCCAGGGTGGACTTTACCCGCTTAGGCTTCATCCAAGCCTTGAGCTTTTTAAGGGCTAAATTAATTTCTGTGAGGGTGGCAATTTCAAAATATGCTTCAAACTCAGGGCGTCCTAAATCTGCCTTGGCTGCAGCGACGATATCCGCCTGTCGGTCAATGATCGCCTGCTTAAGTTTAGATAACTGCGCCAGACGAAATTCGATAGGTTTTGTTTGACCGGTGGCGAAAAACTGTCGCTGATGCTTAATGGCTGAAGGGATGGCAGAAGATTTAGTAAGCTGAGCCGTCATAGGGCAGGATTAAATTTATAGCTGAACGCGCATTCCACATCCTATGATGTCGTGAATTCAAGGATCTGACTAGTGGGAAGTACGCCCATGTTTCAAGCCACCCGCCTTCGTTTAGCCCTTTGGTACACCAGTATCACAGCGATTTTGCTCCTGATTTTTGCCAGCGGCGTCTATTTCTACGTACGCAATACCCTGGTGGAGCGGGTGGATGACACCCTTAACCATGTGGTGGAAGTCGTGCAGCGTTCCCTCGTCATTGAAACCGCCGATCCATCCACCGGACGAGTGCTCACAGCCACTGGAGTTAAAGGCCAAGCCGCCCTGCGAGTAAATGTGGACAACAGTTTTCGAGACAATGCCCCAAATTTAGAAGATGACCACATCGATATCGAATGGTTCTCCCCCAGTGGCGAACTCCAGTGGAGTACCCTATCGATCCCCACGGGCTTACCATTGCAGGTAAATTCAGCCGGGGCAACCGTTCATATCCGCCACGGTGCGGCGGATAATCCTGACGACAGCGATCAGGTGCTGCGCCAGATTAGCCGTCGGGTGCAGATTAATAATCAAATCCTCGGTTATTTACGGGTAAGCCATCCCTGGTTTGAAGTCAGCAAACCCAGCCGTCAGCTGGTTAGAGATCTGAGTCTTTGGTCCGGTTTCGGGATTGTCGCGACGGGCACCATTGGTTGGCTGCTCTCGGGGCTGGCGATGGCTCCGGTGCGGAAGTCCTACCAGCAGCTGAAGCAGTTTACCGCCGATGCATCCCACGAACTGCGTAACCCCATTGCCGTGATTCAAACTAATGTCCAGGTGGCCTTGACCGATCCGGATGTGGAGTTTCAACACAGCCAGCTACAGGTAGTCGAACGTCTGACACGACGCCTGGGACGACTGGTGGATAATTTGTTGTTTTTAGCCCGCCAGGATGGGGGATTGATTCCAATGCAGTGGGAGGAGTTAACTCTCCATACCCTGTTATCAGAAGTGATTGAGGAACAAACCCTGATCGCCCAAAACCAAGGGTTGAATCTGGTATACCAACCCCTGGATTCAATGTCAGCCCCCCTAGCAGGCGATCGCGACCAGCTGATCCGCTTGTTTACCAATCTAATTAGTAACGCTATTCAATACACATCGGAGGGCAACGTTACCGTCACCGTAAAAGCAGCCCAAGACGCCTATGAAATCTCGGTGGACGACACGGGCATCGGCATTGCTAAGGAATTACAGTCCCAGGTATTTGACCGGTTTTATCGAGTCGATAAAGCTCGCAGCCGCCGAGAGGGGACTGGTTCTGGGTTGGGATTAGCGATCGCAAAAGCCATTATTACCAACCACCAGGGACACATTCACCTAGAAAGTACTCCTGGCAAGGGGACCACCGTGACCGCTACGCTACCGCTCAAGAAAGGGGAATAGGGGACCTGTAGATTTTGGTACTAAAGATGAAAAAATTCGCCCCTGAGGAGCTGCTAAGAAACGACTTCACGGTTTAAGCCTGAAAAGCTTGTTAAGCCGTGATTTAAATGCACAAGGCCATGATTTTAAATTGTTAACAAGCCCTTAGCGTGTCAGACTTGCCAATTCTCCCTCACCGGGTTTAAAGGTTTGTTCCACCACCGTTCCAGGTTTTCCCATGGGCTTGGTCGTACCTTGGTTGTAGCTCAGTATGACCCCACCAGCGTTACCAGCCCGGATTGTTAGAAATTCTTCAGCGGTCCAGGACCGCTCAGTGCCCTCTTGCAAAATCCCCTCGTAAGCCTCTTCACCATCCGTAGTTACCCGCACCCAAGACTGTTGCACAACCTTGGCGTCTATCACAATCGGGGCTTCAGGCGCTAATTGCGGCTCTTCCGTAGGAGCTGGAGGAGCCGCTTCTGTAGAGGGTTGAGGCTGGAGGGTGAGCTGCTCGACAGCAGCTGGGTCTAAAACTGGTTCAGCTGAATCCTGGGGGATGGCTCGCTGCATCAAGTAGGATAAGCTACTGACCGAAACCGCAATCAGAACTACGTAAGCGGCATACAGATGATAAGGCCGCAGCTGTACTGCCTCCCGTGACCAGCTGCGGCCACCGCCTTTGGGGGCAGGCACAGTCACATAGTGCTGAGCCAAGGCTTTTCCATCTAACCCTACCTGATCGCCATAGCGCCGAATAATACCTTGTACATAGACAGGTTCAGGCAGCTCGCTCGTGTCGGCCTCCTCCAATGCTAAAAGCAGCCTGGGACGCACTAACACTTTGGCCGCCAACTCATCTAAGCTCAAACCACTGGCTTCACGAGCATCTCGCAGCACTTTACCAAGAGCAATTGCTTGCTCCTGCTGCTGATTGCTGATGTAGCCTTGGCGTTTCATAGCGTCAAAATGTTTCTTAATAATTTAAGCACATGGCCAACGTGATTCCAGCATACGCACTAATCAACGCAAGGTCAGAGAAGATCCAGGAGTTTTTTAATTTCCTGGGGCGTCAATGGTCGGCAGCTACCCATAGAGAGGTCGTCTAAACGGATGCTGCCAATGGCGATACGGTGCAACCTGAGTACAGGATGGCCTAGTTTTTCAGCTACCCGACGAATCTGACGATTACGCCCCTCCTTCAGGACAATTTCTAACAGGGCCGGGGGCTTAGCATTCAGGACCTTCACACCTGCAGGAGCCGTTTGTCGTCCATCTAAGCTAATGCCCCGACGCCATTTTTCCAAGGTTGGGGCCGTGGGTTTACCCTGCACCTTGACTTGATAGGTCTTGGCAATGTGGTGGCGCGGATGGGTCAATGTTTGGGTTAACTGACCGTGATTAGTGAGTAGCAAGGCCCCGGTAGAATCAGTATCCAGACGGCCAACCGGGTGCAGGCGCACCGTTTCCAACTCCTTTGGTAGTAAGTCGATAACGGTTTGCCGCCCCTGGGGGTCGTCACAGGTTGAAACCACTCCCCGAGGCTTGTTCAGGAGAATATAATATTTGTCTGGTCGGTTATCTATGTTCAAAGGACGACCATTAATCTGAATGTTGTCCACGTTTGGATTTGCCCGCTGGCCAATATGAGCTTTAACTCCATTGACGGTGACATGTCCGTTGGCAATTAGCTGCTCTGCCTGTCGTCGGGATGCAACTCCCCACTGCGATAGTAATTTTTGCAGCTTTTCATCGGAAGGTGATTGGGATAAGGGTTGATCAGACAAATGTTTAGCAAAGCCCAGCGTTTAAGGCATTCATAATAAACGGTATGTGGGTGCCTACGCCATGCCCCCCATGCAGTGTTTTAATCAAACCCTGGACTAGAAGCTGCATAGGTTATCGGTGCCTATTCCGTTGCGACGTAGTCAACATCGGGTTTGGCCCCCTTTTGAGGTAGCCAAACTTTGAGCCAAGCACCGCCAGTGTTGGGATGATTTTGGGCTTGTACCTGTCCACCGTGGAATTCGACAATTTTTTGGACAATGGAAAGCCCTAACCCCGTGCCATTGTCCTGGGCATTACTCCCAGAGCGAGTACGGGAGGCATCCGATCGATAAAATCGATCAAACACAAACGGTAAGTCTTTTTCTAAAAAGCCTGAACCACAGTCAAACACCTCTAGTTGGAGTCCGGTAGCAGCGCCCTGGGACAAGGGTTGAATATGGGCGTAGACGGCTTGATTAGGCGGACTATATTTGAGGGCATTGTCCAGTAGATTAAGGATCATGCGATAGGCTAAACCGCTGTTTAGAGATGCGATCGCAGAGTCTGGTCCCTGATACTCCAACCCTTTATTACGCAGCCTAGCCTGGGGTTCTAAGCTTTGCCATGCTTGGTACACCAGTTTAACTAAATCGGTATCTTCTAAACGGTTGGGGGGATGTTGCTCCAGATGATTAAGACTGAGCATATCGTCCACCAATGCACTGAGGCGATTGACCTCCCGCAATAGCCGGTCCGCCCACGTGACTAAATTTGGATCAATGCGGTTGCGTAAGGTTTCCCCCACGAGCCGAATGGACGTGAGGGGAGTTTTTAGCTCATGGGCGACATCGGACGTCCAGCGATCCCGCTGTTGAGCCAGCATCACCGCTTCCTGACGATTTTCTAAAAAGATCCCTACATTTCCCTGACGCAGAGGAATACCATAGCCAGTTAGAGGAAAAGCCGGTCGCTCTAAAACGTTAGCCGGATCGGGAGAAATAGACCGGAATGTCCAGTCTTTTTTACACTCAGCTTGGGTAGTCCGGGTTTGTTCCACCAGCTGATCCAGTTCGTAGGAACGAGCAATGGCTAGCAGTAGCTTAGGGCTTTCATAACCCAGCTGCTCAATACCCAGGAGTTCCCTAGCTTTAGGATTACACCACAGCAGACGATTCTCTGAGTCGACTTTGAGGTATCCCAAAGGTGAGCGCTGTAGGATGATATTAACTTCGTCTACCTCAGCCTGTAAGTCTTCTAAACTGGTGGTTTGGTTTGCGATCGCGCTAGCAATCTGTGCTTCATAGGAGTAAAACTGCGCCTCCGGCTGAATACTAAATCGTTTCATCAATGCTCGACGCCTTGCACCGGAGCGAAGACGGTTAACCAACAGACACAGAAGTCCTATGGATAAACCTGCCAGAAAAGAGAGCACAGAGCATAAGATTAACCACCCCAGAATCATACCCTAGGAGCACATGACCACTGGCAGGATTTCAGCAATCAAAAGCATCTGAGGATTTTAGGAATATCAAATAACCAAATAGATATTTTGCATCGCACTAAAAAAAAGTCCCTTCAATTAGAAGGGACCGTATGAAAGTCATTGAATTAAACAGTGGGCATTAATTACCCAACAATCTAGTATCCAGAGAACACAAGATGGTGAACCCTTAGCGGACCTGAGCACCGCGATATCTCAAACCGCTCACAGTGCCATGAGCATTGCCAACAACTTTTTTGACACGGTAAGAAGCTCCGCGATAGCAAGCAACATCACCATTTTCAACGGTAACATTACGCTCGGGAACAGTATATTTAACTCCACGGTAAGACAGTTGCATGGATTTCGCCTCCTTAAAATCAATAGCGTAGAGAAGAGTTAAGATGAGGCGCGTTCCTTCGAAAGAGTAGCTTTGCTTCCCCTTCTACTTCCGTCCCTAATTGAATCAAGTGCACCCAAACAGATGAAATTGTGTAATTAGGAATGAACGTTTCGTTTCTGTATTCAAATATACAGAAACGAAAATTATTTGTCAACATCTTTCTTTTTGCGTTGGGGTCTAGTGCCACAGCCCTATGTTGATGATATTGCTCAGGGTATGCTGACCAAAAAGATTTCCCTGTCCTGGAGAGGCTCAGCTAGCCCCCAAGTAATGTACTCTGCACTTGGCCGCCTATGCGAGGAGAGCCTAGGCTCTCCTGTACTTGTCACTTGAAAACATATGCATCAAACGATTCCTCCCCAACGGTTTTATCCCTATCTCACCTGGCAGGATATTGATGGCATGGCGAATAAGGAACAAGTGGTGATTGTTCAACCCGTCGGGGCCATTGAACAGCACGGTCCCCACCTTCCTTTAGTGGTAGATACGGCATTGGGTATGGCGGTGATGGGACAGGCTTTAGAGCAGCTAGATCCATCAATTCCCGCGTATTGTTTACCGCCGCTGTGCTACGGCAAGTCTAATGAACATTGGGGGTTTGCTGGGACAATTACGTTGTCAACTGACACGTTGATATCAGTATTAATGGATGTTGCCAACAGTATTTATCGAGCTGGCTTTCGTAAACTGGTGTTGCTGAACTCCCATGGCGGGCAGCCCCAGGTATTGGAAATTGTGGCCCGAGATATGCACCAGCAGTGGCCTGATTTTTGGATATTTCCCCATTTTGTCTGGCATGTGCCCCATCAGGTAGGCGAACTTTTAAGTCCTCAAGAACGGCTGCAGGGTATCCATGCTGGAGATGCAGAAACCAGTGCAATGTTGGCTATTTTGCCGGATCAGGTACATATGGACCGGGCAGTCAAGGAGTATCCTCCCGAATATGATGGGCTATTGAGCTTAGAAGGTGCGCTTCCCTTTGGTTGGATGACTCAGGATATTTCTAAAAGTGGTGTAGTCGGTGATGCTACGGTCGCAACTGCGGAAAAAGGGAAAGAAATTCTGACCCAGGTTGCGGCTGGTTGGGTAACGGTTTTGGAAGAAATTTATCGGTTCGATCCTCCACAGCGCTGGCAGGATTAATTGGCAGGCAGAATAGGTGGATGCTTACGGTGCTTATGTTTATTGGGCATTCAGCCTAAGGAGTTTTTATGCTGACCGTTAAACAGTCTGTCCCTCAGCCTACAGATGATGGGTCTCCAGTGTTAACAACTGCGACAACCCTAGCGGTTGATATTGGCGGTAGCGGTATCAAGGTGATTTTGCTGGACTCAGCCGGTAATCCTTTGGGGGAACGAAAACGGGTAAAAACACCTGCCTCGGCTACCCCCGAAGCAGTCACAAAGGCAATTTCAAAATTGGCAGAAACGCAACCCGCCTTTGATAGAGTTTCTGTTGGTTTTCCGGGAGTCGTACGCCACGGAGTAACCTACACCGCTGTCAATCTGGGTAAAGAATGGGTTGGGTACCCCTTAGGTAAGAACCTAGAGCAACAGCTTAATTGTCCTGTTAAGGTTGCGAACGATGCTGATATTCAAGGGTTTGGGGCCATAAACGGCACTGGAGTAGAGCTGGTGATTACCCTGGGGACTGGATTTGGGTCTGCTCTTTTTGTCAACGGGCATTTACTCCCTAATCTCGAGATGGCGCACCATCGCTTTCGTAAAAATGAAACTTACGAGGAGCAATTAGGTCGCGCTGCCCTAGAAAAAATTGGCAAGGATAAATGGAATCGACGGTTGCAAAAGGCGATGCATGGATTAGAGCATCTGTTCAACTACGATCGACTCTACATCGGTGGTGGTGAGGCCAAAAATATAGGGTTTAAGCTACCGGACAACGTTGAAATTGTGTCCAACATGCTAGGGCTACTGGGGGGAATTGCCCTATGGCGAGACGAGTAGCCATGGGACCTATCAAATCAATTTAGTAAAAAGGTCAGTTTAGTTGCTGTTTGATGGAAATGTGGCGGGCAATATATTGGCAGCTTAACCGTTGTTAATACATTCCTACAATCAGCATGAGTGGCCAACCAAAGGACCTATCAAACGAGCTGCGTCCAGTTTTTGGGCTACCGACCGTTGCTCTATTTCTGGCGGTTTGTCTAATTTACTTGGCGTTTCTAAAGCCAGGGATTTGGGGTGTCGACGGCACAGACATGTTAAATATGTCGCGATCGCTGATTGAACAAGGAAATTTTTCTATTCCGGCAGGTACAGGGGGAGTGCAGGGACCCGACGGACAGTTTTATTCAATTCGTTATCCGCTATTGCCCATTGTGGCTATTCCCTTTGTCTGGGTGGGGCTAACCTTGGGCCAGGCGCTTAATCTACCGCTGCAGTATACAACCGGTACCTGTGGCCTAGTGCTCAATATTTTGCTAACAGCCGCAACGGCTGTTTTGGTTTATGGGCTAACTCTGCGATTAGGGGGGCAACGACGGGGAGCATTTATTGCGGCTGTTGGCTATGGTTTTGGGACAGCGGCCCTGGTATATGCCCGAGAGTTTTTTGCTGAACCCCTACTTGGCTTTATCATCACCCTGGCCCTGTATTTGGCTTTTGGTCAATCTCGCCGGGGGCATTGGATGACAGGGGTGCTTTCTGCCCTGGCTATTGCTGCTAAACCGGCTGGTATTTTGCTAGGACCTGTTATTGCCCTATATTTTTTGCTGCGGCGCTACCGTTGGGACCGCATTCTGGCTCCTTGTATCGGCACAGCCATAGGGGTGGGGCTGTACCTAGCTTATAACTATGTTCGGTTTGGTAGCCTAACATCGTCTGGGCAAGATACGTCGCAGCTAGGGTTTGATGGTTTTTGGTTAAGGGCCCTGGGGCAGTGGATTAGTCCAGGTAGCGGTGGCGGTATGTTTTGGTACTGTCCCCCCACTATTCTTGCCTTAGTGGGACTGTGGGTACTTTGGCAACAGCGCAAATTAGAATGTGTGGCTCTATTGGGGATTGTGGTCGCCTTTTGGTTGCTGCACAGCGGTTGGGCGTTTAATGGTTGGAATTGGGGACCTCGTTTTCTGGTGCCCATCATCCCGGCCCTGATGGTGACCGTAGGTATCCTTGGCAATCGTTGGCACATGCCAGCGCTCGGATTGATTGTGCTGGGTTTTTTGGTGAATGCTCCCACGTTGCTGGTGTATTACCAACGCTATTTTGCAGAGCTAGCGGATGAGAGTACAGTGCTTCTCATGCAAACGGTTTCTCTTTGGAATGTAGAGCCCTCCCAAGCTCCGATTTTTAATTTGTGGGCAGCTGCAGGACGGCAGCTGGCAGATGCGTTTAGTACCCCAGTTCAGGATATTTTGAATAATGTGGGGGCCGCTCCGCCACCGGGAGAATTAGCGACGTCTGAACTGTTGCGGATTGTGGCAGTCTGGTGGTGGTTTTTACCGGTGGCCGGTATCCCTACTTGGATTGGCATTGCGATCGCAGCAGCCATGATCGGCGTTGCACTTTGGCTCTTGCGGCTCAGCTGGATTACCGGGTTAAAGCCCCCAGTTCAGATAAAATCAAGCCAAATCCAATTTTGATTTTATAACGACTAAACTTTCTGGCTCACAGCCCACCTACGTCTGGCCATTTATGAAACTGATTATCCAAATTCCCTGTTACAACGAAGAAAACACATTGGGGGTAACCCTATCAGAGCTACCGCGTCAGGTTCCTGGTGTTGACACTGTTGAATGGCTAATCATTAACGATGGCAGCGTGGATCGTACCGTCGATGTAGCAAAGGAATGGGGCGTAGATCATGTTGTCAGCCTTGACCATAACCAGGGGTTAGCCCGCGGCTTTATGGCTGGACTAGACGCCTGTCTCAAGGCTGGTGCAGACATTATTGTTAATACCGATGCCGATAATCAGTATTGTGCAGCGGATATTCCTAAGTTGGTTGAACCCATTGTCAACGGAGACGCTGAGATTGTGGTGGGAGAGCGTCCCATTATGCAGATCAAACACTTTTCTCCCGTTAAAAAAGTTCTTCAACGGTTAGGCAGCTGGGCTGTTCGAGTGGCCAGCAACACTTCTGTTGCCGATGCCCCCAGTGGATTTCGGGCTATCAGTCGTAATGCGGCCATGCAGCTCAATGTTTTTAATGAGTATACCTACACCCTAGAAACGATTATTCAAGCAGGTCAAAAGGGGATGGCGATAGCATCGGTGCCGATTCGTACCAATGGTTACTTGCGTCCTTCCCGATTGGTGAAAAGCATTGCCTCCTATGTGCAGCGATCGCTATTTACGATTTTGCGCATCTTTGTGACCTATCGACCGCTATCTTTTTTTACAATTCTGGGGGCAATACCTCTTGGGTTAGGGGTATTGCTAGGGGTACGTTGGATCTGGCTATTTATGACCACCTTTGAGCAGACTGGGCGTAGTCATGTACCCAGTTTGATTTTGTCGGCCATATTGATTTTGATTGGTGTCCAATGTTGGATATTTGGGCTGATGGCGGATTTAATGTCAGCTAATCGTAAGCTTCTAGAGGACATTCAACTACGACTGCGACGCTCAGAAATTGAAGGACACATAAACAAGGTTCGGGAAAAAGAGAGGCGATAACATTTTTTCTGCTTTGAGCTTTAGCCTCCACGCTTATTGGTTTACCCTTCGAGAAGGTATGGCCTACGCGCAGCCTCTTTTCTCATTTCTATATCTCCCATTTTTATATGAAAGACTTATTTGCCAAGGCTGCCCTCGAACAGATTCCTAAAATTCTGACACTGCAGGACCGTAACCCCCACAGCCCCAACTATGGTTGTTTTGATCGCAACTATTGGCAATACAAAATAATTGACTTCCCCAGCGGCATGTCCCAAGAGTTTGTGTGGCCCCTGGCACTGGTATGTGCCATGCCGTTACCGGATAATCCGTATCACCAGCAGCCCAATATTAAGGCATGGGTAGAAGCCGGAATTAGCTTTGCAGCCAAAAGCGCTCACCCAGACGGTTCCTGCGATGATTATTTTCCGTTTGAACGGGCTGGGGGAGCTGCCGCCTTTTCATTGCTGGCCTGTTTAGAGAGCTATCGTTTGTTAAATCTGGACAATCAGCAACTGCTACGTTTTTTTGAAACCCGCGCCGATTGGTTAGCCCACCACCAGGAAAGCGGGCGTTTAACCAATCACCAGGCACTGATTGTCCTGTGTTTAGAATTGGCCTCTCGGGTGCTAGGTACTCAAAAATGGCAGGGGGCGATTCAACAGCGGCTGAAACAGGTGCTTTCTTGGCAAGACCCGGAAGGATGGTTCCAGGAATATGAGGGCTGCGATCCGGGGTATCACACCCTAACGATTGCTTGTTTAGCTCGGGTATATGACTTGGGAGATCGAAAAGATGAGCGTTTGAGAGCTGCGATCGCAAATGGCGTCCGTCTTGCCAGCCACTTTGTTCATCCCGACGGCTCCTACGGTGGTGAATACACCAGTCGCAATACCTACAACTTCTTTCCCCATGGTTTCGAGCTAGTAGGCCGCTGGATGCCTGAAGCACTTAGCATTAACGATCGTTTTCTTTCAGGGTTGGCAAGTGGGCGTGGCTCCTGCTATGCCGATGATCACATTGTGGGTCACCACACCTGGAACTACCTGCTCACCTGGCAAGACTTTGTAGATGAACGCCCTCCTACCCAGGAGCCCCAGGCGGGCCGAATATGGTTTCCCCATGCTCGTATTCTGGTTGACCAGCGAGATGATACTAAGCTCTATTTAGCCTTAAACAAGGGGGGAGCGTTTAAGTTCTTTCGCCAAAACCAGTTGGTATTGTCCGATACCCAGTTCTCATTGCAGGTGAGAGATGGGGGCAAGATTAAAAATGCTGTTGGGCATCTAGTGGGAGACTACACCTACGACATCCAAGATGATCAAATTGTTATTGAAGGTCCCCTAGGCTGGGCCAAACAAAAACAGATGACCCCCTTAAATCTCATAATTTTACGGGTGGTCATGCTAACCGTGGGACGATTTTTCCCAAATCTGATTCGTAAGCTGTTGCAAAAGATGTTGATCACCGGTAAAAATGACGCACCTTTTCAGTTTCAGCGCACCTTTCAGTGGCACCATGACCACTGGAAGCTTACAGATAATCTGATAGCCACCAGCGGTTGGAAAAATGTGATCACTGCCGGTATTGGCAGTGATCAAACCTCGATTTATGTGGTCATGAGCCGCACGTTTCAGTTCGGGCAATTACAACCTTGGAAAGACCTCAGCGCTGAGGTCAACAGTCTCTCGTCAGGGCAACCGCTGGAGGTGGAACGACAGTTGTAGTCCACCGCTGCCAACAGTTATTCCAGGGCACCCACAGGGAGATGCCCTGATAGAGAATTCTCCTTTATTCCCTAATTTTTAATGAAACGCTTTATCTCAATTGCTGTCAGCACGCTGATCCTGGTGATCTTGTATAACAAGATTAATTTCCCAGAACTCTTGAAGGTCTTTCAGAATTGTAATCCTGTTTGGATGGTGGTTAGTTTGGGTATGGTCATCCCCATTACCTTTTTTACCGGTTGGCGACTAAAGCAGCTAATTCCGGTACAGGCCAAGCTGGGTATATGGGAAGCCAATAAACTTATCCTGGCAGCCAGTGTGCTGAATATGGTGTTGCCGTCCAAAATGGGAGATATTGCCAAGTCTTACTTTATGAAGGAACGGGGGAATCTCAGCGGCACCCTTTCTCTGTCCATTGTAATTTTTGAAAAGGCTTGCGACATGCTGTCGCTGTTGTTGTGGTGTGCGTTTGGCCTACTGCTATACCCTCAAAAAGATGCCTTCTTCTGGACGATGACCGTCGGTATTCTTGGCGGGTTAGTGTTTGGCCTACTGATGCTAGGCTCCAAGAAATTTGCTCGCCTAGGCTTCACTACAATGCGTCGCATTGCCCCTGGCAAAATTAGTAAAAAGTTAGCGTCATTCCAGGATTCCTGGGATGAAATGCACGATTACTTTTGGGGTAGCCCTAGCCAGCTTGCTCGCATTGCCGGGATGTCCATTTTTGTGTGGTTCCTACATCTGTTGCAAATTTGGCTCTTTATTTTGGCCCTCAACGCCTGGGCTCCGCCTGTGATTAGTTTTGCACTCTCGCCGTTAGCAATTTTGGCCGGTTTGTTGCCCCTTACATTTGCCGGTGTAGGTACTCGGGATGCCGCTTTAGTCGCTCTTTATGCGCCTTACTTTAGTGCTGCCACTGGAGCTGCTCTTGGGGTTCTATGTACGTCTCGTTATTTTCTGCCTGCCATTGGTGGCCTGCCGTTCCTCAATCAATATCTAAGTACGGTCAAGCAACTCAAAAAGGCATAACCTCTACACAAGTGTGAGCTAGGGGACTTGCCAAAAAATAGATTACCCGTATTTTAAGAGATAGACCATGTATGACTAACTGCTTGTTTTGAGGCCCCCGAATGCTTGACTCCTCCATAAAAGAGCCCCTTCGAGATGCAGCTCAGAAACTCACAGGAGCTCGGAAGCGAGCCTTTATGGCAAAGGTTGCCGAGGATTACTTTGAAGGGTCTGCCCGAAAAACCGAACGGCATTTAGGGTGGGGTCGTCAGGGTGTTCAATTAGGCC
>JBCCQQ010000071.1:0-30648 GCA_039024555.1 Cyanobacteria bacterium P01_D01_bin.156
CTTCGGCAAGACATCTGGCAACAGAGGTTCTAGGACTTCCCACTCTTCGTCTGTGAGGCTGCTGGAATAGGCCATAATGACTGACTTTGGCTGGATATTGGACTTCTCCTCACATTATAAAGATGTCAAATCAGCTCTATACGCAGTTTCTAAAAGCCACCTCTAAAAAACTAGATGGCAACAGTTAAGCAACCTCAATGTTTCAAAACTCCTAAGCTAATATTCAAATCGTCATATGCATTACAAAGCCCAAGAGATTTACGTGTTGACAATTACCTCTGCAAAAGGAATAGGAAATTAATGCTATCTATTCAAATCTTTCGAGATACACTTTAGCTGTAATCAGGTTGCGATCAGATCGACAGTCTTAATCTCCAGAAGCCAAGCCAGAAATTTTATGGTTTCAATAAGCGGCTAAAACAATCCGGCAATAGGTACCATTTTTAGTCAGATAGACGTTAACTAAAAACAACGAGTAAGTTTCACCCTTCACGTATCTGAAACTTAGATGTATTTGGGGCATTATTATGACTGCGTTTAACGTTAGTAGATCTATAGACAACGCCTTGGATGACGTCACATCCCATGGGACTACAACAAATTCTTTCAAGACTCTGGGGCATTGTCCCGCCCATGACATTCTGCGCTACGATTATCAGCCTCTTTCCCCCTTCTTTGCACCGCAAACTGTAGCCGTTATCGGTGCAACTGAGCGCCCTGGCAGCGTCGGTCGCACTCTGCTGTGGAATCTCATTAGCAATTCATTTGGGGGGACTGTTTTTCCGGTTCATCCTACCCGGACTAACGTGCTTGGGATCAAAGCTTACCCGACGATAGGTGTTGTGCCTGCGGCTATTGATCTGGCCATTATTGCCATTCCGGCCCAGGGAGTTCCAAACGCCATTGAGCAGTGTGGAAAAGCCGGTGTGAAAGGGGTGATAATTCTCTCTGCTGGATTTAGGGAGATTGGGTCAGCCGGTGTAGCGTTAGAAGAGGCTGTATTAGCCACGGCGCGACAGTATCAAATACGGGTGCTGGGTCCTAACTGTTTGGGGCTGATGTGCCCCACCAGCGGTTTAAATGCCACCTTTGCTGGTGCCATGGCCCGACCCGGCAGTGTTGGGTTTATTAGTCAAAGCGGCGCACTGTGTACCTCAATCTTAGACTGGAGCCTACGTGAGAACGTAGGCTTCAGTGCTTTTATATCCATCGGTTCCATGTTGGATATTGACTGGGGAGATCTGATCTATTACTTGGGGGATGATCCGGCCACCCACAGCATTGTTATTTATATGGAAACCATTGGCAATGCCCGGTCCTTTCTCTCGGCAGCTCGGGAAGTGGCCCTGAGTAAGCCTATCATTGTTATTAAGTCAGGGCGTACCCAGCTGGCTGCCCAGGCTGCCGCTTCCCACACCGGGGCGATGGCAGGCAGCGATGAGGTGTTAGATGCTGCATTTCGGCGCTGTGGGGTGTTACGGGTCAACACTATTGACGAGTTGTTCAATTTAGCAGAAGTATTGGGGAAACAGCCTCGTCCTTGTGGTAAACGCCTGACAATTCTCACCAATGCCGGGGGGCCGGGAGTGTTAGCCACAGATGCCCTGATTCGCAGTGGCGGAGAGTTGGCCCCCCTGAGCCCTGAGACCGTCAATCGCCTAGATGAATTATTGCCTCCCCATTGGAGTCGCCAAAACCCCATCGACATTTTGGGTGATGCTACACCGGAGCGTTATGGAGCCGCGCTGGATGTGTTAGCTGAGGAGAAAAACAGCGATGGTCTTTTGGTGGTGTTAACGCCCCAGGCCATGACCCAGCCCACCGAAACGGCCGCGCAGCTACAAACACGGGTGCACCGGTGGAAACATAAACCCCTGTTGGCCAGCTGGATGGGTACAGAGGTGGTAGCGGCTGGGGAAGCTCAACTTAATAAAAGTAGTATTTTTACCCTGCCCTACCCCGATGCTGCGGCTCAGATTTTTACCCTGATGGCCCGTTATAGTGATAATCTCCATGCCCTTTATGAGACGCCAAGCCTCACCTCTACGTCAGCCATTGATGACGGCTCCATTACTGAGCTGCTGACCCAGTCCCGGGCAGAAAATCGGTCGTTGCTGAGTGAATGGGAGTCGAAACAGTTATTAACTGCCCACGGTATTCCGACGGTGGTGACTGAACTGGCCACGTCCGCTGATGAGGCGGTGTCACTGGCCCAACGCATTGGCTATCCGGTGGTGCTTAAGCTCCATTCCCATACCATTACCCATAAAACAGATGTGGGGGGTGTCAAGCTAAAACTGGCGGATGAGGTCGCGGTCAGAACAGCATATGCAGAGATTACGGCCATTGGTCAACCGGGAGATTGTTTAGGGGTGACGGTACAACCCATGATCTCACTCACCGGCTATGAGCTAATTATTGGTAGCAGCATCGATGCCCAGTTAGGACCGGTCCTGTTGTTTGGCAGTGGCGGTCAGCTGGTGGAGGTCTATCGCGATCGTGCCCTGGGGTTGCCCCCTCTCAACACTACCCTGGCCCGTCGGCTGATGGAACAAACCCAAATATATAAGGCGCTACAGGGGGTGCGAGGACGAACCAGCGTGGACCTGGCTGCCCTTGAACAGCTGCTGGTGAGATTTAGTCAGCTGGTGGTGACCTATCCAGAGATTAAGGAAATTGAAATAAATCCTCTGCTGGCCTCAGCCGAGCGGCTGGTGGCTCTGGATGCACGGGTCGTTCTCCATGGCTCTGATGTGGCAGACGACTGTTTACCCAAGCCTGCCATCCGACCCTATCCGACTCAATATGTGAGACCCTGGACCCTATCTGATGGCAGGCCAGTTACGCTTCGCCCGATTCGGCCTGAAGATGAACCCCTGATTGTTGCTTTTCACCAGACGCTGTCTGAGGAGAGCATCTATTTTCGATACTTTCATCTGATCAAGCTGCAAGCTAGGGTTGCCCATGAGCGTCTTACCCGGATCTGTTTTATTGACTACGACCGGGAAATGGCCCTGGTGGCTGAATATCAGGATCCAGAAACAGACGAACGTTTAATTTTGGGGGTGGCCAGGCTCAGCCGTCTCCACGGTCTTAATGAGGCAGAATTTGGCATGCTGATTAACGATCAGTACCAGGGGCAAGGATTGGGAACAGAACTATTGAGATCGCTAGTGGCGGTTGCCAAAGCAGAAGCCCTAACCCGGATTTCTGCTGATATTCTGCCAGAAAACAGGGCCATGCAGCGGCTTTGTCAGAAACTTGAGTTTACTTTCCAGCGTGACTATGGAGAACTGCGGGCCTATCGAAATTTGTAGGCTGCTGGGATTAATCTCGTTTATTTGTTAAGTAGGTGGATCCAATTAGCTATTAGATATCGAAGCCCCCTCCCGTTCCCCAATTCTGGGGGAGGCTAGACTCAAAGCCCTCAGAATTGGGTGTGTGTGGGCAAAATCTGCGAAGTCAAACCGTTTTTTTTATGTCTTATAAAAGATTGAGTTCACCCACTTATATCGACATGAGCATCTTTCGAGACGATCTTTCTAGTGACGGAGTTTATAATCCATCTGTTAGTAGAGCAGAGGTCGCTGCCCTCTATGCGATTCTCCACGGTGAAGCCCCAGGATCAGCCGTGCAAATGCTATGCTGCGCGCTCCCGTTTAAGCAGGCAACTGGCAACCACAATACCGATGATGGCGCACAAAGCCATGGGATAAAACGCATAGGTATAGGTGCCAAACCAATCTCGAAGCTGGCCGATGGCCAGGGTTCCGGTTAGGGCACCAACTCCATAGGCCGTAAACACAATCCCGTAATTTTGAGCATACTGATCGGGGTTAAAAAAGCGGAGTGTGATGATAGGAGCCATGGCTAGCCACCCGCCTAAACAAAACCAAAGTAGACAAAAGGCCAGTAAATAGGTGGCTAATTGACCCTCTTGGGCATTTATCATTAGCACACAGGCAATCAGCACCAGCGTATAGGAGGAGATGGCCACATACTGGGGCTTAAAGCGGTCACTTAACCACCCAAATAACGGACGACTCAGCCCGTTAAAGAGGGCAAATAGAGAAACACTCATGGCTGCTGTCCCTGGTTTAACATTGATAATCTCTTCACCCACCGGACCTGAGATACCAATAGCACTTAAGCCGATCAGGGTGCCAATGGCATAGCAACTCCACAGCCCATAAAATGACTGGCTTTTGAATAGGTTTTTGGGATAGGTACGAGGCTCTGTGACAGTGGACGCACCACATCCCCGGTGGGGATGCCAGCCCTTGGGGGGTAATGTCAGGGTGGTGGCAATGCCCAGAATAATGACCATAAAGAGGATACCCAGGATCCACAGCGTCGGTCTAACGGTGTAGATGTCAATTAAGCGATTGGCCAATGGAGCCGTAATTAGAGGAGATAGTCCAAACCCGATAATGGTTGAGCCCACTGCTAATCCTTTTTTGTCAGGAAACCAGCGGGCAACGACCATCATGGGCACACCATAGGTAATGCCCACCCCTGTGCCAGCCATCACCCCATAGGTGAGGACAAGCATGGCAATATTAGTCGCAAAACTGGAGAGAATGTAGCCTATCCCCAGAACAATCCCCCCAAGGGCTGTCACCATACGAGGGCCGATGCGGGGAATATAAAACCCGGTAATTGGCATGAGAGCTGCATAGAAAACCAGTGCCACCGTATAGGGTAGGAGACTCTCGGTGGCACTCAGATTTAGCTCAACTTCTAGGGGCTTTCTAAAGATACTCCAGGAATAAACATTCCCTAGACACATTAAAATAAGGGTGCCCAAAGGAATTAGCAGCCATCTACCCCGTTCTGCGGGCAATCCAAGTACGGTTAACACTGGGTCTTTAATGCCCATAGGTTTCAGCAAGGCCATCGAGGCTAAGAACGCCCAATGGACGAGTATTATAGTTGCGATCGCAAAACCTTAATTAATTGTTTTTCCAAAAAACAACAATAAAATAGCGTCCTGCGGAAATATTATAAATTAGTTCATCGAGGGCCATACTCAATTCCACAAGTATTCACAATCATCCCGCTGCTGACTAAGCGAAGTTAGCAGCAGGATGACACAGCAACCTAATCCAGCACAGGAAAAGATTCTTCAATGTTGACTTAACCAACCGCCTGATAATTTTTCACCCGTTGCTCTACCCCAACACCTAAGATTTTGGCTAGCCAGGGTGGGGGCGCCGTTGTAATCGCCCGTTGCAAATCGGCAAGAATCTCCCGGATAGCCCCTCCAGATTCCACTTTCATCGGGTAAATATTTGCCTGGATCACCTTTGCTGCCGCAGGCCCTCCAATGGAAGCAACATAGAGCACAGGACAGTCCCTAATTAAATTTACGCGGAACAGATTTTTGTTATTGCTCAAGTCTGCTTCTAGGGCTGAGCGCACGTCGATCAGTTTAATATCGTCCGCCGATAGCTGATAAATCAAATATCGATGACAGGAGCCAAAATGTCCGTCTAATTGTTCACCGGTATTAGATGCAACGGCTACGCGAATTGAGTTAGGCATATCACCGTGATCAGGCTCAATCGGTAACGGATGCTCACACTCTGCCTGTTCTCCCCAGAGCACCCGCACCGCTTCTTTAAAGGCCGCAATATCCTGGTTATTGGCATCTTCTCCCTCCCATTCACCCTCATCGACATCGTAAATATTGCCAAAGGAGCGTTTGAGCTGGGTGACTGTCAATGTCCCCAGGGACGCTTCTGTAATGTCATTATCGAGCTGTGTCTGTAGAGCAGCGATTAAATCTCTTACAGAGACATCCGGCAATACCCTGGCGGCCAGGGCAATTCTTAAGGCAACCTCGTTGGAAATAGGTTGGTCTGTCATGGGTTTTCTCCTAAATGTCGACAATTTTATTTACTTAATATCTAGAGTCTGTTGTATGCGGGCATAGTCTTCAGTCCCAACGCGAAACCGACCTTTTTCCACATCCCGTACCCAACTCTGGCTTTTCCCGATTCGTTTGGCTAGAGAGCGCTGAGTCAAGTTCTGACGTTGGCGGGCCGCCTTGATCACAGTCCCTGACAATGGTTTTAACTGAGCTGTTTGAGACTGTTTACGTCGTCGCTTAGGGGCTCGACGACGGACTGTTTGTTGCCATTCTTCAGATAGTTCAAAACCCGTCAGCCGAGCGTTGATCAGTCGCTGCCATTTATCTCGAGGGGCCGTATCGGTTAAGCTTCGGTTCTGATTGGCATCATTTACCCAAAACTCAAGGGCTTCGTCAACGTCATTGGGAATATCAATAGCCTTAGCCCATAGCGGTTGTATATCGGCGGGGTACGTTTCTGTATCAAACAGCGGTTTGAGACCATAGTAGTAAATTGTTTCGAGATCGCTCTCAAAGGTCTTAAGCAAACGTTTGTGAGCTCCCCGCACAGTGGTAGCTTCTGTCAGTCGCTCTTCCCCATAGGCAATACGCAGTAGGGTGCGTATTGTTAGCCGATGGTCCCCCCCTAATCTCAGCTTAAATAAGAGCCACAGCAATAGACGTACTTCTCCTTCGTGCTGTTGCCAGTTGCTCATTACTTCCGTCAACAGGGACTTGGGCAGGGTGCCATACTGATAAAAGGCGGTTTGATTACGATAGTCTTGCTTGTTAAGAAAGTGCTTGGCCCAGATGCCAGAGCGGATGGTAAAGCTTAGGCCAATTAAGTGACGCCCTCCTTGAGCATCTTTTTCAAAGTAATACTCGGTGTTGACTAAATGCCAAATCGGCTGCTCATCAAAGGAAAAGGCTTTAACCTTTCCCTGACGCGGCCAGTCTAATGCCACCAGTAACTGGCAGGATTGGTAGACTAAATCCTTGATTAAGGTGAGCTTATCCAGCTTGTTCAGATCTTTTCGCTTATCGAGGTCTAAATATTGTTCAATATGCTGGTCATTGATTACAAACGATTCTTCCCAAGGGGAATTAAGGGTGATGGCATAGGCGGCAAAAATCAGATGAAGACAGGTGGCACGAATATCAAAATTGGCTATGGTCGCCGTGGCTTCATTCTCAGCCATGGCGACAGGACTGGCCTGTTCGAGATTTTTGGCTAATCGAAAGCGTATTTCGCCTCGACCACGATGGACAGGTCGACGGTAACAAAATTTTCCGTCAGCATCGGTTTTCCAAGGCAAATGCCCCCGCTGAGCTAACACGTTACAAGCTTCCCAAATGACCATTGAAGACGCAAACGGAGTGGTTTTGCCACTAAGAAAAATATCAGCAATTGCCGCTGGCAGGAGGGTACTCTTACGACGTCCTTTTTTGGGAACCAGAGGAGACAGGGAGCCGATGTCACACGATTGTACACATCGGGCAACCTCTACATCCTGGCAGTTATTGCACAGTGTGGGGTCAATCCAATAGCCTTTCCATTTTGCTTGGGGTTTAATTGCTCCCCTGGGACATTGGGGCCGACAGCTATCGCAAGAGATACAACCGTCTTTGATAGTGTAAGCCATAAACAACCTGGGTCTATCAATAGACTGATAGGTAAGAAAAAACTAATAACTTAAAAAACGGGCTTAAAGGCCACAAACAGGCAAATCTCCAAACAAATAGAAGATTTACCGTTGCTGATTTAAAGGATGGGCCGAGCGATGATCAGCACCACCGAAGCGTTGTGCAGGGAAAATGAATGACGAGTCTATCAGGACTAGATTACAAAAATTGTAGGTGGACAATTTATTGAAAGTTCACGCTATTAGAAATAACAACCCGAAAAAATGTATTCTATGTCACCTGATACGGTTTAATCTTTTCTTTCTAATTGACCCAACGTTATGTTCGGAATGGACTGTTGAGGTTGGTTTTCTAGTTCTGTAATAACGTTTTGCTGGGGAAAATATGGTCAACCTCTCAAAATGTTTCAAGACTGTTGCTAACGATAAAAAAGTCTATTTTTGTTTGCATTCTGTTATGTGATCCCAGTAATTCAACCCTAGGTTGAATTACTAACTGAGTGGAATTGCAGCTTGGCTTTTTGGGTGTTTGGTGTTGAGCAATACGGAATATTTCGTATTGCTCTTTACTAATGAAGTGTAGAGAGTGTGCAATTTAAGATTTTTTGACTATCGCTGCAGTAGCCTTATCTTCATGGGCTAGGACTTTGGGTCTTGAACTATGGGGATTTGTCCACAGACGAAGTTCTTAGTGTGAACCCGAGCCCGGTGAATGCTGATGAGGCGCAAGTCTTAATGGTGAAATAGCCTATTCCGATTCGATGCCCATTGCTACGTGTGGAAGATGACTGTGCAGTGGGGAGCGAATGAATCGATCTGGCAAGATTGCTGCGTATCAGTATTTTTCAGATCAAATCCTGCCGAAAATTAGCAATGCTACCCATAAATATAAAGGAGACCTTTGACAATGCTAGGTTTATCAGCGACTGATGCTAGTATGTGTGCGATGGATTTTTTGATGCAAGATTTGGAAATTCCAGATGTTGATCAAGATTTCTTCTCTATTCTTTCTATCCGTGAGACGGGTAGTGATTGGTATGCTGTAGACATTGGAGTGGAAGGACTCCCCGACAAATGGGTGTTACAAGTGTTTGACACGGGTCAGTGTGATCCCTGTTATACCTTCGTATCTCCGATGCCAAAGGGAGAAGATGCTGATCTAGAAGAGTTTCCTGAGCGCATTGCACAGGTGATATCGATGGAGCGAGCTGGACATAATGTATGACTTAGCCCAATGGTTTGTGGCTAGCTTTGGGGATTGATAATGGTTTATTCACTCTCGCCTGAAGATTTACCACCAGAGTCAATCACAGACTTAGATGCAGAATTGAAAAGGCAATTGGAAAAGGCTATCTGTCGATACTTTTTTGAGGCCTGTGATGGATCTACTCAATCCCTGCTGATGCTCTGTCGATGGACTGTCAATATGGCAGAGGTCTTAACCTTACATATTTACTGTTCCGATCAAGAAGAGAACTGGCGAGTGTTGAATCGGATCACCAAGCTAGCTGAGTATCTTGCTCAATTTAGTTCCTGTGCCAAAATCAGAGTCCATCCCCCATCAGACACGGAAGAGCCGTTTGATATGCGAGTGGATGAACGGTCTGTATAACAGGTTAGCTCGCTATAACAGGTTAGCTCGCTCAGCTTTGGGCATAGCTCGCTGTTATGGAGATAGCACTTTGTTCCTTATAGGAAAATCTCCTGTGACGTAAGGCAACAGAGCTTTATGCCGTTGCTGATCTTCTAAATCAGCAACGGCCACTTAATTCAGTCGTTTAGCTCTAACGGTCTGAGGTGTTTTGATGGGGTTATCTAATCCGGTGACTGACAGTTCCCAGCCATTGGCAAGCGTAAACACTTGAGTATCATCCACCGTGGTTTGTTTAACCACTTCTTCTTCGAGATCTTTTTTGGCAACATAGACCAGGAGTTTTCCAGCACGATCGGTGTGCAACATTACTTTCATAGTGGTTCCCTAGGGGAAAGAACAGGATAAGTGGAGGAAAAGGAAGATGCTGTAAGGGCTGCCTTGTGTCGGCCGCCTATGGAATTAATTATGGAATCGCCACGCCTATATTCTCCTGTGGTACCAGGCTGAGCAATTCATCAATTGTAAGGCTACGTTTTAGCTGGGTTGAGCGATCCCGTACGGCATCTAGCAGTTGCTGGCTGTTGCTGGCGTCGAGCTGTATGCCATAGTTCTGTAAGACCTGACTCAGTAGATGACGACCAGAGTGCTTGCCCACAACAAAACGCCGCTGCCAGCCCACATCTCTAGGGTCGAATGGTTCGTAGGTACTAGGATTGTTTAGTACGCCATGGGCATGGATGCCGGACTCGTGGGCAAAGGTATTGGCACCAACAATGGCCTTCCAGGGGGGAACTGGACAATTGACGGTTTTAGCAACAAAGCGAGATAGCTCTAGCAGACGATTGGTCTGAATTGTGGTCTTGAGACCGTAGATCTGTCGTAAGGCCATGACAGCCTCCTCAAGGGCAGTATTTCCAGCCCTTTCTCCTAGACCATTAACGGTGGTATTGATGGAGGCAGCACCCGCACGGACACCAGCCAGGGCATTGGCGGTTGCCAGACCCAGGTCGTTATGGGTGTGCATTTCCACTGGAATCGATAAGGCGGCGGTCAATCTTTTCACCTTTGAGAAGGTGGAAAACGGGTCTAGAATACCCACGGTGTCACAAAAGCGAAACCGAAAAGCGCCACTCTCTTGGGCAAACTGTGCTGCTTCGAGTAAAAATGTCTCATCGGCACGGGAACTATCTTCACCCCCTACACTCACATCTAGACCGTGATCGCGGGCAAAGCTGATGGCCTCCTGTAGCTGTTGAAACATTTTGGCCCACTGGCCTTGGAACTTAACTTGAATCTGTATATCTGAGACTGGGACTGAAATATGGATGCGCGTTAGACCACAGTGGATAGACGCCTGGATATCGGACAGGACAGCACGATTCCAACCCAGGAGCTGGGCGTTTAGCCCCAGGTTGGCAATTGTGCGAATGGCCTGGGCTTCGTCTCTTCCCATGGCGGGAATGCCAACTTCCATTTCCTGTACACCGATGGTGTCGAGAAACGTTGCGATCGCAACCTTCTCTTCTAAGCTAAAGGCAATACCTGCTGCTTGTTCACCATCTCTTAGGGTCGTATCGTTAATATATATCTGGGGTGGAGTTGTCATGGTGTAGCCTCCATACAGTTAAAAGAGGGAAGAGGGTGAGCGAGGGCCGTGCTATGGTCTCACCCTCAAAACTTGTCTGCTAGACTGTGCTTGATGCAGAGCTTCCTTAGATCAAGGAAGCATCATCTATGGGCTGAGACTGGTCTCTGTTGAAAGATTCAATATCTTCTGCAATGATCTTATTGAGAAAATACTGTAGAACCCAGGAAAAGAGAATGAAGGGGCCAACCATCATAAAGGTAGTCAACATAATAGACATCTCCTGACTATCTAAGAAATGGACAAAATCTTGAGCAGCCCTATTTCAGGGAGGCAAAGGTAAGGCTATCTTCAGACAAAAAGTGATCTAGATGAAAAGTTCGCTCTTCTGTCTTTAAAAGGATTTGTTCATAGAGATATCGAGTGGCTCGATCTCCCACACTTTCAGCCTGAGTGGCTAATCGACGAAGTAGGACAATCATAGACTGTTCGGCCGCAAGATCGTTTTCAATCATTTGCCGACAGTTATAGGCACCTTCTGACTCTGGCGTAAAACAGCATTGTTCAGCCAGGGTGGCCAACCTACCTGCTGGAATACCGCCTAGACCATTTAAACGCTCAGCCACGTCATGGGCGTCTCCCTGAACAGCTTCGTAGCTCTCTTGAAAGAATTCATGAACGGAGTAAAACTCTGCACCTTCAATGACAAAGTGGTGCTTTTGATATTGCATGTAGAGGGCTTGAAAGCTGGCGTAAACCAGATTAAGTCCTTCACATACCGTGATGGTGACCTCTTTTTCAAGACCGACGGCATTATCACCGACTTCACCAAAGGCACGGACAAGAGTTTGAGTTGTCATATGGTTTCTCCACTTAGTATATAGGATGAACAAGGACGTAAACGGTTAATGATCGGTGGTACAGGTGGTTTGGGTTTGCCAACAGCGCTCTAGCCAGCTAATACCAACCTGACGGGGAGCCGTGAATCGTCTGATGACGCTATGGACTAGCATTAGCTCCAAGGCATGATTGACATCGACACGCAGGGTGCCATCGGCTGGACAGCTACAAGAAATATGGAGTTCTTGTAAGCGACGATTGATTGACCAGCGTTCACCGCGAGGTACGGTAACAATCTGTCCCCAATCTGGGACAGTGGGGGTGAATTTATCCATAGGTTTGATACTCCAGGGTTGATAGGGATAAATAGGAAAGATTTTGGGCGTTGCTGATTTAAGGTATGAACCGCTCTGTGGGATATGCGATGTGCCGATAGTGATCAGATAAATTTATGCCGGGAAGCAGCGCCAGATTTTGTAACTGGGTTTCTAAAGCTTCAATGCGAGCCAGCAGGTGACGCACGGCGGTGGCTTCAACATCAGGTAGCTGACCATGGTCGAGGGGGGCGGCCGCTGTGTTACATTCACAGACGTTACGGCTTGGAATTCCCACGGCTGTACAGTCAGACGGCACGCTCCTCAAGACAACAGAGCCGGCTCCAATCCGAGCATGGTCACCAATGGTAATGCTGCCTAACACTTTGGCACCACTGCCAATGACCACCTGACTACCGACTGTGGGATGACGTTTACCGATTTCTTTCCCTGTCCCCCCCAACGTAACCCCCTGATAAATCAAGGTATAGTTACCAACAACGGCTGTTTCTCCGATTACAACTCCCATACCGTGATCGATAAAAACCCCTTTTCCTAAGGTGGCACAGGGGTGAATGTCTATACCCGTAAAGAAACGGGCTAGATGAGAAATAAACCGAGGAAAAAATGGCACATTGTGTTGTAGCAACCAGTGGGCTAAACGATGGGCCATGAGCGCATGTAGCCCAGGGTAGCAGCACAGCACTTCTAACCAATTGCGAGCTGCTGGATCTCGTTTAAAAATAATGGCAAAGTCTGCCCAATGGGAAAAAGACAGGTGCTTTGATAACTGACGCCAAATAGAGAAGTGTTGCAGGAATGGGAACATAACTCTGGGAGGGCTTTGTTTTTCTGCTTATAGCAATTGCGATTTTTAGGGTGCGATCGCAGCGGCCCAATCCAGATTTACTATAACTATTACTGCTGTACTCAGGCGTTCAAACCATTGAAAGGTAAACGATTAGAATTACCTTGAGGATAGGGTACTAGTATTTCAGCACCAAGGAGTGCGTATTTATCAGTATGGGGGCTGGTATTTTGTACTCAGGGCAAAACTCTCATGGATAAGGCATAGGGCTATATCTGCTAACAATTAAAAGACCGAGCCCTATGCACTCAAAGTACGGCTTTCGCCCCTTTGATTTACGGCTTAACCATAGAAACTGTAACAAATGATGCAAAAACTCTCGATCAACTTCAGTAATCCTTAACAACTTTGTGGCCGTTGCTGATTTAGAGGATGAACCGATCGGTTAGATAGGCCATAGGACAGCATCTCGCAGATGAAATCCTCCCGAGGATCAGCAGCGCCCAACTTTGTAAGTATGGCCAATAGTTTGTCTAGGCAATTACGATTGCTGCTTGAGACGGCTGATTAAACTCGTCTCTAATTTTCAAAGCGGACTATGGCAGGGTCGATAAACGCTTCTAGTTGCTTTTACATTATTTAACGTGAAATAGTAAAACCTGTTACCCCAAACACGTTAGGACTGCAAAGAACACTACAGACATTGTTTTTGCCTATTCGATACCGCATTGGATTTGGTAGCAAATTTAGCAAAATATCTGAATTTGAGTACTCAAATAACCCTGTTGTTAGAGGGGCACAAAAAGCCTTAAACTCTTGTCAAACATGGGGTTTGACTGAGTGCAGTAATGACCGGACGGGGCTGATAAAATACCAGCCCATGGGCTAATAAATACCAGTCCCCTGATCTAAAAAAAATATTTTTCTCTGTGTTTTCAAGGGTTGTAGTGGTTGAGTACAGTGTTAATCACTTAATAAATCCTATCGACGCATTTCCTGATTCTGGTTCTAGAGTTGTTGCTATAACTCTTTCATCGCTGAACACCTAGTCTGACTGAATGCGATGGAGGCCATAAAAACATCGCCTGGTAAGAACTAATTTAGATTTCTCAGACATTGTTTTTAGATCTCGATAATTCAGTAATTGACAACCAGACTCATTTCAAGTGTATTCACCCTGTTTAGATGTCCCAGTTATCTCATTTAGATAAACGAGCACATCTCTATCTATGCATTTTGGAAATTACTGTTTGTCTACACAGACGAAGCTCTGCGACTCACACTCTCTCTGGCGCTGTATTGGCTGTCATCCACCCCTGATTCTTTGGCCCAACTGCCAAGAACAACCACACACCTGATGTCACCCATGCAGCGCTGCTCTTTCTTAAAGGTCTACTTTGCTCCCTAACCCACCTTAAAACAATGACGCCTCCGCCCCCTACTGCCCTTGCCTCTGCGCCCACGGCGACGCCCGAGCTGGACATTACCTTAACCAAAACCAAAACAACGGTCAAGTCCGGCGGCGGCTGTGGCTGTAGCACCAAAAACGATGCTGCCAATGGTATGAGTGAAACCCTCAAGGCCCGTATTGAAAAACATCCTTGCTACAGCGAAGAAGCTCACCATCACTATGCCCGCATGCACGTTGCTGTGGCACCTGCGTGCAATATCCAGTGCAACTACTGCAACCGCAAGTATGACTGTGCCAATGAAAGTCGCCCCGGTGTTGTGAGTGAACTGCTCACTCCTGAAGAAGCGGCCCACAAAGTATTGGTGGTTGCTGGCAAAATCCCCCAGATGACAGTTTTAGGCATTGCTGGACCTGGCGATCCGCTAGCTAACCCAGAGAAAACCTTTCGTACCTTTGAGCTCATTGCCGACAAGGCCCCCGATATTAAACTTTGTCTTTCTACTAACGGCCTGATGTTGCCGGACCACGTGGAGCGCATCAAACAGCTGAATGTGGATCACGTCACCATCACTATTAATATGGTGGACCCCAGCGTAGGAGAGAAAATATATCCCTGGGTTCACTATCGCCGTCGTCGCTATCGCGGCATTGAAGGGGTGAAAATCTTGCATGAGCGGCAGATGGAAGGTCTACAGGCCCTACAAGAAGCTGATATTCTTTGCAAAGTGAATTCGGTTCTTATTCCTGGCGTTAACGACGAGCATCTGCCAGAGGTAAACAAGGCTATTCGCGATCGCGGCGCTTTTCTCCATAATATTATGCCGCTGATTTCGGCCCCTGAGTATGGCACCTACTTTGGCCTCAACGGTCAGCGCGGTCCCAATCCTAAGGAGCTAAAGGGCGTACAGGACAAATGCTCTGGCAACATGAAGATGATGCGTCACTGTCGTCAGTGCCGGGCCGATGCGGTAGGTCTACTCGGTGAAGACCGCAGCCAGGAATTTACCAAAGAGAAATTTATGGAAATGCCCGCAGACTATAGTCTGCAGCAGCGTCAGGCCGTCCATCTCAGTATTGAACAAACCAAAGCGGCTGTCGCTGAAAAGAAAGAAGCCGCTGTCAGCAAAAAGCGCCCGATTAACTCGCCTAAGGTTCTAGTGGCAGTAGCGACTAAAGGGGGCGGCTTGGTCAATCAACACTTTGGCCATGCTAAAGAATTTATGATTTATGAAGTGGATGCCAATGGGGCCAAGTTTATCGGTCATCGTAAAGTGGCTGACTACTGCCAAGGTGGCTACGGCGAAGAGGCGGCCCTAGACGGCATTATCAGCACAATTGCCGACTGTAAGGCTGTGCTTGCATCCAAAGTAGGTCCATGTCCCCAGAAAGAACTAAAAAAATTTGGGCTAACGGTTGTCGAAGCTTACGATGTGATTGAAACGGTGGCTCGACAGTTTTATGACGAACATGTTTTAGAGAACTAGGTGCCGAGGGTGGGTGAGAAACATTAAATCACCCTTACCCACTCTTCTATGCTTTTGTCTCTCCTGTTCCTAATCTTTACAGCGAGGACCAACCCATGCCATACACCATTACCGACAATTGTATTAGCTGCCAGCGCTGTCTCTCAGGCTGTCCCACTAATGCTATTCAGACCGATGGTTCAAGATTTTGGATTAACGTAAATCTCTGTAATCAGTGTCAGGGATCTCACGGTGTGGCTCAGTGCTGGGCGGTCTGTCCTACAAATGAAGGCTGTGTACCATTATCCACTGGGACAGCGGCCGTTGATCTTTCCATTGAGACCTCTGCCGACTACTGGAACCACTGGTTTGCCAGCTATAGCCGTATGGTTTCTCGTCTCAAAAGTACAGAACGCTCAAGCTACTGGCGACAGTGGTTTGATACCTACTCTCAAACCCTCCAAAATTTGCGAACCCACGGCGACGTTGGTGCGCCTTTGATGCCCTAACTCTCACTGACCCATTAATTTTTTACCCCTTATCTGAAGCGGAGACGACGTAATGGTCATTTATTTAGATAACAATGCGACCACTCGGGTTGAACCTGATGTTTTGGATGCAATGCTGCCCTACTTGAGCGACTTTTACGGTAATCCATCGTCGATGCATAGTTTTGGAGGTCAAGTCGGTGCAGCTGTTCAAGATGCCAGAGTTAAGGTGGCTGAACTGCTCGGCGCAGAAGATACGGAAATCATTTTTAATAGCTGCGGTAGTGAGGGCAACAATACCGCCATCCACGCGGCCCTGGCTGCCCAGCCAGAGAAGCGCCATATTGTTACGACAGCCGTGGAGCACCCGGCTATTCTCAATGTGTGTAAGCAGTTGGAGAAAAGAGGATACACCGTTACTTACTTATCAGTAGACAGCAGCGGTCAGCTGGATCTGATGGAGGTGGAAGCGGCGATGACTGGAGGAACGGCCCTAGTCACCACCATGTACGCCAACAATGAAACCGGTGTCATCTTTCCAATAGAACAGATTGGTGCGATCGCAAAAGAATACGAGGCCACCTTCCATGTAGACGCGGTGCAGGCCGTGGGTAAGGTACCCATCGACCTCAAGAACAGCACCATTGACCTACTGACTCTCTCTGGTCATAAGCTTCATGCTCCCAAAGGGGTGGGCGCACTCTACGTGCGTCGCGGCTTCCGCTTCCGTCCATTCCTCTTAGGCGGACATCAAGAGCGCGGACGGCGGGCAGGCACCCACAATGTCCCCGGCATTATCGCCCTGGGCAAAGCTGCTGAACAGGCTCGCGAGCATCTGGTTAATGTCCAAAAAGAACAGCAGCTGCGCGACCGGTTAGAGACTCAGCTGCTGGAGCTAATCCCCGACTGCGAAGTGAATGGAGGTGGCACCACACGCCTGCCCAACACTACCAACATTGGCTTTAAGTACATTGAAGGTGAAGCGATTCTGTTTATGCTCAATCAGCATGGCATCTGCGCCTCTTCCGGGTCTGCCTGCACCTCCGGCTCTCTCGATCCGTCCCACGTGCTCACAGCCATGGGGCTACCCTACACCATTCTCCACGGCTCTATCCGCTTTAGTCTGTCGCGATTCACCACCGCAGAAGATATCCAACAGGTTGTGAACGTCATGCCTGGCATTGTGGAAAAACTGCGAGCTATTTCACCCTTCAACAGCGATGAAGCTGGCTGGCTACAGGATCGTGATTTAGTTCACAGCGCCTAGGCTTCTTACTCCTTCTTTTTTCCTGCTCCTTACCCTCCAAACCTGTCATGTGGGACTATTCCGAAAAAGTACTCGAACTGTTTTATAACCCGATTAATCAGGGTGCGATCGCAGATCCTCAAGAGCCCGATATCGCTGTTGTTTATGGTGAAGTCGGCAGTATTGCCTGCGGTGACGCGCTGCGGCTACACCTAAAGATTCAAGAATCTACAGAAACAATTCTGGACTCTCAGTTTCAAACCTTTGGCTGTACCAGTGCGATTGCCTCCTCCTCTGCTCTCACCGAAATCATTAAAGGCAAAACTCTCGATCAAGCCCTCAATATCACCAACCAAGATATTGCTGAGTTCTTAGGAGGGTTACCCGAAGCCAAAATGCACTGTTCCGTCATGGGGCAAGAAGCTCTCGAAGCCGCCATCTACAAATATCGCGGTATTGAAGTTGAGCATCACGACGATGACGAAGGCACCTTAATCTGTTCTTGCTTCGGTATCACTGAACCCCGTATTCGACGGGTGATTATCGAAAACGACCTAACCACAGTCGAGCAAGTTACTAACTATGTTAAGGCAGGCGGCGGCTGTGGCTCTTGCCTGGCAGGTATCGAAGATGTTCTCATCGAGGTACAGCGAGACAGAACTGCAGTAGCTGCCAGAGTAGAAGCAGAAGTTACCGCTGCCCCCCTCACTCCTATTCAAAAGATCAATCTGATTCAACAAGTCCTCACCGAAGACGTGCGCCCTATGCTCATAGCCGATGGCGGCGATGTTGAACTCTACGACGTCAGCGGCGATGTGGTGCAGGTGCAGCTCAAAGGGGCCTGTGGTTCTTGTGATAGCAGCACAGCCACCCTAAAAGGCGCGATTGAAACTCGCTTGCAGACCCAGGTTTCCCCCGAATTAACCGTCGTTGCCATATAAGCCATTGCCAATTCTCTCTTTATTAATCCGATGAATTTTCACCACCACATCCCCGTAGTCGAGCGTTCCCCCCCGTCAATCTCAAGAGATCAGAGCCCCTGACGGACCCTCGACAAGCCGCTCTGTATCGCTACATCTAGACCTAGCGTTTACTAACATCCTAAGGAGAATTCAACTCATGAGACAGATTGCATTTTACGGAAAAGGCGGTATCGGTAAGTCCACGACTTCTCAAAACACCATTGCGGGTATGGCCGATCGCCAGCGCATCATGATTGTCGGTTGTGATCCCAAAGCAGATTCCACCCGCCTGATGCTCCACAGCAAGGCTCAGACTACGATTCTGCACCTAGCAGCCGAACGCGGTGCGGTAGAAGACCTAGAACTCGACGAAGTCCTACTCACTGGCTACAAAGACGTCAAATGCGTTGAGTCTGGTGGTCCTGAACCGGGCGTAGGCTGTGCCGGTCGAGGTATCATCACCGCCATCAACTTCCTAGAAGAAGAAGGCGCGTATGAAGATCTCGACTTTGTTTCCTACGACGTATTAGGCGACGTTGTTTGCGGTGGTTTTGCCATGCCCATTCGGGAAGGTAAAGCCCAGGAGATCTACATCGTCACCTCCGGTGAAATGATGGCTATGTATGCGGCCAATAACATTGCTCGGGGTATTCTCAAGTATGCCCACTCTGGCGGTGTACGCCTGGGCGGTCTGATCTGCAACAGCCGCAATGTTGACCGTGAAGTCGAACTGATTGAGACCCTGGCAGAACGTCTGGGCACTCACATGATTCACTATGTACCCCGTGACAACATTGTTCAGCATGCTGAGCTGCGACGTATGACCGTTATTGAGTACGCTCCCGAGAGTAATCAAGCCAACGAATACCGCACATTGGCTAAAAAGATTGAAGACAACAAGAACCTGGTGATTCCCACCCCCATCTCTATGGACGAATTGGAAGAATTGCTGGTTGAGTTTGGTCTACTCGGTGGCGACGAAGAGTACCAGAAGGTCCTCGAACAAGACAAAGCTGCTGGCAAAGTCCCTGCTGTAGTTTAGTGTCGGCCTTGTCTGATCCGATGTGGCATAGGCCTAAATTATTAGCGAGCAAGCTACCTGGGGTATTTCCCGCATCGGATCAGACATCTTACGATTGCTGATTGGAAAGATGGATCAATCTGTAGACACTGCTATCTGACAGTCTCTCACTGATAATGCCATCTTGAGGATCAGCAATGCCACAATTTCTTCCCACCTGTCCATAACCCTTATCGCAAACACGAGAGGACACCATGACCACTGTAGAAGATAGAAAAGGGCTCATCCAGGAGGTCCTGGACGCATATCCGGAGAAAGCCTACAAGAAACGCTCCAAGCACCTCAATGTTAAAGAAGAAGGCGCTTCCGACTGCGGCGTTAAGTCAAACAAGAAATCTGTTCCCGGCGTCATGACAACTCGTGGCTGTGCCTATGCAGGGGCCAAAGGGGTGGTCTGGGGACCGGTCAAAGACATGATTCACGTCAGCCATGGCCCCGTGGGCTGCGGCTACTATTCCTGGTCAGGCCGTCGTAACTACTACGTGGGTACTACCGGTGTGGACACCTTTGGCACCATGCAGTTTACCTCCGATTTCCAGGAACGCGATATCGTATTTGGCGGTGATAAAAAGCTCAACAAGCTCATCGACGAATTAGAAGTGCTTTTCCCTCTCAGTAAAGGCACCACCATTGAATCTGAATGTCCCGTTGGTCTCATTGGGGACGATATTGAAGCCGTTGCTAAAAAGCAGGCCAAAAAGACCGGTAAGCCTGTTGTTCCCGTCCGTTGTGAAGGATTTAGAGGGGTGTCTCAGTCCCTGGGACACCACATCGCTAACGACACCGTGCGAGACTGGGTACTACCCAAGGCCGATGAGTATCGGCAACTGCCTGAAGGGTATGAGGTCGGTCCCTACGATGTAAATATCATCGGTGACTACAACATTGGTGGTGACGCCTGGCCTAGCCGCTTACTGCTTGAGGCGATTGGCTTACGGGTGATCTGCCAGTTCTCTGGAGACGGCACCTTTAATGAAGTGGTAATGACGCCTCTGGCCAAAATGAACCTCATTCACTGCTATCGGTCGATGAACTACATCTGCCGCTTTATGGAAGAGAAGTACGGCATTGGCTGGCTAGAATACAATTTCTTTGGCCCCACCCAGATTGCTAAGTCTCTGCGCAAGATTGCCGAACAGTTTGACGAGACGATTCAAGCCAAGGCCGAAGAGGTGATTGCCGCCAATCAGGCTCGGATGGATGCCATCATCGCCAAGTATCGTCCCCGGTTAGAAGGCAAGACTGTGATGATGATGGTCGGTGGTCTGCGCCCCCGTCACGTTATCCCTGCCTTTGAAGACTTGGGTATGAACGTAATTGGTACTGGCTATGAATTTGGTCACGGTGATGACTACAAGCGTACTGCCGACTATGTCAAAGAAGGCACCGTCATCTATGACGACGTCAGCGGCTACGAGTTTGAAGAACTGGCCAAACAGCTAAATCCTGACCTGATCGCCGCCGGCATTAAAGAGAAGTACGTCTTCCAGAAGATGGCCTTGCCCTTCCGCCAGATGCACTCCTGGGATTATTCGGGTCCCTATCACGGCTATGAAGGCTTTGAAGTCTTTGCCCGTGACATGGATTTGGCGATTAACAATCCTACCTGGGGCCTGGTCAAGACTCCATGGGCAGCGTAAAGGAACAGAGGAGGACGGAGAGAGCAGGGGAGGTGAATCGCTGATCGCTTAGCCCACACTCTTAATCTCTTCGTTCCCCTCTAACTCCTTTACTTCCCCTGCTTTCTCCATATTCAAGCCTTATCTCTTTTCAAGAATTCCCTTACTCCCCTCCCCCACAACAAAGGAGACCACCATGACTGAGAACACTAATCCTCAAGTACCGGAGAACGCTCCAGACCCTGGCAGAATTAAAGACCATTTCGAACTCTTCCAAGACGATACCTACCAGGACCTGTTTGAGTATAAGCGCCAGTTTGAAGGTGCCCATAGTCCCGAGAAAGTCGCTGAGATGGCCGAGTGGACTAAGTCCTGGGACTATCGCGAAAAGAATTTTGAGCGTACGGCGCTTACCGTTAACCCAGCCAAAGCCTGTCAGCCTCTGGGGTCACTCTTCGTAGCCTCTGGTTTTGAAGGCACCTTACCCTATAGCCACGGTTCCCAAGGTTGTGTGGCCTACTTCCGTACCCACCTCACTCGTAACTATAAAGAACCGTTTCAAGCTGTGTCGTCTTCGATGACGGAAGATGCGGCAGTCTTTGGGGGACTAAATAACCTCAAGCAGGGGCTGGAAAACTCCTACAAGCTGTACAATCCTAAAATGATTGCGCTGTGCACCACCTGCATGGCCGAGGTCATTGGAGACGACATTGGAGCCTTTATTCAAACAGCTAAAAACGAGGATCTGATTCCTCAAGACCTGCCAGTGCCATCAGCTCACACCCCCAGCTTTGTCGGTTCCCACATTACCGGCTATGACAATATGCTCAAGAGTATATTGGCGACATTGACCGCAGGGAAAAAGGCAGACGCTACCAACGGCAAGTTTAACTTTAACCTGGGCTTTGACCCCTACATCGGCAACCTGCGTGAATTGAAGCGAATTCTAGGACTGTTTGGTGTTGACTACACAATTTTGTCCGACAATTCCGACACATTTGATTCCCCCAATACGGGCGAATTTAAGATGTATAACGGGCTAACTACCTTAGAAGACGCGGCTGATTCGATTAATGCTGAGGGTACTTTCTTCTTCCAGAAGTACACCACGCTCAAAACCCAAGAACTGGTTACCAAAGAATGGGAACAGAAGACTTACAACTTCCGCCCCTTTGGCATTAAGGGCACAGATGAGTTCTTGATGAATCTGTCTGCGATTACGGGCAAGCCCATTCCTCCAGAACTCCAGCAGGAGCGGGGCCGCGCCGTAGACGCGCTGACCGACTCTCAAGCCTGGATTCATGGTAAGCGTGTTGCCCTCTATGGTGACCCCGACCACGTATTTGGTATCACTCAGTTTCTGTTAGAAATGGGTGCGGAACCAGTGCATATCGTGGTTACTAACTCTAACAAGGAGTTTGAAGCGGAACTGCGTGAGGTGCTGACCAACAACCCCTACGGCCAAGAGGCGACTATTTGGGGCAAGAAGGACCTGTGGCACTTGCGATCGCTACTCTTTACTGAGCCCGTTGATCTGCTAATCGGCAACTCCTACGGTAAGTACCTGTGGCGCGATACCGGCACTCCCCTAGTGCGCATCGGCTATCCCATCTTTGATCGCCACCACATGCACCGCTATGCCACCCTGGGCTATCAGGGCGCGATCAACCAGTTCAACTGGATTATTAACACTATCCTGGATGAGCTCGATCGTCAGACCATTGTCCCCGCGAAGACAGATATCTCCTTCGATCTGATTCGCTAAGGACAAAAGAGGGAGGGAGAAGCAAGAGGCTCACCACACGGCTGCTTTAATCTCTTCTTTTCCCTCTCTATCTTCCTCTTTCTACGTTTCTTCTCTTCTTCCTTACCATGAAACTCAGCGAAGAAATCGAAATCGACTCTCCCCCCTTCTTCGACATGGGCGATCGCGTCCGCGTTCGTAAAGTTATTCGCAACGATGGCACCTTTCCTGGCAAAGACATCGGCTTTCATCTCGCTAAAAAAGGAGATATTGGCTACATCGTTGGAATTGGCACCTATCTGCAGCGGGCTTACATCTATTCCGTGCATTTTCTAGAAACTAACTATGTCGTAGGCTGTCTCAAAAAAGAATTAGATCTTGCAGAAGATCGTCCACCTCTGATTGAACAACCCGACTGGTAAGACCCATGGCTATCCTCACATCTCACCCCACGACCGCCCCTGAAAATAAACCTCAAACCAAGCACCCTGCGTTACTACAGCCTATCCGCAACTGGCTCGACCATATTCAGGTGACAAACCGCCGCATGGCCCATCTAATTTGTCGAGTCATCCCCAGTCACTGCCCGTTTGAACGCGATCTTTCTATCTTGGGCGCTACCGTGCATATACCTGCCCTTTGCAGAATAAACCCGGTTTACGATGAAATTGTCGACCTACGATTGCGGGCATTGACCTATCTCATCGATGTCTGTGGTGAAGATATCGCCAACTACGTCCGCCCATAGGTTTCTTTCTCTTAGATGTACAGACGTTGCATACAACGTCTCTCCAGCAGCATTTTCGAACCTGATAGCATCCTCAATCCTTATCTCCTTATCGCCATGAAAATGACCTCTGGCAAAATTAATGAACTCCTGACCCAGCCCGGCTGTGAGCACAACCATAAGAAAGATGGCAAAGGTCAGAAAAAAGCCTGTCAGCAGCAGGCTCAGCCCGGCGCGGCCCAAGGAGGATGTGCCTTTGATGGAGCCAGCATTGCCCTAGTGCCCATTACCGACGTGGCGCATTTAGTTCATGGCCCCATTGCCTGTTCAGGCAATTCCTGGGGCAGTCGCGGTAGCCTCTCCTCTGGTCCCATGATTTATAAAATGGGATTCACCACCGACCTGAGTGAAAACGACATTATCTTTGGCGGTGAGAAGAAGCTTTACAGGGCGATTCACGATGTTAAAGAGCGCTACAGTCCAGCCGCCGTTTTTGTTTATCTCACCTGTGTGACGGCGCTGATTGGAGACGATCTAGATGCGGTCTGTCAGGCGGCCAGTGAAAAATTTGATATCCCGGTAATACCGGTCAGCTCACCTGGGTTTGTCGGCAGTAAGAATTTAGGTAATCGGATTGGAGGAGAAGCTCTACTGGAGCATGTTGTTGGTACCCGAGAGCCAGACTATACCACCCCCTATGATATCAACCTCATCGGTGAGTACAACATTGCGGGTGAAATGTGGGGTATGCTGCCGCTGCTAGAGACGCTAGGAATTCGGGTGCTGGCCAAAATCACAGGCGATGCCCGATATCACGATGTGGCCTGTGCCCATCGGGCCAAGCTCAACGTGATGATCTGTTCTAAAGCCTTGATCAATATGGCTCATAAGATGGAGGAGCGCTATGGGATTCCCTACATCGAAGAGTCGATCTATGGCATTGAAGACATGAATCGGTTGCTGCGAAATATTGCGGCCAAATTGGGAGACGCCGATCTGCAGGCTCGAGTTGAAGCTTTGATCAAGGAAGAAACTGCCAAACTAGATACCGCTCTCGCCCCCTATCGTCAGCGGCTTAAAGGCAAGCGAGTAGTTCTCTACACGGGCGGAGTTAAAAGCTGGTCGATTATCTCTGCCGCTAAAGATTTGGGCATCGATGTTGTTGCCACCAGCACCAAAAAGAGTACGGAGGAAGACAAAGCGCGGATTCAGAATCTGCTGGGTAAAGATGGCATCATGATGAAAAAAGGCAACGCCCAGGAACTCCTGAAAGTGATTGCTAAAACTAAGGCCGATATGCTGATCGCAGGCGGTCGCAACCAATACACGGCCCTAAAGGCCAGAGTTCCCTTTCTTGATATCAACCAGGAACGTCACCATCCCTATGCGGGCTACCTCGGTATGATCGAGATGGCAAAAGAACTGGATGAAGCCCTACACAGCCCGATTTGGGCGCAGGTTCGCCACGAGGCACCGTGGGACGGTATCGCCTGGAGTCAGGAGCATAGGGGAGACCAGGCTAACGTTTCTAAGACTAAAGTTGTCTCTCGTAGAAAGCCTGTCGCGGTCAATCCTCTTAAACAAAGTCAACCCCTAGGGGCAGCGCTTGCCTATTTGGGAGTTAAGGGAATTATGCCCCTATTCCACGGCTCCCAGGGCTGTACTGCCTTCGCTAAGGTGATGCTGGTGCGACATTTTCGAGAGGCGGTGCCGTTAGCTACCACCGCCATGACAGAAGTCACCACTATTTTGGGTGGAGAAGACAACGTCGAGAAGGCGATGGTGACGCTATTGGAAAAATCAAATCCCCAAATTATCGGTCTATGTACAACCGGGCTAACCGAGACTCGGGGTGATGATATGCAAGGGATCTTAAAAGATCTGCGACAGCGTAACCCGCAGCTAGCATCATTGCCGGTTGCCTTTGCCTCTACACCAGACTTTAAAGGAGCGTTGCAAGATGGCTATGCTGCTGCCGTAGAAGCGCTGGTACGAGACATTCCTGATAACGGCTGGGATGGCGTGCAGCAGCAGGACAGCTCGTTCTACACCTATGCTATGCCGGGTATGCCGTCCCAGGTGACCGTTTTAGCTGGTCCTTCTCTTGCACCGGGCGATGTGCAAGCAATTAAGGAGATGGTTAAGGCCTTTGGTTTGAACCCAGTTATGGTACCCGATCTGTCCACTTCGTTAGATGGACAATTAGCAAAAAGCTACACCGGTCTCACTAACGGAGGGACGACTCTTAGCCAGCTTAAATCATTGGGGTATTCATCGTTTACCCTGGCTATCGGGCATACCATGAAACTGGCGGCCGAGATTTTGCAACAGCGATTTGGTACCGAGTATAGGCTATTTAATAGTCTTACCGGTCTTGGTGCCGTAGATGATTTTCTATACGCGCTTTCAGAGTTTAGCGGACGGCCTGTACCGGAACAGTTCCGTCATCAGCGCCGCCAGCTGCAGGATGCGATTCTAGATACTCACTTTTTCTTTGGTCGTAAACGGGTGGCGCTGGCGCTAGAACCGGACTTGCTCTATATCGTTGCCTGGTGGCTAAAAAACACGGGGGCTGAAGTTCATGCGGCAGTCACGACTACAAAATCCAAACTGCTTAAGAATCTGCCTGTTGATACGGTGACCATTGGCGATCTAGAAGACTTTGAAGAACTGGCCCAGGGCGCAGATCTGTTAATTTCTAACTCGAACGCCAAGACGATTGCCAAACATCTTGACATTCCCCTCTATCGCCTTGGCTTTCCGGTGTTTGACCGTTTGGGTAACGGTCAGCGCTGTACGGTAGGCTACAGCGGCACGACTCAGCTGTTATTTGAGATTGGCAACATTTTTATGGAGGCCGACGAAGCCAGTGCCCACGCCCAGGTGCATAGCTGGCGAGCAGGTGACCTGTAGAGAGGTATTTATGTAAACGGAGGTTGAACCATGAGAATTGCCTTTGCTACCCAAGATTCTGTCCACATCAACGCTCACTTTGGCTGGGCCAGACAAATCGATGTTTACGAGGTTGATACGACAGGCTACACCTTTTTAGAAGTATTGAAATTTGGAGGCGATCTGAAAGAAGACGGTAATGAAGACAAGCTCGAACCCAAGGTCAAGGCGCTGCAAAACTGCACAATTGTCTATGTTTCTGCCATTGGCGGGAGTGCTGCCGCCCGTCTGATTCGTCAGAATGTTACGCCGATTAAGGCAGACTCTGGAGCTGACGAAATTCAGACTGTGCTCACGCGTCTGGTGCAGTCTCTTAAAGGCAGCCCCCCTCCATGGCTGCGTAAGGCTTTGATGCAAAGCCAGTCTGCTCAACTGTTTGAAGATGACTTTGAAACCATTGAAGAGGAAGTAATTGTATGAGTCCTGTTGCTACTGAAACAAAAACTGCTGAACTCCGTAATGCACTGGTGGTTGATAGTGCCCCATTTCTCAAGGCCATTGTCCAGCAGATTCGAGCCAATGATGCCTATGGCACCTACCGAAACTGGGCCGATGAGATTTTGCTAAAGCCCTACATTATTTCTAAGAAAAAGCGTCGGGAGATTCCGGTTGAAGGAGAAGTTGATCCGATTACGATGGGGCGGATATTAGCATTTTATCGTGCGATCGCAGCCCGCATCGAAGAAGAAACCGGTCAGCTCTCCCAGGTTGTTGTTGATCTGAGCCATGAAGGCTTTGGCTGGGCGCTGATCTTTTCCGGTCGTCTGATCCTGGTATCCAAAACCCTCCGAGATGCCCAGCGCTTTGGTTTTGATTCCCTCGAAAAACTCAACGCCGATGGAGAAAAGCTGGTGCAAAAAGGAATTGATCTAGCACAGCGTTTTCCTGAGGTTTGTAACCTTTAGCGCAGGGTCCAGACCATTGTTTATTACTCTCCATTAACCTTATGGCACCCACCACAGCACCCACTACCCTCGACGACCTCAAAAAACAAGTCAGAAAACTCAATAGCAAAGCTGGTCAAATGAAAATGGACCTGCATGACATTGCTGAAGGTTTACCCACTGATTTAGAGCAACTCCCCACCGCCGCCGCTCGCACCTATGAAATCTACTGCCAGCTGCGAGAGCTTAAACAACAACTTCAAACCCTGGAAGCCAACCAATGACCACATTACCCCGTACCCTAGCCCAGTTTAACCAGCTCAAAGATGCTGAAGATTACTTCCAGTTCTTTGGACTGAACTATGATCCCCAAGTTGTTAACGTCAACCGCCTCCACATTTTACGAAAGTTTTCCCAGCTTGTTCAAGACCAGGACAAATCTCAGTCTGAAGAACAGAAGCTAAATGCCTACCGCCAGGCTCTACAAACGTCCTATGACCTGTTTTTGACGTCGTCTTCAGTGGAACAAAAGCTGTTCAAAGTGTTTAAAGACAGACCCAAAAATGTGGTGATGCTTTCAGATATCGCTGTGGAATAACCTCGGACGCCCCCTCTACCCTATCCCCACCATGCTGCCATCCTTGACCCCCACTGAAGTTGAACGCTACCGCCGTCAGATGATGCTGCCAGGGCTGGGTGAAACTGGACAGCGTCAGCTTAAAAACACCACAGCATTGGTCACAGGTGTGGGTGGATTAGGCGGAACAGCGGCCCTATATCTGGCTGTAGCCGGAGTTGGTAAGCTGATTCTGGTACGCGGCGGTAATTTACAGCGAGACGACCTCAATCGGCAAATTCTCATGACCGATGACTGGGTCGGTAATCCCCGAGTCTTTAAAGCTCAAGAAACTTTGAGCAAGCTCAATCCGGACATCGACATTGAGGCCGTATGCGAATACGTTAGTCCCGACAATATTGACACTCTTGTGCAGCAGGTAGATATTGCCCTGGACTGTGCCTTCGACTTTAAAGAGCGAGACTTGCTCAACGCGGCCTGTGTACGCTGGGGCAAACCGATGGTAGAAGCTGCCATGAACAGTATGGAGGCCTACCTCACTACCATTGTTCCTGGAAAAACTCCCTGTCTGACTTGTCTATTTCCTGAAAAGCCAGACTGGGATCGCTGGGGGTTTGGGGTTCTCGGTGCTGTATCTGGTACTCTGGCCTGCCTGGCGGCGCTAGAAGCTATCAAGCTTATCACCGGGTTGGGTACTCCCCTGTTGGGACAGCTGTTGACCATGGATTTGGCCCATGCCGAATTTGCTAAACGGCGCCCCTATCATGACCCTAACTGTTCTGTATGTGGCGCTGCAGACAGTCAAATATCTCAGCTGTCTGATTCTCTAGCAAATATTGCCCCGGTGTCTCTTCGTTAAATTCTTCCCTGAACCATGTCTTTGACTGCCTTGCTTTTTCTTGGGCTTGTGCTCACCTTCTGGCGGCTCACCCAAATCTACTCCGATGAAGTTATGCGCTTTTTGAGTAGTCTCGCCGCTGTTACCTGTCTCATCATCGGCTTAGCGACTGCCCCCATTCTTTTAAAGAGTTTGATTCTTCTATTTCTGTTGCTAACGCCCCCAGTGCTGTTTCAAAATCGAAATTTTAGCTAAGTCTGTCCACCTACTACCCACCTATCATGACTGTTACCCTCACCGAACTTGCTGAACTCCGTCTGCGTACGTTTGTGCGCGGTACCCCCAACTACACACCTACTCGCGGGGTACGCCTGGCCGTTAAAGATGGCGGCTGCAACGGCTACGAATATGACATTAAAGTTGTCAATGCCCCTAGCCCCGATGATGAGATTACAGAAGCCGGTAGTCTCAAGGTGTTTGTCGATTCTCAAAGTGCCCCTCTACTGGACGGCGTCGTTGTGGACTATATCGATAGCTTGTTGGAAAGCGGCTTTAAGTTTACCAACCCTAACGCTACTGATACCTGTGGCTGTGGCAAGTCTTTCCAGGCAGCAGGAGACTGTAGCCCTGCGGGTGTTCCTTGCTCGTAAGCGTTGCAGCCTTTTCCCCTTAACAATCATTTGAACTCAAAAGGAGAATCCGTCATGACTACTTACCAGGTCCGTCTAATTAACAAAAAGCGTAAGATCGATGTCACTATTCCCGTCGATGATGATGAGTATATTATTGACGCAGCTGAAGAGAATGACATTGAGCTACCCTTTTCCTGTCGTTCTGGTGCCTGTTCTAGCTGTGTTGGCAAGCTGGTTGAAGGGGAAATTGATCAAGAAGATCAGTCTTTTTTGGAAGATGAGCAAATCGCTAAGGGTTTTGTGGTGTTGTGCTCTACCTATCCGCGTTCGGACTGTACGATAAAAACCCATATGGAAGCGTATTTGGTCTAAATCAACTGATGAATTTCATTTAGCTATTGAGTCAGCGTTTATCAGGTTAGAGATTGTTTATGTTTGACTGTTTTACAGTATCTGGCTCTTCACTCAAGCTATTGAAGGTCGGTGAACGGGGGGTGATTGCTAGAATTAGGGAAACTAATTCAACAGTTGCTGATCAATTGAAAAGACTGGGCCTATCCCCTGGAACAACCATTACCTTAGAGCAACGATGCCCTCGGTTTGTCGTGCGCACACATCAAGGTCCACTGGCCTTAAACCAGTCAATGATCCAATCGATCTATGTACGTATAGGAGGTTTTTAGAACGATAGCCTCTGCAATCTTACTAGGAGTTAGAACAATGGCAAAAATCGGAATTTTTTATGGCAGCACATCCGGGACCACAGAAGAAATCGCTGAGAAAATTTATGGAGAACTTGGCGAGGATATCTGTGACCTGTACAACATGGAAGAAGACTTTGATGATGTGGACGATCTCTTGAAATATGACTATTTGCTACTCGGCTGTTCCACTTGGGGGGCTGGAGAAGTCCAAAATGACTGGCGTGATCCCCTGTTTGATATGGAGGTTGAAAAACCTGATTTTTCTGGAAAAACTGTCGCTCTTTTTGGCCCAGGGGACTGTACTGGCCATGGTAAACACTTTGTGGGGGCGTTGGGCATCTTATACGATGTCTTGAAATCTCTGGGGGCAACGATAGTAGGTGCCGTTTCAACGGAAGACTATTCTTTTGAGCAGTCTACGGCAATTCGAAATGGCAAGTTTGTTGGGTTGCCGCTAGACGAAATTAATGAGAGTGATAAAACCGATCAGCGCATTGCAGATTGGCTAGAATTACTTGAAACTGACTTTCCAGTTTTAGCTTCCTTAGGACTTACGCAGCAGCGATCTGGATACTAGGTTTTCTAAGTTGTTGAACCAGATAATTGTCAAGCAGCCCATACTTGAGCTGATAAAGCGTATGTCCTGTTTGGCTTGCCAACTGATTGAGCCTGACCCAGACCAAGA
>JBCCQQ010000072.1:0-28787 GCA_039024555.1 Cyanobacteria bacterium P01_D01_bin.156
CGGGAGAAGGTTGTCGGTACATTTCCCGAAGTAGGTGCAAGGGTTGTGAGCATTTTAGCTAGTTTCCCATGCACTTAAGCACGTCGCAATAGATTGAAACCCTTGCAAAATCTGGGTGCCTGACTTTAACAGCAAACCCTAACTAGCACAGAGGTAAAAGCCCGATCAAGAAGAACTACGCCACTTGATTTATTCCGGCGTTCAGATCAGATAGGTAGCAATGTTGAACTAAGAGCTGGAGCAGCAAATTACTTTTCAATAGATAACGGGGAAACGAAAAAACATGAATTTGCTCGTGGCAATGAAAACATTGGCAACGGCTCAGATGGCTACCAGGCTAGTCATTGGAAATATCAAGGTAGTGGTGCCTCAGGAATTATGGGTCCTGTCATTCATCTGGGTGAACGGCGTAATGTTCATTGGATGGACCGGTTAGTTCTAGATACCATTGGTTGGGATCGAAAAATGTCTCCTTCTCCTCTCAATTTTAGCGTCTTAGAAGATCAAGCTGAGGCAAAATTAGCAAAGAAACTGGGTAGCACAGTGAGCTGGCTAAACTCAAATGAAGACAGAGCTGCATATCTGCTAGCTGGTACCGACATAAACCTACTGGCAGATATGGCAGCTGAAAGCGATGCATTTTATCAACTCTTTGGTACTAATAATCTTGGACGTGCTGGCTGGTGGCAACTCTTTAAGGATCTTGGCTATGGTGGTTGGTGGCAGGAATATGTTGCTAATGATGCCTACGGACAAAAAGCTTATTTCTCTACTTTGGAAGAGCCTGCTGAAGCTAAAGACGTGCCAGAACCAACATCATGTATGGGTTTAGTGAGTCTTGCTGTATTTGGCTTCTTGGGAAAATGTAGCAAAGTATCAAAACTAAAGTTGCGTATATTCTCCTAGGGGAGTTGCGTATATTTCCCTAAACCCTCTGTATTGGCTAGTAGAAGACAGCCTTTAATTTTGGTATATATTTATCGCATCTTTAGATGCTTTCTCCGGTTGTACGCCTTACAACGGCTACATTAGGAATACATCAGACACAAAGTATTCTCTTGCTGCGAGCAGCTATTGTCACTTCTACCAGACCCTGTATGAACTTCATTAAGCGTATGTCTAGCTGCTGGACCGTTCCAGCCCTTGCTTCCAGTTTTTGCCTAGTTGTACAAGCCCCCTCTCAAGCACTGCAATTTAATTTCTCTTACGAGGAGGGTACACCCTATGAGCAAATGCTTGGGTTTAAGGTAGCAGGTGATTGGTGGTCTTCTTACATAACTGATGATGTCACGGTTAACATTCATGTTGGCACCTCTAACAATCTACCTAAAAATGTTGTTGGTAGTGCCTTACCTGGCATGCATGCCTTCGATTACTTTGGCTCATATCGATATCGACTGGAGCAAGACGTTTCGTCTGACCTTGACCAAAGTGCTGTTTCGGTAGGTTTACCAGGTCATCGCAATGCTCAAGGTGGTGGTTACTACAAAGGGCAATTAGAAGGTGCTACTAAGAATGCTCACAGGATATCCCTAACGAAGGCAAATGCTAAAGCTGTTGGTCTACCAGGGAGTAACAGCACAGGTTTAGACGGAATGATCATGATGAGTGATTTAAATAATAGTCGATACCGTTGGAACTATGATTTTGATCGTTCTGGAAACATTGACAACAAGTCTGTAGATTTCTTGAGTGTTGCTGTCCATGAAATTGGTCATGTACTTGGTTTTGTCAGTTCCTTTGATACAGTTACAGCTAAAGACAGTGACTTAACCAGTTCAGAAATAAAAGAACGGCTCAATCGTACCACCCCGCTTGATCTATTTCGACGCTCATCTGAAAGCGCTGAAGGCAATGTTGCTGAACTTAGGGCCGGTAAGTCTTCCTATTTATCGGCAGATAATGGCACGACGAGAATGGCTAATTTTGCTCGTGGCAACAGAGATATTGGCAACGGCTCAGACGGATACCAGGCTAGTCACTGGAGACATCGGTCAAGTGGTTATACAGGAATTATGGGACCGGCTATTCAGACAGGCTCCAGGTTTAGTATTAAGAGCCTAGATCTAAAGGCCATGGATATTATTGGCTGGGATCTAAATACATCTACCGCTCGCAATCCTAATGATAAGAATCTCAGTCTTCTGGAACAGCAAGCGAAGGAGAGTCTTGCCCAGGAACTAGGTAAAAGTATTAGTTGGTTAAACAACAACAAGAGTAAAGCTGCTAGTTTATTGGCGGACAGCGATGCTGATCTTTTGGCTGATATAACTGCTGACAGCGATGAGTATTATCAACTCTTTGGTGCTAGTACTCTTGGGAGTGGTGGCTGGTGGCAACTATTTAAAGATCTTGGCTATGCCGGCTGGTGGCAGGAATATGTTGCAAATGATGCCTACGGTCAAAAAGCCTATTTCTCTACTCTGGAAGCCCCTGTTGAGGCTAAAGATGTACCAGAACCAACTACATTTCTAGGTTTGCTGGGACTAACTGCATTTAGTTTATTGGGACAACATGCAGTAAAAAGATCTCACTAACATATCCAACTCAAACACCCACCGAGCCAAAACCTAGATTTCTAAAATTGAAGCTGGAGCTACTCTATTATAAGCTCCCAAATAACGTGAATCCTTTTGATGTGTGGGAACATCACAATTAACCTGCGCAGGTAATTTAATGATGAATTTAGCCCCTTGTCCTGGGTCAGATTCACAGGTTAAATAGCCACTGTGGGTTTCTGTAACAATTTGATAGCTAATCGATAACCCTAAGCCAGTTCCCTTTCCTACAGGTTTATTGGTATAGAAGGGGTCAAATAATTGACTTCGCACAATATCTGTCATACCGGGACCATTATCACTAATTTCAATTACAACCCATCCATCATATGAAGCAAAGGTAGAAACAGTTATTTTAGGATTCTCTTGAGGAGAAAACTCTTCTAACGCATCAATGGCGTTAACAAAGATATTCATAAATACTTGATTGAGTTGTCCTGCATAGCATTCAATCTTTGGTAATGGACCATAGTTTCGGATAATTTCAATGCCGGAGAAGTCCTGGGTTGAACGTAATCGACTGTTTAAGATCGTAAGTGTACTATCGAGACCCTCGTGAATATCTACGTGTTTAACAACAGCTTCATCCAATCGGGAAAACGTTCGTAAAGATGCAACAATTTCACTGATTCTTAGGGATCCCTCTTTCATAGATTGAACCATTCTTGGAAAGTCTTCTCTTACAAAGGTAAGTTCAATCTCATTAGTGAATTTCTGAATTTCTGATTTGGGTTCAGGATAGTGCTGCTGATAAAGGTCAATAAGTCTAACCACATCGTTAAAATATGCGATCGCATATTGAATATTGCCATGGATAAAGCTGATAGGGTTATTGATTTCATGGGCAATGCCAGCTACCATTTGGCCTAGACTAGACATTTTTTCACTTTGCACCAGTTGAAGCTGAGTTTTTTGCAACTCACTAAGGGTATGCTGCAAATCTTCTGTTTGTTGGCGTAAACATAGTTCAGACTGTTGTAACGCTTCCGTTCTTTCTGCAACACGGTCTTCCAATGTCTGGCGAGATTCTTCCAGCTCCATTGTATATTGGCCTGCCCAACTGACAAGTTGATTAAGGGCTTGTGCCAATAATGAAACCTCATCTTGCGTCTGAACAGAAGCTTGTAACTGGAAATTATTCTCCTGAGTCACCTGCTGAGCAACCTGGGTTAGCTGCTCAACTGGACTGGCAATGGCTCGGCTGGTGACTATGGCTAAAATAATAGCAATGGCAATAGATATGGCCATGCTACTTAAAATGATTAAACGCTGTAATTTTTCTGCTCTCTGTAATTGAACTCCAGATTGGATATGTTGATGCTCAACCATCTGCCGTAGCCGAGTTAAATCTTCGGAAAGTTGTTCAAAAGCAATAAACAGTTCATGCGCTTCAGAACCACTTAAATCAGCAGCAATAATTTGTAGTGTAATTGCTTTGTTATCAACTCCGTTTAAGTCTAGCCAAAGGTTTTGGACAAAGGTTTCATATCTGCGCAAATTTTGATGATAGTTGCTAAGCAACAGAAACATTTGAGCATCCGGTGTTTCTATCCCTTGGGTAAGCTGTTCAATCTCTTCTATTAAGTTCCAAAGCTGACGCAGTTCTGTATTGAACTGATTTGTCTCATACTGTACCCAAATTCGACTTTCTCCTGCGACCGCAAGTAGCCTTTGGGGATGTAACTGAATACTTAAAAAGTGATTATTAAATTCATTCAGCAGCTGTTTTTTATTTAGTGTGTACTGTGCTTGTTGACGAGCTGGTCGAGCCCCATAATAGCCACCTAATAAGCCTCCACTGGTTCCAATTACAGCTGTTCCTAAGGCTAGAGCATAACCAAAGCTGATCTTTTTAGCAATGCTCCGATTGATACCTATCCTGTTGTTGAGAGTATGAATCCTTAAAAACAATGTTTTAATCATCAGTGTAATAAATTCTTCATCAGCTCTATCTGCTTATTCAATCGTTGAACCCTGACCAATGGCATGATAACTGTCGCGTAAGGTTTGATAGTCGATATCTTCAACAGATACAAGCTCTGAGTGTTTATATTTTTGATTGGCTTCGGAGGCTAAAAGCGCAGACATCAAAACACCTTGATGTTGGAGAATTTGTTTTCTCAACTCTGCTAGAAACTCCGGACCTAAATTAGGGTTTGCCACCAATATATCAGGAGGTAAATTCTCACTGGTGGCAATCACTCGAATTTCAGTGCCTTCTAAACCAGGTTCTTTAACGTACTCCAAATAACGACTATAGGAGTCAGCCCAAGCATCCACTTGGCCCGACCGTAACGCCTCAAACCCCTCAAGATTAAGCATCTGCACTTCATAGGCATCAGGGGCTACTCCAGCATCCAGCAGCATTTTCATAGGCACAATATGCCCAGATGTAGATCCCTCTGTACGCATAGCAATTTTTTTATTATTAAGCTCGCTCAGCTGATCGATTTCACCGTCAACGCGAGTCATAATCATTGATACATAGTTGGGACGGGTAATACCTACTATGGGAGCAGCATCTGCCCGAGCTCTGAGTAATAGATATTCAGAAGGCCCCGCTAGGGCAAAATCTAGCTCATTTGCCAGGAATGCAGGGGCCGCAGCAGAGTAGTTTTCGACAGGAAAAAACTCCACGGGCATTTGCAACACATCTGCTAATGCCTGTCGAAAATCCCCAAAGTCTTTCTGTAATACATCAAGACTGCTGAGATCAGTTACAGTGAATCGCAATTTACTCGGTCTTGGCAATGGTGAGTTAGGGCTATGTCCTGTGGCGTGAGTCAGGGCGCAGCCGCTCAGAAATAACAGACTATGCCCCAAAAAAAGACGTCGACCTATCATGGCAGCTAGCAGCAGATTAGCATTCACTACTTATAGTGCCCACAACATAAATCAACTAAGCGCTCAGGCGTTGTTCAGCGACATGGCTAACACAGCATAATGCTTCACACCATTCGAAAATCTACTGGTTAGCCTCCTATTTGAGACATTGTACGACTGTAGGCACCTGTAGTGCCAGATTCTCGCATTTTAAAGTTGATGTCTGGCTTACTGTTCACCAAATCACCTACCTGGGTTCGAAGCTCATGGATAGATACTCCACTGCGTAGAGCTTCTCGCAAATTTAGTTGCCCAGTTTCATTTAACAAGCAGGGTCGAAGCCAGCCGTCCGCAGAGAGTCTCATACGGTTACAGCGATCGCAAAAACATTCAGACATTTGGCTAATAAATCCCAGAGTGCCTTGAGCTCCTGGGATCTTAAATACATCTGCTGGACCATTACCCCGCACATAAGATTCTTCCAACCCCCAGCGATCGCGAATCTGTTGCCGAATAGTCTCAGAATCTACCCATCCTTTATCAACAAAAAGATTGTCGTTGCCGATGGGCATAAACTCAATAAATCGCACATGCCAGCTGCGATCCAGCGTTAGTGCCGCCAGCTCTAACACTTCATGATCATTTACACCCGGAATCACAACAACATTAAGTTTAAGGGGAGAGAAGCCAACTTGATGAGCTGTTTGAATTCCCTGCCAAACCTTTTGCCAGCGCCGCTGAGATGACTCTTCTATCATTGATTCACGGGGCCTACCCACAATAGTTTCAAAGGTATGTGGCTGTAGCGAATCTAAGCTAATGTTGATCCGTCGCAGACCAGCATTGTAAAGAGGTTGAGCAAGTTTATCTAACTTAAAGGCATTTGTCGTTAACGACAAATCTGTTGTCTCAGGTAAGTTAGCAATATCTTCAACGAGTTGCACAATGCCAGGACGTAAAAGAGGTTCCCCCCCTGTTAGCCGAAATTTTGTAAACCCAAGGGGGATAAAAACCCCCTTTAACAGAGTGATAATTTCGCTTGAAGATAGCCAAAACTCCTTCAACACATATTCTAGATCTGCTCCTTCTGGCATACAGTATACGCATTGAAAATTACATCGGTCGATCAGGCTAATACGCAGATAATCAATAGAATTCATTATGTTTCAGAGGCCGCTCACACCTTATCCATAACGGCACGGGGGGTGCGCACCGTCTATGCTTCAATGACCTCATTACATCCTAATGCTTATAACTTCTGTCAGGTTGGTTAAAGCTTGATATCCTTCCAAAGAATTGCGTTTCAACAGCTACCTCAATCTATCAATAACGAATATTTTCGTTACTTATATAATGCTTCATTTGGTATCTGGTAGCTTAATTAATGAATTCCGACCGTCGTTTGCTACTCTAGTTAGAATAATTTTTTAAAAACGCAAAGCCTAGTCGGCTGAATCCCCAGACTCATTTCTACCTAAATTATGCTTCAAGGGGTTTGGCAAACGGCCATTAACAACTTTTTCCCAGCATAATTATTTTCTAAATTTATTCGCCCATTTCAGCTTCAGGATCTATCCGTGACTGCTAAAACTCCCACAATTACTGATGCAGTATCTGCAAAACCATCCGAGTTCAACCGTCAGATGCTAATTATTCTCGACTTCGGTTCTCAATACTCTGAGTTAATTGCCCGTCGCATCCGTGAAACCCAAGTCTATTCAGAAGTACTCTCGTACCGTACGTCTGCAGAAAAGATTCGTCAGCTTAATCCTAAGGGGATCATTCTTTCTGGAGGTCCTAACTCTGTTTATGCGGCCAATGCCCCCAAGTGTGATCCGGCCATCTGGGATTTAGGAATTCCTATTTTAGGTGTGTGTTACGGCATGCAGTTAATGGTGCAACAGCTGGGTGGTCAGGTGGAAACCGCTGAGCGGGGTGAGTATGGTAAAGCCTCCCTACACATTGATGACCCAACGGATCTACTGACGAATGTAGACCATGGTTCCACTATGTGGATGAGCCATGGTGATTCAGTGACTGCGTTACCTCAAGGTTTCGAAGTATTGGCCCACACTGAAAACACGCCCAGTGCTGCTGTGGCAGACCATGGGAGAGGGTTTTATGGGGTGCAGTTTCACCCAGAAGTGGTCCATTCTGTAAATGGACAGGCGTTAATTCGGAACTTTGTCTATCACATCTGTCGCTGTGAACCTACTTGGACTACAGAAGTATTTGTGGAAGAGGCTATTCGTGAAGTTCGGGCAAAAGTCGGTGAAAAGCGAGTCCTCTTAGCACTATCCGGCGGTGTGGACTCTTCCACCTTGGCATTTTTACTGCATCGAGCTATCGGTGACCAACTCACCTGCATGTTTATCGACCAGGGCTTTATGCGAAAAGGTGAACCTGAGCGGCTGGTGGACTTTTTTGACAAGCAGTTTCACATCAAGGTGGAATACGTTCAGGCGCGCAAGCGTTTCCTAGAAAAAATTAAGGGCATTACGGATCCAGAAGAAAAGCGTAAACGCATTGGTCACGAGTTTATTCGTGTGTTTGAAGAAGAGTCCAAACGTTTAGGGCCTTTTGATTATCTAGCCCAGGGAACACTCTACCCGGATGTTATCGAGTCTGCAGATACTAATGTTGATCCCAAAACCGGGGAGCGGGTGGCCGTCAAGATCAAGAGCCATCACAATGTTGGCGGCTTGCCCAAAGATTTGCAGTTCAAGCTGATCGAGCCTCTACGCAAGCTCTTTAAAGATGAGGTGCGTAATGTGGGGCGCTCTGTTGGGCTGCCTGAGGAAATTGTGCGTCGTCAGCCCTTCCCTGGTCCTGGTTTAGCCATTCGTATTTTGGGTGAAGTTACCGCTGAACGACTAAATATCTTGCGTGATGCTGACTATATTGTGCGCGAAGAAATCCGCAATCGTGGCCTTTATCATGACTTTTGGCAGGCCTTTGCTGTGCTGCTACCGGTACGCAGTGTCGGTGTAATGGGAGATCAGCGCACCTACGCACACCCAATTGTACTGCGATTTGTTAGCAGTGAAGATGGCATGACTGCCGACTGGTCGCGGCCCTCCTATGACTTGCTGGAGACGATTTCTAACCGCATCGTTAACGAGGTAGATGGCGTTAACCGTGTGGTTTATGACATCACATCCAAACCCCCAGGAACCATTGAGTGGGAATAGGATTTGCTGTAGAACCCCGGTTTTTGATTGGAGATGACTTAAATGTTATCCCAGGGGCAAAAACCGGGGTTCTAGCAAATGTCTATACCGTTGCCGCGCTCTTGGGGCGTGCAAAAATCATTCGGCCAGCAGAGGTTTGTAGCGCTCCTGTCACCACTACCAAGACTTGATTACCGATATAGCCCTTGCCCGATTCCACCACTACCATAGTGCCGTCGTTTAAGTAGCCTACGCCTTGGGCATCTTCCTTACCTTCCTTCAGAATCTTGATTTCAATGTCATCCCCGGGCAGATAGGCCGGGCGGATTGCTTTTGCCAAGTCATTAATGTTTAGAACCGCCACTTGCTGCACTTTAGCCACTTTGCTGAGGTTGTAGTCATTGGTTAGCAACATGGCGTTCATTTCTTGGGCCAGTTTGACTAACTTGGCATCCACAGGGCCTACGTCGGTATAGTCTACTGGATCTACCACGATCCGATCTGGGTAAGTAGAGCGCAATCGATTCAAAATATCTAAACCTCGACGACCCCGCACCCGTTTTTGATCGTTGGACGCATCGGCAACGGTCTGCAATTCCTGCAGCACAAATTGCGGGACTACAATGCGGCCTTCGAGAAATCCTGTTTCTAGTAACCCTTCTACCCGGCCATCGATAATGCAGCTGGTGTCCAAGATTTTCGATGCCACCGGCTTGAGTGTGCCTTCGGCAATCAGCATGCTCTCTACGCTACCGGGATTTACAATTCGCAATAGCGCTCGTCCCTGAGTATCGGCCAGATTCATGCCTGAAACAGCAAAAATGATGCTGTTCATAACCGCCGCTAGAGGCTTGATGAAACCAAACTCTCTAGGGATCGGCAACAAAAATACTGGAGCTAAAATTAGGTTGGCAATCAGTAGACCGAGAATTAATCCGATGGCTCGGGCAAAAATTCGATCCGGTGGTAAAGTCCGGATTTGTTTCTCGAAGCGACGGTAGCTAGTTTGGGCCACAATTCCCCCACCAGTCCCAATCAGAGCGCCAAATCCGGCCATCACAAAACCTAGGCCTTCAAGGTTATTAACTTGTTCTAGAACTGACGGCGGCAGCAAATCAACGCTGTAGAAGCCAACGCCTGCCCCTGCAAAGATAAATGAAATGATGATTAATGCGTCTAGCATTGAATGATGTCGACCTTATATGCGTTGGTGGTGGAACCGCCACCAGAGTACCCTTAAACAGCCCTAAGAAGGCTGAAACAACGCCATTATAATCACTGATGTCCTAAGGATTGGGTTACGCTCTAAATGCTTTTACGTTCTTACCTGGCTTAATGCCCACATCGGCCTATATTCACATTCCATTTTGTCGCCGTCGCTGTTTTTATTGTGACTTTCCCATTTCGGTGATTGGTAACCGCAAGCGGGGCGAAACCTCAGGCACTATTCAGACCTATGTGGACTGGCTGTGTCAGGAAATTAAAGCTACACCGTCCCTTGGCCCTACGCTCAAAACAGTTTTCTTTGGTGGGGGCACACCGTCCCTATTGTCCGTATCTCAGCTGGAAACCATTCTTGAAACTATTGAGCAACAGTTTGGTTTAGAAGGTGATGTGGAAGTTTCTATGGAAATGGACCCTGGCACCTTTGATATGGGCCATGCGCAGGGCTATCTGGCTTTGGGGGTGACTCGCATCAGTCTGGGCGTACAGGCATTTGATGATGGCTTATTGGAAACCTGTGGGCGTTTTCATCGGTTAGTTGATGTGGAGCGTGCTGTGGAGATTATGCATGCTTCCCAGGTGCCTAGCTGGAGTCTAGATTTAATTTCGGGACTGCCTGGGCAAACCTTGAAGCAGTGGAAAAGCTCATTGGAGTGTGCGATCGCAGCCAACCCTAACCACATTTCCATCTACGATCTCACCATTGAACCCCAGACTCCTTTTGGGAAACAGTACAGCCCTGGACAATCCCCCCTACCCAGCGAAAGCACCACGGTTCATATGTACCGTTTGGCCCAACAAACCCTAACCGCTGCTGGCTACGACCATTATGAAATCTCGAACTACGCTAAACCCGGACACCAGTGTCGTCATAACCGCACCTACTGGGAAAATCGTCCCTTTTATGGCTTTGGGATGGGAGCTACTAGCTACACCCAAGGACAGCGCATCGCCCGACCCCGCACGCAAAAAACGTATCAGCAGTGGGTAAGCGCCTACCAATTAGCGAAAGGACTCCTCACAGAGCCCAAATTACCGTTGATAGAACAGCTGACCGATCGCCTTATGGTGGGTTTACGGCTGGCTGAAGGGATTGATTTAGCACCGTTTCTTAACACCTTTGGTCCCGATTTTATGGCTATGGTCAATGGCTGTTTGCAGGATTATATGCAAGCAGGACAAGTCATCCTAGAAGCTCAGCAACTGCGTCTCAGCGATCCCGAAGGTTTTTTAATTTCCAATGCCATCTTGTCAGATCTTTTCAACGGCATTGAACAGCTGCAGGAGATGTAGGTGGGCATTACGCACCCTGCAAAACTTAAACGTTTTGTAACTTCGATTACTGTATCCACGATCCATAATTTGCCAAAGGAAGAATTTGTACCCTTGCAGTGATGCAGTACGATTAGTCCCTGTAAAAAAAATCCCACAGCTATGCCGAAGGTACTTGTCTCTGACCCCATTGATCAATCCGGTCTCGATATTTTGGCCCAGGTGGCCCAAGTGGATGTCAAAACCAAGCTGCCCCTTGAAGAACTGGTGCAGCTAATCCCCAACTATGATGCTTTGATGATTCGCTCAGGGACCAAAGTCACCAGCGAAGTTATTGAAGCTGCTAGCCAGCTGAAAATTATCGGTCGTGCTGGTGTGGGTGTGGATAACGTTGATGTTGCTGCAGCTACGCGGCGGGGCATTGTGGTAGTCAATTCTCCAGAAGGGAATACCATTGCCGCTGCAGAACATGCCCTGGCCATGATGCTTGCCCTGTCTCGCAACATCCCGGAAGCGGATAAATCCGTAAAAACATCTGCTTGGAATCGCAAACAGTTTACTGGTGTAGAAGTCTATAAGAAGATCCTGGGCGTTGTGGGTCTAGGTAAAATTGGCTCCCATGTGGCAACAGTGGCACGGGCTATGGGGATGACAATTCTGGCCTACGATCCGTTTATTTCGAAGGAACGCGCTGCTGAATTGGGCTGTAGTCTGGTGGATCTTGACATGCTGTTCCAGGAAGCCGATTACATTACTCTGCATATTCCTAAAACTGCTGAGACAGCCCATTTAATTAACGCCGCAGCTCTGGCCAAGATGAAGCCTACGGCCCGCATCATCAACTGCGCTCGCGGTGGCATTATCGATGAGACTGCCCTGCATGATGCTGTAAAGAATGGCACCATTGCCGGGGCGGCTATTGACGTATATGAAGAAGAACCCCTGGGAGAAAGCCCACTGCGAGAGCTCGGTAAATCCATCGTGCTCACTCCACACCTGGGAGCATCCACCACGGAAGCTCAAATCAACGTAGCGGTGGATGTGGCTGAGCAAATCCGCGATGTCCTTTTAGGGCTACCGGCTCGCTCCGCTGTCAATATTCCTGGTCTACGCCCTGATGTTTTAGAACGATTAAGACCCTACCTACAACTGGCTGAAACCCTAGGAAATCTGGTGGGACAGCTGGCTGGTGGTCGTGTGGAACAAGTACAAATCCGACTGCAGGGTGATCTCGCGGATCAGGATAGTAAGCCTATCGTTATCGCCACACTCAAGGGGCTATTGACCAATGCTTTACGGGAGCGGGTGAACTACGTCAACGCCTCCATTGAGGCCAAAGAACGAGGCATTAAGGTGATCGAGACTCGCGATGCCAGCATTAAGGACTTTACGGGGTCGCTTTACGTGTCGGCCCAGGGGTCTTTAGGGGAGCATTCGGTGACTGGGACGATTCTGGGTGGCAATGAAGTGCGCATCACCGATATTAATAACTTCCCGATCAACGTGCCGCCTACCAAGTACATGCTATTCACACTGCACCGCGATATGCCGGGCATCATTGGCAAAATCGGCTCCTTGCTGGGTAGCTTTAACGTCAATATTGCCAGCATGCAGGTAGGACGTCAGATTGTACGCGGTGATGCTGTCATGGTGCTAAGCATTGACGATCCCCTTCCTGATGGCATTCTGGAGGAAATAACAAAAGTGCCTGGCATCCGCGATGCTTATACCGTTGCCCTATAGAATGGGCTAAGATTGCCCCTAATATTCTCTAGGAGATGCCTAACCAATATTAGGGGTACTTCTAAAAGATGATGCCTTCAAACCTTGCATAAATCCTTGGCAAATACTTGGTGGGAGATACAAGTTACCTGTTCCTCGCTGCTAGAAGATACGATCTTCTGGAGGTTTGAAAATTGGAATGGTCGAGGTACTGCAAGCGAACGGTTGGGCCACCAAAGCCAAATTAAGGCCTATTTTCCCCAACAGCAGTTTTGTAACGTGGACTTGGCGGCGTTGGCCTTGCGGTTTCAGCAGGATGCCCTATGCTTTGGACTACAGGAAGAGCCTCAAGTCAGCTGGAGTTTGATTGAGGATGAGGATTGGTCTAAAAGCTGGAAAAAGTATTGGCAGCCTCAACCCATTGGCGACAAACTGCTGATTAATCCAGCTTGGATGGACTTACCTCAAGATCCAGACCGATTTATTTTGCAGCTTGATCCAGGGACAGCATTTGGAACCGGCACTCACCCCACGACCCAGCTGTGTCTAGAGTCCCTGGAAATGCGGTTAAGTGAGTATAGCGACAACTCCACCAGTATCATCGCTGACATTGGCTGTGGTTCTGGCATTTTATCGATTGGGGCGATTTTGCTTGGGGCCTATCAGGTCCATGCCGTAGATACGGATCCCTTGGCCGTTAAAGCAACAGCGGAAAATCGAGCTCTCAACGGCATGTCATCGGAACAAATTGATGTTGCTCAAGGAAGTGTTAAGGCGCTTAATCCTAGTGCTCCGGTGGATGGCATTGTATGCAATATTCTGGCTGAGATTATTGTGGAGCTGATTCCTCATTTCAACGGGATTGCTAAAGATTCTACCTGGGGAATTTTGAGTGGGATTCTACTGGAGCAGTCAAAATGGGTGGCTGATGTTTTGGAAAGCCATGGCTGGATGGTGGCTACCCTGTGGCGGCGAGATGATTGGTGCTGCATGAATATTCGACGTTCGTAGTTTTTCATTCCCCACGTTCTAATCTCTATGGATAGCTGGCTTTACATTGTCAAAATTGCGATCGCATCCGCTATTTTGAGTGCCTTAATTAAGTGGGTAGGCCCCATGGTTGAGCCACCCGAGTCCATTGCCCTCATTCTTGTATTACTCCCCACCACAGTATTAGCAGGGGTATTGCTCCTTCGCTTACGCCAGTCCTAGATAATTCCAGCTATGGCGACTATCCGCACTATCCCCGAAATCAATCAAAAAATTCGCGAGGGGACCGTCATCGTATGGACCGTTGAAGAAACCAAGGCTAGGGTCGCTGAATTGGGCTTAGAAGAGGCTACCGCCACCGTTGATGTGGTCACCACCGGTACCTTTGAACCCATGGAATCCTCTGGGGCCGTCATGAATCTGGGGCACACTGACCCCCCCATTAATATTCGGGAATGCTATCTCGATGGGGTGATGGCTTACGCCGGCTTTGGTGCCGTTGATCTCTATTTAGGGGCCAGTCAAACTGCCGACGACAATCGATGGGGCGATACCCCAGACAGTGAAACTGTTAGTGAGCGCGGTGGTGGCCATGTCATTGCTCAGCTAATTGCGGGTAAATCGGTCAATTTAAGAGCCTTGGGCCATGTGAGCGATTGCTATCCCCGTTCAACGTTAGATATCTCCATCACCCGAGATACGATTAACCAGTTCTATCTGTTCAATCCCCGTAACCTCTACCAAAACTTTATTGTGGGTGTGAACAGCAGTGACCGACCACTATTGACCTATCTGGGACCCTTACAACCCTTTCTAGGCAATGCGGTTTACGCTAGCTCAGGGGCACTGTCCCCCATGCTCAACGATCCGCAACTGCAAACCATTGGCATTGGCAGTCGGTTATTTATTGGCGGAGCTCCAGGCTATATCGCCTGGGAAGGCACCCAGCATTTTCCACTACAAAAACGTCTGCCCAACGACACACCCATTGGCCCCTCTGCCACCGTAGCCCTAATCGGTAATGCGAAACAGATGCACCCTGAATGGGTTAGGGGCTGTTACTTTTCCGGTTACGGACCTTCCCTGATGCTGGGAGTGGGAGTGCCTATTCCCATATTGAACGAAGCTGTTCTACAGAGCTGTGCCATCACCGATCAAGATGTTGTTGCCCCAGTAATTGACTTCTCTATTCCTCGGCGGGTGCGTCCTAGCTTTGGCCTAGTGAGCTACCAGCAGCTAAAGTCCGGACGGATCACCATTAACGGTAGCCGGGTGAGAACTGCCCCGTTATCAAGCCTGTATTTAGGACGTAAAGTTGCTACGACCCTTAAAGAATGGATTATTTCCGGTAGCTTTGAGCTCAGTGAGCCCGTTGCTCCTTTGCCTAAACAAACCGCTTTTTTGCCACAAAATAACTAGGTGCAGGACGCAGATTAGTTATTTGGATTTAGGCCAAGAGCGATAGCTAGGACCACCACTAAACCTAGTCAGCGGATAGGTCAGATTTAGCGGTACTTTCCTCTCCTACCTGAATAACACTGGGCGTAGAGTCGTCCTTGCTAGAATCTTTGTCCAAGTTAGGTTTGGGACGAGGTGTGCCTGCTCGTTTAGGCAGTCGGCGCTTACCGCCGCCACTGCTGCCGCCGCCATTAAACCGTTTTTTAGATTTCTTTTTCGGAGGAACAGCAGCTACATAGTTTCCCTCAGTTAACACAAACTGATTGCCCTCGCGACGTACATCCATGTCCCAGAAGTAGCCAATGGTTTTCACACCTATACTGCCATTGACAACCAGTTTAAAGGGACGCTTGGGCTGTTTACCCGCACGCATTTTCTGAACGATGCTAACGGTGATTTCCTGTTTACGCTCGTCGTACTTAACCACCTCACCGCGAATAGAAAAGTAGTCAGGTTCAATGGCTTCTGCCGGGGTATCAGGTGTGTCCTCTTCCTCTTCACCCAGGGTTTCTGGCTCCCACACGCCGACAATTTGCACTGCAATGCCAAGGTCGTCCTGAAAAATTGTACGGGGATACACTACCCAAAGGTGCTCTTGTTCTAGGTCCAAATGTTTTTTGACTAGGCTTGTGGTTCTGCCCAGGAGCACAGCAGCCGTCACTGTTTCATCGTGGTTAACGATATTGCCTCGATTAAAGGTTTCCTCCGAAGGCTGATATTTTCCTCTCAGTAACCCAATCGCCCGATACTGCATGGGCTCGCTTGGGGGAGAAATGGGCTGGTGTCTAACTTGAGGAGCTGCCTCAGCAGCGTGCTCGCTTTCTGGCTCAGCTACTTCTTGTACTACTTCAGGGGAATCATGGGTGGCAGATACTTTAGGCGCAGATACGACCTGGCTGGGTGAGGTCTCAGGTGGCTGAATCGCTGGCTTGGGGGGTTCTTCAGCCGGAATCGGTTTAGCCGGTCGTCTAGGGGGCTGCTTGAGAGCCGGACGATTCGAGTCAGCAGCTGCGCTAGCATCCGCTTGGCTATCTGATACGCGGTTACTTTTTTCAGGGAGGCGACTGTCTGCAGAACTCATTAATTTCGAAACCTCTTCAATCAGGAAATCAGCTTACTTAATATGAACGGTATGTTCGGGAGTGACTTTATCTAGGAGTTTTAATAGCTTGGCTAAATATACGTGCTGTCGGGCTGTTTGGGTTGAACTAGACCTATGAGAATTATCAGGGGCGTGACTGTTTGGTTGAACCTAGCAGCTTTTTGTTTAATAAACCAAGCCCATGGGAAAAAATCAACCGATTTAATGGCCCAGCATACAGGGCCATTGGTCGCTTTTAGGTTACCATTCACCGGTTTTGACGAATGTCAGCTTAATTTAAAGGATATTCTCTACAATCAGCTGACGCCTATTAAAAGGAATATCAAACTAGCTGCCATAGCAATTAATATCTACCGTTTGCCACAACTAAATCGGTGTCTAGATAACTTATAAGGAAATGTTTATACTTTTCTCGCTGAGTAAGCCGAATCTATCAATGGCGGGGAATTAATAATACCGCTCAAATGCTGCTAGAAACGTCGTTCAATCCACCCTGAGCAAAAGCCCAACTGTCCTGGCGCATTTGGTTTAATATGGGCAAGTCGTATTCACACGTTGCTTTAGAGGGAGATTCCTGTGGCTGTCAAACGCAATCGCTGGTTGGTTGGGGGCATTTTATTTATAGCTGTGGCCTCACTGCTAGCTGTTTCCCTGGGTCCCTTTATCCAAACGGCCTTTGAGCGGCAGGGCAACTACAATAACGCAGCTTCTACCCCCACAACTGCTGACCGTCAGGCAGAGCTTGAAGGTCGAGCCAATGGGTATGAGCTGGTTTTAGAACGGGAACCCAATAATCAGGCAGCCTTAGAAGGCTTAGTGGAGGCCCGCATTGGTTTGGGTGACATAGCGGGAGCGGCTGAACCCTTGGCTCGACTAGCAGAGCTAAATCCCCAGGACCCTCGATATGCGGTTCTACTGGCCCAAACCAAACAGGAACTCAACGATTTGGAAGGAGCTGCCCAAACCTACCGCAGCGTCCTTACCGCCAGTCCAGGCAATATGGAAGCTTTGCAGGGCTTGGTGACGTTGCTGCTGGAGCAGCAACGTCCTCAGGCTGCCGTGGGTTTACTGCAGGACACGTTGAAAACTGCGGAGCAGTCTAACCAAATTCAACCAGGCACTATTGATGTGGTGGCGGTTAAGTTACTGCTGGGACAGGTTTATGCGGATCAAACTCGCTATGATGATGCGATCGCAATATACGACACAGCCATTCAAGACACGCAGAATTTAGGCGGCACTCCTGATTTTCGTCCTACCCTGGCCAAGGCACTGATATTACGAGAAGTCGGCAACGAGAGCGACGCTAAACCCCTCTTTGAAACCGCTCTATCCCTTGCCCCGGTACAATTTAAAGATCGAATTCAGCAATTGATTGACCAAGGGCGGCCCAGCGAGGACACAATAGACTCTGAATCCGTCCCCCCGCAGCCTTCGGAGAATAGTGACGATAACGATACTGAGGCTTCTGAAACACCGGCTACCGAAACAGAGCCCACTGTTGAAGCAGCCGATGAATAGGACGGGTTTTATATCTCTACAAGAGCGACCATCAAGAAGCTGTTTGGCTGGACATTTGTTGACTACTGAAGGAACTCTTCTGAGTTCCAGCCGCTAATGTATCAACTTCACTAAATTCAATGTGATTGATTAAGGTCGTTACAAAGGCAAATAATAAGAATGGTAACGATAGCACTAAAATCAGTCCCACACATACCAGTGCATATAATGGGCGGCTGGCGCCCATCAAACCTAGGGCAGTGGCCAAACTAAGGAACAGTACAATTAGCCAAACAATTATCTGGCCATAGATATCACCAAATGTCAGAGTACAAACAAACCGATACTTCGACGCTTTATTCATAGTGTGGAGACTCACATTATTCGAGTTTATTCAGGATATCTAGCTCCTTAATCTAGTTCACCATTTCTCAACACAGCTTCAAGAATTGAAGTCATCATGGACCATCGATATTTAATTTTTTACAAACCCTACGATGTCCTGAGTCAATTTACTGATGCTGAACGCACCACCCTCAAATCCTTTATTCCGGTCCCTGATGTTTACCCTGTAGGACGTCTAGATCGCGATAGCGAAGGGCTTTTGCTGCTAACCGACGACGGTCCTCTCCAGCATCGGTTATGTCATCCCCGCTTTCGTCATCCCCGCACCTATTGGGCCCAAGTGGAGCGCATCCCCGATGCAGCTAGTTTGGAGCAACTCCGACAGGGTGTGACCATTCGCGGAAACTACACCACTCTGCCAGCCCAGGTAAAGCTACTGGAACCGGCTCCGATGCTACCGCCGCGTAATCCCCCCATTCGCTTTCGTAAACAGGTTCCTACCGCCTGGCTCGAACTCACCTTGAATGAGGGTAAAAATCGACAGGTTAGACGGATGACCGCTGCCATTGGATTTCCCACATTGCGGCTGGTGCGCATTCGCATCGGACAACTACAGCTAGGACCGCTGCAGCCTGGTCAGTGGCGCTATCTCACCCCCAACGAACAGAGGAACTTAGGGCAGTTAGTTCCCAGTCAATCTGTAAAAGAGCAGCGTCACTCTAACCGGCGGCGTTCCCGACCCAAGTTTCGACAACGTTACAATTAGCTTAAGTAAATTAAGCGGTGGTAGCCATACCAGCATTTTTATGATGGATCGGCTATGCTGAACGTTATTTAACTGTTATAGGTCCCTATTCTCCGTAGTCTTTAGAATTGCTCAAGAGCTAAGACTATTTTTAAGTTTGGGAATGGTGGATTATGGCATCGTTAGGCCAATTAAGCTGCGACCCTTGTCCACAGCCTTCTATTACCCGCTAATGATCATTTGCCCATACTGCGAATTTAATAACCCAACGGAGCATAGATTTTGCCAGTCATGCGGGGCTCCCCTACAGCTGTGGCGGGCTTTAATTCTGCCAGGTACCCCATCTGTTTGGTTAACCCTTGATAAGGACACAGCCCCACTAGGTCAGCCTGAAGAGAATGACGCAGACATTTGGCAGCAGGTTATCGCCCAGGCTGAGGCCGGTACGACAGCAAATCTTTCACTCAATTACAGTCCCAATGATTGGCTGAGTGCTCGCCAGCGCTATCGTCTGATTGATCCCTTGACCGCCAATGCGGAAGGGCCATCCCTGCTGGAAGTGAAGGTGATGGATACCAAACCCGATGATGTGCTCCCTGCGCTGACCCAACAGCAGTACAGCCTTAAAGTATCCAGGGCAGAGGACGGTGATGGGGCAGACGAACCACGATTTCCCATCATGGTCTATCCCTATCTGGCCCTATACAATCGCTTTTTTCCCAGTCTACCGGAACTACAGCAGGCTTGGATTGAAGCTGATCACAGTATTTTGATTGTTGAAGATCGACAGCATTTACCTGACCTGCTAACCGTCTGGCAACAAGCCACCCTTGACCCGCTCCAGCAGGTCCATAGCTTCTATGTGATGGTGGAGCTATGGGAAGCCATGACGGTCTTTAGGGGACAGGGTAATTTGCTAAATATTGGCAATCTTTGCATGGATGAGGACCAGATTGTCTGTCTACGTTCCATTGAAGTAGGTCCATATCGCAATGACTATCGTTTGGCTGATATGGGATTGCTGTGGCAGTCATTGTTGCAATCCAATGTGCAGTCTTTACCAGATCTAAAGGACCTCGCGAGTCAAGTGACCGAAGGCCAGCTGAGCGATATTGATGCTATGAAAGAGGCACTGGTTGCGATCGCAGATAAGTATCAACTTGGCACCGATATTTCTACCACTCTTTCCGAAACCACCTCTGGGACAAGTGCATTAACGGACCTAGATATACCAGGGTTAGAGGGGTTAGATCTGATGGACGATTCCACTATGGATAGCATCGATTCCCCCACCATGGTGCTCCCCATGAAACTCACTGGTCTAGAGGATGCAGGCCAATCCCATGTGGGGCAACAACGGGACCATAATGAAGACAACTACTATATAAAATCGGCCCTAAGCCGTCAGGAAACCCTATCCAGTCAGAGCTTGGATGCTAGCTGCGCCTATATTCTCTGCGATGGTATGGGGGGACATTCTGGTGGCGAAATCGCAAGTCAGCTAGCGGTAGATACCCTACGCCAGTATTTAGAAGACCATTGGCAATCCGAACTGCCCAATGAGCCAGAGCTTCGTAAAGCCATTAGCCTAGCTAATCAGGTCATCTACGACAAAAATCAATCAGAGGAGCGCACTGGCAGCGCTCGCATGGGGACTACCCTAGTCATGCTTTTAGTGAAGGGAACCCAGGCTGTAGCCGCCCATGTGGGGGATAGCCGTCTTTACCGTTACACCAAACGCCTAGGACTACAGCAAATCACCGTTGATCATGAAGTTGGACAACGGGAAATTAAGCGAGGGGTGGAGCCGACCATTGCCTATGCCCGTCCTGATGCTTACCAGTTAACCCAGGCCCTAGGTCCCTGTGGAGATGATGTCTTAGACCCCAGTTTTAACTATCTCAACCTTACAGAAGACACCTTATTGTTGCTGTGCTCTGACGGACTCAGTGATGATCGCCTGTTGGAAACCCACTGTTCCACCCACATTGAACCTATTCTGAGGGGGCATAAGGGAATTGAAGAGGGTGTGGCGGACCTGATTGAACTGGCTAATGAAGAGAATGGCCACGACAATATTACGGCTCTAGTGGTGAAGCTAAAGGTTAAACCCGATCTTTCCAAACTCCAGGCTGTTTAAGGAATGGGCCGCTCTTTGTGTTGGCAATAGGGTGATGACGTTAGACATGTACTCAAAACAGTCTCACGTCATTTCCTACTCTGAGGCCCACACCACCAAATCCTCAATCCTGATAGCCCTCTCACGACAAGTAGGTATACCGGCTTAGGCTATCCTCATAGTTTTGCAACAAAAGCTGTGCTTCTGGCAAAGTAATTTGTTTCTCTTTGAGAGAGATTTCTGAACGTCGTCGAATTTTCTCCACCAGGTCATCGGCATTGTACTGCACATAGCTCAGTACTTCTTTCATCGTGTCTCCTTTAACGACATGTTCAATCGTGTATCCCTGGGGTGTGAGATGGATATGTACCATATTGGTATCCCCAAAGAGATTATGGAGATTACCCATAATCTCTTGGTAGGCTCCATTTAGAAACATCCCTAAAAAGTAGGGTTCTGTCGGTTTAAGGTCGTGGAGTTCCAGCACCGATTTCACGCCATGCAAATCGATAAATCGGTCAATCTTGCCATCACTATCACAGGTTAAATCAGCCAGCGTGGCCCGACAAACAGGCTCCTCGTTCAAACGATGGATGGGCATGACAGGAAACAACTGATCAATCGCCCAGGTGTCCGGTGCCGACTGAAATACCGACAGATTGATGTAATAAATAGATGCCATCATCTTTTCCAGCTCTGCCAAATCATCCGGCACATAGTCTTCTTGACGCAGTACCTCAACAATCTTTTGACAGCAGGCCCAAAAGAGATTTTCCACCCGCGCCCGTTCGGTCAAACTCAGATAACCAAAGTTGAATAAACTGACAGCCTCCCCTTTAAACTGTTCGGCATCGTGAAAAACCTCTTGGTAATTTTGAGAATTGATACTTTTGTAGGCATCGTATAGCTCTTTGAGAATGGCATGATCTTTAGGAGATGGCTCAAAGGGAACCTGAGGCCGCACATCGCTACTGCCCAGGACATCAAACACCAGTACCGACTGATGGGACGCAATGGCGCGACCACTTTCGCTAATTAATGTGGGTACTGGCAGATTTTTAGCAGAACAGGCCTCTTTGACCTCAGCCACCACATCGTTGGCATAGTTTTGGGTGCTGTAATTTTTGGAAGCGGGCATGTTTGTTTTGGAGCCGTTATAGTCCACCCCTAAACCGCCCCCCACATCTAGGTACTGCATATTTGCTCCCAGCTTTGCCAGTTCTACATAGATTTGGCAGGCTTCTCGCAGGGCGTCCTTGATAATGCTGATGGAGGAGGTTTGGGAACCAATGTGAAAGTGGAGCAACTGCAGACAACTCAGCATATCCGCTGCCTTTAGCTGCTCCACAACGGTCAAAATCTCAGGAATGGTTAGACCAAACTTAGCCCGGTCCCCAGCGGACCCACCCCAGCGCCCCATGCCTTTGGTGCAGAGCTTGGCCCGCACACCTAATCGGGGCTGAATCTTTAGCTGCTGACTTACATCGATCACTAGGGGGAGTTCGTCTAATTGCTCTAGCACAATGATGGGTTTCTGCCCCAGCTTTTGCCCCAGCATCACGGTTTCCAGATAGGCCCTATCTTTGTAGCCATTGCAAATAATCAAGGCTCCAGGGGTATTGAGCGTAGCAAGGGCAATCATCAGTTCTGGTTTAGACCCTGCTTCTAACCCAAACTGATGCTGTTGGCCAAAGTTAACTAAGTCTTCGATCAGATGACGTTGCTGATTGCATTTGATGGGAAACACTCCCCGATAGCAGCCTTCATAACCGTATTTGCTGATGGCCTTGGCAAAACAAGCATTGAGACGCTCAATCCGGTCTTCAAGGATGTCGGAAAAACGCACCAGGATGGGTAAAGATAAATTTCGGGCCTGCAGAGCTTGAATCAATTTATGAAGGTCCAAAGAACCGCCACGATCCCCCTGGGGAGAGACAATCACATTCCCTGCAGCATTAATAGAGAAATAGGGATCTCCCCAACCGTTAATGCGATAGAGCTCTTCACTATCTTCAATGGACCACGATGCTTCCTTAGATGGGGAGTCTTGATTTAGGGATACGCTGGACTCAACATCCGCCGCCAGCTGTTCGATTGAAACTGAGGTCATCGTGTATTTCCTTGAGCAGAGATATAATGATAATTTAAATTCATTCCTAACCTAGCTGTACGGTCATCAGTCGGTTTGCACAAACTAGCTGAAGCCTAAGGTATGTTGTTACCTGTAAGTATATTTACTGACGTTGCTGTTCCCCAGTGTGATGTCATCTAGAAAATACGGCTGCTAAGCGTGTTTTACGGAGCATTTCATCCTCTGAATTAGCACCGACAATGAACTCGGCAAAACTTTGCTGCTTAGATTATTTTAATTGGGTTTATGAAGACACGTAATGCCCCCATATCAGTTTTTCCTGTACTGGGGGTTGATTTCTTAATTGCTCTGGTAGCTGCCATTGCCGCATTTCTATTTAGTCAGGCTGTTAGTTTGGCACTGTCCTCAGAAGCTATTAATCAAACCCTCCAAGCTCCCCCCTTAGGCTTGGTGGTGCTGTCTTGTATGGCTATTCCGCTGTTCTTCATTGTGGCGGATGTGCTCAATGCCCTGGGTAATCGTCTTAAATTACCGTTTTCCGGGAGCCGTCAACGGGCTCAGAAGATATATGCCCGAAGGATTCATTTGGGTTTACTGGCGCTTTATTTTAATGCCATTTTGGTGGCCCTATGCTGGTCAGCGTCGGCCATGCCCATCATGTCTAAGATTTATTTAGCGTCGGTATTCGCGATCGCAATTTACGCCCTAGGCCAGAGCATTCCCTCCACCAAACTTAGCTTTACCCTTTCGGGAGCATTGTTTGTAATTGTTTTGATCGCCACCCAAACCTTCATTATCACTAAGACCCAGGCCGAAGCCGAGCAAGCTGAGCAAGAGCTACGGGAACGCCTAGAAAGGGGTGGCAACTCTGACCGATAGGGCTTGCTAGGAAAGCTCTACCACCGCCTGATTTTCAGCCAAGGTTTCTGCCGTCAGCAGATCTTCTACCGTTACCCGTAGTAGCCGCTCGCCATCCACCGTAAACTTCAAACGGATGCGGTCTTCTCCTGGCCTACCAGGCGGTGTCAAGGTGGCGATATTGGCGGCTTTTTCATTCAGGGGTTGAGCCGTTGCCTCACCCGTTTGGCGTGTAACCAGTCGATTACCTTCAAAATATACTTCAGTACTGCCTTGGTCACTACCCAGTTCACCGATGATCAGCTCAATACTCGGCTGCTGATCGCTGGAAGCTCCGAGCACCAGTTCTACGGAGTTAGCCATGGGATAGGGTTGTCCCCGGGAAATAATCGGATGCCATCCGTGGCAGTTATTGCGCCGGTCCCAAAAGCGGATGCCATAGCCGTGATAGAGAAAATCCGTTAGCTGTACCTGCTGCAGCTGTAACGCCCCAGCTGCCACCGCCGTAAACGGGCGATCGCTACACACCTTAGTGCTCGAAAATCGCTCCGTCACCCAGGTTTGAATGGCGGGAATTTGAGTAGTGCCCCCCACCAGTAGGACCGCATCAATATCCTCAATATCCACACCCTGACGTCGCCCCTGTTGGAGAACCTGGGTGACCCGATCCTCTAAGCGATCAAAAAAGCCTTGCTGTTGCAGCACTGTTTCAAACTGCTCTCGGCTCAGGTTTAGCTCATAACTGTCAAAGGTTTCATCATCAAAATAGCTTTCACTGGCGTTGGTAGCCGTAGACAGCTGAATTTTTAACCGTTCTGCCAATCGTATCGTCAGGGGAGAGAGTGGCATACCTGACTGTTCGCAGACCTGTTGAGCCACCCACTGATCAATGTCAGCGCCGCCTAGATTCTCTCCAGCTTTGGCCACCACTTTTGCCGTGGAGACTTTTTGGGCCGAATTACCCATGACCTTTTGGCCCCATTTGAGGATGTACCCCAGAGCCTGGGAACGGCGACCGCTCAGTTGCACAATGGCGATATCGAGGGTGCCCCCTCCAAAATCAATCACCAAGACAGTTTCATCATTAGTCAAGCCATAACCTAAGGCGGCAGCTGTTGGCTCGTCGATCATCCGTACCCGAGGGATATTCCAGGTCTGGCATAGCTGCCCCAACCAGCTGCGATAGGTTTCAAAACTATCGACAGGTACCGTGAGGACCACCTCGTCCAGGGCATCTTCCTGTTGTTTAAGCTGCTCAATAATTTGGCTTAAAAACCATTCTCCCAGCTGTTCAAAGGAGAGGGTACAGCCATCGAGAGCGGGCATAAACCCTTGGATGTCAGCACCAATTCCCCGCTTAAAGTTTTTAAAGCAGCGCTCCGATTGGTCCAGACCGAGATCGCGAACCGGTTGGCCGATGACCACCTGATTTGTCTGGGCATTTTCCACATGCACCAAACTGGGCACTACCGTTGGACCAGGGGGCCGTTGGGCAACAGACTCTAGGGCAAGAACTTCTGAAGATTGGGTGGCTGCATTCCACCGACAGAGCACCGTGTTACTCGTGCCAAAATCAATTGCTAAAACCATTAATGCTGTTCGTCTAAGAAGAAAGCGGCAGACTTATTGAAGTAACTCGGGTGTTATGCGCTAGCTTGCGATCGCTAACCCCATCGCCTCTCCAAAAAACAGCCCCAAAAAACAAACACTCAAAATACCCAGGCTGCTGCGGGCACGCCCTGTTCCCAACAGCAAGCGATCGCCAGTGTAGGCAATCAATAAGCTACACATCGCCGTTAGCACTAACACCCCCAGATTAACTAGGAACAGCGTCAGCCCGGTCTGCCCAAAGCGAATAGCATCAATGTTGTCAGTTCCACCATACCCAACACCAACCGCTAGAGCCACCACCGACATGGCTACACCTAGACATGTGCCCCAACGGGACAGAATAATCCGCCATCCCTTTACCGCTGACAGTGCCCTTGGTCCTGACAACATCAACGACTGCACTACCGTACCGGCAAATGCTAGGGGCCAAACCCATCCAGGGGGAGAAAATACCGACAACAAGACGCCCACCACACCATGCAAGACCAAAGCCAGAATCAGCCAGGGCCAAGGAATGACCGATACTGGACGGGCTCTACCCACCCGCTTAGGGGCATTGTTTGAAAAATTCTGATTGTTGAGGGGCTGATGATTCATAGCTATGGGAACGCTTTGCTGGGCCACATTGATACTATAGCTTTGCCCCAGTGATGCACAATGTGGACACCCTAGGTAGCCAAACCAAACTCCTGCATAGCCGGTACAAAATTTCGATTTTCATGGCTAGGCCGACTTAACTTTATTAACGCAAACCGCTGCGATGGCGTTAATCCCTGCCATGTATCAGTATCAATGGTCAGACCGTGGGTAGCCGCCTGTTGCTCCACCTGTTCTGGCAGCGTGGTTGCCATCCATGGCAGTGGGTTGGGCACCTCAATTTCCTTAGCCGGCTGACCTGTGTAACCAGTTACTAGGGACTGTAGGTAAGTCTGGTAGGCCACCACGGTCTCTTGAGTATCACAGGGCATAGTCACCAGTGTGCGTCGCTCTGTTTGGGAAAATTGATGCCAATGATTGAGCTTTAGTTTGACCCCACAGGTATCCAGCTTTAGTCTGACCAGCATCGGAATGCAGCGTAACGAGTCGATAAATTCTTGCTCAAACCTAAAACCGACTGCTTCCATACCAGTTCACCTCAACTAACTAAACTCCGTAACCGTCTTACAGAGTGCACGAACATGGCTGATGTTGCTGTTCGACCACCGGCCACCGCCTCCCAACAAGGCTCTACAGCTGGCCATACATTTGTTTACAAACAAGCGACCTTTGAAAGCCTCAAATTGCCACACCTTCAGGGATTTTGACTGCTGATGCTGCCCTATCTGCAATTTCTTTTGAAAATTAGCCATATGGTGTAAATAACTACGGTTTTTAATAGCTTTTTATTGCCGGTCATTGATTTTTGTAACGCCTTTACATAGAGCATTAAGCCCTGTAATTCCTTTGCTTGACTGCTCCAGGAAGTTGCGCGACACTGATTTGTACAATGATCGTAGATACTTGCAAAATCAATGCTCTGTATTAACTTTTTATATGGAGTTTTAACACTTTATTGGTTATGTTTTGTCTACGTTTTGACCACAAATATGGCGTTTTCCCCTAAGAGGTAACTCCCTTTGGAAACACTGGAATTTGTAATTTATCCTGATGGCCGAGTAAAGGAGCTGGTGACCGGCATTACTGGTCGCTCTTGCGCGGAGGTCACTGCTGCCATTGAGGCTCAGCTAGGTCAGGTTTTGTCACAGGAAAAGACGTCTGAATTTTACGCCCAGGAAAACAAGCTGACATCCGAACAAACTGATTCTCAGTCCAATTTCAGCAGTTGGTAAATCCAAATTAGTCCCCCATTGTTCAACGTCAACACACCAAAAAAGTTTTAAAAATGTCGCACTTTAGCCAGATCAAAACCAAGATTCGCAACTTGCCTGCTCTACAGGCTGCCTTGACTGATGTGGGTGCTGACTGGAAAGCCGGTCCCCAGGCAGTTCGTGGTTACCAGGGTAAAACTGAGACTGCTGAGGTTGTTATCGAGCAGGATAATGGCTACGACCTTGGCTTTAAGCGCAACGAAGAAACGGGTGATTATGAGCTAGTTGCTGATATGCAGTACTGGCAGCAGTCTTTGTCTGTAGATGGTTTTATTAACCAGGTTACGCAGCGCTACGCTTACCACACCGTGTTGAGCGAGACTTCTGATCAGGGTTTCCAGGTTGCTGAGCAAACCGTTGCGAAGGATGGTTCCATTCGCCTAGTGCTACAGCGTTGGTCTCAGAACTAGGACTTGAGGCAGTTAATTTCTGGAAGAGCGACTTGGGACTGTATGTCTCAGGTCGTTCTTTTTATACCGTTGCTGATATGGTGTAAGCCAATTAGGTCTTTTGTAAGATGTTAATAGACTGTTTGAGCATTCGATGTTTGCCCCCAAATCCCCAATTCTGGGGGCTTTGAATCTAGTCTCTCCAAGAATTGGGAAAAAGAGGACTTGCTCTCTGACAGCTAATTGGGACTACCTACATGAATTCTCATGCCGAAGAACAGCAACGCCTTTGTTATAAAGCTCAGTGTCATTGATGGAGTGAGTATCATGGCCTTATCAGCTGGTAGTGATGATTCTGGTAGTGCTGACCCAAAGGGACGCAGCGGCTTGGAACCAGAGCTCGGCGGGTTGCTGAGGGATGCTGTTGAACGCAGTGGCTTGGAACCGGAACTTGGTGGAGATTTTCGTCAGCGCGGTGTTTATGTGGATGAAATCACCTGCATCGGCTGTAAGAACTGTGTCCATGTGGCTCACAATACCTTTTATGTGGAACCTCTCCATGGTCGAGCTCGGGTGGTTCGTCAGGATGGAGATTCCGAAGAGCTGATTCAGGAAGCGATTGATACCTGTCCGGTGGATTGCATTAGCTGGATCGATTACACCGAGCTCAAGCAGAAAGAAGAAGAGCGCCGTCACCAGGTAATTCCTGTTGCTGGCTTTCCGGTTAGTCAAGCTATGGCCCGTCGTAAGAGCCGCGAAAACAGAAAGAAGAAAAAGAAATCCTAAGGTTGTACCGATCTCGGGACTGTACAGAATTTTGTGTAAGCGATCTATCATCCATGTACATCAGGAGATCGCCCCATGGCCCGCAAGAAAAAAGAACCGAACCGCGTTGATGACTTACTAGACGAACTGCTGGAAGACTGCGCTACCCCGGAGGA
>JBCCQQ010000073.1:0-28693 GCA_039024555.1 Cyanobacteria bacterium P01_D01_bin.156
CAGACAGCGACTGGTAATAACGCTGCATCTGGACTTCGATTTCAGCAGGATAGGACACGAGCACTTATTCTCTCAAATTACCTATTTCCCAGGTTACTCTAACCATAGAAATATGGATACTATAAAATCCTTCTTCCTTATCTCTTATTGAGATACTCGGTGAGTACGGTGAGACAATTTGCGATCGCACCCAAATCAGCAATTTCATATCCATGGGTATTTTGTGTTGGGAAACTCAAACAAGCGCCCTTAGCCACATGGCCAAACTTCATAGCAATAGATGCATCACTGCCAAATTGACTCACTACCGCCTGCTGTAGATGAATTCCCACATGAGACGCTGCTGTCAGAATCTCATGATTAAGGTCTTCATCGTAGAGACCGTAGCTATCTTGAGAGAACAAAACGGGACGTGGCCCATCTGCAATGGGATACTCCTTAGATAGTGGACAAATCTCCAGAGCGATCAGGCGACTGAGTTTTTGTCGTTGACTAAAATACAAGGCTCCCACTGCCCCCACTTCCTCTTTTGCAGATGCCACCAGATATACATCTACCGGTGGATTCTGAATCTGTTCTGCTAGTCCTAACAAAATAGCCACTGATGCTTTGTTATCTAGGGTATAGCTAGCAATGTGGTTGCCCAGACGAAAAGGCCGTTTACGATGTTTGCCGACGACCATGCGAGTGCCCGGTCGAATGCCGGCACTGACTAGTTCCGGCGTAGACAATTTCGTTTCAACCCAGGCGCTTTCCCACTGAACAGCTTTCCCCTCCTGCTGAGACTTTTGTGGCGACTCATGGGATACATGACGAGAGCCAAAGCTAAGAATGCCTGAAATCGTCTCCTTGTCACCTAACAGATCAACAACACCTTCTCCATAGACCCATGGATAGGACCCACCCAATCGACGTACCTGCAGACGACCGCTCGATTCAATGCCTTTAACGAGTGCACCAATCTCATCTTTGTGAGCAGTAATGGCAATCGCCCCCTCACTGGTCTTACCTGGAATTTTGATAACAATATTATCGGCCTCATCTTGCCAGTGGTCTACGCCGAGATTATCTAACCATTGTTGAATGTAGCGATTCACTTCTTCTTCCCTCCCGCTGGGGGAGTGGCATAGCACTAACTCTTCTATAACGGTGAAGAATCGATCCGTATCCCACACGCTACACCTCCGTTTGGGAGCGCACTAATCCCTGGACCAGGTTTTCTAACTTTTCCTCAGAGCAACATTCAATCAGGGCTTCAAATACATCGAAGAGTTTCGCGGCTTCATCACCGTGCATTGGGCTTAGTCCCCATACATCCTGTACCCAATCTTGGGGAGCAGTTTCGTCGAAAATGATGCGCTCCAAAAGCTGTTTAGATTCCGCTTTTGACAGGGCCATAGTCAGTGCTCTCTAATGCAACCGTTCTATCGTGCCATATCCCGCTGATTGTAAGAAGTGAATACCCATATTCTTCGCGCTCATGCTCGAATTCAAAATCCCACGCTAGAATAGTTCGAAAATCTCGTACAAGTATCAAATCATGATCGATCTCTATTATTGGACCACTCCTAACGGCCACAAGATCACGATTTTTTTGGAAGAGGCGGATGTGCCTTACACAATTCATCCCATCAACATTGGTAAAGGCGAGCAGTTTCAGCCCGATTTCCTCAAGATTGCTCCGAATAATCGAATTCCGGCCATTGTTGATCAATCCCCCGCTGATGGCGGTGAGCCTATTAGTTTGTTTGAGTCGGGCGCTATTTTGCAGTACTTAGCTGAAAAGACCGAGCAGTTTTTACCTGCCGATCTACGTAGTAAAAATGAAGCACTGCAGTGGCTTTACTGGCAGATGGGAGGCTTGGGACCCATGCTGGGACAAAATCATCATTTCTCAGGCTATGCCCCTGAGAAAATTCCCTATGCTATTAACCGCTATGTTAAGGAAACAGCGAGGCTCTACGGTGTCCTGAATACACGGTTGGCGGATCGTGAGTACGTTGCTGGAGACTATTCCATTGCCGATATGGCAATGTATCCGTGGATTGTCCCCCATGAAAAGCAGGGACAAAACCTCAGGGATTTTCCCCATCTCCAACGTTGGTTTGAGGCTATTGCATCTCGTCCCGCTGTGCAACGGGCCTATGAGCAGGCAAAAATTGTTAATCCTGCGCCCAAGCCCTTCTCGGATGAAGAAAAGAAATTATTGTTCAATTTGGAGAAGTAGGAGCCGTTCTTGCGATTGTCCCTGCAGCTGATATCAACCTCTTCCATAGCTGATATCAGCTGATTCCATGGGTAAATTGCCGATAAATTGCCACAATGGGGTGAGTCTTGTATCTTCAAGTACTTCATGGCACAGGATCGTTTAGGGCAGCTAAAACCTTCGCAGCTACGGGTACTGATCGCCGTGGCCGATGGCGGCAGTTTTAGTGAAGCAGCTCTGCAACTGCAGCTGTCCCAGTCGGCGGTGAGCTACGCCATTGCCACCCTTGAAGATGACTTGGGAGTGGTGCTATTTTCACGTGGCCGTCATGGAGCAGTGTTAACCCCAGTAGGGCAACAGATCGTAGAGCGCGCCCGCCATGTGCTCCATCTCATTGCAGATATCTACAATCAGGCCAACTTAGCTAAAGGCTTCGAAGGTGGTCAGTTGCGGATTGCGGCATTTCGTAGTGCCGCCACCCATATTTTGCCGGAGGTAATCGCTCAATACTGTTTGCGCTACCCTGCGATCGCAATCACTATTGCTGAATACGACGATCGCCCTGATGTAGAGTCTGATTTACGCAAAGGAAAAGCAGATGTGGGCATTACCTATTTGCCCCACGCACCGGATATTGAAACGTCGGCGCTTACCCAGGATGAATTTGTGGTGCTTTTTCCTCCAGAGGCCACCTTGCCAACACCGTTAACGTGGAAAGCCCTAGCTGCTTATCCTCTGATCATGGCACCCGATGGCGACAGCTGTGATGCCATGGTGATTGACCATGGACGTCAGTATGGCGTCGAACTGCGTCCGACTTACCAAATTCGCTCTGATGCCACCATTGTCAATATGGTGGCAAAAGGTTTAGGTTCAGCGATTACCCCCCGCTTAGCTGCAGAGCCCATTCCTAAAGGGGTGCAGGTGCGGAGTTTGCCAGACCCGTTTTACCGCACTATTTGTGTTGCAACGGTAGCAAACGCCCTACTGCCACCACCAGTATTTGCATTTATGGAAATGTTGCAAACAGCGATGGCAAATGAAACTTTGCCAGTTTAGTATTTTGTAAGTGTTACCCATCTGCAAGATAATTTTATCGGGGACATACTGACGTATAAACCAATGAACTAATTAGGCGACAACGGTATTGGCTTACAGTTATTCGTAAATTCTAGAGATAAGAAAAATCTCCCATGCTTGCGCTTGGGAGACTATTTAACAGGATATTTTGAAGATACTGAAGACTTGAGCCTGCTAAACCCTTCCTATAAGTAAGAAGAAGATGGCTAAAATGCGCGGTTTTTAAATTAGCTTAAGCTCAAACGGATATCAGTAAGACTCCACGATTTAACTTATAACAATATAACTGGTTTGATTGTTGTTTGTCCACAGAACATTTAACTATATTTACCTAAACAGTACGCTCTATACTCCTGCTCTCCCATGGGTTATGTTCCCTGTGGGCGAGTCTTCTCAGAGTGCCTACAAATTCTCTGTGTTGATCATCCTCAGCGTAAGGCTTTAAATGTCTTTATATGGTTGATTGAGCCTTCTTCTAACTTAGTTATAGAAGCTTTTGGTTGTGATTTTATGGTTTTTTAAGGTTGCTCCGTATTTATATCAGGAGACTTTTGATGGGGTGGCAAAAGAGTCTCTGTGCTCGGTAGAAATTACTAGATTTTCAGCGCGTGCCTGTGCAAGATTTTGGGTGTTTTGACTAAGAAAAGTGATATAGAAAAGAAAAAAATCTCAGGGCCTAATTGGCCTCTGAGATTGAATGTGACAGGATACTATGGAGGAGATAGAGAATGAATGACCGTTAATCGATTTGCAATAGTTTAATAGCAAAAATAAATGCTATTTCGTTTAAGGCCAAAACTCCTTATGTCTCTCCAGGGTTTAGTTTCAAGTATCAATGTATCTAAGTCTTTTGATGCTTGTCATTATCCAAAGGTGGAATATTGCTTGCTAGATTTTCACTTCGATGATTCTTGCCAAGGTTTCTAGTAGTGTCTGGTTTTGTTCTGGAGTGCCGACAGTAATGCGGAGTTTGTTGTCTAGACCTGGTTGCTGGAAATGGCGTACCCAAATATTATGCTCTCGGAGTGCATTGTGTAGGTCTTGGCTTGAGTTGTGCTCGGCTAAAACAAAATTTCCGTAGGATGGAGACACGTGAAAGTTAAGTTGCCGAAGACTTTCAGTTAGGTGTGTTCGATCTGACTTAATTTGGCGAATACAGTCGTCTTTATAACTTTGGTCTGCTATAGCCGCTGCTGCAACATAAATCGCGATCGCATCCACACTATAGCTATCTTTAAGCTTAAACAGACCTTCTAATAAGCTGGGCTGGGCAATGCCAAATCCAAAGCGTAGACCCGCTAGGCTGTACCCTTTGGAGAGGGTACGCAGAAGAATGACATGGTCATAATCATGAATGAGCTCTAGAGCAGAGTGGTCTCCAAAATCCACATAGGCTTCATCGATGGCAAGAATACCGGCCACTCCTTCAGCAAGCCTACGTAATTCTTGTAATGGAACTTGATGACCAGAAGGACTGTTAGGAGATGCAATCAGTGTTAAGGCCCCTGCTGCCTGCAATAACTGTTCGATAGGTAGATGGTTGTTGGGGGGATACGCTATTTCCTGGACGGGTGCTCCACATAGCTCTCCCAAAATAGAATATAGGCCGTAGGTAGGCGTGGGATAGACAATTGTGCTTTCACAATTGCCACAGGCTCTAATTAAAAGGCCTAGCAGATCATCGCAGCCGTTACCTACAATCAACCAATTTTCAGGAATTCCCAGTATTGCTGCTGCAATCGTGCAAAACTCCTGGGCATAGGGATCTGGATAGCGCCGTAGCCACTCTCCCTCCATGGTCTGAAGCGCTGCTAACGCTTTAGGTGAGGGGGCATAAGGATTTTCATTGCTATTTAGCTTAATGATAGATGTTGCGGGTGCTAAGTAAGTGCTTGGATGATGGCCACGGGCTGTTTGCAGTATTGGACTAAAGTATCTCATTCACTTTACGGATGGTATCTGTAGTGTTTCCTAGAGAATTATGCGTATTTTTAACCTTGTCTAGCGTTTGTCAGAAAGCTCTTGTAGATAAAAATACGAGATTTACTTAGAGTAAGGTCTACAAGAGTGAGAGTGGCATGTGTAAAAAGAACGGTAATAGTGCAGCAATTTTTATACTCACATGGGAATACTAATAAAAATAATTGCCTAACCTGTTAGCTTTGTAGTGCTGCGGCTTTGAGAACATCGAAGGCTGGTAATTTGTGCCAGATTGTTCCAGGTGAAACACCCTTGTTCTCGACATTGTTCAGTTAAGGCATTACATACTATAGATTGGTTGTTGCTCGCTATGAAAGCCGCTCTAACAAACGATACGCTGATTCAAAAATTTTTAAAGGGAGAAGATTCTCTTCTGGCGAATAGAGAATTGCGAGTAGAGAAAGCCCTTGATGAAACGCAGCTATTAACTACTCAAGGGGTTTTACTGGCAAAAGGACGATTTAAGACGTCTGTACCTAATGTTATTGTGCGTTTTCAGTCTGATTATTGGCAGCTAATTCATCAGCTGACACTGGAGGCTAATTTCATTCCCTTTAATCTAGATAAAGATCGTTTTTCTGGAGCTACGTTTACCCAATACGATTATCACAGCATACCAGCGGGCTATCAGATTCATTGCAAAGAGGCGTCAGCTTTTTGGAAAACCTGGTGGGTGAACCATCGAAAATTAGAGCTTATGGATATGCTACTGCTTTGTGAAAAGCGTTGGTATCCAGTCAATAAAATGCTGTGTGAAACAGGCACTATATATGTGAGAACCTGGCAGGGTGAGAGAAATATGGCAGTGTCTGATACAGTAGTTTGGCTAGACCGTAACACTGAAAAAGAGCGCAAGCGAATTCAGGTGCGTAAGCATCACGGTTTGAATACAGCGGCTTCTTCTCGCGACACTGCGGCAACCGCTCCCCAGAGCACCCCTCAAACTGATAATCCAGAGATACCGGTTATTCCAGCTGATCTTGTACAAGTAGTGAGGTCAGGTAAAAATCGCTTGTTGGTGCAGACAGTACTGGGGCCAGTCATTATTGAGGGTAAAAACTTAACCTGTACCTTGGGGCGGAAAGTTGCTAAGGTCTCTTAACCAGATGTGGTAAAGCTCTCTAGTAAAAGACTTGTTGATTTAACCAACAAACCTGTCGATAAGGTGCAAAATACGGTTTAGTTAATCGCCAATATCGATGCGACCAACGGATGTGTCAGGGTAGTAGGCCGATAAAATCTCATAGTACTGGTAGCCTTGCTCTGCTAAATCTAAAGCCCCAGTTTGGCTCATCCCGTAGCCGCTATGGGCATCATCCACAATGTCTTGATTGGCAGCATAGAGTGATTCTACGATACCGCCGTCATAGCTGATGAATTCTCCAGCAGTCTCGTGCACAGCTTGTTGGGTAGAGCTAGCTTCAGTGGTGATGCCTTTATACACTTGATACCGCTGAGTATCGTCTAAATCGTACGTTCGATTTTGATGGCGTACGGTATGAACGATGGCATAGGAGCGAGCCGCAACGGCTTGAGCTTTTAGTGCTTCTAGTGACCAGCTAGCAGACATTTCAGCCCCAACAACGCTGTAGAGATAATCCCTTAATAGCACATGGTTGACTGCCATCACACCGCTGTCTTGCCAGAGCAGTAGTAATCGTCCTCGATACCAGCGGTCACCCACTGCGATATAACCATCATTATCAGGCTCCAGCCAAACGGCGGTGGGGATAGGTTCTCCGTTTAGAAATAGCCCACGACTGTCGGCACTAACTTGATACCCAAGGTTTGCTGGTAAGTTTTGAATGAGCTCCCCGCTGGTGCTGATAAGGGCTCCACCAGCCGAGGCAGCGATGGCCAAAGTTGGAGCATTTTTAGCAATGGCTACCCGCATTTCTGTGTAGCCGTCAATGGTGGGGCTTTCTGAAGGCTCTGGTGGTAAGGCTTTCAGGTTGACTTGGGGTAGAGCTGCTTGAGGCTGAGGTGGCTGAATAGCGGTGGTGTCCTTGTTAGCGTTGATTTCAGCAGCCGCTTTGGCAGTTGGAGATGGAGCGGAAGGCTCTGTGGTCTGAGCAATACTGCTTGATTTTTCAGCGTCAGGGCCGCTGATCAAGGATTTGACCCTTTTTGTCATCAACCACTGGCCTAGAGCAATTGCATCTGCTTTGATAAAAGGTTCTATGGGGGCTATTGCACTTTTCTTTGACCGGCCAGATTTGTTGCTGGGTACCTCTGGTTCAGAGGGGCTTTGAATAGCGGCATCCGGATTGGATACAGGGGTTGAAGTGTATGTCTGTGATCTACTGGCTTCTGCTTGTGGCTGCTGAGTTTGGGCGTTAGTTGGCTGACCCTCGGTGGCGGCAGCATATGTGGTGAAATCAGGAACGACCCAGCTGGTAGCTGCCATCATGCCGCACAGGGCTAAGCGTCTGATGTGATTGGGGCAAAAACTCATAGGAGTAAGGATATGAATAAAAATAATTTGATAAGCAGAATCTAAATAGTATTGCTCTTGGTAGCACTATGACATTAGTGAAATTATGGTTAGCCGTTTGCGGCTTACTTTTGCCCATTATAGCTAGTCGCTTGAATCGACCAGTTTGCTTATCCCTCATTTTCTATCACTAGATTAATGACGTCTGGTGAGTTCAGATAGTGTCACGATTTTGTCTGTGGATGTTAACCAGCTACTCTAGGCTAAATTGATCCCAGTGGATGATGGATCGGATGTGAGTGGGTGGCGTAGATGATGTAGGCCGGTCGGATGAACGATCAAAGTAGATGGACTGCATGCCCATACGTCGAGGTGCGATCGCATCATTATCTAAGTGATCGCCAATAAACATTACTCGCGCGGGATCTGGATTTCCGGCGGCTTCTAGGGCAAGTGTGTAGATTGCATCTCCAGGTTTGCGAATGCCGCAGGTGGCGCTATCAATGACAAAACTAAAGTAGCTACGGAGTCCATAACGCTCCAGCATTTTAGCGGGCCAATCTGCCAAGAAAAAATTGGAGATGACCCCCATCGATACGGAGCCTTGCCATCGTTGCAGCATACTTTCCACACCAGCAGGTAGCCGTAACGTATGAGGAAAACACTGCATAAACTTTACTTCCATTTCGGCAACTACTTGGTCCACCGTTGTAGATGTTGCAGTTGGTCGATAGTCTGACAGGAGGTTGCGAAACCTCTCCTGTAGAGATTGTTCGTAAGGTTTGCCAGCGATATGGTCTAGTCGCCAACGATGATAGTCAGCCCGCACATCTTCAATATGTTTATATAAGCCTGCAGCAACAGGGACTTGATACATCGGTAATAGACCGACTTCATGACCAGACGTATCAAAATCGTCAATCAGGGTATTAAAACAGTCAAAAAAAATCCAGTCGAGTGATGTGCTCGTGGCCATAGTCTAGGGATTGTCTATCTTGCTGTTTGTGCAAGAGTGCTTAACTAGAGTAGCGCTGTTGGGGATGCTAGGACGTTAGGTAGTTGCCAATTGTTCAAACTGTGCAACACTTTTTTCTACAATGCCCAGGCTGGCCTGCCAGAACTCTGGCTGGGAAATGTCTTGTTGTAAGTGGTGCATGACTAACTCTTCAGCCGTCATGCTACCGGTGTCTCGTAGGATGGCGGTGTATAGCTCGTTAAAGTGTTCTCCATAGTGAGCTTGTTGGGCATAGATGCCTAAACTAAACAGATAGCCAAACAAGTAAGGATAGTTGTAAAAACCAAGCTGGGAGATTGAGAAGTGTAGCTTGGTTGCCCAGAACATATCATCATATTCAGACAAGCTATCTTCATACCAGTGGTGCCAGCTTTCGGCCATTATCGTCTTGAGCTTAGGCGCGATCGCAACTCCCTGCTTGCGGGCCTCCACTAGGCGTTTCTCAAATTCAAACCGGGCTGGAATATTCAATAAAAAGACGGCAGCACTTTCGGCATCTTGCCAGAGAAGGGAACGTTTTTGCGCTGGAGTTTTGGCCTGGTTCAGCAGGGCATCTCGTACCAGCGTTTCTGCAAAAATGCTGGCGGTCTCAGCCAGGGTCATGGGGTAGTAGGTACGCATCGGTGGCAGGTCGCGCATGACCCAGTTATGCCAAGCATGACCCAGCTCATGGGCTAGGGTCATAACATTGCCCATGGTGCCTGCAAAGGTCATAAAAATCCTAGGTTCCCGAGGTTCGGCAAAGCGGGTACAGTAGGCTCCAGTGGCTCGATTTGGCGTGGGGGCAACATCAATCCACCCCTTTTCCGCCATCATTACGGCAAAGTTGCCCATCTCAGGGGTCAGCTTGCAGAATGCATTACTAATGAGTTCGATCGCCGCATCAAAGGAAAAAGTTTGGGGTTCGCCATCGGTGGGAGCAGGTGCCTGTAAATCCCAAGGAGCCATTTTTGGAATGTTGAGCACTTGAGCCATGGCGTTCAGGGCCCGTTGACCAATGGCCCGTTGCTGATACGTAGTATTCATCAGCGCCTCTAGGGTATTGCGCTCAATCCGGCTCTGATGACAGCTTTTATCGAGATAGTGCAGTTCGCGTACTGTGGCTCGTTTTTGAGTTTCTTCTAAGCGCCAACCGTTAATGGCATTGAGAATAGCGCTTGCCGTATCCTGATGCCCAATCCATGCATTGCGAATGCCTTGCCAAGCGGCTCGCCGTGTTTCTCGTTGAGGAGCACTTTGCAGATTAGCCGCCTTAGCAAGGCCCATGACTTCGCCATTGATGTCACATTTTAAGGTGCCGGCCAATGTGCTGTATAAGTTCCCCCAGCTATGGAGGCCGTTGGTGGCAAGACCGGTAATCAAACTCTCTTCGGCAATACTGAGTAACTGATCCTGTAGCTTGCGCTGATGGATAAGTAAAAATCCCATTTCTTCTAGCACTGGATCTATGGTCAGCTCATGCACAAATTCAGCCCGTACCCGATTCAGAAAAACCTCCATGGGTTTCATGGCCTGACTGAGTTCTGCTCCAACCTGTTGAATAGTAGGCATCAGGCTACTGGCGCTGGCATCTTTGGCATCTACGCTAAGGGCCGTAGAAATATAGGTGCGAACGTTGCCCAGTTTTTTAAGGAGGGTGCTACGGGTTTGATGAATGCTACGTAGGGTGTCGAGTAGCGGAGAAAATTCTGATTCTGGAAGTGTTTCAGCATTTTTAATATGCTGATTGAAAGGGGCACAGTCTGCTGCAAGCTGTGTGGTAATTTCTCTGATTTCGGTAATAGCTTTGGCGAGATCAGGATCGTTAGTACTGGTAAAGAAATGCTGATTTTCCCAGGTTTGCAGCAGTTGGGCCATGGTGGGTTTGGGGATAGGATGCAATATTCAACTGAGTTGATGGTAGCTCCTGGTTGAGGTGCTGTGTGGTTTAAGGTTAACTGTTGAGTGTTGTTGTATGTGCGATCGCAGTGTCTACTATTGAGCAGATTTTGATTACCGGTGCTACGGGTGGAGTAGGGCAGCTGGCTGTCGCTTATGCTTTGGGCCAAGGTTATGGAGTCAGGGCATTAACCCGTAACGTCAACAAAGCGCGTGCCTTGTTCGATGAACGTGTGGACATGTGTGAGGCAGATCTGCGAATGCCTGATAGTTTGCCGGCCACGCTAGATGGCATAGATGCTGTCATTTGTTGCAGTGGTACAACCGCCTTCCCATCTGATAAATGGGAGGTTGAGCTACCGTCACAACCTTGGGAGCAACTCTTAACCTGGGGACGAATTTTTACAGATACTGAGTATCGTCAAAGTCAGACAAAAAATTCTCCCGCAGTGGCCGATGGTCAGGGTGTGACTAACCTGATTGATGCGGCTAAAACCTCTTCAGTGCAGCGATTTGTATTTATCTCGTCCCTGGGGGTGGAGCGCAAACAGCAAATTCCCTTTAGCATTCTCAATGCCTATGGTGTTTTAGACGCTAAGGAAAAAGCTGAAAATGCCCTGCGAAGTTCGGAGCTTAGCTATACGATTGTTCGTCCAGGGCGTTTAATCGATGGCCCCTACACCTCCTATGACCTCAATACTCTGATCAAAGCATCGACCGATGGTAAACAGGGGGTGGTGCTTGGACGGGGTGATCAGTTATTGGGACAGACCAGCCGTAAAGATGTTGCAGCTGCTTGTGTCGAGGCTCTTAGGGAACCAGCTACCGTCAATCAAACGTTTGAAGTGATTAACCAGGGTCAGCGACCCTCGACCATTGCATGGTCGCAGCTATTTACCAATCTATAATCGCTTGTACACAGGTTCTATCTTGTTTAGGTATCAGAAGAAATTAGCGATCTGGAGGTGTCTAATTGTTGTGGAGACTGTTCATCTTTGAGCATCTGCTGCTTGCGATTGCTATGCATGCGTTTGTTGATGTTGCGTACGGCTGGTCTGGCAGGTGGCTTTGCAGTTGGCGCAACAATATGGGTTACTGTCTGGGCTACGTTGAGTAACAGCATGTGAGTAAACAGTAACAGTGGTAGCTGTTTAGATAGAGGCCATGGGTGGTGAAACCACTGACTTGAGTCTGATTCCGATTCATTTAGATCATGACATGACATGGAGCGATGAGATTTTGTAAACACTCTTTTATAGTGATACGAAAATTTGATCAAAAAATCGCTATGGCAGCTTCTTTCATGGGAAGTGCAGCTGCCGAGATGGAAGGGTGGGAATGAGGAGGCCATGCTGAGGTACATGCCTCAGCATGGTAATTGCATCTGTTGAGATGTTGTCAGCATCGTAAAATATTGATGTGTCAATAGTCTCCATAGATATTCAGGAATGACATAGATGGAATGCTAAAATCGCATTTCTCGTTATTCCCGTTGTCCATGAGAGCAGATAGATCTGTTGCGAGAGTGGATGTCCTCTGCTTTGGGTATCTTGTTAGACCTCTTCTTAGCCGAGCTTTAAGGTTTTGCTAGTAGGGTACTCCTGTAATTTACTGGGCTGTTTGTTTGAGTTCTGCCAGAATAGCGTCAGTGGGATTCAGCTGATTTAGTCGTGTATTGTCAGCATCTTGTACGGTTACCCAGGGCTCAATGTCTTCTGCATTCACCCAAGCAGAGTAGTATTTGATCTCGGTCATATCGGTTGTAATTTGGAGGAGATCAAACTCTCCTCGCATCGTTTGCCAGTTGAAAGCATAATTTTCAGCTGGATCGCCTATGCCATTGGGGCCACCGCCTACATAGTTGATAGCTACCTGGTCCCAGGGGCGAACAAACTGTGACCCATTCCAACTCCAGTTGCGTCCAGGCCACCAAAAGTACCCGTCATCCGGATTGCTGTCTGGTCCTGGATAATAGTCTGCTCCCTGGGCGATCTGGATGGTGATGCCTGGTTGATAAGTGATCTCATAGCGCAGAGGGGAGTCTGAACTCGTATCTGAGCCTTGTTCTGCTAGCCACAAAATGTCTGCTGATGTGGAGGTTTCAACCTGATTGATGGGTGTATCATCTAGCAGACTGGCATAAATGTTTGCACCTGCTGGAAGATCAGCCATGGCTGTAAAGTTCCAGCAGACCCAATTGTCATAGGTGTTGATCATGGTCCAATCCACTTCACATACGCCACTTCCAGTAGCTACCCATAGCTGTTTATCGGTGACCCATAGTTGAGTTGGAATGGCCCCAGTCATTGGGCTATTTTCGATGGTGTAACTTTGAAAAGTATTGCTGATGGGTTGATAGCTGACTAATCCATGGGCTGGCAGATAGGGGTTACCCTCTCCAGAATATTGAGTGCCTAGCCAAAGGGTAATGGCATCATCATCATCTGTAGTGATGGCCATATCGTTAATCTGAGCACTATCCAGCTGGTCGGGTTGCAGAATATTGACTTGCTCAGTAGCTAGGTCATATTGAATCAGGGTGGCAATACCGCTAAATCCTTCACCCTGTTCAAAACCAATGGCCCACCAAATGGCGCTGTCGGTAATTAGGGTTTGAGCGATCTCGGGGACTCCAGCAGACGCTCCCAGCTCACGGTCAACAATGTCGGTGTTGGTGTAAAGCACGGTGGCAGTGGGGGTGGCTTGTCCCGGTTTTAGGAGTTCAAAAACGACCTTTTCAAGAGGGGGCTCCTGACTGTCAAGTAGATCGTTCGAGCCTTCCACCCAAGGAGCATCGAGACGCACTCGTGCTTCATAGGTTTGTCCGTCAGACGCTGTTATATTGCTGTAGTCTGGATTGCTTAGGGCTTCGTAGTAGTTGGCATAGTCTTCTTCAGTTGCAGCGAGCGGGGGGATAGATTCAACTCCCCAGGTGCGATCGCGTTTGCAGAAGATAAAGCTGTAGCGGTTGCCTGCAAACGTGAGGGTGTCGTCGGTCTCGGTTACTAGCGTGGGGCGAAAGTCAAAGCGTTCAAAGGGTAATTCGATATCTGTAGCGGGCTGAAGAGGCACCTGGCTAGCCATCGGGGTGCAGCTGTTAATGTCTGCTTCGGCGACTGGTGAAGTGCTGGAAGATGTTGGAGGTTCAGGGGCGGCGATCTGATTTGTGGGTAAGCTGCAGCTGCTAAGTGCGATCGCAAGACTGATCCATCCCCAATGTAAGCGTCCCATGGCTAGCATCTTTGTAACCCCAATCATTCTTCCTAAACGTTTCCACTGGTTTCCCTAAATCTAGAGTAATGATTTCTGGTGCGAGTACATTACCCTAGGCCCACCTACACAATTGGCATGCTGGATTTGGCCTAACTAGAGTATGGAATGCACCATGAGCTCCGTGCAGATTTTGAGCATTACTTTTAAGATCATAGAGGTCTTGCCTACTGCCCTCGTCAAATTTACCCATGACAGACTTTGATATTCAAGCTCCCTTTGAACCCAAGGGTGATCAGCCAAAGGCGATTGCTGGCATGATCAAGTATTTGCAGGGGGGCGGACAGTACCAGACGCTATTGGGAGCTACGGGTACCGGTAAGACCCATAGCGTGGCTCGGGTGATTGATAAAGTCGGTAGGCCAGCGCTAGTTTTGGCCCACAATAAGACGCTGGCAGCTCAGCTATGTAATGAACTCAGGGAATTCTTTCCCAATAATGCGGTCGAGTACTTTATCAGTTATTACGACTACTATCAGCCAGAAGCTTATATACCGGTTACTGATACCTACATCGCTAAAACCGCATCAATTAATGAAGAAATTGATATGCTGCGGCACTCTGCAACCCGCTCCTTATTTGAGCGTCGGGATGTGATTGTAGTGGCATCTATCAGCTGTATCTATGGTTTAGGAATTCCCACAGAGTATCTCAAAGCGTCTATTCCTCTACGGGTTGGCATGGAAGTCAACCAGCGCCAGATATTAAGGGATCTTGCCTCGGTACAGTACAGCCGCAATGATATTGACTTGGGTCGTGGGCGCTTTCGCGTTAAGGGCGATGTCCTTGAAATTGGTCCAGCTTACGAAGATCGAATTATTCGAGTCGAGTTCTTTGGCGACGAAATTGATGCTATTCGCTATGTGGATCCGGTGACAGGTTCGACGCTCCAAAGTATGGAAGCTCTGAATATTTACCCGGCTCGTCACTTTGTTACCCCTGACGATAAGTTAGAGTCTGCCTGTACCAACATCAGAGAAGAGCTTCGAGATCAGCTGGAGTTTTTGGAAAAAGAAGGCAAACTTCTGGAAGCTCAGCGACTGGAGCAGCGAACAAAATATGATCTGGAAATGCTCCAGGAAGTGGGTTATTGCAATGGTGTTGAAAACTATTCGCGTCACCTAGCAGGACGTGAGGCGGGTGCGCCTCCTGAATGTCTGCTGGATTATTTCCCTGATGATTGGCTCTTGGTAATCGATGAGTCCCATGTGACTATTCCTCAGTTGCGAGGAATGTATAACGGAGACCAGGCGAGAAAAAAGGTTTTAATTGACCATGGATTTCGTCTGCCTAGTGCTGCGGATAATCGTCCCCTGAAGGCAGAAGAGTTTTGGCAAAAGGTCAAACAATGTATTTTTGTCTCGGCAACGCCGGGAGCGTGGGAATTAGAAATCTCTGAAGATCGCATCGTTGAGCAAATAATTCGACCAACTGGCGTGCTAGATCCTGAGATTTTTGTTCGTCCCACTACGGGGCAAGTGGATGACCTATTAGGAGAGATCAAAGATCGGGTGGAGCGTAATGAACGCACATTGGTGACTACGTTGACTAAACGTATGGCAGAAGATTTAACAGAGTATTTTGACGAGCATGGTGTGCGGGTTCGCTATCTTCACTCTGAGATTCATTCCATTGAGCGCATCGAGATCATTCAAGACTTGCGCAATGGCAATTTTGATGTGCTGGTGGGTGTAAACCTGTTGCGGGAAGGTTTAGATTTACCTGAAGTTTCTCTAGTAGCTATCTTGGATGCAGATAAGGAAGGCTTTTTGCGGGCAGAGCGCTCTCTGATTCAAACCATTGGGCGAGCGGCTCGTCACGTTCAGGGTAAGGCGATTCTCTATGCGGATAACTTAACCGACAGTATGGCTAAGGCCATTGATGAGACCGAACGTCGCCGGACTATTCAACAGGCCCACAATAAAAAGCATGGGATTGAACCTAAACCGATTGTGCGTCGCAAGACCAACGCAATTCTTTCGTTTTTGGAGGTCTCTCGGCGGCTCAATGCTCAGGAACTTGAAGACGTTTATGAACAGCGTGATGATTTGCCTCTAGAAGATATTCCTGAACTTATTAGCCAGTTGGAGAAGCAGATGAAGGCGGCGGCTAAGGAGCTAGATTTTGAAGAGGCTGCAAAATTTCGCGATCGCATCAAGCATCTACGCGAAAGGCTTTTAGGAAAGCGTACGGCTGTTGATTAGTTCTCTTGACTGCTAGCGTCTGAGGAGCTCAGCGATTAGCCGTACGGTTCTTAGAGTAATACCGGTACAGAGAGACCAGCATCACCTTCAGGGCACGGTTGATTCCATCCGTGGTCTTTAGACAGTGGGCTAGAATTGTCAGCTTGCTCTCAAAGTCACCATAAGTCGTGCAATATTCAAAGGTTTCCTCTAATAAATTCCTTAAGGACTTACCCTGTAAAATCTGTCGCTGTAAGGGACTATCTGCATAGGGACCATAGAGAATGGAGTACAGCAGCACCCGTACCTGATTGGGGTCGCATTTCTCTGAGAGTTCACGCTCCAGTAGCGTCAGGCTGTCAGGTGTAGTGACTACTGGCTTCGCAGGAGCAACTACATAGAGTGGGCGAAAAGCCCGTAAAATCTTGCGAGCAACGAGCTGCGCTTTGGCTGGTGATGTCTGATTGCGGGTAATGGCAAGTAGGTTCTGTTTAAGCTGTAGGGGCGTAGGTGCCTGACGGTGAGCAAGCTGCACCAGGCTCAATAAATCACTACTGGCCGTATCGGCAATCTTGCCAGGGCGCTGTCCTAAATATCCTAAGAATGTTCTGATTATACTCAGATCCTCGGCCTTGGATAATGCATCAATAACCGGTTGATACCGTTCTCCTTTAGCCAGTGTTTGTACCGAAGCCGATAAATTGGCAGCCTGCTGATCGGTGGAAGCACGATGCTGTTCTGGTGGTAGAAAAACCACACGTAGGTAATGCAGAATTGTATTTGCGATCGCTATATATAGCTTTTTTCGATTCAGATTATTGGCTTTCTGATGCAGATCTTCTCGGCACTGCTGCAGTGTAGAGTAGCGGCCTAACAGGATAGTAATCAAAGAATGCACCGAAACCGTATCCAGCACAGAAGGCTCATTTTCCCATGTCCCATAGCAAACGCTGAACAAGAGCTTTTTGATACGTAGATGCTGGGAATGTTGCATTAAATTACCCACCGCTTGCTCTATGGCTTCCTGCCTTTTTGCAAATACCGGTTGGGAGTAGCCAATCGAGAGACCGTCGAGGGACATGGTTTTTGGCGGAATAATCGCTACTATTGACCTTGATTAATATTCACATCTTAGAACTAAATTGGCTACTCCAGTTCATGGAGTCTTTAATGGAGATGGTCAATTCCTTTGCATATGCATTGATAACTTTACAATTCAGTATATATACCGATGCAATTTACCCAACTATGCTAGTCCTTCAGGTGTTAATGAGCACCTGAACTACAATTAAAATACGGTTGTAAAAAATAAATGACGTAGCCAAAAAATAAGGCGCTGTAACTTTGGAGGGCTTTTGCACTGCACTTCTAGCTCATGGGTAGTTGCCTAGCGCGTCTTCTTGTCTAAACCAGATGTGGCGGTCAAGCTGTCTCACCATGTTAGATAGTCTGCTCAGATTCACGATCGAACAGGTGAATGCGCTGGCTATCGAGCTGTAGAGTGATGGTCTCGCCTGGAATAACCGTAGCCCGAGGGTCGAGACGTGCAACAATTTCCTTCTCCTGATGAATCATGGCGTATATGATGCGCTCATGGCCCATAAGTTCTACTACTGATACGGTGGCTTCGATGGCAGTCGGGTGAATACCAGGCGGTAAGTAGTGAGGGTGATAGATAGCTTCGGGGCGAATTCCCAGGATAATGGGCTGGTCAATGTACGTTTCAATACTCTCTAGTGTTCGAGTGAGAGGCATACTAAAGCTACTAGTTTTTACCACTGGTTGATTGTCGTGCTGGTGTAGCGTGGCTTCTAGAAAATTCATAGATGGACTACCCAGAAATCCTGCCACAAACATATTAGTAGGGCACTCGTAGATTGTTTGTGGGGTATCCACTTGTTGCAAAATACCCTGATTCATAATGGCGATGCGGTTTCCCATAGTCATTGCTTCTACTTGATCATGGGTGACATAAATAAAGGTGGTACCCAGACGCTGGTGGAGTTTATTCAGTTCTGCCCTAGCCTGGACTCTGAGTTTGGCATCTAAATTAGAAAGGGGTTCATCCATTAAAAAAGCAGCTGGATTACGCACAATAGCTCGACCGACGGCTACCCGTTGTCGCTGGCCGCCAGAGAGTTGCTTGGGTTTTCGATTCAGCAGAGATTCAATGCCAAGTTGTTGCGCCGCTTGCTGCACACGTTTCTGAATATCGACTTTGGCAATGCCTTGGAGTTCTAAGCTAAAGGCCATATTGTCAAAGACACTCATATGGGGATAAAGAGCATAGGACTGGAACACCATGGCAATATCGCGATCCTTAGGCGGCAATTCATTGACTTGTCGATCGTCAATATAAATAGCGCCGTTGCTAATGCTTTCTAGACCTGCCAACATCCGCAGGGAAGTGGTTTTACCACAGCCAGAAGGCCCTACCAGCACCAAAAACTCGCGATCGCGAATATCTAAATTGAGATCCTTAACAGCCATATAGCCGTTTTCATATTGTTTGGTGACTTGCTCAAACCGAACACTGGCCATGGCTATCCGTTTCCCAATAGGTGTCTCTATTGTTCAAAATGGTAACGGTAATCGTGATAGATAGTCGTGGGAGAATATAAACTAATCGTGTCAACACCTCCAAGAGCTATGGCGGAAAAAGCAAACCCACTCAGCAAGGTAGAGCCCATCGTTAACTCGATCATGGGTGTGCAGACCGAGGATACAAAGCCGCAAAATACCGTCGGTACGGCTGTGGATTGGTCGGCTATGGGGGCGTATGTGGCTGGTACCCTAGCGCAAATCGGACTGATGGTGGCCATGCTATGGGGGCTACAACTCCTGACTCAAGGAGTAAACGGTGGTGTCAAGGTTGGTGTTGCGATCGCATTCTTTATTCTGGTATCCATTCGCTCTCGCATATTTTCTCCCCTGAATAATGCGCGCACTCGAACCACTTACAGTAACGTTATTCGTCCCGCCTGGGCTCCGCCACCCTTAGCATTTCCTATTATTTGGATGAGTATCGGTGTACTGCGGGTTATTTCCTCCTATCTGGTATGGCGCACTATGGGGCAAGAGTATGTCTCCCTAGCGTTAATTCTCTTTATGGCTCATTTGTCTCTAGGAGACACTTGGAATACCATTTTTACGGTAGAAGGTCGTTTGGGTGCAGCCGTTCCAGTCGTAGTACTAGGTCCATTAGTTTCATCAGTGATTGTGGTTTTTGCCTATTGGAATGTTGTGAGTCTAGCCGGACAGCTGTTGTTACCTATGATGATTTGGCTAGGGGTAGCTAGTGCTTTAGTGGTTGCCATTTGGCGCTTAAATGGTTCTGAACCCTGGTATCCCTTGCAGTTGGATGATTCATCCCTGACTTAATCTATCCTATGTAGTAGGAAGGTTTTTCTCTTCTCGATTAGACTCTTTTCTGTAGAAGTTCAGATAAAGTCAAATGCTTGCCCTTACAATGGGTGTGACCAGATGAGAAATTCTTTCAGGGACTACCTGTCTGCCAGTTCAAAGCAATGATTCTGGGTAAAATATCAACGTGTGGTCACTAGTTAATCTGGCTAAAATGAGGCCCATCTGACAATCCTCACGAGGAATCAATACGTTTCTGGCGCACCTCAGGATTGATCCGCAACAAGAACTTCGCACTATTTAGTTAGAATCTATTAAGAAACTGCTTTATGGTTTAAGTCTGAAAAGCTTGTGAAGCCATGATTAAATGAACAAGGCCATGATTTAATTGTTAACAAGTTCTTGATCTACAGGATCAAAGGTAAACACGAGCTTGAGAGACCAGCTATCGTTGTCTCGGCTTATTTGAATCTCTCGAATAAACTCTCTAAAGAAGAAGCGTCGTTCTGTTTCCGATAATCCTTCCCAAAATTGTGGGATGCTGACGGTTTGAGACAGTTCTTTGAGATTGACTGGAGAAAGTTGTGCAAGCTCTTGTGTCAGTAGGGCTATTTCTGTCTGCACCTGATATGTTCTTAGATCGGCAGTTGCTTGGTCTAAGATGCCTTGCGTAACTAACTGTGGAAGCTGTTTGAGAATCGTTTTTTTGGTTGATATAGCATCTTGCAGTTTGTATTTTGCATTCCCCTGGGGGGGAGTGCGTAACGTGACTGCTTGCGGTAATTCAGTGCAAATTGCAGTGATAGTTTTGTCTAAGATGGCTGCGTAAGGTATGGCCTTACACTGCTGAAGACATTCATGAACCCTCATGTAGACATACTTTTGGGAACGATGAGGGGCACTCACTGTACTGATGGTGAGCTTTTTCTGACAGTGCTCACAAGTGACAATACCTGCGAGAGAACGCTGCGCGCTGGTAGTTTTGGGAGGCAAAGAACGATTGCGACGCAGCAAGCGATCAATCTGAGCTGCTTCTGGTTCTGCTAATAACGGACGATGGGTATTCAAGATTGTTCCACCGTCTCCATATTGTGTATGCCCTCGATAAATAGGGTGTGCTAGCCACCGTTTTCCGGTAGAAACAGAAATCTTTTTCCCATATTGATTGGCAATATGACGGACAGCACCTCTGAGGGAGCCATATAACAAAAACTGCTCAAAAAAAGCTTTGAGTACAGGGGCTGTAGCTCGATCAATCACATATCCCTGCTTCCCTCGACGATATCCATAGGGAACTTTTCCTGGTGGAGGCAGTCCCTTCAGTCGTTTTGTTGCGTGACCTTGGCGAATGCGACGCTGTTGCTGAACAGCAACTACATCAGATAGTACATTGGCAAGCTGGTGGTTGACTTCGCCCACTCTCGGGGTACGGTAGTTTTGTTCTGTGGTGATGACCACCGTGCCTAATGATTCTAGCTGTGCTAGACGTTCTGTCATGTTTTGTAGACAATCTCCTAGCTCATCTAAGCGGCGTATCAATAAATAATCTGGAGCTGGGACTTTTGCCAGCAATGCTTCTAGCTCAGGACGATAAGACCCTGTAGCTCGATCGTGATAGACGTAATCAACTTCCCAGCCCCATACGTCCCCATTAATAGGAGACGCCAGTTGTAGATCGGTGTACAGGTATGCGGCGATGTGCACGGGCGTGGCATACTTAAGCTAGTGCATCAACAACTTACAGCTTGTGAACTGGTCATGAGCAAAATAGCTGACTTATTTTATATTTTCCATAGGCTTAAAGCCTTGCGTTAAGCTCCAGGAGTGTGCTGTCGATGGGGTATAGCAATGAATAGATCGATATACCGAATCTTATGTGCAGGACTATTATTGTGTTCGGTCAGTTGTGTTAGCCCTGATGAGTCGCTAACAGATTCTCCGGTAGCTGAGTCAGAATTTGATGATAGCGTTTCCACCCCTGAGCAGGAGACATTGGAAGACAATACTCCATTAGCAGGGGATACTACCAGTCAAAATCAGACTCCAGTGGCTGAATCTTCTCCAGTAGCGGCGGCTACAGCTTCTAGTTCTCCGGTACCTCTTAAAAAAAGGGATTGTGAGGAGTTAGAAATGCAACAGGAGATGAACCAATGTGCCCAAGATAATTATGTAATCGCTAATGATAGCCTCAACAAGCTATATAAATACATACTTCAAGGGCTTGATGAGGGGGGGCAACAACAGTTAGCGGATGCCGAGGAACAGTGGAGTACCTTCCGAGATGCCCAGTGTGCTTTTGAGAGTGATTATGTTGAAGGTGGTTCCATTGCTCCTTTGATCAAGGCCAGTTGTCTAGAGCAAGTGACAGACAATCGTGTTGCTGAGCTTCGCCAGTCGGTTAAGGCTACGACGAGCTTTGAGTCGGCAGATGCCCAACTTAACCAGGTCTATCAGGCTGTTAAGGCTGTGGCTGAGGATACTCAAGATGAGGCTTTAACAGATGTACAGTTAAGCTGGTTAGATTATCGCGATGCCCATTGTGAGTATGAGGCAAATTTACCCTCTGGTTTAGATCTAAAAACCTGTTTAACGATCATCACTGAAACTCGTGTCCAGCAGCTGCAGACGTTACGAGAGAATTGGTCTCTCTAATGCTTGACTGCCCATTTTCATAACGCCGTCTACGATCAAGGTTATTGATGATTTGCTGTGTGAACCGAACAGTGAGTGATGTCCTAGCACAGTGTTCTACGGATAAATTCATGCCGAGAGGTAGTAACGCCAGATGAAGTGTTCGAATGGTGGATAGATGATGTTCTATCAAAAATTGTTAGCGACTGTGGCCTCCCTGACTATTGCTTATGGTGCCTTGTGTTTAGGTTTATATGTTTTCCAGACACGTTTAATCTTTAAACCCACAGATACCCTGACGCAGACACCAGCAGATATTCCCGTGCCCTATGAGGAAGTTTGGATAGCTGCCAACGGTAGACCTGCCGAGCTAAATGAGGGGCTGCATGGGTGGTGGCTACCTGCTCTGCCGGGAAGGCTAACGGATTTTTCCTTAACACTGCTATACCTGCACGGTAATTCCCAAAATATTGGGGCTAATTTGGGGCTGGCCCATCGCTACCAACGTATGGGCTTGAACGTGTTGCTGGTGGATTATCGGGGCTATGGGCTTAGCCTAGGGCCTTTTCCCAGTGAAATGCGGGTTTATGAAGATGCGATCGCAGCCTATCGATATTTGACAGAGACTCGTCAGATTCCTCAGCATCAGCTTTGGTTATTTGGTCATTCTTTGGGTGGGGCCATTGCCATTGACCTTGCTAGTCACCGACCGGCGGCAGGACTGATTGTACAAAGTAGCTTTAGCTCCATGCGTCAGGTGGTTGCTCTGACGGATCAATACAGTTGGATGCCGATTGACTGGATCTTGACCCAGCAGTTTGACTCGATTGAAAAAGTTCCTAATCTAAGGCTGCCCGTGCTCTATATCCACGGCCTGGAGGACGACACTATCGTGCCAAGTATGTCTCAGCAGCTTTACACAGCATCGCCAGATCCTAAACAGTTGTGGCTAGTACCAGGAGCTGGTCACAATGATGTAGCCGAAACTTCTGGAGATGCGTACTTTACAATGGTTGAAACGTTTATTCAGCAAACGCAATCCCCAGTGTCTATTCAACCCCCCGTGTCTCCCGTAGAATAGAATTTGGAGTTATGCGTAATAGCCAACATATCGGCTCGTAGTTAAGGAGAACGGCAATGCCCGAGGCAGTAGGATCGCTAGAGACAAAAGGGTTTCCCCCTGTACTAGCCGCCGCAGATGCGATGGTCAAGGCAGGACGAGTCACACTGGTTAATTATATTCGTGCAGGGAGTGCTCGATTCTGTATCAATATCCGTGGTGATGTGTCCGAGGTGAAGGCAGCTATGGCGGCTGGTGTAGAAGCTGCAGAAAATGCCTACGGAGGTGTTTTGGAAACGTGGGTCATTATTCCTCGTCCTCACGAGAATGTGGTGGCGGTATTACCTATTGATTTCTCTGAGGATGTGCAGCGTTTTCGGAATGCAGTTGAGCAGCCGATTCTCCCCGGTCGTCGTTAACGCTAGAAAGAATCTAGCAAAGCTGAAATTTAAGGAGTTTGCCTGCTGGGAAGTATTGATCAGCAGGCTTGCTTGGTATAAACCTAGGCGTTTTGTTGGCTGGCAATGGCGTCTGGTTCCCATCGGAAAACGACATAGCCTTTAGAGGTGTATGCATGCGCTTAGAAAACTGGGTAGCTAAATCAAGAGTGCCTAAATCGCTAAGCAGGCTGGATAGTTTTGATCAGCGCGATTGCCAAAGGCTAGTGATAAAGTAATTATTACGTCGAGAATAAAAAAGAATGCAGGTCCTTGCGGATACGCCCACCACCTTTCCATTAATGGCTGTTGTTAGCCAGGATTCTATTAAATTAGCTTTACTGTTAGCTGCTGTAGATCCTGGTTTGGGAGGTGTCGTAATTGCAGGACGCCGAGGAACGGCAAAGTCCGTCCTAGCTCGCGGATTGCATCAGCTCTTGCCACCGATTGAGGTCGTTGATGGGTCTTGTGCCAATGTAGACCCCACTAATATGAATGAGTGGGATGATTTAACTCTAGAACGCTTTAGTGAAACCCCTGAGCCGACTAGTCTGGAGGATTTACCCACTAAGGTTATTCCGTCTCCCTTTATTCAAATTCCTTTAGGGATAACGGAAGATCGTTTGCTTGGCTCTGTGGATGTGGCTAAGTCTATTCAGACAGGAGAGTCAGTTTTTCAGCCAGGATTATTGGCAGAAGCTAATCGGGGAGTCCTCTATGTAGATGAAGTGAATCTGCTGGATGATCAAATTTCTAATCTGTTGCTTGGTACCTTAACCGAAGGACGCAATCAGATTGAGCGGGAGGGAATTAGCTTTCAGCATCCTTGTAAACCACTGTTAGTAGCGACCTACAATCCCGAAGAGGGGGTGTTGAGGCAGCATTTGTTGGATCGAATCGCGATCGCGCTTTCGGCTGACCGAGCCTTAACCATGGAGGAGCGCGTTGAAGCTACGGGCCAGGCTACCAATTACGCCGACGACCCGGAGGGCTTTTTAGCCCAGTACGTTGAAGAAATTGATACTCTCAAGACCCAAATTATTCTGGCTCGTGAATGGTTGAAGGACGTGGTGATTACCCCCGAGCAGGTGGAGTATTTGGTTACCGAAGCCATCCGAGGAGGGGTGGAAGGTCACCGGGCAGAACTGTTTGCCGTACGGGTAGCTAAGGCCAGTGCTGCTTTAGATGGGCGCACTGAAATCAATGCTGACGATTTACGTCGGGCTGTGGAACTCGTGATTATTCCTCGGGCCATCAACATGGATCAACCCCCACCGGAAGATGATCAACAACCGCCCCCGCCGCCCCCACCGGAAAATCAGCAAGAAGACGATCAAGACGAGTCCCAAGAAAATGACGACAATGAGGAGGATGAGGACGAGCCTGATGAAGAGCAAGAAGAATCTCCCCCTAGCGTCCCAGAAGAATTTTTGTTTGATCCTGAAGGTGTGGTTCTAGATCCATCCCTTTTATTGTTTGCTGAAACCATGAGCAAACAGGGTAATTCAGGTAGTCAGAGTCTTGTTATTTCCGAGGATCGAGGGCGTTATATTAAACCAGTGTTACCCCAAGGGCCAGTGCGTCGGATCGCGGTAGACGCAACGCTACGAGCGGCAGCTCCCTATCAAAAAGCTCGCCGTGCTCGACAGCCCGAACGGAAAGTGATTGTGGAACAGGGGGATATTCGCGCCAAGCGACTGGCTCGAAAAGCGGGTTCGCTAATTATCTTTGTGGTAGATGCTTCTGGTTCTATGGCTCTGAACCGTATGCAGTCCGCTAAAGGTGCGGTATTGAGCTTGTTGACCGATGCCTATCAAAATCGTGACCAAGTTGCGTTGATCCCATTTCGTGGAGAACAAGCCGAGGTATTGTTGCCACCCACACGTTCGATTACGTCTGCGCGTCGTCGTTTGGAAACGATGCCCTGTGGTGGTGGCTCGCCCCTTGCCCATGGTTTGAGTCAAGCTGTTCGTGTAGGTGTGAATGCCCAACAGTCTGGTGATGTTGGTAACGTGGTAATTATTGCGATCACAGATGGCCGTGGGAACGTGCCTTTGGCGCGTTCTCTCGGAGAACCCATGGAAGAAGGTGAAAAACCTGACATCAAAGCGGAACTTTTGGATATAGCCGGACGTATCCGAATGACGGGTTTCCAGCTTTTAATTATTGATACTGAGCGTAAGTTTGTTTCTACTGGCTTTGGTAAGGAACTTGCTAATACAGCTGGAGGTAAGTATTATCAATTGCCGAAAGCGACAGATAAGGCTATTGCCAATATGGCTCGCGGCGCTCTAGCCGATCTACAAGGATAAGGCCTAAGAACCAGTTGTGTAACAAGCATCGCTGGTTCTTGTTGTCAAGCATTTCCTAGTCTTGAAAGAACTAGACTGTTCTCAGAGCGATCAGAGATTAACGATCTCCTTAGACTGTTAATCATGAAAGTGCTTTTTTGTTCAGTGCAGTAGTCACTTTTACCGATAGAGTATCTTGACAATTTTCTACATAAATTTCTAAGTTAACAAATAAATAATTGTTGATTTTCTCGCATAATTAGTAAGAGAATTAACTTGCTGAGCTTGTGAGTGTAGATAGTTTTATAGCAGTTGCCTGCTCCGTTAGGAGAAGACTGCGAAGCCATTTAGGACTTTCGCTCAGCAGGATTGTCGTCCTTAGTGGCCTGACGTAAATGATGCAGGTTATATCTTTAATGAGTAACTTTCATGCTTGGTTGTTTTAAGTCACATATGCTTTCTGTTGAGTCGGGCATAAGTTCCTTAAGTTGGGCATACTCAGAGTAATCATAACGAATGCCTTACGTATTTTAAGTTTGATGCCGATTAACAGATTGAGCTTCTTATAGATTATCCTGTGATATTGCTGTTGAAGAGGCCTCCTTAGTATTTTTTATGCTAGGAGAGGTCAGAATGAAAGCACTAAAAATTTAGAGACATAGTGTATCAGAGTTATTCTCTGCTCTGAGGGCTTAAAAATGCAGATAGGCCTGTCGCTCAAATGCATTGATTGTTATCCTAGACGGCTATTCTAGATTCATTAAGGATAGGGCTGTTGAATTGAATTCTGTTTAAGTGCCTGGATTCTATTGGCCTATGGTAATTAGGGTTTGAGCTGTCATGTAAAATGCCACTTCTGGGTTTGTGAACTTTTTGCAACAAAATGCTATGCTCTCGTGCAATGTAGCGGCTTGGCCGTTGAACTCAGCTGTTATACGTAACCCTTGGGTTGTTTCCTCTCAAACATTATTACGGGATGCGGTTGCCCTGATAACTGATATTCAGACGGAAGAGTTAAATTTCCCTAACTCACAAAGGGCGTCTAGTCCTTCCATTAGTCAGGATCTACGGCTTCATGTGGAACGTTCTAGCTGTGTGGTGGTGGTAGATGCTGGTAAAGTAGCTGGGATCCTTACTCAGCGAGACATAGCACGTTTCATAGTCAACACTCCCGTTTGGCAAGATGCTGTGGTGCAGCAGGCCCTTGTTACGCCGCCGTTGATTGTACAAGAGTCTGGTGGGTTGAGCGTAGGTAGTGTTCTAGATTTACTGGTACGCCATCATACTGAACATCTGATTTTAGTCGATCAAAATCAGCAACTGACGGGATTATTGACCCAAGGCATACTTTGTCAGGCATCTCAGCAACAACAGATGAACATCTGCTTACAAGCAGATGAGCAACGGAATATTGATTTACTTCAAATTCTGCCTATAGGAATTTGTCGTAAAAATATTGCTAAAGAAAATATCTATGTTAATAATCGCTACTGTGAGATTTTTGGTCTTTCGCAGGCAGAGGCTCTAGGGGATGATGTTGTTCGGTGTGTGCTCTCTGATGATCAACAAGATGTGTTGGCAGTATGGCAGTCATTGACAATAGAGCAGCATCCCTTTCAACTGGAGTATCGGTTTCATCGACCGGATGGTGTGGTGATTTGGATACATGAACAGTGGGTGGTTGAGTACGGTGATGATGGTTGTGTGAATGGCTATGCTGGTACTATCACAGATATTAGCGATCGCAAAGAAACTGAACTAGCCTTAGGGCGCAGCGAAGCTCAAAAACAAGCTATTTTATCCAGTATTCCAGACTATTTATTTCGGGTAGATGCACACGGTGTTTATCGGGAGGTCGTAACCTATCAACAGGATGTTGCCTTGTTTTCTGCCGATATAGATCCTGTAGGATTAACAATGGCTGATGTGCTACCAGAAGATGTCGCCATTCGGCAACAGCGTTATTTGACTGAAACCCTGTTGTCGGGAAAACTACAAACCTATGAACAGCAGGTGCTACGAGGTAATCACATCTGTGATGAAGAAGTCAGAGTCATCAAAAGTGGCAAAGATGAGGTCTTATTTATCATTCGTGATATTAGTGAACGTAAACAAGCTGAGCGACAGCTGCAGAGTTTGGTGGAAGGCACTGCAGCCACGACAGGACAAGATTTTTTCCCAGCCCTAGCTCGCCATTTGGCAGCCACCTTAGATGTCAGTCATGCAATGGTCACAGAACTCATCGGTGATCAGCTTCATACCCTGGCGTTTTGGTCTAGTGGAGCACCACAGTCTGCTCTTTCCTACGCTCTCGCTCAGACGCCTTGTGAACGGTCTCTGAAGGAAGGAGAGTTTTATTGTGCTAGCCGTATACAGCAAGCTTTTCCTAACGATGCTGACTTAGCTGAGATGGAAGTAGAGAGCTATTTAGGCATTGCTTTGAAAGATGTTAATGGCAACGCTATCGGTAATCTTTGCGTTCTTGATTCTAAACCGATTCAATTACCCGAGCGTTCTGTAAAGATTTTGCGTGCTTTTGGGGCTCGGGCCACAGCTGAGGTTGAGCGTCAGCGAGCTCAGGCGTCTTTGGAACAGCTAAATCAGGCTTTGGAAATAAAAGTGGCTGAGCGAACAGCGGAGCTGCTAGAGCGTGAGCAGTTCTTACAAACTGTGTTAGATACGTTTCCTCTAGCGGTTTTTTGGAAGGATATCAAGTCGGTCTATCTAGGGTTTGCTGAAAAACTGAATAGAAATCTCAGGGGTTATCCCATCGCCCAGACAGGGTCAGTAGTCCCTTTCCTAGAGGCAAGGATTTTCAGCCAGTCCTTGCATAGCGTTTCTGTAAAGGGACACATATTCGTCTGA
>JBCCQQ010000074.1:0-28630 GCA_039024555.1 Cyanobacteria bacterium P01_D01_bin.156
CGCCTCCAAAGCCCCGAAATATCAGGGCTTTGGAGGCGAAACCCCAGAAATCAAACAGCTTGTTTATATCTCATAGAAGATTGATTTCATCCACTTACGACTTTCTCTTGTCAGGTAGACAGCACTTCCGTATCACTAAAAACAGGTGATTCCAACTGTAAATACTTAGATAACCAATAAACACAGAGATAGAAGGGACCCGTATCTAACAATGCAGCTACTAGCTTGAACGAATAACCATAGCCGATAAACAACAACAATTGGGGCCAGAGTTCTTGGGTTGGATCAATAGGTAATACACCTGCAAAAAAGTGAGTGATGAGAATAACTGCAGAAGTATCCACTAGCTGACTTGCCAAGGTAGACCCATTGTTACGTAACCACAAATATTTCCCTTTGGTTAACTCTTTCCAAAAGTGAAATAGCTGCACATCCACAAACTGAGCTGTTAAATATGCCACCATGGATGCGGTTACCGTACCAAAGGTAAGATTACGGATCTCAAAGAAAAGAGGCATTCGACCAGCTGCATCCCTTACCAGTTCCCCTGTAGTTGGGTCCAACGACTCAAACCCTGGTAAAACCCCACCCAGCCAAACAATAAACACCACCCAAAGATTGAGTAATAGCCCTACCCAAACTACCTGATTGGCGCGATCGCGACCATAAAGCTCAGAAATTAGGTCAGTGCACAAAAACGTCAGGGGATAGGGCAAAGCTCCCACCGCAACGGTGACCGTAACGTTATGCCAGGCAAATACATTAACAAACCGGCTAATGCCAAGAATATTAAGCATTCCCAAGGTGCCAAGGAACAACCCTGAGAGCACCAAAAAGACTACCGCTCGACGTTCTTGAATGTGGTGGGGAACGTCTGCTTCCTTTAAGGAGAGCAAATCTTGATTGCTGGCTATCATAGAAGACTCAAAACGACTAGAAATAAGAGATTAAGGAAGCCCTATCAAGTTGGGCATTGGTAAGCATCTTCCTAATCTGTTCCGCCCCAGGTCCACCGTGGATTTTCCTCACGCATACCGTGAAAAAGAATCACCGACGTAAACCCATTGATATCAGCGATACCGGTCATATCCAAAATTGCTCTAGCAGTCCCATCACTAATCTGCACACGAATGTAGGAACTGCCCCCATAGGCTTCTCCATCAAACAGAGTGATGCCAGCGGTAGCTTCACAGTCGGCATACTCTGGCTTGAGCGTGCCGCTCCAGGTAACGCTAAACTGATCAGCCTGGGAAACACTAATGTCGGTGGCAATTTCCCCAAGCTGAATCATGCCATCGGTAGAATATCCCCCTGGAGAATAGGGCTGTGGAGTTTCATAAGCCACTAGACTTTCAGGACAGCCGTCTCCAGATTCAAGGCTAGGTAGCACGGTTAAGTCCGCTTTGCTAGCAAGTGCGGCACTGCCTAAATTACTCGCTAGGCTCAGGGGCAGTGCCCACAGTAGTGCGTTGTATAAATTCATCAATCACTTTCAAGCTGGGTGAATGCCTTTCTTATATCGCTCAAGGGAAACTTTGGTTTCTAAAATTCAAAATATGTACATGTCTCGTCACGGAATGTTTAATCTCGATTGAAGACTGGCAGGAGCAATATAGATCACGTTTTTTCCGCTGTCCGCTTTGGTTTTTCTTAATAAGCCTTTATCGACGAGACCATTGAGATAGCCTCTTGCCGTATTAACAGCGATACCTAAGTCAGAGGCAACTTGTCCTGTTGTAAATTCTTGACCTGGTTTTCTCAGGGCCTCTTTGAGAATTTCTAACTGCCCTCGCTTTAGTTGTTTTGCCATGGGACTTTGCTCTACCCATGCCATGAAGTCATAGAAGTCTTGTTTTTTCTGGTCAATGTAGGCATGGAGAGCGTGAACAGATTTTTCGATAACATCGACTTGGTTATACAAAAAATAGGTCAAATCGAATTCATCGGTTTCACTGTAGATAAAGGCTTTATCATAGGCACCCCGTTTTTCTTTAATCAGTTTACTGATGGAAATATATTCAAATAGCCAGTAGCCAGAGCGTAGCATGCTCCAGTAGAACAATGCCCTGGCAGTTCGGCCATTACCATCACCAAATGGATGGATATAACCGATCATAAAGTGCAAAATAATGGCCTTAATAATGGGGTGAAGAAAAGAACTCTCTTCATCGTGAGCGGTGTTGGCAAACTCACACAACTGCTGTAGCCTTGACGGCAGGGTTTGCCAATCGGGGGGATGAAATGTCTGTTCCCCATACAAATCAGCCACAACAACAGTGTTATCTTGTCTAATCTTTCCTGATTTAGCTTGATTTTCAATTGCTTTATGGGTGGCAATTGAATGAAGCTCCAAGATCAGCGGAACCGACAGCTCAACATCTTTATTCTCAAGAGCTTTCTGCATCAGCAAATAGTTATTGAAGATCATCTGCTGCGACTTGTCCCTAGGAGGCAAATGCTTAATCAACATTTCTTTTGCCACTTTTCGTGTTGTGGAAGCACCCTCTAATTGAGAGGAGGTGATGGCTTCTTCCAACATCAAACTTTTAACCAAGTAACGATCCTTTTCGTTAGACGAAACAAAGGGACCCTCACTGAGACTTTGCCCACCACCGGTCATTTGGTCGATTGTGTGTAAACGGGCAAATAGGGAATCAGGTACGCAATAGCTAAAACAGCGATTTTCTTCAGCCTGTAGTTGTTGGATGCTCTTGGATATGGTCATGCGACTAGATTTAGTGGCACACCAAGCTGCGGTTACGTCATCCCCAGTATCCACACGCCATTGAAACTCATCCCAGTGAAGATAGCGGCCTTTCTCATCGATGGCTCGATACTTTGACATCAATGGAACCCAGGCATCATGGCTAATTTCTTGGGTTAGCTGGGAAAACGGCTTAGGCACTCGAACTCTAGCCATGACCTGCTCATTTGCTCATAACTATGATGACTGAGTGTAAACGATTTTATGGTCAATGAAACGCATTTTTGAAAATTTGCGTTTTTGTGAGTTTTCTTTTGCGTACAAAAATATGTATGCCTTGTTATGAGAGGGATTCAGCCTTTTGGAGGAAGAGATATTTTTTGCGTTTTATGTAAAACTCTGCCTATGTCCGTCGTCTAACTCTTTATTTAACTTTGGAAGTAACCCGTACAACGCTTCCAGAGAGGCAACGGACGACTAGAATTAGTTAGGCAATTCTGATAACAAGGGGAAATTAAACGTGGAGTCTCGATACAATCCAGCAGACATCGAGAAAAAGTGGCAGCAGCAATGGGTTGAGCAGGGTCTAGATAAGACACCTGCAACTCCAGGGCAAAAAAAGTTCTATGCCCTGTCCATGTTCCCCTACCCCTCTGGCAACCTGCACATGGGGCATGTCCGTAACTACACGATTACGGATGTTATTGCCCGTGTCCGTCGCATGCAGGGATATAACGTCCTCCATCCCATGGGGTGGGATGCCTTTGGTTTGCCGGCAGAGAATGCAGCCATTGACCGGGGAATTCCTCCAGCCAAGTGGACCTATCAAAACATTGGCCAAATGCGTGAACAGCTTAAGGAGCTGGGCCTTTCCTATGACTGGGATCGAGAAGTAGCTACTTGCTCGCCGGATTACTATCGGTGGACCCAGTGGATTTTTTTGCAGTTCTACGAAGCGGAGCTAGCGTACCAGAAGGAAGCCGCAGTTAACTGGGACCCCATCGACCAGACTGTACTTGCCAATGAACAGGTGGATAGCGAAGGACGATCCTGGCGTTCAGGGGCCAAAGTAGAACGTAAGCTTCTGCGCCAGTGGTTCCTCAAGATTACGGACTATGCCGACCAGCTATTGGCGGATCTAGATAAATTAGATGGCTGGCCCGAGCGGGTAAAACTAATGCAGGCTAACTGGATTGGTAAGTCTACCGGTGCCCATGTGGTGTTCTCCACAGAAGCTAGTGATGAAATTAAGGTGTATACCACCCGGCCAGATACCCTTTGGGGAGCGTCCTTTATGGTGCTTTCTCCAGAACATCCTTTGGTGGAAAAACTCACAACGGCTGACCAGGCTGATGCCATTAAGGCCTATCAAGACATGGCGGCGGGCATGAGTGAGATGGACCGCACGGCTGAAAATCGTGAAAAAACCGGAGTGTGGACCGGTAGCTATGCCATTAACCCGGTAAACGACCAGCAAATTCCCATCTGGATTGCTGACTATGTGTTGATGGACTATGGCACCGGGGCGATTATGGCTGTCCCCGCCCACGACCAGAGAGACTTTGAGTTTGCCAGAAAATTCGATTTGCCTATCCACGTGGTAGTGCAGCCTGAAGGAGAAACCTTAGATGGCACCACCATGGACGTTGCCTACCCAGGAGATGGGGTGATGGTGAATTCCGGTCCCTTGGATGGGGTGACCGCGGGTAAGGGTGAAGGCCAAAGTGTTGCGGCGGCTATTCAATGGTTGGAAGAGAACAACAAGGGCGAAGGCACAGCTAACTATCGTCTACGGGACTGGTTGATTTCTCGTCAGCGCTACTGGGGTGTGCCCATTCCCATGATTTACTGCGAGAACTGTGGCACAGTACCCGTCCCAGAGGATCAGCTACCGGTGGTGCTGCCGGAGGATGTGGAATTTAGCGCTCGCGGGGGCTCTCCGTTGGCAAAGATGACCGACTGGATTAACTGCAAATGTCCTAGCTGTGGTGATGATGCCAAACGGGAAACAGACACGATGGATACGTTTATTGATTCATCGTGGTACTTCTTGCGTTACAGCGATGCTAAAAATGAATTACTGCCCTTTGACAAGATAAATGCGGATGAATGGTTGCCTGTTGATCAGTATGTCGGCGGTATTGAACATGCAATTTTGCATTTGCTCTATTCGCGATTTTTTACCAAGGTACTGCGCGATCGCAACTTAGTGTCCATCGATGAACCCTTCCAGCGGTTGCTAACCCAGGGTATGGTGCAGGCCATCACCTACAAAAACCCCGTCACGGGTAAATACATTGCCCCCGGTGACATTGCTGACCTTAATGAGCCTAAAGACCCGGCAACCGGCGACGCTCTTCAAGTGTTCTACGAAAAAATGTCCAAGTCCAAGTACAACGGTGTGGAACCTCGAGTGGTCTTGGGTAAGTATGGTGCCGATACCGCCCGCATGTTTATCCTCTTTAAGGCCCCTCCTGAAAAGGACCTCGAATGGGATGACGCGGATGTGGAAGGTCAGTTTCGCTTCCTAAATCGAGTGTGGATGCTGGTGACCGCCTTCGCAGAAAGTGCAGGCACTAGAGAACGGGTTCTCAGCGTTGACCAAAGCAACCTTAGCAAGGCCGATAAGGACCTGCGTCGCGCTATCCATACGGCCATTAAAGAGGTTTCAGAAGACGTAGAGGAAGGCTATCAATTCAACACGGCAGTGTCTGAAATGATGAAACTTAGCAACGCCCTAAAGGAGGCTAAGCAAAAGGACACGGACGTGTACGCCGAAGGGGTACAGGTGCTTGTGCTGCTTCTCGCACCCTTTGCTCCCCACATTGCCGAAGAACTTTGGCAACAGTTAGGCTTTACAGAATCGGCTCATCGCCAGAACTGGCCTACATTTGAGGAGTCTGCGCTGGTGGCCGATGAGATTACCCTGGTAATTCAAATCAAGGGTAAAACCCGAGGGACTATTGCTGTTCCTGCCAGTGCCAGCAAGGATGAATTGGAGCAGTACGCCCGTGAATCGGACATTGCTAAAAAGTACCTTGAAGGCAAAGAGATTAAAAAGGTGATTGTGGTTCCTGGTAAACTGGTGAACTTTGTTGCCATCTAATAAGCGCGAGTTCTGCCGGGGAATTGAGCAATTTCCTCAGCAGAACTCGCAAACAGGGATGTTACACAAAATACCTTAAAAGGCTCTCATTTACTAAAAATAAACATAATAAGGTTATGATTGGTTTAGTGGTGCGATCGCACCGCCTGACGTTTATGTATTTAAGATCGGAGTACTCACCCCATATGGCTGCCGAATATATCCCTGACGAGGCCACTCTCGATAACTTACTTGCCACTCAAAGTGTAGTTGTCATGGATTGTACCGCCTCCTGGTGTGGCCCTTGCAAGCTAGTGGCTCCGCTAATGGATCAGCTATCAGAGGAATTTACAGGTCAGGTTAGCGTGGTCAAACTGGATGTTGATAGCAACAAATCTGTAGCCAAACGTTTTGGTATCAAAAGTATTCCGGCAGTTTTGTTTTTCAAACAAGGAGAACAAGTTGATACCGTGATTGGCGCCAAACCCTACAGCGAATTTCAAGAGACCTTAACCAAGCACTTGCAGTAAGGCCACGGTCACTCATCCACAGGCATGTTCTAACGCAAAAGTTGTCTACTATTAATATCTTCTCAGCCCCCAGTGTGAGTTATCCATTGGGGGTTTCTTAATGTTCCAATCTGGCATCCAAGATAGACAAAACCCGTTACCGATTTGAGCAGTGGAACAATCTGGGCCACAGCGTCAGAGTCTATAAACAACGTTTTGATGTTCGTTTTTGTGTACTCTTCTAATCCACAGACACGTTAACACTAGCCAGTTCAGCAATTTTTCCAGAAACTTCGGCTACATTGCGCAACCGGTTTTCTGAAGTGATGAGTACACTGAAATAGCAAGAGTGAAGCCAGCAAATGTTCTAGTCTTTTAACGCGAATGTACAGTGCTGGTTGATGTTCCCTATGATGACAAACCGATAGAGCTGTGAGCTTGTGTTGCCTAATCCCGAGGAGTTAATCAACTCGTCGGGATTTTTACAGGACTTAAGTCGGGAATGTTATGAATTACGGAGGCTTGTCTGCGTTAGCTGAATAAAGTAAACCTGATATCAAACTCAACCTATCCTCTTTGTCCTGATTCAAACCGTCATAGCGGTAGGTAGGGAACACTCCCCAAAATTAGCCGCCTACTCAGCAAGTATCAATTCCCTTAAATATACTGAAAGCTTTCCACTAAGCTTGTATCTTTTTGCAATACGGGTCTTTAGCCAGTTTTCTATGATGATCTCCAGCCTTAGGTCCTAGCAAGAATAACCAGAAAGCCATGGGCAAGGGTATATACCACCTGCTGACTGGGTAAACTAGACGAGGTAAGGTACACGTTGTCTTTGCCAAAAAGGGATAATGTTAATCATTCAATGTCAACCCCCAGCTCCGTAAACCTACTTAATGATTGTTTCAACTTTACTGATTTTTTAACAAAGTCAGGGAGTCTCTAAGAAAATACGTTTACCCTACTTTTTGTGCTGTTGTCATCCATCCGTAGGTCTACTATATGACTACACTTACCCTGAAAAAGTCCATGCGGCCCGCTCTTTCTGATCTTTTAAGTGATTTGTTTCCCCTCTTTAATGCCGCAAATCCTGACACATTAACCAGTCTGTTGTCTGCAGCAACTGAGTTAACCTATCCGGCAGGTCGTACAGTCCTGATGGAAGACTCTTGGGGAAATGCCATATACCTGATTGTGGCTGGTTGGATCAAGGTACGCCACGATACTTCTGGTGAATACGTCACACTAGCTGTGTTGGGTAAGGGTGATTTTTTTGGTGAGATGGCTATTCTGGATGAATCTCCACGCTCCACGGATGTAGTAGCCCTATCGCCAGTTAAGTTGCTTAGCGTGCCAGCTCAGCACTTTATCGATACCCTGTTTCAAGATCCGCAGCTTCATCATCGGATGCTGCAGCTGATGGTACAACGACTACGCCATACCAACAGTCATTTTCAACGACGCCACAAACCCCCTGCCGTAAAATTGGCCAATACGCTGATAGCCCTAGTCGATGCTTACGGTGAAAAACAAGGTGATGTCCCCACGATGATCAACCTATCAGCCGATGATCTAGCAGCCGTTGCGGATATTTCCAAAGACGATACTGCCAAAATTATGGACAAACTACGTGAGAAAAACTGGATAACGACAAGTTCAGATGGACAAAAGCTTCACCTAAAAGAGTTTAATCATCTAATTCAACTTGCCCACAAGTAACTGTGGAAAGCTGTGTCCATACTAAACTCGCAGTTTATGCTAGCTGTGGGTCCTTTTGTATAATGTGCTGTCTGCCTGAGCGGTAATGCACGTTCTAAAAAACAGTCATCGTAATTGCGGAGTATTTCAGCATATAAAAAAATCTTACTCTGGGAGAAAATCCTTGGCAGTCAGATTAATACTATAGAAGCTGCGCATATTAAATAGTCATGGTTTCTCAACCACCTCCATCCATTACGCCCCGCCAAATGAATTTGCTCCGTATCGTGCTGGCATTGGCATGGGCTGATGGAAATTTGGCCAAGGAAGAAGCCGATGTCATGCTGGTAAACTTTAGTAAAGTATTTGCTGCAACCTCAGCAGGTCAAGAGGCTGTCAAGCAGGAGCTCCAAGGGTATCTAGTTCAGGACATTCCTCTTGAAGAACTTGTCCCTAGCCTAACCACTGAAGCTGAAAAAGAGTTTGTTCTGCGGTTAGGCTACGAGGTGATCAGTGCCAGTGCTCGCACTCCAGATGAAGACCTGATTAATCAAGACGAGCAAGCAACCTATCAACGCCTGGTTGAGTTGTTGGAGTTGCCCGATTCAACCGTTCAGCGAATTGAGCAGTCTGCCCAGGCAACCCTAGGGACGAACCCGTCTAAGGGAAATAATGTAGTCGACTTGCTGACCTATCAACTAAAGGAACATCTAAGAGTCTGAAGCTTTGAACCTTGAAGCCTATGGCAATGGCTTCAAGGTTCAAGAAGCCAGGATTTGAAACTCTCTAAGCACTCATGGCAAGCATGCGCTGGATAGGAATCAGGGCTTTCTGCTGAACATCCGGTGGCAACGTGATTTCTGGTGTGCGGTTTTTCATGGCCAAATAGAGCTTTTCCAGCGTGTTTAAGCGCATGTGGGGACACTCATTGCACTGACAGTTCGCATCAGGAGGTGCTGGAATAAATAGCTTTTGGGGGAGCTGTTTTTCCATTTGATGAATAATGCCTGGCTCTGTTACCACAATGAACTGCTCAGTTTCGCTGGTTTCTACATACTTGAGCAAAGCTGTCGTAGAGCCAATAAAGTTGGCGTGCCGTAGGATAGCTTCCTCGCATTCTGGATGAGCCACAATCTCAGCATCAGGATGCTCCATTTTGAGCTGCAGCATCTTTTTCTCAGAAAAAGTCTCATGGACAATGCAGCTGCCTTGCCACAGCAATAGCGCTCGACCTGTCTGAGCTGCCACATAACGTCCCAGATTGCGATCGGGAGCGAAGATAATTGGCTTTTCCGGTGGAATCTGATTGACCAGCTTTACGGCATTAGAGCTAGTGCAGATGATGTCGCTCATGGCCTTAATCTCAGCGGTGCAATTGATGTAAGACACCACAATATGATCTGGATGAGCGGCCTTAAACTTGGCGAATTCTGCAGGTGGACAGCTATCAGCTAGGGAACAACCAGCGGCAAGGTCGGGCAGCAGTACCAGCTTATCTGGATTCAGAATTTTAGCTGTTTCTGCCATAAAGTGCACCCCCGCAAAGACGATTACCTCTGCGTCAGTGGCAGCGGCCTTTTGCGATAGCCCTAGAGAGTCGCCAATATAATCGGCAATATCTTGAATATCAGGCTCTTGATAGTAGTGGGCCAAAACAATGGCATTGAGATCCTTTTTTAAGGTTTCAATGGCCCCAAAAAGATCCTTGGGCAGGCTGGTAGGCACAGAAGCAGTGGTGAACATGGGAGATAAACCGGATAGTGTTTTTAGTCGTAGATTTTATTTATGATCCACTTAATTATAGTTATTTTAACCATAAATTTCAGCGCATCATATACCAGCTCTGAGGCAATGACTCCGGGTGAGTTCAGAGTCTCCCCGATAAGTAGAGCAAACATTGTACGGTAATGGCTTGATGATGAATCTGCTTGCATCCCAAATCACCACTGATTTAGGTCGATAGATTGATATCAAACCGCTGGCAAATGCTAACGATTGCTTCAATCCACCCCTGGGGAGCAATCGAGGGTGCCACCTCCCACCCTTGTTCGGCTAACTGGGGATGGGCACCGTTAACACCAGGTAAGATTATCGGATGGTCAACATGGGCAAGCATGTCCAAATCGTTAGGGCTATTCCCTAAGCCAATAGTGACAATTGTTTCCTCCGGTGGCCAAATGCTTCGATAAAGGTCGACTAACCGCTCCACGGCGTTACCTTTGCCCGCTTCTGGGCCAATCAGGTGGGAAAAGCGATCGCCCACCACCACATTGAATCCCATAGACTCTACTGCTTCGACGATCTGTGCCGATGTAACGGCCTTAGGCGTAATAAAGGGTTCACTAAATTCACGAGCCTTGGCTTCCTGGGCATCCTGAGCCGATAAACCTGTGTATTTCTGTAAGCGTTGAATGGTCATGTCACCAAAGCCCAGCAGCGAGTGTCTAAGCTCATTGGCAATCACCCGTAGGGCTGCCCTAGCCTGTACGTAGGGGCACCCGAGTTCCACTATGTAATAATCTCCCTCTTGCTCGCCCGGTGGTTCTTTGAAGGGATTATGATTAACTTCAATAAAAATACCGCTACCGTTCTCGGTAATAAATGGTTCGGTGAGGCCCACCTCTTGACGTAGGGTGGCTACCTCTGCCCGGGTCTTACTGGTTACTGGGATAACGGGAATCTGCAGTGCTTTCAGTTGCTGAATAATAGGAACCGTCGCCGCATAGTCATAGGTTTCACCATTGAGGAGAGTGCCATCGAGATCGGTAAAAATAATCAGCTGAGTCATGGGAGTAAAGCAGATTCGGCCTGGTGGACTGATTAAGGCGGCGTTGCTGATCGGCTAGGCTAGCCCTGAATCAGCAACGGCAAGCATGTCTAGATTAAACACCTATTTGTTCACGAGTCATACCTGTTATTCGTTTTGATTTTTAGGTTTGCCAGTGCGGCACGAATACAATCTGTACCTTTATTAAGAACGGAGTTCCTACACTTTTAGAGGACCATTGGTATTAGTTCTGTACAATGTATCAAATCGGCGTTGCTGATCCTTGGGAGGATCTTATCTGTCAAATCCAGACAACTGGATAGCTCTACAGATCGTTTCATTCCCTAAATCAGCAACGACAGAAGTCTGTTCTAGGGCGTAGCTGTTTTTTTCTACAAAGACAACAGTATATAGAACAGATTTCTAGGAGAGAACAACAATTATTTTGTGATATCTATGCATCGTCAGGAGACGAATTGTGAAAGTGAACCCAAGTCTTCTGAACTATCAATCGCTATTGTGGGCGATGTGCACAACCAGTGGAGTGAATCGGATGCAGCTGCTCTCAAAACTTTAGATGTCGATCTAGTGTTGTTTGTTGGAGACTTTGGCAACGAAGCGATTGATATCGTACAACAGGTTGCTAATGTTTCTCTACCAAAGGCGGTCATTTTGGGAAATCATGATGCCTGGTATACGGCAGGGACTAAGCATCGAAAACACTGTCCCTATGATTTGAATAAAGAAGATCGGGTGCAACAACAGCTAGATGCGTTAGGAGATGCTGATGTCGGCTTTAGCAAACTAGAACTACCTCAACATCAGGTAACGGTTGTTGGAGGGCGTCCGTTTAGCTGGGGTGGGTCCACATGGCGACATCATTCATTCTACCAAGAGCGCTATGGGGTTGCGAACTTTGAAGAGTCTGCAGCTAAAATTTCTGAGCTGGTTGCGATCGCGCAGCACGATACCCTTATTTTTCTAGGTCACAACGGACCGGCTGGTTTGGGAGAGCAGACCTACGATATCTGCGGTCGAGATTGGAAGCGCAAGGGGGGAGACTACGGCGACCCGGACTTTGCTAGTGCGATCGCGACTGCCCAAGATTCAAACCACAAGGTTCCCTTAGTGGTGTTTGGCCACATGCACCATGAACTTAGATACGATAAGACCCGCCTTCGGAAACGCTTGGTCGTGGACGACCACGGTACGATTTACCTGAATGGAGCCCAGGTACCTCGGGTCATTGCAACCGACGACGGCTACCGTCGTAGCTTTACCCTGGTGACTTTACAGAGCGGCGCAGTCAAAAGCGTGTGCCTGATATGGTTGAACACGGAGCATGCAATTGTCTCTGAAGAATATTTATACCAAACTTGAGACGAGACCCATGATACCTCTGGACGCTAGGGTAAATTTGGGCTAGCATAGCTCATGCTTCTAACTTATGCCCTTTGTGGGTATGCACTAGACGCATTGGAGAGGTGGCAGAGTGGTCGATTGCGCTCGACTTGAAATCGAGTGAGCCGCAAGGTTCCGAGGGTTCGAATCCCTCCCTCTCCGTTTATATTTTAGGCATTACACAATGGTTTGAGCGTTTGTACTGGTTACAGCAAATGCAGTATTTTATGGCAAACTTGCTGTATTTTTTGCAAAAATTGGCTCAAAATTTCAGTAGACATAAGTGGGTCTGGTAGTTATCACTTGTGGGGTTTGATCACTCACTGTTAGTGCTATTAGAAGTCATATCTTATGATTTTAGTGATATCTGGAGGAATCATAAACCTAAGCCTGTAAAGACATCTGACCTGCCTACCGATGAAGAGATAGAACAAAATAGGTCAGATACTCCTCTAGCGTCATAGTCTGGGTTGTGGTGGGTTTAGCAACTGTCATGGCAAACCTCCGTTAGACGACCCACCATTCGTTCTAATTCTGCGATTTGCTCGGCTGATTCATTCCCTCCACTTTTGCCTCCAAACGCTAAATGCGCCTGTCTTAGAAATTCATTTCGCCAACGATTGATAACCGACGTATGGACTTTATGGGCTCGACTGGCTTCGCTTACACTCCGGTGCCCTTCTGACAATCTCCAGCACGACTTGTGCCTTAAATTCGCTACTGTAGTTCCTATGTTTACTCGCTATATCCTTTCCCCTTATGGGACTCTAGCTTACGCTCTTTCAGCTCTGTCCTAATTTAAGGGGGGCACTACAATCAAATGTTTCGACAAAGGCACGAGCGCAGTGGGCTCATTTGTAGCGTTGACTCCCTTGGCTAGTTTTTCCGTGCTTGTGAGTCTTAGGATGGTCGCAATAGCGGCAATCCATTGATTTTGGGTAGATAGCATCCCTTTACATGACGTTTCCTACACTTCTTTGGTTCACGACCACGGATGGCTAACATGTGGCATGTTTACACTCTTTCTGAATAGCTGTAATTCTTACAGAGCATACGTTCAAGAGTTAGCCCTATGGTCAGAAAAATAGCAAGATATTCAGCAAATTAGCGTAATTACCTCGGCAATTAGTGGTGTTTAACCCAAAAGTGGGACTATGACTATCGATAGAGATGAATGAATCCGTGTGATTTTGTAGATCGGCTTCCATAAAATTACTGAGTGTTTTTCAAAACTAGTAAATTAGTTGGTCCGGGTGTCTGTATTTCTCATTAGGAAAGACTGTTTTTTTGTCAAACGTAGCTTACGTATGTACTCCGCGTCGGCAATAACTCCGTAGCTTCCTAGGGGTGAGGTTGATACGTTGATAGTGTTCTAACCCATTAAAAAGTGAATACCATTATGTCGAGGGTCATGGTTTGATGTAATGGTTGAAAGCATTAGAATAAGTGCCATGGGTTTGACGCTGTTCCTCTCATAGTGCGTGAAATCAAATGAGTATTTTGGCCCCTGAAAAAACTGTTACTCCAGAAGAAATGAGCTTAGCTGTGGCAGAGTGCTCTACACCAAGCCTGTTACAGCAATCAGATTTTCTGCATCGAGTGGAGTCAAGTATTCCCAAGGCTATTCCCTTGGAAGTTCAGTCAGTAACTGTTGTAATTCCAGCATTAAATGAGGCTGGGAATTTGGAAAAGCTATTTGATCGCATTTACATTGCCTTTGAGGAAATAGGCGTTACATTGCCAGTTCTTGTGGTCGATGATGGCAGCACGGATGAAAGTCCTGATATTTTAGCTCGTTTATCTGAAAGGTATACATTTTTAACAGTGATTCGGCATCCGCAACGTCTAGGAGTGACAGCGGTTTGGCAGACAGCACTATCCCATGTCAAAACCAATTGGATTTTCTGGGGACAGGCAGATTTAGAGTCTGATCCAGCCACTGACATTCCTAAATTGTTACGAGCGTATCGTCCAGGTATGGTAGCGATCTCAGGTTGGCGCCAAGGACGTGGTGATGGTAAAAATCAAGCTTCTCAATTGGCCAATCGGGCATGTCGCTGGGCCTTCGGTTTACACATCCATGATATGAACTGGATTAAGCTGGTGCGCCGAGATACCCTATTAGGGCTGCCTATTCACCTAATTACCCATCGGTTTTTATTAGCTGTTATTGCGGGCTTAGGCTATCAAGTGAATGAAGTTAAAACGCCCTGGTATCCAAGGTTTTCCGGCAGTAGTAAGTTTGGTAAAAAGCGCTTATTGGTATCTGCAAAAGATTTCCTAACGGTAGCAGCTTGGTTCTATTTAGGGCGTCCTCTAAAGCAGTGTCTAAACTGTGTTGGGATTGTAAAAACATTGATTCGAGCGACAGCGTAGTGCTACAACCTGTCGGTATACAAAAAACAAGCACGTTGGTTGTCGCACTAAAATTGCAGTAAAAAGAAATTGATAGGTCTCTGTTGAGGGTACCCAGCTAACTGGGCAAGCTTCAACTATCCAGTATGTTTTCTTATTATGCAGGATAGTGGTCGATGTCCTTAAATACAAAACATGTTCTTGTGCTCAGTTCTGTGTACCCTCTGTCTCCAGATGGTAATCATGGAGCATTTATCCGAGAAACAATTTTACGTTTAAAGCCAACAGGGATTCGCTTTAGTGTTTTTGCACCCTCCTATGAAGCCAGCCAGTCCCATGAATTGGAAGGGGTAAATGTTTACCGCTTTCGCTATTTTTGGAAGCGATTTGAAACATTAGTACGAGATGGCGCTCCCACTAAGTTAAAACGACAACCGCTCTACCTGATTCCTGCCATTTGTTATGTAGTATTAGGAACCTGTCAGTTATTCTGGCTCTGCCACAAAATTCGCCCCAATTTGTTGCACGTACATTGGCCTTTTCCCCACGGGTTAATGGCCTGGCCGGTTAGCAAGCTATTGAATATCCCCATGGTATTTAGTTTCCATGGGGGAGAGTTATTGCTCGCTCGGCGCTTTGGATTTGTTGCCCACATCTTGCGTTGGCTTTTACCTCAGACAGCTGGAGTAACGACTAACTCATCCTTTACCAAGGGATTAGTTGAGAAATTAACCTCCTGTCCATCACAAGTCATTCCCTATGGGCTGACTGTTGAGGCCAAACTCAATTCACCATCCGGTTATAATCCAGTGCCTACCTTATTGTTTGTTGGTCGATTGGATGAACGTAAAGGAGTATGTTATTTGCTCGACGCAATGCCAGCTTTGTTGGCCGAGCGTGATGTGCGATTAAGAATTGTGGGGGCAGGTATTCTGGAAACTGAGCTCAAAGAACAGGTCAAATTTTTGTCGCTGGAGCCTTGGGTAGACTTTCTAGGATTTGTTTCCAAGGCAGAGCTTGCCCATGAATATGCCCATTGTGATGTTTTTGTATTACCTGCAATTGTGGATGGTAAAGGGGATACAGAAGGCTTAGGTATAGTCATGATTGAAGCGTTAGCCCATGGTAAACCGGTGGTAGCGACCGCTGTTGGAGGAATTCCAGATGTGATTACGTCTGGAGAGACCGGTTGTTTGGTTCCCGAGAAAAATTCAATGGCCTTAGCCAAAGCAATCTCAGCGGTACTGGATCGACCGGAATGGGCTGCCCAACTGGGGCGCCAGGGGTTAGCAGACATTCAAGTGCGGTTTAGCTGGTCACGCATTGTGGCAATGTGGCAGGACATCTACCAACGAGTCCTTTAGCAACGAACCTTCCTTTTGCGGTTGGTGACGCAGTTATGTCCAGGGGAATAAAACTTTCAATATCGGGTTGGCTGTTGCCTACCTTGGTAGTGGTGCCGTTGTCAGCGATGGTTCTCTTAACCCTTGGTGTGTTACTGCCAACCCTTAACCAGCCTGAGTCACGTATTTATGGTTCTAATATTGGTTATCCGGCCCGCCAGCGCAAAGCTGGCGAACCGATTAAGGTTGAGACATTTGTGGTGGGCCAAGGTACTGTCGAAAGTGCAATTGGTGCACCGGGAATGTCGGTGGCATTGGATGATGTAAATGTACGGCCTGAAATCAATGGTGTTGTTGAAAGTGTCTTGGTTAAGGAAGGGGATTGGGTGCGTAAAGGACAATTGCTCTTTCGTCTAAAGCAAGATGATATTTTGACGCAGGTGGAGCAGGCTCGTACGGAGTTAGCACGATTTCAAACTCAGCTCCATCAACAAAAAATTGAATCCCAAGGGAGCATTCGGCTACTTGAGGATGAGGTAGCGTTAGCAAAATCTCGATTAGGGGCAGCCGCGGACCGTCTACAGGGTGGAGAGACTTACATAACACAACAAATTGAACAGGAGCGAAGTGCGGCTTACATCCAACTAGAAAACGCCCGTAAGCGTTTAGATAATATGCGCTATCTCTATGAGCGCGGAGCTGTCAGTGAATTTCAGCTATTGGATGCTGAAGATCTATACGCTGAACGGTTGAAGGATTTTGAAGCAGCTGGTCAAGGAGATTTTTTTGAACAAAATTCTCGATATCTTAATCAAGATTTTCTTCTAGAACGTGAGCTTGATGTTTCAGCAGCTCAACAACAGCTAGCAAACTTACGTCGAAATCAATCTGGAATTCTCCGAAGTTTACAATTAGATGTGGAAAAAGCTCAGTCAAGATTGAAACAGACGGAAGTTTTGCTGGATAAAACCTTGCTCTATGCAGTAAGCGATGGTCTCATTAGTAAAGTCAATGCTGATGCTGGAGATTTTTATGAAATTGGAGAAGAAACACTGGTAACCTTAAGTCAAGATGTCGCATTTGAAGCATTTGTTGATCAGGTACGTCTAGATACGGTTAACGTCGGTGATTCAGCTATCGTTCGGCTGGTGGCATATCCAGGCAAAACATTTGAAGGCAAGGTAATCCGAGTAAATCCAGCGATTGAGACCGAGGGATTTCGCTTAGGTAAGGTCAGCATTAATCGCCAATATACCTACTCGGTTTGGATAAACGTAGCAGAGCTGCAGCTCTCACCAGGGTTACAAGGATTTGCCACGTTTAATCCAGTACAGAAAATCATTCGAGTTCCTGAACAGGCAATCACCCATGTATCAGGTGGAGATGCCATGGTTATGGTGGTAGCTGCTGGTCAGGCTGTAGTTCGTCAAGTCCTTGTGGGTCAGCGTTTTGATAATGTCCGTGAGATTATCTCTGGTTTAGAGATAGGGGAACAAGTCATTCTAAATCCGCGGGTGTTACAACCAGGTGATCTTGTTGAGCCTGAGCCAATAGACCAGAATAGATTGCCTATTGAACCTGGTCGTGATGCTGCTAATTAGAAGATTGTCATGGTTTAATCGGGCACGACTAACTGGGATAGTCGGTATTTTGAGCTTACTGCTCAGCTTTCGATATTCCTGGTATCATCTCCTCCCTTACGGTTTAGAGAGTTTGAACTTGGCGAGTTCTTTGGGCAGAATGCTCTCCGGTAGCATAGGGCTGGCCTTGCTTGTAGCATTACTGCCTGTGAGCCGATGGGGGATTAAAGTTCTACGATTCCCCCTTTGGGGAGGGCTAGGGTTAACCTTGTTATTTCCCTATATGGTGATGACCTGGTGCCCACAACAGGCATTTTTGGCATTGTCCTACTGGCATCAGCTGACCCAGGTCAATAATCAAGTAGAAACTAGCTTTGCTGAGGTACAGAATCAATGGAAGCAGTTTAGTTCTCTTTCTCAATTTCAGCCATTATCTACGTTAGCAACGTTTGATTTGCCTGATAGTCGATTTTTTCAATTGTCCCAGTGGGACCATGTTCTGTTGGATGGCTTTGGCTACAGTAATGGTTTTTTTGCGTTTATTGGGAAAGGGTGGAGTTTAACTGTCATTAGCTTGGTTCTATTGTTGTTGGCAGTTTATTTGATACCTGATCCTATGAAGTTAGACGACTTTAATGGGAAAAGGTGGCGGCTATACCGTGACTTTAAATATGGGTTACCCGTTGGTGGAGTAATCGTATGTTTGCTGTTGTGTCACATGATTGGGGCTAACCTTTGGAACCGTTCCCTACAGGTTGCCTATGCCCGTGGAGATTATAGTGTCGTTGTTCAACAAACTCCCTGGTTAATGAGGGTGTATCCGCCATATCAAGGAGATCCTCAAGTGTGGAAACGCTATGGTGATTCTCATTATTACAGTGGAGCTCACAATCCGGGGTTGACTGCATTTTGTCAGGGCATGGCACGTTATCAGGGCCATGATTTTGCCCAAGCAATTCCCTATCTAGAACAAGCATTGCACCAGTATCCAAACCTGTTGTTGTTGCGAGAATATCTGGCAGCAGCTCTGATCAATCAAGGGGTTACTTACTTTAATGCGCCCACATTGCCATTTTCACCCCATGGAAATAACTATCCCAATTTTGCCAATAGTCCACTGAATCCAATTGCACCCAATAGTCAGCGACAGCTCAATAATCGTAAACCCGGGGGAACCAGCTATTTTTTGGAACAATCCCTGTTGGTGTTTCCTGGGCATATTCAAGCCCTCTATGACCTGATGCTGGTGAAAGCTATTGATCAACAGTTTGATGCTTCGGCTGCGATCGCAAACACCATTCTTGATGAGCAGCGTTACTTCCAAACTCCCAATGTTGGTTTGATGGGACAGGCCCATCTACACCAAAGCTGGGCAGCCTACCATCGCGGCGATCTGGATACTGCTTGGAAGGCTTACCGTCGCTCAGTAGATTCTGATGTGTGGGATGATCAGGAGACTGAGGCAAATGAGTAAACGCTGGTTTGTTCTAGTGTTGATGCTGGGTTTACTCTGGGGCAGCTTGGGCTTCTCCATTTGGCAGCCGTCTACCGTTAAACTGAACCCGGTTCAATGGTCACCCCAAGTCCAATGGATTACATCGCCAGAGTCCAGCTACCGATTTTACACAAGGCACACATTTTATGGTCCTGAAAGTGTCCAGGCAGCTTGGGTGCGCATCAGTGCCGACAATGATTTTGTCTTGAACATTAATGGTCGTCAGTCAGTCATTCGGGAAAATGGCTCCCTCAATAGCCCTAAAGGATTAGCCTATCGTCGTAAGGTTCCGCTACAGGATTTTAGTGATACGCTAACCTACCCTGCAAAGACCGGGTTGAACTATGTGATGGGCAGTTCTCCCGATTGGAAAATATCAGTTTATTTAGATCTAACAAACTATGTGAGACCGGGCAAAAATGTTATCGCCATTGAAGTTCAAAAAGGAACCTCTTCCCCCAGGCTGGCTGTAGAAGGAGAGGTCTTACCAGAACAAGAATTTGCTCCCATTGATTTATCCACTGGAGCAACATCGTGGAAGACGGCCATACTTGCCGAAAATCGCTCTGCCCTGCGGTGGTTTCAGCCGGCATTTGACGATACCCACTGGCCTGAAGCCTTACAGTTAGGGCCTATTCGTGAGACCACCTATACCCGCCTCAGTCAGCGACTGTTTGATCAACCGGTGCAGGGGGCATGGATTACCGCCGCAAAACCATGGCTGTATCGGACCTGGCAAGTCCCTTACGGCACCACTCGGAGTGTTCTACGCTACGCCGCCGTAGGTGAACCTGCCATTTTTATCAATGGGCGTTTAGTGTATACCCAAAAGTCTACCCAAGGCAAACAGCTACGGATGTTTGATGTGACTGCCTATGTAAAACCGGGTAATAACACCATCGCGGTTCACTTAATTCAACCGGTTGAGACCGATGGAATAAGGGATAAAGGAAATGAACCCCCCAGCATTTTTACCGATGCTTCAGAATCTAAGCCGGGCAATATCACACTGCCGCATTCTAATGATGCCGCATGGACAAGCAACATTGCCCATGAACCCATCGGTGTTTTTCTCGATACCTGGTCAGAATCCAAGACGGGTGAGATTCTATCGAGACTTTCCACGGATAACAGTTGGTATGCCACGGTGGCGTCCCCCAGCCAAAATAAGCTTAAAACATTGACCCAAACTCCGGTTACGGCCCTACGTCAAGCCGCCAGCCAGGAGTTTGTTCATCATTTTTTAGGTCATCCATTTCTCAAGTGCATAGGCTGGTATGTGGGGCACCAGCTTTTGTGGTGGTGTATTGGGTGTGGGGCAAGTGTGCTGTGTGCCTGGGGATTAGGACGGTTTTGGCTGCGGCAACAGGCTAAATCATTGGCTGCAGGGGCTGAGCTATTGCTACCATCTACACTTTTTTTAGTCAGTATGGCCCTGCTCAAACATCGTCATGGGGAGGGGGTGTGGGCCATTTGGTTTGAACAGTCCAATAGCGATGTGCTGCTTAGCAGTCTGGTAATACTCCTATTTACTTTGATGGCTATCGGGTGTTCCCGTTGGCAACGCTATGGTCTGATGCTAGGGGCCAGTGCTATGGGCGTAGGACTGCTGTTGAGTCAAGCCATGGCTCCCTGGCTAATTTTTACTGTTTTATTGGGAGTATTGATAGCTGTTCGGTATAGGTTGTTGACACGCCTGGAGCAAATGCTGTCTAACCGATTGGTGGCCCTAGAGACAGGACCTCGCTGGCAGCAGTCGCTTGGACTGGTTACTATTCTGCTAGTAGGTTTTTGTTTACGGCTGTATTGTCTTACAAAGGAAGATTTAGACTCGGATGAAAATACCTCCTACGACGCTACCCGAGGCATCTTAAAGACAGGATTTCCCCTAGCCACATCGGGAATTTGGTACACCCGTGGTCCTGTCTTTCATTATTTACTGGCTCTGTGGTTAAAACTGGTGGGTGATTCTGTTTTTAATGCTCGCTTTTTCTCAGTGCTGTTTGGCACAGCCACACTGTTGGTCGTGTTTTACATTACAAGACGACTAACTGGGCAAGTGTGGATCGGGTTGGTGGTGATGTTGTTGATGGCATTAAACCCGTGGGAGATTTGGTATTCCCGCTTTATTCGTTTTTACCAGATGGTGCAATTTACCACCCTGTTGACGGTGTGGGCTTTTATTCGTGGCTTTGTCGATAACGCTGGACGGCGTTATCAGTATGTGTTTTTTGGAGCCCTAACGATCACACTCTTAATTCAAGAGGTGAGCTTGACGATTACCCCCGGCTTTTTGTTGGGATACTTGTGTTTTGCCCCCCGATTTCGCTGGCAGCAAGATTGGCGACTGTGGCTAAACACCGTCATGGTGATGGTGATTTTTGGCTACGATATTATCTTTTTCAAAATTAAATGTTTAACGCCATGGACTGCCCTATCGTCAAGTACTGCGTCCTATCTCAAACCCCATTTGTTAAATGTGACTGGGTTTCTCTCGTGCTTTTTTGTTGGACCAAATCGGTTGGGGATTCTCTACACGGCGTTTTTTATTGTTGGATTTATCTATTTCTTGCGCCAGCAGACAGGATTAATTTTATTTCTATTTAGCTTTGTTTTGCTCAATGTGCTGATGCTGACGCTGTTGACGTATCAAATTGCTGAGCGCTATGCCTATTCGGTCTATCCATTATTTGTCATATTAGCGGTTTATAGTGCGATCGCAATTACCCAAACCCTGGTGAAGAAGGCTCAAACGAGTCAGTTTCAAGCTTGGCCAGTAGGGGCTATTGCCGGGGTCTGTTTAACCTTAATGTTAGTGAGTAATCTGGAGCTAGGGCGAGTGGCCCAAAGCTATTCCCAAGCAATTGGGCGTCATAATACCCAAGTCTTTGAATATATCCGCGACCATCGTCAACCAGAGGATGTGATTATTTCTCCCACTCCCTCCTTTGGTCCTGTCACCATTGGCCCAGTGGATTACTTTCTCATGGGTACCTGGTTTTTTGATGCTACCTACTGGCGGGATGGTAGACTCCTCGACCGCTGGGGTGGTGGTGTAGTTGTCACCAATGTGGATCAACTGGAGCGGGTGTTAGAAACCTCGCAGCGGGTTTGGATTCACATTGACGATGCTCGCCAAAGTCGTCTGAGTGCTCAAATGTTGGAATATATCCAAACCGTTGGTAAACCTGTCTACGACCAGTTTGGCACTAGCTTACGCCTGTGGGATTCTGCGGATGGCTGGATTCCACACACACCAGAGCAAGGAAAGAATTTGGGGGCTTACTAAAGAGGACTACCAACAAAAGATATGAAGCCACTGACGATTATTAAAATTACAGTTAGCCTTATTTTTCTCATAATCGTTTGCTTGCAAATCGATTTTATTCAGGCTTGGCAGCAGATTCATCGGCTATCGTTACCGTTTGTCTGTTTGGCCCTGTTGTTCTATACCGGTTTACAGTGGCTCAGCTGCTGGCGATGGCAAATTGTTTTGCGTTCTCAGGGCTACACGGTGCCAATGACACAGTTGATGAGCAGTTACTTTGTGGGTATGTGGCTAAACATCTTTTTGCCAGGGTCTTTAGGGGGAGATGTGTATCGTGTGTATGCCATTGGCCAGGCAACTCAGGATTCTGAAGTGGCACTTGTATCTGTATTTCTAGAGCGTTTTACCGGACTGGCTGCGCTGTCAGCTATGGCCGTTATCGGCTTACCTCCTGCATTCCGGTTAATTGGGCGTTGGGATGTGATCATCCTATTTTTAGGAACTGTGGGGGCATTGGTAGGGGCTGTTTTGCTAATTATGAGTCCTCAGCTTTTAGGTTGGGGGGAGCCCTGGTTACGCCGTTTTAGGTTGGGTGCGATCGCGACTCGGTTTACTAAAATTCAGCGCTTACTGCGCCAGTTTTCAGCGGACCGAACAGCCTTGCTTACCTCCATAGGGCTATCGCTAATATTACAGTTAGGTATCGTAGTTTATCACCTGTTAGTTGCTCGACAACTGGGAGTAACCGTTTCATTTCTGGCGTTGCTGGTCTTTATTCCCATTGTGGTTGTTATAACCCTATTGCCTATTTCCTTAGGAGGATTGGGGCTAAAAGAAGGTCTTTGGATATATCTCTTTAGCCGAGTGGGTCTTAGCGCTGAAGATGCACTATTACTGTCCCTAGTGGTGACGTTACTAGGATGGCTGTTGAGCATACCGGGCGGAATTCTATTACTTCTGGATACCGCTGGCTATCAAAGAATTAGGGAAACAGGTAAATAGGATATCGTTCTAAACATACGTGTTTGCCAGAAACCTTAAGGCACAACAATGTGCGATACAAACTGCAAGATAGTTTTCCAAATCAGCAATGACAAATGTTGATTTGCGAGATAAAACGATCTATAGGACCTTTTAAGGCACAGAATTGGAAAACTAGCACATCTCAACGAGCAACAGTGCTGTATCAGCCCCCTTAAAGGTTGCATTTGTTCAACAGCAATTCAGAATTAACGCTTCTATGCTCAAGATGTAGAAAGCGAATCTATAAGCTAATGGATAGACAGTAAACGTTGTAGTAATAGATGCTGTTAAATGTACCTAGAAAAGGCTGCCATATGCTTTATGATGTGGGTCTTTTATCGAAAAAATACGAGAGGCTACCTAAGTCAAAAAGTTTGATTCAGCCATGATTTCTCTGTGTAAACACGGCTTAAAAGACTGTGTTCATAAGTTCTCAACGAAAGCTGTTGATTTAGTCTCCTAAAAGCCACTTAACTGTCCTATCTATAGAAGATTATGACAGCTCTAAAAGTGAGCATGATAGCCGATTTCGTATTTGTTGTTACACAAGTACTCTAATAAAAGAACAGGAACGGTGCATTTCCCATCAGTAGTTGGCTCAAATAGAATTGTCATGTTTAAGCAAGTATTAGCGGTTGGGTTGGCAATGGGAGCGGCATTTGCATCGGCAGATGTGGCTCAAGCCCAGGCTCAAGTTGAAATTGGATACGGTCAAATTTTGGAAAATGCTGAGCGCGGGGAAGGCTTTGAAGCCCGCGACTTTCAAGTTCATCGCAGTGGACGTAATAAAGACGTCGGCAATGGCATTGATGAGAGTGTTAGTTGGACCTTTGACTTTAATAAGGACCAAGACTTGTTGGATGCCTTTTTGGCTGATGACAGTGACCTAGTCTCGGCTGAACTCATCTTTTTAGATATTGAAGTCACCAATGTTCGGGTGACAACAGACTGGGTTGGTATTCCTGGTATCGGTGGCCAACGATTTGGTCTCGGTTCAGAGGTAACCCCAACTGATTCCGCCTTAATTAAGGTTCCTGGCGTATCTGACATTCCTGATGTAGGCGAAGCGGGTAGTTTCTCTGTAAGTCTTTTAGACCATGGTATCTCTGCAGACGCTATCATGACGGCGTTCTTTGATGATAGTGATCACAGCAACCCTTGGTATGATTCCAGGTCTTGGGCTGGAGAAATGTCAGACCACACCATTGACAACGAACGCCATGCGATTCCATTCATCTACATGGATGATGCTATTATTCGTGAAGCGAAGTTGGTTTTGCATAAGGAAAATTCTTCCTTGTCTTCTACAGCAACAGCTGTTCCTGAACCAACGGCTTTACTGGGTCTAGCAGCTGTTGGCCTTGGTTTATTGAAACGTGTTCGCCATTAATGAAGCTAAAACCAATAGGTTAATGGCGGGTGATGTTGTATTAAGGTACCGTGCAAGTGGCCTATCGGGGTGTAAGTTTACCTGGTGCATGGAATTTCCGTAAGGTGCAGATGACTCTTGCTGAAAGGCTCTATTAGAGTATTCATGATACGATCAAGCAGTGTTGGAGCTTGTATCGAGATCTATGAAAGAAGCCGTTGGGCATCAAATCGATCTGTTGTTAGGAGAAGTGATCATACTGCTAGAGCGAGCAGTGTACCTGCCAGAACATCAGGCATTGCTGTTATCCGATGTTCACTTGGGTAAGGCAGAAACCTTCCAAATGGCTGGGATCCCAATTGCTCAACAGGTTAATGGGGAGACATTGGAGCGATTGCGATCGCATTGTCAAACTGTTCAACCCCAAAAAATATTTATTCTGGGAGATCTTTTCCACTCTCGTCAGGGGATGGTAGAAGAAGTTGTTGTTGCATGGTCTCAATTTTTAGGCGATATCGATGCTAGAGTTACTCTAATTGTTGGCAATCATGACCGCGCTGCTCTAGGGCCTAAGTTTGACATGGCCTATAGCACCCAACCAATTGCTCTAGGAAAGTTATTACTGAGTCACGAACCAATTGACTTGAGTAGCTTGCAAAAAGACCAGCTAAATGTCTGTGGTCACGTGCATCCAGTGGTGAAGCTACAGTCTGCTGTTGATCGACTGAGATTACCCTGTTTTTTTCACGAACATAATTCTCAACGGCTTACCCTACCATCATTTGGCTCATTTACCGGTGGTTATGAGGTTTCTATTGATCAAAAGCAGGTAGCATACTTGATAGTAGAAGGAAATCTTGTAACCTTAAATCAGTCGCTTTACAGTCGCTAACAAAATCTTTCTGGAACAGCAGTTGTAGCTTCTTACTGTCGTATATCTCTGTTAGTGGGACTACTCCATACCGTAATTGTTCAACTGACTATGATTATCTATCAATAATGGGAAAAGGGTCTAGTCCTCTTATGTAAGTCACCTCAGGATTAGCTGCTTTCAGGTATGCATCGGTTTATTGAGTAAGCGATGAAAACGTTAGGTCATTTAGCTAAAAAGCAATTGACCCTCTAACAGAACTATCTGGTCGTGAACCAAAGCTGATTTTTTTCAGCGTCAATCTTGGAAACTAGAGGCAATGCTGCAACAGCGACTAAGTTATTGAGAGATAGGTTTTTGTAGGGAGATGGATTAATTCAGGCTTAATTTTCATCTGTATAACCATCTTCGTAAATCCTGCCATGACACTATTGTCCCCAACAGAATAATGAGCAACCCGAATAAATAGATACCCGTTATGGCAATGTAAATGCCAAAGGACATACTGGCTGAAAATTCTAACATTGAGGTTTTAAGATGTTCAGGAACCTCCATGTAATCATCACTTGTGATTGAGAACTGATAGAGTATCAGCCCACCTAACGAGAAGATTGCCATCCATAGATAAGCGATGGAGTTAAAGAGCCCTTCGCGCGTGAACAGGCTACGATAGAGAAAAATAGAAACAGCAATAAAGACAGAGGCCGATGTTATAAGGCTACTAATGTTAGGGATTGAAAAAACAATAAAATTTTGAAACAACAGGGTTAGTAAGCTACCCAGCTGAAGGATACATAGAAGAATTAGATAATACCCTATCCACTGAACGATTCTAGGTAAAACGATTTGGTCGCCCGGAGGGACGATGCCCAGGGCCTTGACCATTTTTTCCGGTTGGGACAGTAGATAGGAAAAGGCTTTTATATTTTTGATGCCCCGTCTAAAGTCAATCCACTGAATTCTTTGGAGACGAGGATCCGTAACCTCTGCTTGTTGAAGAATTACCGGATAGACAACCTGTTCTTCCGGATTTAAGAAAGACTCCGTTTTGAACGTAGATAACAGAACGATATTAACATCCGCATTTTGCTCAGAGGCCATATAGCTATGACCGTGGCGCTCTAAGTATCGAATAAAGGATCTAGCGTATCGTTTATCCTCAGGAGCAGAGTCAATGGTAAATGAGACATTTTTTGAGTCGTCTTTTTTGACTCGGTATGGTTTAGCAAATTTAGGTCTAGAGGCAATGGGTTTTCCCCATCGGCGCATACCTTTTTGTCGAATGAGGATTAATAATGCAGGTGCTAGAAAAATGCTAGCGAGAAGGGCTAAAAAGGCGAAGACAACAATTCCATCGTATCCTAGCTTTGATAGTGAAACTAGCAGCAGCATGCTCCAAAGCAGAATGAATGGCAGCATCAGTAGGCTGGCCTGAACATGGGAAAAACTAAAGTTGCGCTTCAGAATTTTGTAGGGAAGTGGAACTAGATGGTAAGGAATGTAAACGGTCCAAAATGCAAATAATGAACAAAGACTGATAACAATACTGATGGCAAATGTTCTCCAGACAATTTTAGGAGCATTAAATCCCTTTTCAGGTGCTGTAGCACCTGGGATTCTTGGGTTTTGTATTTGTTTATTTAAAGCTAAGAGGGATTCTTGAAAGGGACCTCGAAAATCTATCCATTCACATTGTTTTAGTGGCTCAGGCAGTTCAACCGCTTCAAAAACAATTAAAATGATGCGTTTTTTAAGTTTGATAGCCTCTTTCCATTCATCAGCCACATTCTCGGAACCAACTGAGGATTGGGAAACGACCAGTAGAACGATTTCGGCGTCTGAAATTCCACGAAGAATTTGTTCTAGCCAAGGACTTCCTGGAATTAAGTTGTGATAGTCAAGCCAAGCATTGTAACCGGTCTTTTTTAGGAACGTGTGCAGATCGTTGACAAATGCAACTTCACGACGGCTGTAGCTGAGGAATAGCGAAGGTAGCATACGTTACATTGAGCATGACAATAATTGGGTGAATAGTCTTATTCTAGTCAGCACCTATGGAATGTATTTTTCAATGCACCAGGTACAGCACGTGAATCGCGTAAGGGCGCGTGACAACTTACCATATGCATCACGATGAGTCATAAATCTAGTCATTTTAGCTTCAATGGATAAACCGAATCTAGGATGCCCAACTATCGCCGTCCTTACGTCCCTGGAGAGGTTACTTTATTGCTCAAGTTACCTGAGTACCTTGGCTATGTCGTGATGTGGTTCGTCAAGCCTCTAGAGATGCCATTATTACTGCCTAAAAGAGCCACCCATTCTCGATAAATGTAAAAGATCACGGGCGGGTTAAAAAGTTGTTGGTATGTGGTTTAATCTGTTGCGCGATTAGTCACTAAAGAATTGGCTTTGCAATATATACATGCGAATAACGTCTCGATATTGTCCGTTTGTAAACACTTCTTGGATTAAACGACCTTCTTCGGTAAAGCCGGATTCAGTGTAGAGATGAATGGCTTTTTCGTTTTCTACAGCAACGAGGAGGTACACCTTGTTGAGATTGAGAATGGCAAAGGCATAGTCTAGGGCGAGGGCAATCAGCGTTCTGGCAAAGCCTTTGCCTTGATAAGCGGGTGAAATAATGATGGCAAATTCGGAGGTGCGATGAATGTAGTCGATTTCAAGGAGTTCGACTAGACCGATGGAATTGCCATCGCTGTCTTCGGTGATAAAGCGTCTTTCTGTATTGTCGTGGATGTGTTTTTTGTATAGGTCTTCTAGTTCATCAAAGGATTCATAGGGTTCCTCGAACCAGTAGGCCATGATGTTGCGATTGTTGTTTAGTTTATGGATAAATTCCAGGTCTGTTTTTTCTAGAGCACGTAATGTTAGTTGCTTAGGCATAGGTTTGCACAATTTAACGACAGGTATATCTAACAAGGGTTAACAGAAAAATAACGATTCTCAGGTTTTATTTTGATATTCGGATTGAGAGACTGGCCTACATACAAATTTTGGTGGGACTGTACAGAATTTTGTGTAAGCGATCTATCATCCATGTACATCAGGAGATCGCCCCATGGCCCGCAAGAAAAAAGAACCGAACCGCGTTGATGACTTACTAGACGAACTGCTGGAAGACTGCGCTACCCCGGAGGA
>JBCCQQ010000075.1:0-27787 GCA_039024555.1 Cyanobacteria bacterium P01_D01_bin.156
CGAAATGTCTTAGAGTACATGACCGAGGCCTGTCGTGCTGCTCGTGAGGGCAAACCAGCCCCGCCTTTGCTACCGCAACAACAACCTCTTGAGCAAGCTCAGGACTCACCTGCTGCCTGACCCCCGTGGTCGGTTACGAAATATCAGGTACACCTGCAAAATTGGCCTGTGCTTGCTTTTTAGCAACGCATAACCCTTACTCGCTCTCACCAATGAGGGTGAATGCCGCCCAATCCTTTGGATCGGGATAGGTTTTTAGGGTTTCTAGCATGGCCTGACGTAGTGCTTGGGCTTTATTGTGCCCTTTTGAACGCATTTGCCGATAGAACTCAGTCATCAGCTCTGCAGTAGGCGCATCTGGTACCGACCATAGTGATACGATCACGCTAGGCACGCCTGCACTGATAAGCGATCGCGACAGGCCAATCACACCGTCACCACGGATTGCCCCTTGCCCAGTATCACAGGCACTGAGCACAACTAAGTCAGCAACCAGCTCCATTTCTAAAAGTTCGCTAGCAGTCAGCAAGCCATCTTCATCCTCACCAGGGGTTAGGGCGATGGCTCCTGGAATTTCTTGGGAGTCTGTCGCTTGTCCAAATTCTAGCAATCCGTGGGTTGCTAGATGAATTAGCCGCATCCGGGCAATAGCTTGTTTGACCCTTGCCTCTGTGGCGTCGGGACCAATGTAAGCTTGAGTTCCAAAACTTGAGGCAATCTCTATAGCCTCAGTTTCTGCCCCTGGTAGCTTAGCTAAATTACGTAGAGACTCATTTTCGGCAAATTCAATTTCAGAGGTATCTGGGTTGCCTATTACTAGCACCTCATTGCCATTCATTTCCCCGCGATTGCCATGGGACAATCGTTTCTGATAGGTCAAATCTAATACCTGGATAGCAGGTGCTGTTAAGACAGTATGATGCTGGATCAAATAGCTACCATCTGATGCTTTCAGGGCAGGGAAAGGTACGAGCGACAGCTGGCCCTGAGGAATAAAAATGATTTGTTCTGTCTCATCAGAGGGTAGGTGTCGCTTAATAGGATCGATCAGCAGGTCATAGAGCTTATCTAAGTTATCAGCTTCAAGGATAGGATTATAGGATGTTGCAGGTACCAAGCCACCTCGACTACGGCTCCCCAATGCTTGCCGACTTGATGTGATCAACTCGCTGATCGAAGATGATGTGTTGTTGAGGTATATTTTCTCAAACTTGATATCATCTGCGGTAACGACCCAGATCAGCAGAAGTTGCTCATCATAAATGAGAGAGTATTCCACTAACGTTGCTTTGTGAAGACGAGCAACGTTTTGCATTTGGGCCGCAGATAGAGGTGTAGCTACTCTGCCCTCGATTTGTTCAGGAGATAGCCGCTGAGATAGTAAATCCACAAAAGCACGGGCACGACTGCGTTCGGCAACTTCCAAAGCAGCGGCTTCCTTATCTTGTCGGATTAGGACATCTTGAAGGGTTTCGTAAGCATTGCCTTGGGTGTCAAAGATGGAAATTTTATCTTGATCAGTTAGGCCACCTCTCAGGGTGTCTTGAATGGCAATAGATTCGTAGAGTACTTGCTCGGCATCGGCAAGGCGATTCATATCCCGATAGGTAAAGCCCATACCACCATATGCAGCGGCTTCAGACCGCTTTTCGCCAATATTCTTGAAGCGATTAGCTGCTTGTTCATAATACTGAACAGCTTGAGTGTAATTGTCTTGCTGATAATAGTGATAGCCGAGTTGCATCAAGGCCCAGCCTTCTTTAGAGGGATCATTAATGGCACGGGCATGATCTAAAGATTGTCTCAAACCTACAAGGGCTTCTTCAGGCGTTTGTAGGAGAGAGCGATTACTAAGAATCAACGACATCAACGACCGGTTATTTATAGATTCGGCGATGTCATAGCTCTGGCTGTACATCTGATAGGCTAGTTCAATCTCATCTTGCTCAGCTGCGATTAATCCCAGGGACATCAAAACTGAAGATTCACCTGATTTGTTATTTGTACTACGCATTAACGGTAAACTTTCTTCTAAAGTTTGCTGAGCCCGCTCGTAATTACCCAGGTAAAAGTATGTGCCTGCAACGTTAAGCAAAGCAATACTAATGCTACCAGGATTATCGCTAGTACGTGCGAGTTCCAAATTGCGTTGGTGTACTTCTAGGGCTGTAGGATAGTTGCCCAAGTCGGCATAGACACTTCCAAGCCGTTGTAGGACAAACCCCTGGGAATCAATATCATTAAGTTCCTCTGCAATTGCAAGGCTATCCTCGAGAATACGAATGGCCTCAGTATCTTGCCCAAGATTACTGTAGGCCGATCCTAAATTCCACAATGCTTTCATTTCAGCTTTACGATCTTGATTTTGACGAGCGATTTCAAGGCTACGATTTAGGACACTGATAGCCTCCTCATTCCGGTTTGCTCTTTCATAGGCGAAACCTAATGTGTTAAGGACATTGGTTAAAGCATCCAGGTCATCAACTTGTGTAGCAAGGTCAGCAGCATGATTCAATCTGGTGATTGCGTCATCATGTCTGTCTAAACTTGCGTAGTTACTACCCAGATTGTTTAGCGCTAGGACTTCCCAGTCTGTTTCACCCGCAGAATGAGAAAGTTGAACGGCCTGTTCTAAGTATTCAACTGCTGTAATGTGGCCACCTAAATTACCGTAAATGGTTCCCATATTTAAGAGTGTTAAAGCTTCACCGCCAACATCATTTAACTGTTGAAACTTATGCAGCACAGTCTCATAACAAGAGAGTGCTTCTGTATAGTTGCGATTTGATGACATTTCATAACAGTCACGATGCTCTTCCCAAACAGCGTGTGATGAGTCTTGAGCTTTTGCGACAGAGATAAAGGTTGTGAATAAAAGACTAATAGCTATAGGCGTAAATAGGCCCGATCGCATGAATTTGACTCCAATCTAGCTTTATTTAAGACTAATCCTTAAATCAAGACAAGATTTCACACAATTAATTCACTTGATATAAAATTTACGGATTGGTGCAGAAAAGATGATTAGATGACAGATAGACTAATGAGAAACTCATGAAGTTATCTAAAGCATTAAATGTTGCACCTTCAGAGACTTATCATTTAATGGAGAAGGTTTATTAGATCTAATACATGCGTCGTAGTCTGCTTTGGATCGAGCCTTTTACGTTAGTACTTTGGAATTTACCTGTGAGTGTAAAGGTCAGACTTGACAGAGAGGAATCCGCAGGACTCTCTAACTGGAGTAGTGGAATAAATATGTTTGGGGGTTTTGTGCCTGCCTTAATCTTAATGGGTTCATTGGTTTTGATGTCCTGTTCTAGTCAAGCAGTCGATTCTGAGCAGGTAGTTCAGGAAGCTGATCCCCGTGATAACTTTGAAAAGTCTATACCTGTGGCTCTTTCAACAAATAAACAATCTGTCAAGTCAAACGATATTACAATCCCAAGCACTTATCAAATAACGATTCAGGGAGAAACTGAAGCAGGTGCTTTTAATGAAATAGAGGCTACTTTAGAACTGAAGCCCACGGATGACCCAGATTCCAATCCGATTTTAGTAGAGCTTTACCCGAGCAATTTTAACCAGGACAGTTTGACGAATGGTCATCTATTTTGGCAGTCTTACACCCCTGAGCTGCCCACCGCGGATGAACATTTCAGTCGAGTGACGGTGGAGGGTAATCAAGTCAGTTTAGAGGTGAATCCAAGTGAGACATTCCGCAGTGATGTGATGTGGTTTACCCAATTGACGGGCACGTTAGCCGAGCTCCCTGGAATGCAAAGGGAATCAACAAGATTGGGGGCTATGGCTGAAACGGGTACATTGACTTTTCAAGTTCAAGGTTCTCGCATAATGGGCGAAGTAGCCATTACTGGAATATCGGATTTAGGCACTCCGAGTACTTACACGGCAACTTTTTCAGGACAGGTTCTGTAGCATTAGGCTGGGAGATGCAATCTAAGGTTAAGGTCTTAGTTATTGGGCTATTGATAGGACTGGCGCTAAGCGGGTTTATTGGTATCGTACAAACGCGCTTAAATGCTATGAGCGCTAACGATAGCATGGTCAATGTTTCTGCTCAATATCAGTTTTTAGGGGACGACTCACCCCGGATTGAGGCCTTAGAGGGCAATCCTAATTGGAGCACTGACAGAGTTTTTAAGATGTTTAGCAGCGGACAGTGGCAGCTTTTTTCTAATGGACAGTTTGTATTCCAGCCTGGACCTACAGCCTCTGTTCGAAGGGATTTATTCCCAATTAGAGGAACCTACACGACAGGAGATGGGGAAATACTGTTTCAGGCCGAACGTCGGTCAGAGAGTACCAGTGCAGTAGCTTCTGTGGATGGCATGCTGATGCTAAACGGAGAGCAGGCGACGGTTGAAATCATTTACACGGTTGTTGCGTTAGACTCACAGCGTGTAGTTCATGTTTCGCAAGCACTTTTGCCGGTATCAAACGATGAACTGATTGAGAACGTTCCCTTCTCTTCCCCAACTAACGAGCCCTTATTTGAGGGCACTTGGCAGCTACCCGATTTGGAAACGCTCGAACTGCAGCAACGTGGGCAACAGGTAGAAGGAACCTATACCGGACGTGGCGGTGGACAGATATCAGGACAAGTAGAAGGGAGTTGGTTATCGTTTACTTGGCAAGATCCCCAGGAAATGGGTCGAGGTTTTTTGCGTGCTGTTTCCCAAGGAAGAACTTTAGCTGGTCTGTTAGAAACACGTGCAGGTGAGCTCAGTAATTTGCTTGCAACTCGAACCAGCGCTCCGGAAATTAATGAGGATGAGCTGGCTTCATTGAGTCGTGAAGGCTTGAGAGATCAGGGATACAGTTATGTCTTGGATAGTCAGTGCGATCGCGCGATCCCCTATCTTGATCGTGCCCTATCGCTATACAGGGCTGATAGGGATAATCCTGAAATTTGGGAGGTTATGCGAGATTCAGCCCTGATTGATGAAATCAATATTTCAACTCGCTTGATCCATTGCCATTTTCAGTTGAAGAATTACGAGCCACTATTGGATGCGCTTATCGATACAGTGGAAATTCGACGGATACTGAGTGACCGCCCCTATCTTTCTAATCTAGCCCAGGAGAATTTAGATAACTTAGCATCACGTTTGGAAAACTGGCGCTCCAGGCTGGCTGAAGATACAGCAAGAATTTCTGCCGTGGATCAGGGTCAGCGTTTTTTTGATACGCTGGTGCGAGTATTTGTGGAATTGAGTGATAGAAATTCGGATAGTTACGAAGCGGCATTAGTGGCTTCAGAGCAAAGTCGAGCACGGGCCTTTGCCGATTTGCTCTATCGTAAATTGTCAGCTGACCAGGCATCTGAATTTGTTACAGCCCAATCACTGTCTACAAGCGATATCAAGGAAATCGCTCGAGAGCAAAGTGCAACGTTGGTGGAATATTTCTATGCAGAGGATGTCCAGCAGCTCTACACCTGGGTTGTTCAGCCAACAGGGGATATCCATTTTCAAGCAACAACCGTTCAAGATAATTTAGATGAGCTGGTTCAGTTGACCCGATCTTCGTTTGAGCGACGGCGAGGAGGTTTTGAACTTGTGTCAGGGGCGGAAGTTACTGCTGAGTTAGATTTGTTACCTGAGTTACATCGGTTACTGATTGAACCCATCACAACGCTTTTACCTAGTGATCCTATGGATCGAATCATCTTTATTCCCCAAGGCCAGCTGTTTTTGGTGCCTTTTCCGGCATTAAGATCTAAAGATGGAGCTTATCTGATTGAACAGCATACCGTGCAGACTGCACCTTCGATTCAGGCGATTGATTTGATCCACCAGCGATATGAGGGGGGGATCCAACAGCGCAACTGGCAGTCAGAGGATTTTTTAATTGTTGGGGATCCGGAAATGCCTGAAGTTCGTTTGCGTACTGATTCCGAACCTATACAGTTACCTAGTCTGGCAGGGGCTAAGAATGAGGCTGAGGCAATTGGTAAGCTGTTTGAAGCACCGTTTTTGACGGGGAATGTGGCAAGCGAGTTGCGGGTCACTGAGCAGATGGAGGTAGCCAGAGTTATCCACCTGGCTACTCATGGTCTGTTGGAATATGCAGAATCAGAGCAGATCCCTGGGGCGCTGGCATTTGCCCCCACGGAGGGGTTGGATGGTTTGTTGACATCAAGCGACATCTTAGAGCTAGAACTTAAAGCAGATTTAGTCGTACTGAGTGCTTGTGATACAGGGCGTGGCCAAATCACAGGGGATGGAGTCGTAGGGCTATCGCGATCGCTGTTGCAGGCAGGGGCAGCAAGTGTTGTCGTGTCGCTATGGGCAGTGCCTGATGCAGCAACGGCAGCGTTAATGATTGATTTTTATCAGCGGCTTAAGCAGGGTGAGGAAAAAACTCAAGCATTACGGCAGGCGATGCTGTCCACGATGGATGACTATCCTGAACCTGACAACTGGGCTGCATTTACATTAATTGGAGAAGCCCAGTAAGGATATTGACGCAAGGGTGTCTTGTAAAAATTAATACTGGTAGTTCACGTTGAAGTAAAAGCCCTGGTCTTGAGCATTACCGCCTTCGTCATCTATCTCGACGATAGGAACAGCATAGTCCAAGCGTATGTTGAACCCATCAATAGGTTCGTAGAGAAAGCCTAAGCCTGCCCCAGCCAGGAAATTTTGATCGCCTAGCCTATTCGGATTATCTGCATTATTCCAGATAGCTCCCATATCAATGAAGGGGGCAATTTGAATCACAGGTTCGTCATCCTCCTCATCTCGGGTGAGGGTAATGCGGTCTTCTATTGAAAATCGAAAACCACTGTCGCCCGCGCGAACGTTTTGGCGATAGCCTCGCAAAGACTGACCGCCGCCAATGACAAACTGTTCTGATGGCAACAGACTATCGGGGGTAAGCTGTAAATCACCTTGAATAATTAAAAGATTATCATCACTAAGTCGCTGCACCCGCTGAACCTGGCCTAGCCAGCTAAAGAACTGGCTATCTGGTACTGAACCCTCATTATTCGTCGCGTCGAAGAGGTCAGTGCCAATGTTGAACTGAGATCGCAATGCCCAGGCTCCTTGACTATCCCGGCGAATATAATCTTGACCAAACCCAAAGACACTGGTACGACTAATGCCTGTATCTTTGTCAGGGCCAATCCCAAAGCTAAAAGGAACTTCTCCCAGGAAGGTTTGACCATCCCGATAAGTAAACCCGGTAGACAGCGCCAACTCTTCACGCAGAGTGCGAATCAACGGCTGGCGAAAACTAACTTCATAGCGGTCAACCTCGCCATCGATTTCCCCTGCAAAAGCCCCCTGAGTGACTTCATTGTCATCAAAGACAGCTCGCAACGAAATAGTTCCATCCATGGCGTTGACGGGCAGTCGATAGCCCAGATCCCAAATGCTAGAGCCACCTGTCGTCGAGCGATAGTAGCTAGCCGATAGCGTATCGCCCCAACCCGATAGATTTTGGTAATCCAACGATACGCCTAAACGCTCTGATCCGATGCTTGGGGGGGAATAGTTATCAACACTGAGTCCAAATCGCCAGGGATCGACCTCCTGGGTCTCCACTCTCAAAATAGGCTCACCAGGGATTTCACTCGGCTGCAAGCGACCCCGAATGTTCTCTAACAGGGGATCGGCTCTGAGCAGACGTAGCTGTTCTTCTAGCCGATTGGCATTTAGGGGCGTGGTGACTCCGCGTTGCAGGCGTGCTCTGACGTACCCAGATCGCAGCCGTTCCAGACCCTCGATCTGGATTTCACCTAAGCGACCCTCAATTATCTGAATTTGAATGATCCCGTCTGTAATCTCTTGCTCTGGTAAAACTGCACGGGAAGTCACGTAACCTGCCTCTAGATAGAGCTGAGTAATGGCATCAGCTGCCTGAGCCAATTCTTCAACTGTGACCTCCTGACCTTCCAAAGGTTGGGTGATTAACAGTAGCGCTTCTGGATCGAGGACAGTATTACCAATGACCTCAATCCTTTCTACTAAAATCCTGGTTTGAGCGTCTGTCTCCAAAGGTGCTTCTATAGGGACGATCGGCTCTGACAGTTCTGTTTCTGAGTCTTCTGGGATTTGGGTTGGCAGCTCAGGATTAGGCGACAAAAACCGGTCTTGATTGGGATTAGGCTGCTGAGCAAGGGGTTGGCTTCCCAATTCATTGCCTAAAGAATGTGTAAAAGATGGCAAAGAAGCATATAAAAAACTCGCATCATACGCGATAGCAACAATGCTAGATGCAAGCGCCCTCAGGACCTTGGAACATATTCTGTTTTTATATAACCGCATCTGAACTATTTACAGGAACTTTATGAAAAATGAGAATTCTAAGGTGTGATCAGATGGATTGTCACTTTTCCAAGTAAGAGCTTGACAACTCAATACTTAGCTGTAATAAGTTTAGTATTAACGGAATGGAGCAAGAAAACAAGCATTTTTCGCTTCTGGAAGTCTTTTTTAACAATTGCTCAACCTTTTAAGCTTGAGTTTTTTCTTATTTTGATGGGGACACGCAAAAGTTTTTCTTGATCTTGAGTACCCATAAGGGTAATTGTCTCAAGACGGTAAAACGCGTATAACGTTGAAAACTATGCTTTTATGTATTTTTGGCCTTGATTGAAATTCATTCAAGCCTTTGTATCGTAAAAGTTTATACATGTGTTCAATCTTCCCGGAATTGAGTGTGTCTGCTAGATAAGTTTGAGAATCCTACACAGAGGATTCGTTGAAATAATTTACACACTACACAAGATTAGTATTTCTAAAAATGACACAGTTAATGTTGCGATTATGGGTAAAGCTGTATTGCTGCTTTTTGTTGCTCCTTACATTTGGGGCAAGGGCAGCTCATGCTCAATCAATTACACCGGCTAATGATGGCACTGGGACGGCTGTTAGTACATCCGATGATTCTGCTCAATATGACATCAGCGGCGGCACCCAGGCGGGTGGTAACCTTTTCCACAGCTTTGAGCAGTTTGGTTTGGATCAAGGTCAAATTGCTAACTTTCTCTCTAACCCTGACATTGACAATATCCTAAGTCGAGTCGTCGGTGGCGATGCCTCTGTAATCGATGGTCTGATTCAGGTGACCGGAGGACAGTCAAATCTATTTTTGATGAACCCAGCCGGGGTTTTGTTTGGTCCCAACGCACGGCTTAATATCCCGGCTGATTTTACAGCGACTACTGCCAATGGCATCCAAATTGATGATTACTGGTTTAACGCCATAGGGTCTAACGACTATGCCAATCTGGTGGGTACGCCTAGTAGCTTTGCTTTTACCAGTGGTGAGCCTGGCGCTGTTATTAATGCAGGGGAACTGAGCGTTTCACACGGGGAAAGTGTGACTCTATTGGGAGGTTTTGTTGTAAATACAGGTACTATAGAAGCCCCCGGTGGCAATATCACAATTGCTTCGGTACCAGGAGAGGACTTAGTAAGCATTTCTCCTGAAGGGAGTCTGCTCAGTTTAGGGTTACCCATTGAGGAACAAGCAGGGCTCAATACGTCATCTCAGACTCTTACGGCACAAGAAATTCCAGCATTACTTTCAGGGAGCGGTATTTCTCAAAATTTGGGATTGGTGGTGGAAGATGGTGTGGTGAAATTAGCTAGCACTGATACCACCATTCCAACAGACTCTGGCACAACTATTGTTTCTAATGAACTTAATGCGGTAGACACTGCAGCTGATGGAAGTGGTGGAACAATTGATGTGTTGGGAGAGCGAATTGGGTTACTAGATGCGGCATTGGATGCATCTGGGACAAATGGAGGTGGCGATATTCGAATTGGAGGAGAGTATCAAGGGGGTGGTCCGATTGCGAATGCGGAACATACCTATATTGATTCAGGTTCAACTATTGCTTCGGACGCTCTGATAAATGGTAATGGCGGGCGAGTGATTGTCTGGGCTGATGATACGACTCAGTTTTTAGGTAGTGTGACTGCTCGCGGAGGACCTGAGTCAGGTGATGGTGGTTTTGTAGAAGTTTCCGGCAGGGATCATCTCGCATTTAATGGCATTGTAGATGTCAGTGCCCCTGCGGGGCTTAATGGTGAACTGTTACTTGATCCACGCAATGTCGTCATTGGGTCAATTGGTACAGACAACCCAGCGCTGAATGATAGTCAGATATTTCCCGAGGATGGGGGGGGAGATACCTTTTTTATATCTGGTGCAAAAGTAGTTGAAATTTTAGAGAGCAGTAATGTCAATATTGCTGCAAGTGAAAGGATTACAGTCGGGGCAGAAATTGATGCATCTAACAATGCGGGTGAAAATGACCTAATGCTAAGCTCTGCATTAATTTTGCTGAATGACTCGATATTTTTGAATAATGGAGAAGTTGCCTTTGATGGCCCTATCTTTGTGGGTAACGATGTAACAGTTAGCACCGGTTCAGAAGGTGGCGACATTGTTTTTCGAGCAACTCTGAATGGGGTTGATGGGAATCAGGCATTGACACTTTTTGCTGGGACTGGGGATATTGAGTTTTTAGATTCTGTAGGTGCCTATCGAAACATCCCTGGCAGCAATGCTTTAACATTTCAAGTTGCAGATGTAGATCCTAGCTTCAGCAGTACATTCACAGTAGTTGGCAATCTAGTTTATTTTGCCGCTGATGATGGTTTAACTGGGATTGAGCTATGGCGCAGCAATGGAACGACTGAAGGCACTTCATTAGTTGAAGATATCAATCCAGGCAGTGAATCTTCATTCCCAAGTGGATTAACCAATGTAGATGGACTCTTGTTTTTCGCTGCGGATGATGGCACTAATGGAGGCGAACTCTGGCGTAGTGATGGGACTGAACCTGGAACCTTTCTAGTTGAAGATATTAATCCAGGCAGTGAATCCTCGTCTCCGAATAGGTTAACCAATGTAGATGAATTCTTATTTTTTACCGCAGATAATGGCATCAATGGGCGAGAACTCTGGCGTAGTAATGGCACTGAACCTGGGACTTTTTTGGTTGAAGATATCAACCCAGGTAATGAATCCTCATTTGAAGATGAATTCTCTTCATCTTCAAATGAGTTAACCAATGTAAATGAACTTTTATTTTTCGCTGCAGATGATGGCACTAATGGGAAAGAGCTCTGGCGTAGCAATGGTACTGAAGCTGGTACTTTCTTAGTTGAAGATATTAATTCAGGCAATGGTTCATCCAGTGATCCAGCTAACTTAACCAATGTAGATGGAATCTTATTCTTTACAGCAGATAATGGTATTAATGGGGAAGAACTCTGGCGTAGTAATGGCACTGAAGTTGGCACTTTCTTGGTTGAAGACATTGGGTCAGACAATTTTTCACTCAGTGCTCCAGCCAACTTGACTAATGTGGATGGAATCTTATTCTTTACTGCAGACGATGATATTAATGGCCGAGAACTCTGGCGTAGTGATGGTACTGAAAATGGCACTTTCTTGGTTAAAGATATTACACCAGGTGATTTTTCATTCAGTGCTCCAGCTAACTTAACCAACGTAGATGGAATCTTATTTTTCACTGCAGATGATGGTATTAATGGGGAAGAACTCTGGCGTAGTGATGGCACTGAACTTGGTACCTCTCTGGTTACTGACATTAACCTAGCTGATGATTCATCTAGTAATCCATCTAATTTGACAAATGTAGATGGAGTCTTATTTTTCACTGCAAACGATGGTATTAATGGGGAAGAACTCTGGCGCAGTGATGGTACTGAACCTGGCACTTCTTTAGTTGCAAATATTAATCCAAGCAGTCGTCGCTTTGATGAGGGTCCGGGAAGTCTCACCAATTTCAGTGGTGAGCTTCTCTTCAGTGCAAATAATGGTCAAGATGGTCAAAATTTCAGGCAATTGTGGCGCAGCAATGGTATTCCTGTTCCATCAGTGCTAGGCTCAATTGAATTGATTATTAAAGGTGTCAATAATGTAAATTTTTCTGATTCAACTGAGCTAAACTCCTCTGATTCATTTTTTGTAGATAGTATCAACATTAATTCAACTGGTGATATCAACTTCTATGGAGATATCAACACCACTGATCAAGGTAGAGGCATCATACTTGATGCCAATGGAAATATCACAACCGGAGGTATTAACACAGCTTTCCGAAATTTTGGGCCGGTTAATATATCAACTGGTGGTAATTTTCTCGCACGAAACAATGGTTCTCTAGTTGACATTGATGGTCAATCAGTGAATATCGTTGCAGAAAACAATATCACTACTGGCAATATTGTAACTTCTCCTAGTGATGATGAGATTGGCAACTCAACAGAAGAATTTGTCAATCTCACTACTAGGACTGGCAATATTCGAGTCGGATATATTTTAGCTGGTGCAGGTGGAATCAATATTGATTCTGCTGGTTTGTTTCAATCTCTTAATGCCAGACCTGCTTCAATAAATAGAACTGATAGTCCACCACCATCTTTACGAAACTTTATAAACGGGCTAGGGTATACAGACTTTCCTGCACTCCTTTTTATTGATAACTTTTTGGTCAGCTTGGAATCAGTAGATGGCTCAATAACTATTCGCTATGGACAAAATAGAGAAACTCTGTTCCCGCTGCAAGATGGAATTCTAATTGAAGGCGATCCAAACCAGAGGTTTATCATTGGCCCAAACTACTCAGTGGCTAATCCATTTGAGCCCAGTAATTTTCAGGAGTTAGATATCTTTGACAATGACTCCAGACCTATAAACTTCGATCTGTTTGATTCGGCCTCAAACCCAAACGGTTATTTCCCAGATAATGATGGAGACAGTGTTTTCAGTGTCAGAGCTAATGGGGTACCACTAAATTTCCCTTCATCAGAGTTCCCCAATAATGTTAGTGGTCTTGTGGCTGGAATTTCTAGTACCAATACTGACAGTAGTTTACAAGGTTCTTTACAAAGTCGAGTATTCGGAAACGATAATGAGCAAGATAACATACCACCCGACCCCTCACAATTTGAGATAGCCAACGCGATTTGTGAAAATGAGCGATCTACAGTTCCCCCCGATGAACCTGTTTTGACAATTGATGAATCACTGCTCCCCCCTGACGCTCAATTGATCGAGAGTTCTTCATTCGCCAACCCCTGTGGGGATTTGCCTGCTATCGATCATGGGGAGCCTGAACCGATAGATGACGATCAACCGCACTCCTTTATCCATCAACCTAATGAGGAGGATCATGTAGAGGATGATGTTGAACCCTCTATCTATATTTCTGATAATGGAGCGCCTACAATTCAGATCTTCTCTCCTGATTTTGAAGAATCTACTCATGAGGAACAGGTAGTCGAGTCCGTAGTATTAGAACTCGATCCGCAAGTAGCCTTCAACTCAGATAATGATGGCTTGGAAAATAGCGAAACGCCTACGTCTGCCCTTATTGACAATGGATTGCCAATCACACAAATCTTTTCACCTAAGGTGAAAAGATTAGCTGATGGAGAAAGTGGAGTGGTTCTACCTGTAAGTGTTCCTTAAGCTACACAGAATGTCTAATGAAACAACAAGGTTGGATATCTCCTGTTTTTGCACCTCTCATGATGCTTGGTCTAATTACAAGCTACGTATTGGCTACAATACCCCCTGCTCTAGCTCAAAATTCACAAAATGAATCCCTAACTCAATCTAATAGGGCCTTTGAACAAGGTTTAACAGCCTATCAAAATGGCCAAATGTTAGAAGCTATTCAACACTGGCAAAATGCTTTAACGTTATATGAGATTCCTCTAAAACGTGCGCAAATATTGGGTAATCTAGCAATTGCCTACTATGAGACGGGTCAATATATCAATGCTCTTGAAGTAAATCAAGAGGCATTGGACATCTTTGATGATCTAGACATGGAAGAAGCTGTTGGTCAAGTTCAAAGCAATTTAGCGAATGTCTATGTCAATTTAGGAGACTATAACAGTGCTATTGCAGCCTATCAAACCAGTTTAAGCGCTGCCCAGTTGTCAGGAGACCGTGTTGCTGAAGGCATCATTACAGGTAATCTTGGTTATATTTACGCTATTCAAGGTGAACAACTAATTGCTCTAGAAAAATATGAGCACAGTTTAGCCATTGCCAGAGAAATGAACGATCTCGAAGGCGAAAGCCATCGACTGTTAAACATTGGATTGGCCTATCATGCTCTTGAAAACATTCCTTATGCTATCTCGTACTATCAAATGAGCCTCGAGATTGCACAAGATCTTAATCATCGTTCTCTGCAGGCTAAGGCATTAGGGAATTTAGGAATGGCTATAGCTGATAACGATCAATATGACAATGCCATCTTACACTACGAACAAAGCCTCACTATTGCCAAAACATTGCATGATCCAAACCTGACAGCAATGATACTTAATAATTTAGGGTATACCTTTTTAGCAGCTAATCGACTGGACGAGGCTGAAGAGAAACTAAGAGAAGCGATCTCAAACTTAGATAGTCTCCGTACGCAGCTTAACGATACCTACAATGTCTCAATTTTTGATACCCAAATTTATACTTATAACCTGCTAGCGCAAATTTTAGTAGCACAGAATAAACCAGAAGCAGCTTTAGAAATTTCAGAAGCTGGACGGGCCAGGGCTATAGCTAAGCTCTTAACCAATCGATTTCAATCAACTGATATAGAACTTGCCGGTTCAGCTTCTGAGCACGTTGATAACTCCTTACCACCAACCATAAATGAAATTCGACAGTTGGCACAAGAGCGAAACGTTACCTTAATTGAATATTCTCTGGTTCCTGAAGAAGCTTTCCGGCAGCAGGGTAGGCAGCGAGGGCGCATATCCGAAATTCATATTTGGGTAGTAAAACCAACAGGAGAAGTGAAATTTAATCAGGTCAAGTTATCTCCTGATGAGCCGTCTTTGCAAGACTTAGTGTCTAATAGTCGCCGGGCTATGGGGGTTTCTGATGGGCGTGGAGGATTAGTATTGGAGAATGATCTGCCTCAAAATCAACTGAAAACCTTACATCGTTTGTTGATTGAGCCAATTGCTGAGTGGTTGCCAACCAATCCTGCATCCCCAGTCGTCATTATTCCACAAGAAAGACTCTTCCTTGTACCATTTGCGGCTTTACAAAACGAAGCTGGTGAATACCTAATCGAACAACACACTCTGTTAACAGCCCCATCAATCCGAACCCTATCGCTAACTCATGCAATGAGGCAAAATCAACGTATTAGCGTTTCACAGCAAAATTTAACTGAGAAAGAAGCATTAGTGATCGGTAATCCTGTAATGCCGAATATTTGGGTTTCACAGGAGGAACCTTCAAAACAACTTCCGACTTTGCCAAAAGCTGTAAATGAAGCAGAAACAATTGCTGGTATTTTTGGAACCGAACCTCTTATCGGACATGAGGCAACAGAAACCTTTGTCAAAGAGCGGATACAAACTGCGCAAATTGTTCATCTTGCAACTCATGGCTTACTGGAATATGGTCAGCCCAGAACTTATGGTATCCAAAATATCCCCGGTGCGGTAGCCCTTGCACCTAGTCAGGATGATGATGGTCTATTAACTGCCAATGAGATCCAAGCCTTTGAGTTAAGTGCTGAATTAGTTGTTCTGAGCGCCTGCGATACAGGGCTAGGGACCATTACAGGTGACGGTATCATTGGCCTTTCCCGTTCTCTTATCGCAGCCGGAGCACCCAGCGTTGTAGTGTCACTTTGGTCAGTCCCCGATGCCCCCACCGCTGACCTCATGATCAAATTCTATGAAGAACTTGAATTAGGAAAAGACAAAGCTCAAGCACTGCGGCAAGCGATGCTACAAATCATGGAAGAATACCCTGATGAACCCCAAAACTGGGCTGCGTTCACCTTAATTGGAGAAGCCAATTAATCTAAGTTTATGGAGTTGTGATTATTACTAATGGTTAACCTGAATCGTCGTCACTTTCTTCAAGGCACTGCCGGAGCCCTCGGTGCAATTGGCCTTAGTCAGTTAAGCTTAACCCACTCTGCCACCCGTTACGGTCAGGCTCTTGCCCAAGATACCTCTCGCAAGGTTGCCCTGCTCGTTGGCATTAATAGCTACCCTGGTGAAGCCCTGGGCGGCTCGCTGAACGATGTAGAGCTACAGCGACGACTGCTAATCCATCGCTTTGGCTTTAATGATAGCGATATTCGTATTCTGCCAGAGCAACAAGCCTCACGTCATAACATTTTAGGTGCCTTTAACGAATACCTCTATGAACCTGCAAAGTCAGGTGATGTGGTTGTTTTTCACTTTTCTGGCCACGGTGACAGAGTGCGAGAAAGTGAACTTATGGGCGATTTTATAAATCGGTTAGACAGGAGTTGCATTAATCCTAACGAATGTCTGAACACCGCGATCGCACCCTACCGCTATGACGAAGACCTCGAAAACGGGGTACAAGAAATCATGGGTCATACGCTCCTGTTAATGCGGGCAGCTCTAGCCCAGAAGACCGAGAATGTCACATTTGTGCTCGACTGCTGCTATGCAGGCGGTGGCAAACGGGGCAATGCCGTAATGCGATCGCTCAACCAGGCGTCGGTCACCCGATCCGGCCTGCGACAAATCTTTGACACGGAATGGGAATACCAGCGACAGCTCTTAGATCAGCTAGGCTGGGATGAAAATCAGTTTGTTGAGGCCATCCTTTCACCCCAGGGGCAGGGCTTTTTTATAGGGGCTGCTCAATATAATGAACTGGCCGCAGACTATAGCTTTGATGGCTTCACCGCCGGGGCCTTCACCTATCTACTCACCCAGTACCTCTGGCAAGCCACGGGTCCCCTGTCAGAAACCATCCCCATGGTTACTAGCAGTTCGACCCGGTTAGCGGAGCATAGCCAACAGCCCATCTACGATCCTGATCCAACTGCAGAACCCGCCGTTCGCACCAAGCCGATTTACCATATTGACCCCGTTGCCCAACCGGCTGAGGCCCTGGTGCTAGGCCCGGTTCAAACCGAATCAGCCGCCGATAAATCAGAGGATGATCGGCTCCAACTCTGGCTGGGGGGGCTAGATCCTTGGTCATTAGACGCCTTCGATCAAGGTGCTATCTTCTCAGTCATTGATCACAAAACAGGGGAAGAGCTGGGCGAAGTCCAACAGATTGATGGCACGAGAGATGGGCTCCTCACCGAAGGTCGATTTGTCAGCACAACTCGAGGCACCCGAGCAGCAGATACGTCTGCCCAATTTCTGCAAGAAAAGATTCGCGGCATCCCTAAGAACGTCACCCTCAAAGTCGCCCTGGATGAGACCCTGACGCCTGCCGAACGGCAGGTTGTCCTGGATGACCTGGGTCGATCTCCTGATTTTGAGGTCTTTCCTGTACAACCTGGCCAGTCAGCCCATGTGCTTTTAGGCCGTTACACTGACAGTATTGACCAACGTCTAGGGTTAAATTCTGTTGATATTCAGTTACGGCAAATCATTGGCAGCATTGGCCTATTCTCCCCTACCCAAAAACCTATCCTGGTTGGCTCCTTTGGGCAGACCGGTGAAACCATAGAAGCCGCTCTTGATCGGCTCAGATCCCGGTTTGTGAGCTTATACCTTGGGCGTATGCTAGCCCTGATGGTTAACCAGCAAACCTCTCGCATTAATGTCAGTCTATCGGTCGATCATCGCGGCTCCCGCAGTGGGACCACCACCCGTGGCGGGAATCCCGATGACATTATCATTCCACAGCAGTCAGAGCGCGGGATTGATCAAATCGTTGTGGGCAATGAAATTGCCGTCAAAGTCCAAAATAATGAATCCTACGATTTGCACTTTGGTGTCCTGGTGATTGACGCGGCGGGGGAGGTCAATGTCTTATTTCCCCCAGCTGTAGATGATCCTCAAATTGATTTGATTTCTAGTCGGCAGTCAGAAACGATCGGACTGAAAGGGGCAGAGCCTCACGGCATTACGGAGTTGCTGGTCTTAGCGAGCCCCCAGTCCCTGGTCACCCCCCTCAAAAAATTAAGAGGCAGTGCGCCTAAGGTAAATCGACGGCTCAGGCGAGGTGCCGAAGCGGATACCGTCGCGGCAATGGACGATATCTTTGGCGCGATGGATACCCGTAGATCGGGGGGGACCGTTAGCTCAATTCAAGGCCCAAGGTTGCTAGATGTGCAAAACGTGGCTGTTTTATCTTTGCTCTTTGAGATCGTACCAACGGAATCATGATTTCATAAATCTAGAGTCCCCATCCATCTAAACCAGTGCCAGGGCAATGAGAGCAGCCGATTTACTACAAGATGCCTTCCATACCTACCATCAGCAGGTGGGGGTACTGGAACCTGAAAAAATGTGGTCAGATCAGCAGGCTCCCAAAAAGGTCCTGGCCTTGCTGCGCCAGCGAGATCGCATCCAACATCTGATCGATCAGCTGGCCAAGGAAACCGATACCCCTGAGATCTCCCCTCAGTTTTGGATGGACCTGTCTGAGGACGATGCGCAGGTGGACGAATGGAACGATCGATTGCTCAAGCTTGAGTCGCTGCCCACCTGGCGCAAAAGTCTTAAACCCCCTGAGCATCACTGGTGGTGGTATCCCCAACCAGCCAAGCCCAAACCCATTTTAGGATGGCTTTTGGGGGGGCTGACCATTGCCCTGCTCACGATTACGTTAGCCCTGGCAAAAGATATTGCCACCCGATTTTTTACTGGGGCTCCGGGGATCTGGAGTTCGATTGGTGCGATCTCACCCGTCGCCTTAGCCCTATTTGCCACTGGCGGTGTGCTCACCAAAGTGGGTCAGCAGATTGTAGATGCTTATTTGAGTCAGCGGGTGCCCTATCCAAGATTCTGGCCGTTGATCAAATTCTCGCTAGCGGTAGCCCTGCTGGCCCTCTTTTTCTGGGGGCACAGTGCCGGGTTGCCCTGGGCCGCAACGCAATATCACGCATTGGGGACTCAACAGTACTACGAAGAAGGCAAGCTGGCCGATGCCCAGGGCAATTTTGAGCGAGCGCTGCAGCTAAACCCTAACTTCCCGGCTGCGAACCACGATCTGGCAGTGACCTATGAAGACCTGCAAGATTTTGAGCAGGCCAAAGCCGAATACGCTAAAGCGATCAAGGCAGGCTATCTAGAGTCGGTCAACAACCTGGCCCGGTTACAAATTAGCGAAGACGAAGACTTTGAATCAGCGGCGGTCTTGTTGAAAACTGCGTTGGATGATTATAGAAAGCGAGATATTGATGACCCCGAATTAAAATATGGCCTTCACAAAAATCTCGGATGGGCCTGGTTCAGGCAAGAACGACTGTTAGAAGCCCAGGGAGAACTGATCAGGGCGATTCGTTTAGAAGAAACCCTGGAGGGCTCCCGACCAGATGCCCACTGCCTGCTGGCCCAGGTGCTAGAAGCGCAGGAAAAAACTACCGAGGCCCAAGCAGAATGGGAAACCTGCCTGCGCAACATCAGTCGTCCAGAAGATGATGTTTGGAAAGGCATGGCGAATAAAGCCCTATCAACAAAGGAGTGACCTGATAATGTTTTCAAAGTGCTCACTGAATAATGGTAGTCACTCTTCTATGGCCCCCCTTTCTCAAGCGAGGTTGTGGGGATCTCGACGCCTTAAAGCAACTGAGCGATCTCCCTCAGTCCCCCTTAAAAAGGCTACGGTGTACACACAAGTCCTGAAAACTAGCATTTGCAGTTGCCTCACCCCCTCTAACTCCCCCTTGGTAAGGGGGAGAACTGGAGTTTCCCCCCTTACCAAGGGGGGATTAAGGAGGGTAAGGCAGAACTTTGAATTCCCTGCCGAGATGTGTGTACACGGTAGCCTTAAAAAGGGGGATGTTCACTCTATCGTGAGACATCGCCTCACTTGCAATCGACTGTTGCTTATTGGTGCCCTCTCCCTGGTGAGCTGGCTCACCTTCTCAACAGTGGCATGGGCTCGTCTGGCTCGCCTTCAATCCGTTGAGGGCGGTGTGGTCTATTTAAAGCGTTCGAACTGGTCTGATTTTTATCAGACCTATCCCCCCACGATGCTAAATGGGGATGATTTACTGAGAATTGAACCTGGCACATTGGTGACCTTGCTGTGTCCTGATAACACTGAAAGTGATACGGTCAGTGCGGGCGTCTCCAGCGTCACCGATGCCTGCCCAGATACCCCCCGTCGGGTGCGGCCTGTGTTTGGGGTCAGCGATACCTGGAGCGCAACCGATCCAGAGATTCCCTACGTCATCACCCCTTGGTCAGGTCAGGTGTTAACGCCGACCCCCCATCTACGCTGGAATGCGGTGGCAGGAGCTCGGCAATATACGATTACGCTACAAAAGCGAGTCGGCGCTGACTGGTCTGATGTATGGACGGTGATCAGCGATCAGACCGTGCTCTGCTACCCGGCCAATCAGCCAGCGTTGGAGTTGGGTGCAGAATATGCCTTGCGGGTTGTGGCGGGTACCGGCACTGCGTCATCCCAGGAGTGGATACCCACAGCGGTCTTTAGCTTAGTTGGGGGGCGAGAACTCGCCGATGCTGAAGCTGAGATCGCTGCTGTCAGGTCTATAGAGGCCCCTGAAGCGTTCAAAACAGTGCTCCTGGCCGAAGAGGTGTATCCCAAATATAAGCTTTTTGCCCAGGGTATTGATGAGCTGCTGAGCTTGATTGAGTCGGGGGCAGAGACGGCTCATATTTATCGACTTTTAGGGGATTATTACATCCGCAGCGGGCAGGCATTGCCCACCGAAGATAGCTATCTAAAAGCACTGACATTAGCCGAAGCCGAAGACCATTTAGAAGAACAGGTCAAGGTACGCTGGGGGTTGGGAACGCTGTATAACCGGATAGGTCAACCAGAGCAGGCTCGAGAGCAGCTACTGACAGCCCAGCAAGGGGCAACTGAGCTAGGCGATACTGATTTAATTGCCAGCATCGAAGCAGAGCTGGAAAAATGATGTAATCACTCTGAAAACTTTCGGAATATCCAGCAAAATATGTGTAACTTAGGGGTATTCCCCACTAAATCAGTGAATAACAGAAAGTCTTGAATAAAGAACAACAGGTAATTGGAGCTATCTCATTTTAGTAATCATGCTCCACACCCATTTCCTTCCACTAACCTAACAGTACATATAGGAAATCTTTCTATGGTTGTCTTACGCAGGTCTGTAGCATCTTTAGTAACAGCTTTACTCATGCTGATACTGCCTGTTGTGATAGCTCCTAGGACGGGCTTAGCTATTCTTCTGGCCCAATCTATCGGGGAACAGATGGCTGATGCTTCGGATTTTCTAACAGAGGGACTTCATCACCGTAGTCTACTGAGATTCAATGATGCATTAAATTCATTTGAAAGAGCTCTGTCAATTTACCAAGCGATTCAATCTGCATCAAGAGTGCCTGACCGAACTCGACAGATTGCCAGACGGGGAGAAGCTGATACCCTCCGAGAAAGGGGGCGTTTATTAATTGAGCTGGATGATTATGAGGCGGGTCTTGCAGACTACAATCAAAGCCTTGCCATCTATCGCGAACTTGAAAATAAGGCATATGAAGCAACAACTCTGAATAGCCTTGGCGTTGATCAGTATACTCAAAGAAAATATACTCAAGCTCGAGAAAGTTTTGAACAAAGCTTAGAGATTCATCGCCAGATTCCAAATAATCCTATCTATCAACAAGCAAGTTTACTCAACAATATTGCCTTAACATATCAAGCAGAAGAAGACTACAACAATGCATCAATCACATACGAAAGAAGTCTTGAAATATATGAATCCTGTTTACCTCTTCCAAAATGTGAAGAAGGAATTGGTAATGTTTTTAGCAATATTGCCTCATTTTATAATGAGACCGGCAATCACGATTCAGCAATATTTATCTATCAAAGGCTTTTCCCAATAGCTAGCTCAACACTTCAATTCGATATCCTGTACAGTTTAAGCACTATTTTCTACAATCAGGGTACCGATGCTTTAGAAGCACTGGAAGAGGATTCAGAAGAATATTACTTACAGGCTCTTGTATACTTCCAAGAATCCTTAGCTAGCATTCGAAAAGAAGTCTCCAACCGTGATAAGCGAGTAGATGAAGCTTTAGCACTTAATAGCATTGGAATCCTCTTAAATCACCTCGATGAAACAGAATTATCAATTATTTTCTTAAAGCAGACAGTCAATGTTTATGAGTCAATTCGTGCTGATAACCGCGACCTTTCAGAGGACTTACAAGAATCCTATTTCACCAAATTTGACGATGCTTATCGGTTGTTAGCCGAGCTATTGTTAAAACATGACCGTATTCTGGAAGCTCAGCATGTTTTAGACCTGCTGAAGGAGCAGGAACTCAATAACTACCTGCGGGGTGTGCGCAGTTCTGATAGTGCTCGAGAAGGTACAGAACTGGTGCTTGCTGAGACCATAATTGTCAGTGCCCACAACACCCTGATTGACCAGATTATTGCCAATGGTAAACGCCTGAGTGAGTTGGAGGCTAAACCTACCCTCACCGATGCCGAGTCGAATGAACTCGTTGGCCTGCAAGCTGAACAGCGGCAAATTCTACAAGATTTTAATGCTTTCAAAGATAGCGAAATTGTACGAACGCAAGTTGCCTTACTCAGCCCGCAAGAACGTAGCCAGACTATCCCGATAGAACAGCTTCCCGCCCTACAGGATAACTTAAGTGAGATTCCCCAGGGGGCAGTGCTCCTATATCCCTTCATACTCGATAATAGTTTGGAACTTATTGTCACCTCTCCTTATTCACCTCCTGTTCGGCATACGGTAAATGTCTCTCACCTTGAAATCAACGATGCCGTCCAAGCCTTTCGCTACGCCTTAGAAGAGCCCACCCGCGATGCCCTTACCCCAGCCCAAACCTTGTATAACTGGCTGATCGCTCCTATCGAAGCTGACTTAAAAGCAGCTAGGGTCAACACCATCATCTACGCTCCCGACCGTTCTTTACGCTACATTCCCCTCGCCGCTCTCCACGATGGCGAGCAGTGGCTGGCCGAGCGCTATCGCATCAATCACATCACTGCCGCCAGCCTCACCGACCTCAACACCCCGCCCAGGTCAACCCCCAGTCTCCTGGCCGGTGCCCTCACTGAGGGACCGCTGACCGTCAGCGTGGGTGACAATCAGTATCGGTTTAACCTGTTAGAGCATGTCGATGATGAAGTCAACCACATCGCCGAGCTATTTCCAGGTAGCACCCCACTATTAGATACTGATTTTAATCGTACCCGGATTGAGCGCGATGCCAATTGCCACTCCATTCTCCATCTGGCTACCCACGCTAAGTTTCTAATCGGTCAACCGGAAGATTCTTTTATTCTCTTCAGCGATCAAGAACGCTGGACCCTGCAAGATTTCAAAGAGGGTCTCCTTAACCTGACGCGAGTCGATTTGGTGGTGCTCAGCGCCTGCGAAACCGGCGTAGATAACACCTTTGGCAATGGGGAAGAAATACTCGGCTTTGGCTACCTGATGCAGACCGCTGGCGCAAGGGCTTCCATGGCTTCTTTATGGGCCGTTGACGACGGCGGTACCCAAATTCTGATGACTGAGTTTTACGATGGCCTGGTGCGTGGCAACCTCGGCAAGGCCGAGGCATTGCAGCAGGCCCAAATGGCTCTGATTCGCCTGGGTGAGGAGCGTGATCGGGGTGGGCTGGAGCTGGCCAATGCCATTGGTCTGGACCCCAATGATTTATCCCATCCCCACTATTGGGCACCGTTTATTCTGATTGGCAATGGGCTATGACCATCCAGACCTTGGCAATCTGGCGATGGCTTTTGCTGGTGTCAGTGATGGGTTCTCCGGTTTTCTTTGAACTCATTGGGATTGATCCGGTGTTACCCGAGATCGCCCAGGAACCCTCAAGACAGCTACAACTAGCCGAAGCCGATAGACTTTTGCTGCAGGGGCAAGATCAGTATAGAGCGAGAGAATTTCAAGCCGCACTGGCGTCTTTAGCTGCGGCACTCGAGCGCTATCACGAAATTGGTGACCAGTCAGGGGAAGCCGACGCTCTAGACAGTTTAGGTTATGTGCACTTTGTACAAGGCAATTATACGAGCGCGATAGATTTTTACACCCAACACGTCACCGTGATTCAGGCCTTGATTGATGCTGAAGGTCCGAGTGAACCTCTTATCAGGCAAGCCGCAGCGAGCCTATCTCAATTGGGTGATATCTATCGCTTCTTGGAAAAGTTTCATTTCTCAGTAGATTCATTTGAACAGGCTCTCAGCATCATGCGGGATTTGGAGAGGCGAGATCGTCTAGCCGAGGCCTATCTGCTCAATTCACAAGGCGTCAGTTATCAAAAACTAGGTCAATTTTTACGGGCTCAGAAGAATCATGAGGAAGCCTTAGAAGTTGCCCGGACAATTGAGGCCCCAACCGTTGACAACCAAACTTCGGAGTCCGACCTTGAGGAACAAATTTTTATTTTGGAATCTACTGCTCTGGGGAATTTAGCAATTGTTTATAACGCCCTTGGCGAGCAGTCTTTAGCGTTATCGCTGCGCAGAGAACATTTAGATCTTGTGATCGAAATGGGAGATCTTGTAGCACAAGCAAAAGTATTCAATAACCTCGGGGTTGATTACTCACAGTTAGAGCAATACGCCGATGCCCTTGAGTATTTTAGGCAAGCCTTAGTCTTGGCCCAAGAAGTAGGTAGTGGCGAAACGGAGATTGCCGCATTGAACGGTTTGGGGCGTGGATATACACATCTTCGCCAATATGAAACTGCTTTTGACCACTTTCAACAGGCCTTGACGATCTCTCAACACAATCACTTTCGGGGAAGTGAAGTTGACGTCCTTACCGACATGGGTTATCTGCATCTATTTTTGGATGACGCCCCGAACGCTGAAACGGTTTTCTGGCAGGCTGTGCCAATTGCAGAGTCTCTCAGGGATGATGCTCTGCCAGATGTTTTTAAGGTCAGTCTGTTTGATCTGCAAAGCTCCACCTATGAAGGATTAGAACAGGCTCTAGTTCTTCAAGGTAAAGATGCACGGGCGCTTGAGATCTCAGAGCGCAAAAGAGCCAGAGCCTTTGTTGATTTGTTGTCTGCCAGCATATCCGAACAGCAGACGGCTCCTTTGCTGGCTGCCCCGCCTGATCTGAAGGCTATTCAGCGAATTGCGCAGCAAAATCAAAGTGTGCTGGTTGAGTATTCTCTGGTTGAAATCGGGGCAGATAGCCCAGCCATTTATATCTGGGTGGTTCAACCTGATGGACAATTGGACTTCCATAAAGTTGCTTTAGAAAATGATTCCCTTGATTTGTCCAGCCTAGTCATGAGCAGTCGGGCCGCGATCGGCGATCGCTCACGGGGAGGACTCGAGCTATCGGCGGATTACGCTGTCAATAACGATCATCTTCGTCAGTTGCACCAACTGCTGATTGAACCGATCGCGGATCTTCTACCCACCGATCCCGAGCAGCGGGTCGTCTTTATTCCTCAAGGGGAACTGTTCTTGGTGCCTTTTCCAGCACTAATAGATGAGGCCGATACCTACCTGATTGAAAAGCACACCATACTGACAGCTCCCTCTATTCAAGTATTGGATTTAAGTTGGCAGCAACGTGAGGCCCAAGCGTTTTCCACAGTCATCAATCCCCAGAACTTACTTTTGGTGGGCAACCCTGCCATGCCCGAAGTGTGGAATCCAGAGACCTCAACCACGCAGGCGTTATCCAACCTGCCCGGAGCTGAACAAGAAGCCAGGGCGATCGCGAGCTTCTTCAACACCACTGCCCTGCTCGGTTCCGCTGCTACTGAGACTGCTGTAAAAGACCAGATTGGTAATGCGCGGATCATTCACCTGGCGACCCATGGCCTTTTGGAATACGGCAATCCTCAAGATTCTGGAGTGCGGGATGTGCCCGGTGCCATTGCACTCACCCCAGGAGATGGCGAAGACGGCCTGCTCACTGCCGCCGAAATCATTGAAGAACTCGACCTGAATGCTGAACTGGTCGTTCTGAGTGCCTGTGATACGGGGTTAGGTCAGGTGACTGGCGATGGGGTGATTGGTCTTTCCCGCTCCTTGATTGCAGCGGGTGCTCCCAGCGTGATCGTTTCTTTATGGTCAGTGCCAGATGCACCCACCGCCGATTTGATGACGGAGTTTTATGACCAAATGCGGCAAGGGCAAGACAAGGCCCAAGCCCTCCGACAAGCGATGTTGACGACAATGGCCAACTATCCAAATCCCCGAGGTTGGGCGGCGTTTACACTGATCGGCACTGCTGACTAGCCAACTTTTTGGGGAGTCTGCCATTAAGGCTAAATCAAATTCCTAGCACCCCGATAGCTTCATTTACGAGTCCTCAAATCCCACCATTTTGTTCCGTAATCCCTCTTGGGTGCGGCTCTTTCGGAGTAAATATTTTTAACGTAGAAATAGATATCCAAGTCAATTCTGCTATGTATGAGACATCCCAGTGAGGGACCTATGATTTCTAAAGAGGCTAGGTTCGAGTGCTTACCGCCCCTGGGTTGTCGATTGTCAATCCCTATTAACGATGTCGAATTCTCTAGCCTGGATTATTCACGAAGCGGTCAAAGAGGGGATAGAAAAAGAGCCTGAAACGTTTTAGAATCAGGCTCTTAAAAGAATTTATCGTCTCAATTGTGCCATGACAGAGTGTGAAACGGAACTGGGTTTTGATTTTTATCAGGATCGTGAGCTGGTGGTTAAATTTTCAGCGCTTGAGCTGAGTTCAGATGCAGGGGTATTACTGGCTCGCCAAGCCGAAGAACGGCTGCAAGTATGCCAAGGGATAGCGGATTGCATCGAAGAGTGGCGCGACCCCGACAAAGTTATCCATAGTGTGCATCAATTAATCAGTCAACGGGTGTATCAGTTGGTGGGCGGATACGAAGATGCCAATGATAGCAATCAGATGCGCCACGACCCGATCTACAAAATTGCCTGTGGACGAGTGCCGGAGTCAGGGGAAGACTTATTGGCAAGTCAGCCGACCATCACCCGTTTGGAGAATCAGGTGAGCAAATCGGAAATCTCTGAGATGCGTCGTTTTTTTGTAGACCACTTCATCGCTAGCCATGAGGTTCCTCCCGAGACCGTGATTTTGGATATTGATGGTTGGGATGCGCCCACCCATGGTCAACAACAACTGAGTATTTTCCATGGCTACTATGGTCATGCGATGTATTTCCCGGTGCTCATCAATGAGGCACTCAGTGGGTATCCGCTAGTGATGCAGTTACGGGCGGGCAATAGTCATCCAGGCAAAGGGGTGGCCGGTATCCTACGGTGGCTATTTTGGCGACTGAAACGAGCCTGGCCAGGGGTCAAGATTCGGTTTCGCGCGGATGCCGGGTTTGCCTTGCCCGAAATCTTCAGGGTATGTGAACGAGCTGAGGTAGAGTATGCCATCGGCTTTTCGGGGAATGCAGTGGTCAAGCACAAGATTGAGGCCTTGCTTGAGCAAGCTCGAGTGCTCATGTGTCTGACTCAACACAAAGCCCGTCTGTTTGATGACGTCTACTATGCGGCCGGGAGTTGGGCCGCGCCTCGACGGCTGATCATGAAGGCAGAATGGCTCCCCAAAGGCCCCAATCCCCGATTTGTGATCACCAATCTCGACCGCCCAGCCCAGGACGTCTATGACACCTTTTATGTCCAACGGGGGGCCGATAGTGAACATCGCATTAAAGAAATCGGGTATCAACTTAAGCCGCAAAAGTATTTGCGTATAAGGGCTTCAGCTGTTGTGCTTTAGATGACCTACGGGGCATCGGTAAATCACCGACATGATCTAGCATCCACTCAAACGGGTTGGGGAAAGCATACCCAAAAA
>JBCCQQ010000076.1:0-25821 GCA_039024555.1 Cyanobacteria bacterium P01_D01_bin.156
GCTAAATGGCCCACTTTTTGGAGTAGACCCGGTATCATGCAAATCATAGCTATTCAGGTGGGTTTGTCTGTTAACAAAACCTTAGAGCCTGAATAGCTTTTCTGGCTAGTTCTCTCGCTTTTCTGTCCGGACTATTGTTATGAATCCTGGCTCCTTCCTGGTTTGTCCTCACTATGCACAGTGACAGGTAAAGGTTAAACCATTAGTCTATCTACCACCAAAGATATCTGGGAGCGCTAAAAGCGAGATTTGATAGAAGGCTGTGCGTGCCCTTAATTGTTTTATGGTGTAGGACTTCAACAAAAGAGCCTGCCAAAGAAAAAATGGCAGGCTCTTTTGTTGACTAAAACAAAAATACCTTAGACGGCTGCCGTTTCCTTAGTCCATTCAGTGTGAAACACACCTTCTTTATCCACACGCTTGTAGGTGTGGGCACCAAAGTAATCTCTTTGCGCCTGGGTGAGATTTTGAGGTAGCTGAGCCCGACGATAGCTATCAAAGTAATCTAATGACGCACTAAACGCAGGCACTGGCACACCATACTGAGCAGCCATGGCAACTACATCACGCCAAGCTGCCTGACGATCCAAAATTGTTTGCTTAAATTCTGGAGCCAGCAACAAATTAGGCAATGCAGGGTTTTCACTAAATGCATGTTTAATCTTGTTGAGGAAGCGCGCCCGAATAATGCAACCGCCCTTCCAGATCCGAGCACATTCACCTAGGTCTAGATCGTAATTGTATGTTTCTGACGCCTTACGCAACAGGGCCATGCCTTGAGCATAGGAACAAATTTTTGAACAATATAAGGCATCACGAATTTTGTTGACCCACAGAGTGGCATTCTCAGTGATTTTGCCCTCGGGACCGCTAATCTGGGTAGATGCCGCCACGCGCTCATCCTTAAGAGATGACATAATCCGAGCGTTGACCGCGGCTGTAATGGTGGGAATACTTACACCCATTTCCAAGGCATTCATCACAGTCCAACGACCTGTACCCTTTTGCCCTGCAGCATCCAAAATTTTCTCTACTAACGCTGTATCCCCTTCGGTCTTAGTAAAGATGTCAGCTGTGATTTCAATTAAGAAAGAATCTAGTTCCTCAGTGGTGTTCCACTGAGCAAAGATTTCATGGAGCTGTTGATGCCCCAGACCCAATACATTTTTCATCAGGTCGTAAGCTTCGGCAATTAGCTGCATATCGCCATACTCAATGCCATTGTGAACCATTTTGACATAGTGACCAGCTCCACCCGAGCCAATGTAGGTTACACAGGGGCCATCATCCACCTGGGCCGCAATTTTTCTAACGATAGGTTCAATGGACTCGTAAGCCGCACGGCTGCCACCAGGCATTAAGCTGGGACCATTTAGAGCCCCTTCCTCACCGCCGCTCACGCCCATCCCAATAAAGCGGAAGCCTGCCGATTCCAATGTTGTAACGCGACGCTCCGTATCTTCATATAGGGAGTTACCACCGTCGATGATCATATCGTCGGGATCAAGCAGGGGCATAAGCTGCTCAATGACGGCATCCACTGGCTTACCTGCCTTGACCATTAATAAAATGCGGCGTGGACGTTCCAGAGACGCAACAAATTCCTCTAAGGAATAGGCTGCAACAACATTTTTACCAACCGCTCGGTTGGTCATGAAAGCTTGAGTTTTTTCAGGGGATCGATTGTAAACAGAGATGGGAAACCCATTGCGTTCAACGTTGAGGGCCAGATTTTCCCCCATGACCGCTAGGCCAATTACTCCAAAACTTTGTGACATAACTTGTTTCCTAGTGTCTAATGTGTGGCCATACCCACGCCTTGAATTTGGTGCAGAGAGAAACTCAACTTTCAAGGTTAGATATGGTGTTGGCGCTATTTGGCTACCAGCGTAGACACAATTTTCTAAAACATGGACGGACCCATAGGTTTTCTTCAAACTCCATCCGATTCACCCCATATCAATGTTTTTTAGTCACTGGCTAAAAAAAACATAGACAGGTATGTTTGCGTCATTTAGTACAATTGAACTATATTTAGGTTCGAATGTCTCGTTTAGTAATTTCAATCGTGGCATTGTCATGCAGGCAACCTATGGCATGCCGAGGTTGCGGCATGATGTACAGAACTTAACTGACTAGCTGCCTGGGGAAGGTTTGCCTAGGGGCGGCTTCGCAGTAGTATCTGTCTTAGTTGCTTTTTACGTTATCTGAAGTTTTTTAGCTCCTAACTTGCGTTATGCCTACTCAAAAGATAAAGCTCCTTAGTATTGACTTGGGTCGTACCGCTACCAAAACCTGTGTAAAACGTAGTCAGGGAGATGTGGTGCTGATCCCGTCAAATGTTGCCCATCTGACGGTAGAGCAGGTGCGACGCGGTGGCTTTGAATCTCAACCCAGCGATCCGCTTCTAGATATGTGGTTGGAATATCAGGGTAAGGGCTATGCGGTGGGTCACTTAGCAGCTGACTTTGGGGCTGACTTGGGAGTAGGGCAGTCCAAGGTAGATGATGCGTTAGTAAAAACATTGGCCTGTGTAGGCTATTTTGGCCTAAAGGGGAATCTGGGCGTGGTTTTGGGGCTGCCCTATCATTCTCAAGAGCAGTTTGATGCCGAAAAGTCTGAAATTATTAGTTTGCTAACATCTCCCCATGTGATGAGCTATCGGGGACAGTCCACGGAAATTAATGTGGAGAAGGTATGGGTGATGCCTGAGGGCTACGGCAGTCTAATTTGGAGTGAAGCCCAAAGTAAGCGTAGTTCCAGCCCTGATTTTCCGAATCTATCGGTGGCAATTGTGGACATTGGCCATCAAACTACTGACTTTTTGGCGATTGACCGGTTCCGCTTTGCCCGTGGTGCATCCCAAAGTGAATCCTTTGGGATGGCACAGTTCTATGAGCGGGTGGCCGCCCAGATCGATGGGGCCGACAGTCAGTCCCTATCGCTAATTGAGGCGGTACACCGAGCGGAGGGAGATCGGTTTTATCGTCCCAAGGGGGCGGCACGACCCACTGACTTGGATGAAATTTTACCCAGTCTACGTAAGAGTTTTGCCCGTGAGCTTTCTCAGCGTTTTTTGAACTGGCTACCGGAGCGGTCTACGGATGTGATTGTGACCGGTGGTGGTGGTGAATTTTTCTGGAATGAGCTGCGTCCCTTACTAAAGGATGCAAAGCTGAAGGGACATCTGGCGAAGCCATCCCGCCAGGCAAATGCGTTGGGTCAATATATATATGGTGAAGCCCAGCTGGCTAATTTAAAGGCTACCGCCAGTTAGATTGACGGGCTGCCCCTAGCTATGCATTATTGGGAGCAGTATTTGCCCTGCTTCCAGTAACTTGCTATGGCTGCTAAATCCATCCGTAAAAGCATTTCCTTTGACGATAGCGATGGAGACAGGGCTTTGTTGGATGCGATCGCAATACACCAATCTGAACAGCAGCAAACCTTTAGCGATTTATGTAAGCAAGCACTGCGTCAGTATCTACTGAACCGAGAAGCATCCCAGCCAGTGATGTTGTTTATGGAACTACAGCATCAGCTTACTCAACTTAACATTCGAGTAGCCGCACTAGAACGAAGCACTCATTCCCCAGCAACCTTCGAACAAAAAATATCTGAAGAACCATTAGCCTCAGAATTAACAGCATCAGAGCCTGAGGAACAAGTCTTAGATATAGAAGAACCCAATAATGACCCTGTCCTCAGTCGTTTAGGGCCTTTATTGGACGATTTTTAATCAGATTACGTAGGACTACTGTTGGGGATAACAACACAATCTTCAAAAAAAATGATGAACTAACCTTCACACTTCATCAAATCTTGCTTATCTTCGGCAATAACCCCGGTAGCATAACTCTAAGGGTGTATTAAAAACTTTATGTATTTGGGGGTTTCAATGATCTCATCGTTCTCTTAATTAGCGTTTGGAACTTGTCTAGAACGGCTTTTTTATCATCGAGAGCGTTGTTCTTATCCGTCATGCATGCAAGCCGGTTGGAACTGAGGGAATTGACTTGTGAATCCTTACTCTTTAGCTGGTTCATAGGCGGACTGTAATGAAAACAATTAAACTTTTGTCAGCCGGTCGCTGGTTGGCTTTGGTTGGCACCTCCCTTGGGATAGTGCTGTCATTGCCTGGGACTGCTGTTGCTCGCTCTGCGCTGACCTGGGCTCGGCTAGAGCTAGTTCGTAATCAGGTACAGTTAGTTACCGATGGCCAGTCTCGTAGAGCTCAAGTGTCCGATGTTCTGGGCATTAATGATGCCCTCAGTACAGCCCGTAGGGCGCGAGCTGAGCTAAGGTTTAACGATGGTTCGCTGGCCCGCATTGGTGAAAGTGCTATCTTTCGATTTACTCCAAATACCCGAAATTTTCGGCTCTCCAACGGGACAGTCTTGTTGCTGATTCCCCCAGGCCAAGGACGAACGACTATCCAAACGCCCAATGCAGTGACTGGTATTCGTGGGTCAGCCTTGTTTGTTCGCTTTATCCCCGAAACAAACACTACTGTTATTGGTGCTCTAACTACAAATCCTGAAGGTCCAATGATGGCCTTCAATGAAGATGGCTCCATGCAGCAACCTCTCAATGCTGGAGAAATGGCAGTCGTGAGAGGAGATGGCCTGATTCAGCACTTTGAATTTGACTTAAAGGAATTCTATTCCACAAGTGAGATAGTTTCTGGACTATATCTAAATGATAAAACTGTCTCGATGAATGATGTACACATCGATGCAGTTCGGCAGGAAACCTTAGCTGCCTTAGAGCAGCAAGGAGAATTTGAAGATAGTGAGACTGATACTATACAAGAAAATCCGGTATTTCTCTCTTCTCGACCTGCTGGTGCAGTGGCGCTAAATACTAACATACCTGCCTTTGAATCATCACCAGCGGCAGCCTTTTTACAACGGCGACGCACGACAGATCGGTTTGCCGGAATACTACGTGAAACCGTAGAGCAACCTGAACCCAGTCTTAGACAACAATTTCGACAACAACCAGTGCGCCAACAGCCTGTTGTTGCCCAACCAAGTGGCACAACGACAGCTACCCCACCGCCAACGCAGGAGGTTCCGGTTAAACCAGATTTATCTATTCCACCAACCACCAGCCCGAATGATGCCATTATTCCTTCTAACCCTAATCAAGAGGTCATTACCCCCATCGAGCAACCGCTTGTCAAACCGACCTTGGAGATAATTCCAGAAACAGTTCCTGAAACTACTATCGTTCCAGAAACAATACCTGAAACGCTCCCCGACAGCACAGTTTTTATATCAGAGCCAGTGCCGCAAGAATCAACCTTGTCAGAAAGCTTTATCCTTCAGGAATCCACAGCCCTACCAGCAGAGACCCTAGTGCCATCAGAAGCGGCTGGATTTAGTACTTTAGAAAACATTGAAATTATTGAATCAGCTACAGAGCCAGAGGTAGAAGCTCAGCTGGAGCGTCTACCAGGAAATATTGTTCAAGACATGCAATCAGAAACAGGCAATGTTGATGGAAATTCTTCAGCGTCAAACAGTTCTGATCCAATGATGGACGGTTCCGGAGCTCAAGGTCAAGGAGGCAATCCATAGGCTCTCGAAGGCTATAGGTGAAAGTGTTTAACTCCCTATGGATTCTCTATTTCGAGGAAGTATCTTTTGCTTGCCCATGAATGGGTAATAGAATCTGAAACGTTGTGCCTTTACCGACATGGGACTTCATACTAAGTTGTCCACCATGCTTCACTTCAATGATGTCTCGACTTATTGACAGTCCCATGCCAGTCCCTTTACCACTAGGTTTAGTCGTAAATAGATAATTAAAGACTTTAGCTTGAATTTCAGGGGAAATCCCTGGGCCATTATCAGTAATCTCGATCATGGCCCAGTTTCCCGTTGACGACGTCGTAATAGTAATTACGTTAGGACGTTCTACGGCTAACTTGCTTAGCTCCTCTTCACATTCCTCCTGTAGAGCATCAATTGCATTGCTTAGCAAATTCATCAAAACCTGATTCAAAGGGCCTGGATAACAAAGAACTAGGGGTAATTTGCCATAATCACGCTTTATTTGAATGCCTTCAAAATCACCATTGGAGCGTAAACGGTGATCCAGTATGGCTAGCGTACTTTCAATACCATCCTCAAGATGGACATGTTTTTGGTCTGCTTCATCCAAACGAGAGTAGTTGCGAAGAGATTTGACAATTTCTTGAATTCGTTCTGCACCCGTTTCAATAGAGTTAATTAGCTTTCTAAAGTCACTTGTGAGAAAGTCAATATCAATCTCATCAGCATATGCTTTAATTTCTTCTGAAGAAGCGCCCTTAAGGACCATAGATGATAAATGAATCAAGCTATCTGTATATTCTTGAGCAAACTTGACATTACCGTAAATGAAACTGACTGGATTATTAATTTCATGGGCAACGCCAGCCACCAGTTGTCCTAAACTTGACATTTTTTCAGCATGGACAAGCTGATGCTGGGTCTCAGTTAAATCCACAATTGTCCTTTCTAACTCAATAGCCTTTTGCTCTATGCTACAGTTGTAATCCGATAGCTGCTGTTGCGAAGACCGCAACCTAGATGTCATTTGATTAAACGTTTTCGCCAAGTAACCGACTTCATCTTGAGTCGTCACAGGGGCTGTTACATTGAGATCTCCTTGAGCGACTTTAAGAGCCGTTTTTGAAATAGCTAATATGGGCTGAGAAATTTGACGGGCTAAAAAATAAATGCCTAGAGAGAGCAAAATTGCTGAGATTCCACCGATTGCAAAAATATTTCCCAATAGAGTACGAGCCTGCTGAAGAGCCTCTTCTCTAGGAACTTCTACTAGTAACGCCAGACTGTAGTTCTGCAGCCATCGGTAAACACCAATTACCTCAGTACCCCGATAGTTTGAGTAAGAACCAGTTCCATTTAGGCCTTGTACAGCAGCATCAATCCCTTCAGTATGCACCCCTCTAGGAAACCCCTCTCGCCCAAACCCTTTGGCGGATACAAATACATTAAACTGATCCACAACGTAGGACTCTAAGCTATTGTCGTTAGTGGGCTCAGATGTCTGTAAAATATCGTCCATCCGATGTGAGTCAAGATTAATTGCCAACACACCAATGGGGGTATTAGCCAAACTCAGCAACGGTATGGAAATCGTCATCGTTGGACGCTGTTTAACAGGTGATGGATAGACTCCCTGAATAAAAAGCCCCTTTTTGCCTTCAAGAAAATACGTATCAGCCAAGCGATACTTACCTTCTTGAGTTGGATCGGTTGAAAAAACGACTTCTCCGCCAATATGGGTTAGTAAAAATATTTCTTGTACACTCTGTTGATTAGCTAATAAGTTGTTGAAGTATTGATGTAACCAGCCGTAGTTTTCGTCGTAATAGTATTTTGCACTAGACTGAGAACGCCCAGAGTCTATATTGGAGTGCTCGATAAATTTAGCGGCAGCACGACGGACATCTGTTAAACTTGCCTGGCTAACCAGAAAATTTTTCTGGTCCTCAACCCAGCGGTCAAGAGAAGCTTCTCTAATATCTGCGACTGCTTCCAGTCTTTTTAAGACACCAACCTCTAATGCTTGAGACGCTAGAATATAGGCTGAAAAACTGGCTGCAGCAACCGCAAGTAGTGAGAGCAACAGAAATGATACTGTCAAACGTACTATTAAAGTACGCCTCCAGCTTTGATAAAGACTACAAACCCCTGACGCTATCTTTTCTATACCCGAGAGCGCTGTGTTCGCAGTCGTACTCTGTAGCTCCATTGTTTAGTTAGGGCTTGCTAAACTTTCAAATTGAAATTGTTGATCCTGTACTTTCATGATAACAACACTTTTGACAGGGTCACCGCCCTGCTGATAGCCAATGACACCCGTGACTCCTCGATAGTCTTCAATAGCAGCTAATCCTTCACGAATAGCTTCAGGGTCAGACTGCTGCTGAGCCTCAATTGCATCAAACAAAAGCCCAAATGCATCGTAGGTTAATGCAGCAACATCATTAGGAACATCACCATAGAGTTCCTGATAACGCTCTACAAAATCCTGAGCTTCCGTAGCCAAAATATCTGGAGCATAATGGCTTGTAAAAAGACTCCCTTCTAGAGGATCTGACAGTTCACTTTCAGAAATAGTCGCCCAGGCATCGGTGCCTAGGAGCGTGGCATCTATGCCTTGCTCTCGGACTAAACTAGCCTGTATTGGAACTTCATTGGCGTAGTTAGGTAAATAAAGGACCTGAGGATCTCCTGACTGAATCTTCTGAAGCAGAGGAGTGAGGTCGGATGTATCCGGAGTATAGGTCTCATTAGCAACAATCTGCCCACCTAGACTTTCAAATGCTTGTTGAAAAACTTCTGCCGAAGTTGTGTTGTGGGGTTGAGTGACATCGTAGAGTATGGCTGCTTTTTGTGCTTTCAAATCCGCGTGAGCTAGCTTAGCCATTGCCTGGGCTGCAGCTGGATCAGTAAATGGAACCCGAAATACATAGCGCTTACCAAGTGTTGTTTTGGGGTTTGTTGACCATGGGCTGATGAGAGGAATTTGAGTCGCTTCTGCTACCTCTGCAGCGGGAATAGCATTGCGGCTAGCCTGTGGCCCGATGATGACCGCAACATTTTCCTGATTGATCAACTTTTGTGCTGATGCAACGGCTCCCTGAGGATTATCAGGACTATCGTTAACAATCAACTCGATTTGCTGTTGCCGACCATTAATCTCCAAGCCACCTGCAGCGTTAATCGGCTCTACAGCCATTTCTGCAGCATTAATAGTCGCTTGCCCAACTTCTGGAATATCGCCACTCAGAGAAACAATTAAACCGATCCGGATAGTGGAAAGAGACGATGATGACTGGCAGCTTGCAAACGCTAAGCTAATGGCGACTAAACCACCTATTAATAAAAATTTGAATGCTTTTGGTATTCTACGGATACTATTTAGCATTTTTAAGGTGTACTCTACACTATTACACTTGTTGTTTCTCAGATTACCCAAAAAAGCATAAATATCCACTAAACAAGTTTAAAACTTACACAGAAGCTTACACAGAAGGCTCTATTGCATGCTTAAGGCAAGGTATAAAGTATTACCACCTAAATCGAGGAGTTAAATAGACTGAACATCTAGAATTCTCTATTGTTGAAAAGCTTAATGCTTCTTTGGCCTTACAGATTAACTAGGCTTAGGAGCTGTTAAGAAACTACTTCATGGTTTAAGCCTGGAAAGCTTGTTAATCCATAATTTAAATGCACAAAGCCATGATTCTAATTTTTAACAAGCCCTTACTCAGTTAGAAGACAAGTACAACGTTCTTTATCAGTTATCTAGCTTTGAACAGCCCGGTTGTGACATCGACACATTTTTATTGCTGTTGCTACAAAGCCCAACAGGAAATATCCTCCAAACCTTTTAGTTAGGAAAGGGCGAGTATGGCAGTTGAATAGGGTATGAAACTACCAGAGTTCACACAGCAGTATCCAAGGAGTTATCAGCTCACTCCTTGGATACATTGTTTTAATTACTCATTCAGAAAAGTGTTCTTTCTTAGAGCAATACTTGTCTACCTGGAACTATTGGGTTGTTGTACATGATTGGACTCCCTAATAGTTGAGCTGCGGTAGCTGCCGACAGTTCAGGGTCAGCTCCATCACCCTCAACATCGAATAAAACGTAGCTTTCGTTATTAGCTAAGGGGCGGGAAGATAATATAGCAAAGTTTACACTATTGCTACAGTTTTGAGCGCCGACAACAGAAGAAGGTACTAAGCATACTGTCGAAGCATCTGCTCTACCATCGCCATTAGTATCACGTAGCTGGTATGTAACACCAAGAGTATTGACCAAGTTTGGATTAGCCGTTAACTGATTGAGAGTATTCATGGCCTGTAAACAGCGGCCTGCTCCAGTCCTAATAATTCCACTTCCAGTGGTGGTGGAATTTGTAAATACACCAATGGTCATCTGGACAGGATAGCCAGACAACACATTCATAGGACTAGCGATCAAAGCGTTGGGAGCAGCTCCTCGTTGCGCATTGGCACCCGGAACATTGCAGCCAAAGACCTTGTTGGGAAATGCCGCTTGACTAGGTTGCCCCATGGCTGCAACAAGACCAGTAGCGCCAACAGCTAGGGCAGCGATAGGAGAAATTGTCTTCAAGAGATTACGTTTCATAGAGTCTCCTTTGTGTTAAGGTAGATATAGAATAAGAAAACAACGCAACAACCCAGGCAAGACCGTTAGCCACTCGTAAAGTACTGGAGAACTTCACGAGCCTTAACAGCTTGTTGGTTTTGAGGTAACTCTGTTTCCTGATATCTTTATACAACCCTTACCGGATGTGTTTCCGGACAAACACGTAGTATATTTTGTTCAATTCTAAAATATTTGCATTCAGTCGGAACATTTGGACCTAGCTATCACTCTTAGCAGCTCCTTTGTTATCCAAGCGAGCATTGCACTCATTCCAATCTAAATCTGTAAATTCAAACGTGGGGATCGTTTGACTATTTACGGTTGACTGCGATCGCTTTCTATTTGAGGGGCCACTGCTTTGAATGGAAATAGCTGTTGTAAAGCCTGCTGACGCTGTTCAGTTGTTTCAGTCTCTGACCACCACAGGGATTCATAAAAGAAAAATGAAACACCGGCATAATTGCGATCGCGAACAGCCATAACCTGATCTTGAATCCAGTCCATAGCAACCGAGCGATTTCGTAAACCACTCAGTACTCCAATGGCCGTAGGAATATGGCGGCGAGCAGCTTGGGCAGGAGCACGCCCCATTTCCCATACAAATCGACCCAAATCGCTGCGATACAGCTGAATAATCAGCTCTTCCACATAGCCCCGCTGAACCCAGGTATCCCAATCTTGCAAAAAATACTTGTAAGCAAACTCCTGAGGATTGGGAGAAACCGACACAACCGCATCGGGACGACGAGCTTTTACCACATCGAAAACCTGTCCCATAAAGTCACTGATTTTGTCCGCTCTCCAGCGGGTCCACTCAGGATCGTGAATATCTGCTGGTGGAGTCTGGCCGTTATGCTCTTTGCTATACAGACTGACCGTATGAGGGTCATAGCCGTAGACCGCAGGCAACCCCAAATGATCGTCTACCTGAAAGCCATCAATGGAATAGTTAGCCACTAGCTCACTCACCATGTCGAGCATAAATTGCTGTACCTCAGGATGGAAGGGATTGAGCCATACTCGATCGTGGATTCCTTCAGCATTGACGGTACTACCATCCAACTTCTGGGTAAGCCAGTCAGGGTGCGCCTTGGCCAAGGCTGAATCCGCCGGTGCCATAAAGCCAAATTCAAACCAGGGTATCACCCGTAACCCCAAGGGTCGGGCCAAGTTAATCAGCTCCAGCAGCATATCGCGATCGCCCTGAGCGGCCTCAAGGGAATCCTGACGCTGACCTGTATTCTCTACGTCGGGGTAAAGCCCCTGCTTATAGCCAAAGGTACGTCGAGCTACATCACTGGGATAAAGTGTGTGCCCCCAGTTCCACACGGTGGGATATACCGTATTAAAATTTGCCTCGGCTAGCTGTTCAAGACCGGCCTTCAAACGTTCGCGGGAAAACAGTACCTGACTGTCCACATTAGTCAGCCACACCCCACGAATCTCTTGCTGAGGCAGCGTTGTTGCGGCAGGAACAGGGTGGGGCTGCATCCGCTGAGAAACCAGGGCTGACACCGCCGGATCGGGACTGACAGCACACAGCAAATTAGCAGCCATGGCATAGGATGCACTGCGATTCGGGTAGAGCTGTAGTCGGTTGCTATCTGTGGTCGAATCTGCAGCTATAGGAATAATTTCTTGACCTAAGGCGGCAGCCACACCTTCACGATCCGCTGCGGGAATTAGGGAGGCGTCACGAAACGTCTCATCTAATAGACGATTGCTGTAAACCTGGTAAGGAAGAGCCGCACCGGTAGTTAGGACTGTTAAGGCTTGCGATCGCAAAATAGCTTGAGTTTTCTCAGCACTCCTTTCTAAGGCAGCTGATAGTAACTGCTCCACTTCCGTCTCACCATCAAACGTCAGACCCAGCGCCTCATTATTAGTTGCAAACGTACCTGGAAAAGTTCGCAAAACGGCTTTTGCAAAATCACCTTGGGATATGGGTTTCGCCCCATATTGCACATGGTCTACATCTAAAATCTGATGATCGCTTAGGGTTGCCACACAGGGAGTGCTGCGCCAATCGGCGGCAGGTCCCGGATTGGACCAAGTAATACACAAGCTAGCGACTAGGGCAAACAGCCCATATTGTCGCAGTCTTCTGAGCCCCATAGAAAATTTCCATCCAAGAAACTGCTTCAGCCGCCACTACGCTTAGCTCGATAGCCCTTAGCAATGAGTAACTCTACCAACTTTGGGGCATGCTCCCCTTGAATCTCAATTGTGTCGTCTTTGACTGTGCCACCAGAACCACACTGGGCTTTAAGCGCCTTTGCCAGTTTAGTTAGGGTTTCTGGAGAATGCTGAAATCCACTAATAATGGTGACCTTTTTTCCCTTACGACCTTTACCACTCACCTGCACTCGCAGATCTTGTTCCGATGGTGACCGATCGGGTACCGCTCTGGTCGTGGCTGGATTCTGACCAAATTCGGAATACACCACGCGATTGGTAGCTGGGTTTGCTTTGTTACCCTTTTTTTTTGTCATGAGTAGTTCTTCGCCAAGGTTAGTCAAAAAAAGATTCCCACGCGTTGCGTAGCTGCTGGGGCGTTACCTGACGGCTACCGTCCACGGTAGGAATTTCTAACGGCGTTACCACAGAGTCAGCAGCCGGGGGAAGCACCTGGGAACGATCTGGAAGGGAGACTGCAGGGGCCGATGGGGTAAACGATGGCACCGTTGGAGAGAAAGGTGCTAAGCCTGACTGAGGGATAGCTGGTTCTGTAATAGGCAACGAGGCCGGGGGCACATAGCCCGTTGTACCAGGAGGAGGAGACATACTTGGGGTAGTACGGATAAAGGTACGATTTAGCCCATCAACACTGCCTGGAACGATGTCCGATTGCTCAAAGGAGAAGGCTGGCTCACTGGTGACGTCACTTCCCTCAACGCCAGAAGCATTTCGGTTAGATGAGCCGGGGTTCAATGGACTCTCTGGCCGTTGATTAAAAAATGCTTGAGACAATGGATTGACCGTCTGACCTTCAATCCTATAGGGGGCGAACCTCAAAACAGAGTTTTGCTCCTGTTGGCCACTTTCGTCAGTTTGAGAATCTTGAGACGTTGGCGCAATCGTTACTCCCCTAGCCCGAGTGCCAACAAAACTATACTCATTAACATACTGGTTAAGACGCGCAGCCGATATGGCTGCAGTATTTTCAGGGGCGTCTGGCGCATCTGCTAACGCTGCATTCAACGAAGCCGCCGCACTGGATTCTCCCCCCGAAGTTAGGGCAGAGACCTCTGCATCCAATTCATTAAGCAAAAGTTCAATATTATCCAACTCGACTGCAACAGCCCTTTCTTCTGGTGTCAAAGATTCCAGCAAAACATCTGTAGAGCTACCAGTATCACTATCTTGCTCTGTGGTGCTAAGTCGCCATGGGACTTGTCCAGGATTTTGTCGATACTCCCATGCATAAATGCCAACGACACCGGTGAGTAAGACCCCTAACCACAACCAAGGGTTGAATAGAACCTGTAGACGAGACGGTAGATATCGTATGGATGGAGGTAACCGCATAAATCAAACGTCCAAACGGAAGCAGCGTCTTGGAAGAAACATTTGTGCAAATTTATCAGTAGAGCAAACGTATCACCAATTGTTTACTGTGATCACTCCCTATGCTGGCACGTATTTGAAAAAATTGCCTACAGTCGGTCAAAAAACCGCCTACCAATCTAGAAAATGCCGTTGCTGATGAGGGGATGACACGATCTGCAGAACTGACCAGTTGGCTGGATATGACAGATACAACCATCCCGAGGATCAGCAACGCCCAGAAAACTACAGGGGATGGTAGAGCAAACGGTACAGTTAAGCCGTCGCCGCTGAACAGCATACTGAGGCTGAAATACTTAATTAGTTCCACATCAAAAGCATTCAAGCGGAGTAATTCCTACACATCTAAAATTTTTATAAATTGCTTTGACTTGCCAATGCTTTTGGTTGAGCTGCCTTACCATGGTTAGCGTTCATAGATCACAGCTTAGTGCCTGTGGCTTGCGGTATTAATAATTCTGGCGTTGCTAATGCTCGGTATGAATTTATCCCCAAGCTCCTGTTTCATCCAGGTCTAACTAATCAGTTCACATATCAAATCAGCAACAGCAACAATTCCTGTCAGTTTTAGAAAAGCAATGTTCGATACCCATGCGAAGTAGCTTGCAGAACAAGGACAGCATCTACCTGTTTAATTTCGCGGTTTTGGTAATTCTCCGCAATGTCTACGTTTAGATTCCCCCAACTCCCCCCAACCGGTGATGGCGAAGGTAAGAGTCTTCGTTATGAGGTGAACCCGGCAATCGCTCTCAATGCGCTGACCAAAATCTATAAACAGGTTCAGCAGTACCAGTCCCAACTGCGACAGCTGGTTAACTCCATTGAACAAATTTACGCAGAGGGTCCTGTGGTGTCTGGTTGGTTGGCATCGGAAGCCAGTCTTAATGCGGCTGTAAAGTATTCTGATAGTGCTAAGAGTGCGTCACAGCCCTCAGCCAATCTCCCATCTGCAGCCCCGATGGATGCGGCAATTTTTCGCCACGGCGATGCAGATGATTTGATGAACTATCTGTCTGCTTTGGAAGATTCAATGTTGCAGGCTCCGGAGCCCTTAATTTCTGATGAGGCGACGGCCACCACCAACCAGATTAATAGTCAGTACTATTTATGCCAGTTGACTAGCAGTGGTCAGATTCAAACCGAACAATGTCCCCCGGAGCAAGTGCCAGTGCTAAGTATGGCACTGGCCCGCTATCGACGACTCAATCAGCTGACTAAGCAAAAGCAGACAATTGAAACAAAGCTCCAAAGACTGCTTGAGATCCTTGAAGATGCTCAACAGGTTTTGACAGAAGACGATTGATCCGGACATGCAATCAATTACACAGCACCGTTTTCCAGGTTATTCAGAAACAATCAAAATTTTTCTTACCATCCCCAAGTGCCCACCTCTCCTTTAAAGGGACCAACAATATCCGATGTAATCCAACCCCCGTAAAAATCTCCTACTTGGGCCTGGACTTTCTCCTCATTGACATAACAAGCATCCATAGAACTGGGGTAAAACGCCACATAGTTAGCAACGCTTTGAAAGCGTTCGGTGGGCGTAGGGTAGAACCAAGCCACTCGCTCCGCAACCCGCTCTCCAACGGTCAGGGTGTAATAGTGAGCCCGTCCCTTCCACTCACAAAAAGACGTCCCTGCCGCCTTACTCAGATAGGTCATGGCAATATCAGCTGGTGGGATGTAATAAACCGGTGGGTGGCTAGTTTCCAGTACCCGCTTGGTTTGACGGCTATCAGCAATCACCTGATCGTTAAAGATAATTTGGATCCGTTTGGAACTATCTTCCAGGGCCGGAGGCCGAGGATAATCCCAAACAGATTCTTGCCCAGGGCCGGGGGGGACGGGTTGGGGTCTCATAATAGTTAGTCTCCAGCTACTGGTCTTGCCAACGTTTGATTTCTGCCTGGGCTTGGTCGTAGTTAGGGGTATTGGCCGGAATCAGAGCTGCCGCTTCTATGGCACTGCTGTATCGTCCTTGGGCAGCACGGGCCTGGGCAATCATCAGCATTTTTTCAGTCCATTCATCAATCAGTCGTTGGGCATCAGCATACTCAATGGGCTGATTACTGGGTACCTCCTGTAATTTGAGGATGCCTCTTTGATAGGTGCTGGCCTGGCCCATGCGTGGAATTGTTTGGGCCTCACGGATAAACTCTCGGGTCGCCGCACGATCTTGCCAAAATTCGATGCGTTCTTGTGCCTGTTGATAAATGTCGGCAGGTTCTCTAGGAACCAATGTGGCTGCGTCAATGGCAGCCTGTAGCTGTGTTTCAGCAGCTCGGCCTTCAGCTAAATCTAGAATTACCTGACTCCAGCGACGGATATCGGCCTGGGCGACTTCATAGTTGGGATCATCCGAGGGAATCTGACGTGCAGTTGCGATCGCGCTTGCAAATTGAGAAGCCTGACTTGGGTTTAGTGACCGACGGGCTTCTGCCAGCACTGCTGCCGTATCCACATTATTTGAGCCAGGTATACTATTACCTACTGCAGAAACCGCAGCGGTATCGCCGTTGCCAGCCTCTACGGCTGCACCATCCACACTAGACTCACCCTGACCTGCATCAGGATTATCAGGAGTGACCCCGGCTTCTGGCTCGGAGGATGGCTCTTCATCATCCACCGTTTCCTCTGTCTCCTCTTCCCCATCAGGGGCTTCTGCCGCTATCTGTTCAGGATTAGGCGCTTCCTCATCAGTTGGTGACTCTTCACTCGAGGAGGACTCACCGTCTGGATTATCTGGGAGAGCATTCCCGTCTGCTTCCTCATCCGGAGATAACCCTACATTGGCCAACCATTCCGGCGGCACTTGCTCCAGCGTATTCTGGACCGCTGGCTGGTTGCGTAACACATATACAGCCAGCAGTAAAAAAGCAAATAGCCCTAACAATAAGCCCAGACAGCTGAGCGGTTTACTCTTACGGGCAATCGGCTCGTCTGGCACATCATCCACTAGGGTGGTGCCATAATCATCGGCATCGCCATCGGTAGCATTGTCAGGATTGTCAATTTCCCTGTTGTCTATATCTAGGCCGTAGGGATAACGAGATTCCTCGTCTGCCGAATAGTCATCCTCCTCTGAAAGAAAATCGAAACTCGGTTCTGTAACCAAATCAGAGCCGGGTTCTGAAAGCAGATCAGAGCCCGGGGTGTCCATAAAATCATCCGCCCCATCAGGATTATCCGGAATTAAGTCATCGGCACCATAGTCTGTCGTGTCTTCGGTGTTTATAAGCGGTTCACTATCAGTTAAATCTCCAAATGGGACCGAAGGTGGTATCGGAGTTTCTGTACCAATACCTACATCAGATGGGGTCCGCTGATGCCATAGCAGCTGAAACTTTTGTTCTTCCGGCAAAACGATTACTGGATCTTGAATCGGGCGCCAATGGTGTTCACTTAATTCAGGTACCCGTTCCACTAAATATCGCTCTAGATGGCTCAAGGTGGCACAACCGTCGTAGCGTAACCCCTCCAATAGAGCTGCCGTAAAAATACCGTGACGGAGCCCCAACGTTTCATGGGAGAACTGATCGGGCTGGCAGGACAGCATTAATGGAATATTCGCTTTCTGCGCCAATTTAGTTATCTGGCTACCAATGGCCTGCCCCGGCAGAGCACTCATGCTGCGGTTAATATCTAACACCAACATCACCTCGCTGGCGGGTGCTTGTTGCAGATGCTTAAGCACATCCTGCAGAGCGATGCCCGTTGCCATAACCTGGGCCGGATCTCCATCCACTGGCATTAAGTAATCCCGATTATCGGCCTGGGCACCGTAACCACTAAAGAAAAACCATAGGATGTCATCCTGCTGCACTCGCTCCTGGCAAATCCTCTTTAACCAGTCATTGAGAGCAGTACGATCTGGGTAAACCGCCTCCTGCTCAATCGATGTGGACAAATCGCTCAGCAAAATACAGTTTTCCGCAGCAAAGCCCGCATCCTCAATCAAGTATTTGCGGATAGCTACGGCATCATTTTGAGCCTGCGTCAGGGGCTGAAAACCCTGATACTGATTGATTCCGATAATAATTGCCCAGCTATTCGACATCAGAAGTCACCAAGTAAATATTGGACGTTGAAGGGAACAAACCTATTCAGCGCCATATGGTACTGCAAGTTGAAGCGTTTGCAGACATATCTGCCGTCAACTTAGTAGAACAATATCTAAACATCAGGCTGAATGGTGAATCAGCCAATAAAAATTGTGGCCTGATCGACTTCACCGCAATTGATCATTCAGACTACAAAATTGGGAAAGGTTGAATGGCGTACTTACTTGAAACAGAATTGATTTTAGGAAGTTTCTAAATCTTTAAACTCTAACTTTTCCCGAAACCTTATTCTTGGATAGAAACGCTGTACATGTATTACAGTTCTATCCATACGGCATTCGTCTTTAGTATCTGTTGAGTTACATGTCCAAGACATCAACCTACCGCCCCTATTCTAGACGCCGACGCAAGCGTTCTTTAGCACAGCGCCTTAGCGCTTCATTTGCGCCCACCGGGCTAGCTATGGTGCTAGGAACATCTGGAGCCCTATGGCTAACCGAAGCGTTGATTATGCCCAAGGCATCCTATGCTTATACGTCTCGGTTAAATTTATTTTTAACCCTAGAAGATGAAGAGCCTTACAGAAGCTTGCTGCGTCGTGCAAATATGGCAGCTCGAGCTGGTGCACAGCGAAGCTTTGACCAAGATTTGCTAATTACGGAAGTGGTGATCAAGGTAACTGGTGAAAATAGCAAAGGTGTTTCGGTACCTGTATTAAACCTGAGGGTTAGTCGCCAGGAATGGAGTCAGCAGCCAATAACTGAATATTGGGCTACCTATTTTCTAGGTGCAGAATCTTTATTGCTCTCCCCGTCGCCATCGAATTAGCCCTTGGGTAATGAGTTTTTAGGACTAGATCGGAAATTCCTTGAGCAAAATCCACCGATTGTGTGCAACTTTGGTCTATTATCTATAGGTTGTCTAAGTTTTTCCCGGCAGGTCCATGGCGGTTCCTAAGAAGAAACGATCCAAGTCTAAGCGCAATATGCACCGCGCTACTTGGAAGCGTAAAGCAGCATTACAGGCTCAGCGTGCTTTGAGTCTGGGTAAGTCCGTATTAACAAATCGATCCAACAGCTTTGAGTATCCTCAGGATGAGGATGAAGATGAGGCCGAAGAGTAAAATTGTTTACGTCTTTTCGGAGAATGCAGCGGGTGAAGTTTTTAATGAGCTTCACCCGCTATTTTTATAAGTAGAAATTGTAATGAGATGGATACTTGCTTGAGTTGAAAGATTGAAAAAACAAATGAATCTGATTATTTTTTGTATAAAAATAATCATAGAGGAAATAAATATCTCGTAGAATTTTGAGGCTACATCCTATTCTGTTTTCTTTTCTGAGCTACCTAAACATAAATCATCGGCCTGATTTATGCTGCTGAACCACCAATGGTGTACGCATAGGAAAAAGCTCTGACATAGGGCTGATACTCAAGCAGATTTTGCAAGAGTTCAAAATTTTACGGATCGTATTATTTAGTCATCAGACGAGCAATTTTGAACTCTCATCAGGGACGTTAATTGGCAGGTGAAAGTAGCGGGAGTTCGATCTTAAACGTAGTTCCTTCGCCGGGTGCTGACGCACAGGTTAGTTGTCCACCATGTTTCTCCGTAATAATTTGATGGCTAATAGCTAATCCTAAACCAGTCCCCTTACCAGCCGGTTTAGTCGTAAAAAATGGATCAAAGAGCTTATCAAGCGTCTCCCGATCCATACCAGGTCCGTTGTCCGTGATGCTGACTCTAATCCGATTCTCCCCAACAATCTGGGTGACAATCTCTATAACACTGGGGTTATCTTTAATACTCTCGAATGATCGCCCTAAATTTTGGTCGTCTAATGCATCGAGAGCATTAGCAAGAAGATTCATAATCACCTGATTCAACTGACTAGGGTAGCAATACACTGAAGGTAGTGCCGCATCATAATTTCGAACAACGTCAATCTTAGGATGATCAGCAGTAGCCTTCAAACGATTACCTAAAATTACCAAGGTGCTATCGATTCCATCATGAATATTAACTAGTTTCTTTTCTGCTTCATCAAGACGAGAAAAGTTACGTAGAGAGAGAACTAAGTCTCGAATTCGATTAGACCCTACCTTTAAAGAATCCAGTAGAGAGAGTAAGTCTGCTTGTAAAAAATCAAGATCAATCGCATCAACATAGTCTTGAATTTCAAAAATTGGCTGCGGGTAGTGCTTTTGGTACAGCTCAATAAGAGTCATCAAATCTTGAACATAATTTTTGGCCGGAGCTAAATTACCATGAATAAAATTAACAGGATTACTAATCTCATGGGCTACCCCTGCGACCATTTGTCCCAGAGAAGACATTTTTTCACTCTGCACAAGTTGAACTTGTACCTGCTTGAGTTGTTTTTGGTAAGCTCTAGATTCAGCAACTGCGTTGAGCGTTTTTTCTAGCGTAATCACTAAATCTTGAAAGTTAATCGGTTTAGTCAGAAAGTCAAAAGCCCCGTTATTCATCGCCGTGCGGATTTTATCCATATCACCGTAGGCAGAAATAACCACCGTTTTAGGAGGATGCGCTAGAGTATTAATCCGTGAAAGCAACACTAGCCCATCCATAACCGGCATATTGATATCAGTAAGCACAACATCAATATCAGACTGTTCTGTTATTTTTTGATAGGCTTGTGCACCATCGTGAACAAAGGTGAACTCATATTGCCCCTGACGAATTTCACGCCGAAATTTTTGGGTGAGTAGCGCTTCAACATCAGGTTCATCATCAACAACTAAAATGTGGGAAGCCATGCCTTTGAATATTCAACAAATTGATTAACTAGGAACAGATTGAGAACAAACAAGATCAAGAATATCTTGATTGAGTCGATTAAAATCAACGGGTTTATTGAGAAAACCATCAGCACCATACGTGTTGGCTATTTCCTGGCTTTGTTCATCCCCATAGGCAGTTACCATAAACACAAGAATTTCAGGATATTTTTCTTTGATCACCCGTAGTAGTTCAAGACCATTCATTCCAGGCATATTAATGTCTGAAAGGATAAGTGTAATTTCGGCCTGGGTGGCCGGTGATTTCAAATAGGTTAATGCTTCATTAGCAGAGAGAGCAAAATGGAAGTCAATCTTCTTAGCTTTAATATCTCGACGAAATTTTTGTCGAAACAGAAATTCAACATCAGCTTCATCATCCACAACTAGAATATGTGCTTTTGCCATGACGCTTTGACCAATTTACTAAATTAACAATCTAAAGACCTTCCCAAATTCACCTGTTTAGGCAATGCAACAACAAACTCTGCATAAATCCCTGGTTCCGAAACCACATCTAGAGTGCCATTGTGCTGTTCAACAACAATACTGTAACTAAGCGATAATCCAAGACCTGTGCCCTCACCGGCTGGCTTAGTCGTAAAAAACTGATTGAAGATCTTATCTTTTACCTCTGGAGTCATGCCAGTACCATTGTCCCGAATACGGATCTCGGTTTGATTCTCCTGACTACACGTACGGACCTTGAGCAACGGAGTAAAGTCATCTCCCTCATTAAGCTGACGTTGATAAACGGCGTAGCAAGCATTGCTTGCTATATTCAGAAACACTCGATTAAGGTCCTGTGGACAAGCATAAATAGTTCCTAAGTTATCGTCATAATCATTGTCAAACTGTAGATTAAAATTCGAGTGCTTAGCCCGCATGCCGTGATAAGCAAAATTAATGGCCTCAAAAACAAGGTCATTGATGTTTATATCACTCCAGTGACTGCTCTCCCCACGAGAGTGCATCAGCATGTTGGCCACAATTCTGTCAGCTCGTTTGCCATGATGTTCAATCTTACTGACATTCACTTTAAGGGGGGTAAGGATATCGGTAATGTCTTCTATAAATTTTAGGTCAAGCCCTATTTTGTAGGTTTCCAACTCTTCAGTTAATTCGTCAACTAATTCAACGGATAGTTCAGCAAAGTTATTAACAAAATTCAGTGGATTTTTAATTTCATGGGCAATACCTGCCGTCAGCGAGCCTAAAGATGCTAACTTTTCCTGGGCGATTAATCGCGTTTGTGTAGAAACAAGCTGCTGATTAGTTTTTTCTAATTCATCGGCTCGTTTCTTTTGTTCTTCCATCAGCGTATTGACCTGCTGAACCATCAGGTTGAATGCTGTTGCCACAGTACCTACCTCGTCATTTCTCGCGACATTTACCTGCAGATCAAAGTTGCGGTTTTGAGTAATCTCTAAAGCTGTTTCCGTCACTGCCTGAAGAGGTATATTGATTGATCGGCTAATGGTATAAGCCAACAATGCAGCCAGAACCGATGACAACAACATACTTGAACAAATAATCAGAGTTCTAGAGCGCTCAGAAAATTCAACATTTTGATGAGCTTGAGATAACTCTTGTCTAACATCTTGGATGAGTTCTGATAGGTCATCTGAGATACCATCAAACTGAATAGCTAGGTTGCTGTTAGTAAAGTTTAGTAGCTTCTGTTGAGTTTGAGCCACCTCTATTGATGTGTTGATATTATCAATATCTATGGATCTGACTAATCGCTCTAATCCTGCTAGATATTCTGTGGGAATGTTCTGATATGTCTCTAAAAACTCCTCGTACTGTGAATGTCTGTGTTCACTTTCTAGGACCTCTTTACCAAGAGAAACCAGTGCTTGAAAGGAGATATTGATACTCTCTGCATGCTTAAGGATATGACTGTACTCATCTTTAAAGTCCTCTGGGACTTCACTGAGAGGGATTAGCTGCTGTTGATGAGTCCGCGTTTGTAATACTTCTATCTGAAGTGTGGAGAGTAACTTAACTTCTTCTGTAATTTGGCTGTCAATAGCAATAGCCTTGTTTTGGTAATGGTTTCCAGCCCAAAACCCTATACCCGTACCTAAAATAGCTACGCCTAGGGCCGCAGAAAACCCTAACGTAATTCGTTGTTTAACATTCAAACAATCCAAGAATGGCTGTTGCATAGACTCTTATTACATCAACAAAGAAAATAAGATGTTCCCTGGTTATGCCTGCCTGCTTTTTATGACATAAGGGCTTGTTAAAAATTAGAATCATTGCCTTGTGCATTTAAATTATGGCTTAACAAGGTTTTCAGGCTTAAACCGTGAAGTAGTTTCTTAACAGCTCCTAAAATAAATGGTAAACCGTACTCAGTTTGTAAATATAAGTGTGGCCAGAGAGTGCGCAAAGCAATTCTGATGTCTACAGAGCATTACTCTGATAGCAGGAAAAGTCATTTTCACAGCTAAAGTTGTAGCCAGTCTGACTATCAACTCGGGTAGAATTAATGCCTGATAAAGCAAGCATTCCCATACCTCTTGAGTTTCCATCAAAAAATTAGGATAAAAAACGAGATAAGTGTTTCAACTGTTCGAGACAAGGAATCTTACCTAATTATTCTATTGACCTTGGTTAAGATGCTTGCAAACAGCCTGTAGGTTGCAAATTACCGATACTACTTTTGCTAGCAGTTAAATGCACTTGCCCAATGTCATCGATAGACCATTGTTGCGCTTCCAATAATGTTATGTCATCGCTTGATTTATCAAGCAAACCGTCACTTATAATCCTTTGATCATCAGCAAGGTCTTCAGACGTTTCATCAGTTAATCGAACGTCCTGCCATAAATTATTACTTGATGAATTAATAGTGTACCTAGCATCTTGTGGCACCCCTCCCTGACCTGAAATAACAAATGTATTGTTGCCTACAGGAGCACAGGCAGTTTGTATTTGGTTGTTGTTAACCAAGGTTTGAGGCAACTCAGTCACCCCTTGGATCGGATCAACTTCAGGGGTGGTTAGCAACACTTCTCCACTAAACTCCGCACCCTGTTCAGAGAATGCAGTAATGTCATTTTCAGATGTCAGAACTGTACGAAACTCAGAGCCAATGATGCCTTGAGCATCAATAGAAATTTTTCCACCAAAGCTATTGACTGCATTTGCAGTAATGTCACTGTCCGCTATTGCTAAGAGAACACCAGTATTTATACTAATGTTGCCACCTTCAGCATCACCTTTTGCACTTGTAGTGATTCCACTACCATTGTTCAAAACGACAGCATCGGCTTCTAGTGAAATATTGGCGCCTGTTCCATCAACAGTTTCGGCTGTTAATATTGATTCTCCATCCATCAGTATCACCTCTGCATTTTGTACAAAAATGCTACCAGCGGCTCCTGTACCATCTGAAAAGGATGATGTGGTGCTGCTAGGAGAGTTACTAACATTGATGGTAGACCCATCTCGCAGGGTTAAGTAGGGAGTATCAACAGTAATATCACCACCGGTACCAGCGGACTCAACCGCATTAGCAAAAAGACCACTACGTCCCTCGGTGGTATTGCCTTCCAGGGCTATCAATTCCGAAGCATTTACAGTTAAATTGCCTGCTGCTCCATCACTGCGAGTACCGGTTGATATCTGTCCTCCTCCGGACACAATCAGCTGTGCCGTATCAATGGTAACAGAGCCACCTGCGCCAGCAGTTGGAGTAATAGCTGTTGAGGCGATGCCACTGGGTTCACCATCTCCAAATCCTGTAATCTCAATGGTCCCAGTATTCTGAACCGTAACATCACCAGCACTTCCTGTGCCTAACGTTCTGGATTCAATACGGGCTCCATTGATTAAACGTAGTGTGTCTGTCTGTACATTAACATCGCCACTTTCTACAGTACTCCCCGATAGTGAAGCTGCTAAAATTAGACTGTCTCGAGGCTCACCTGTATTAGGATCAATAGGTGCATTTGTGGCATCAAAGGTAAGTGTTTCTGCTATGATGTCTATCTTGCCAAGTTCACCATTACTACTAGGGCCACCCACTAAGGTGATCTGAGTACCTGCCCCCAGGTCTATGGTTGGTGCATCAAGAATAATCTGGTTGCTACCATCGCCAGTCCCTATCACCGCGTTTTCGATAGAGCTATTATCAGTGGATAGACGCTCGGATGCATGTATATGGATAGTGCTTCCTGTGAATCCCGAATTATCCACAGCCTGGACAATGGCCTCGGAGGTAAAATCCACATTGCGTCCTACCAAGGCTAGGGTCTGACCATCACTTACATTTAAGGGCGCAAATCCTCCTGGGCTTAGCGTACTGACAGTGATGTCTCCTGACGTGGTACCAAGCTGGAGGCCTACTGGAGTACTTACCGTCAATATAGGAACAATATTAGGATCGCCTGATGCAATGATGTCAGAATCAAAGGTAATGTCTTCTGCTGTACTAGCGATAAAAGATCCAGGAACAACTAATCTTGCATTTTCACCAAAAACAATACCATTGGGATTGATTAGAAAAAGATTTGCATTTGCTCCCGTAACACCCAGGACTCCGTCGATAGTAGATATATTGTTGTTCCCCAAAGAGGTTATTTGACCAATAATATTCTCCACGCCTGGATCAACGAATACGACCACTGTCCCCGTATCAACATTAAACTGTTGAAACGTGTGCAATAGATTAGATCCACTTGTTGTTCCACCATCAATAAAGCAAGGAGAGCTTGCACAGCTACTGCCCCCATTTAGCGTAGTTGCTGTACCATCTAGAACAATTGATTGTGCTAAAGCTGAATATCCAGAGAAGAGGCTTGCTACAGCCAATCCAGCTATCCACGAAAATAACTTTAGTGAAGTTGCAGATGCTTCCCAGGTATTCATAGGCTTGATAGCAGGTAAATTTCGAAATTTGATTAGCTGGCCATGATATCTAACAAGGGGCATTGTTAGATCCTTAAGCATAAACATGCCCTTTGATGAAAATCGAATAACGCTGATTCTAAATCATACTGTTAGGCGCATAAGAAAAAAGAGTACATGATGGTTGAATCATATAGCGTTCCTACTTGATTGGTGAGAATGTTCCATACATGTGCATTTTGGGAAAATCAAAAATCTCCAATGCACAGAATTGTTCAAATAATGCCTTGAGACCGATGAAAGAAGGCTTTAATCCCGCCATGCGTCTGAC
>JBCCQQ010000077.1:0-25757 GCA_039024555.1 Cyanobacteria bacterium P01_D01_bin.156
CTTCTCTAGATAGCTTTGGTAGATTGACGGTATCATAGGGCGTGATAGGTCGTGTTCGTAAAACTAGCCTATCTTTTTTTATCTACCCATTCTTAACCACTGAATTTATAAGGCTTGCAGCAGTTGTGTAACCCCGTCAGATGCAGACTAATTAAAACTGTTAACGTCTGATCAACGCTTCAGTTTTCTAGATACCTCTAATTAATCATCCTGCGTTTTTAAGCATGACTATTACTTTTAGTACACCGGTCAAACTCCCTGATGAACGCAGTGGAGTGTTCATTCCTTGTGGATACCGTTTACATGGGCGGGTCCGGGTGAAGGTTCGAAAGGTTCGAGGATGACGTAAAGTTTGGCTCTATGAGGAGGATTGCGTTCCAGATTACAACTACGAGGAGAAAACCATAGTAGAGCCGTAAGCAGCTGCCTACGCTCAAGCAAGGCTTGGTAGTTTCTTCAGATTTGCCCGTTTTCAGAACTTTGGCGGTAAACGGGCAAGTTTATAGGAGTGTTGGAAACCACCCCAGAAACATTTGGATAACAGTTTCTATGGGAGTCGTTACAATTCAATAGTAATATTAAGTTACGTAAAGCAATTATTGCTCAAATGTTAAGGCGCTCTAGAATCTAAAGTAATTATTAAATTTTTAATTTTGGACATGGCTTCACGAGGAATGGCAATTGTTCACCTACCTAGTAGTTCCTCGTTGCTGCCGATTCGTTATGTGGACTTTCCAGGTTGATTTATCGGTAATTTGCCCTTTCCGCGAAGGGAGCTTTGGAAATTTTAGATGGCAATGTCTGCTTCAGCCCTCGATTTATACCGATTTCTTCCAATAAGCATGGCGACAGCCAAATATTTCAGACTTAGCTAGGCGTATCTAGCATTTAAATAGTTTTACTCTCCTACTCGGCGATTAGAGTTTTCCGTTGTTCAAGAAAGCTCTAATCGCCCTTTCTTCTAGCAATTCAAACTGTTACACCCATGACCTTAATCGATAGTGAAAATCTCAGGTTTATTTGGGGCTTAGTAGAAAACTATAGCCATGTATTAAAGGATATGAGTGATGATGCCGCTTGCTTTTGGCTGTTAAAACAGATCAGAGAAAATATTCATCTCAATCATGCCGAAATGGTTGAGATAAAGGCTTATATCGGTAGCCGTATTCATCTAATTCGTGACCTTGAAAACCCAGAGAATATTCAGGGTTACGGCGCCCCAGTCTAGCCTTCAAAAGCTTATAAATGGGCATGTACAGAGTTTCCATACAATAAATCCGTACAGACCCATCGGTAAAAGAATAAGGCTGACGAGAAAGAACACAGAGACTTTAGTCAGCATTTGTTCTTGTAAAACAAATGCCTTAGATTTCTGACGCATATCACCGGGGGACGCTTCAATTGGCCAAAGCACACATTTTCTGAAACTAAGAAACGTGTGCATACAAAATCGTTAAACAGATGGCGAACCTGATCTTTTCAAATTCGCATTCTTAATCCGGATACTCTCTAGAATCAGCCATTAGGACCAGATAGCTTGACCAGAGATCGGTTCAAATTCATATTCCTCATCAAGTATGACGGCTCCTCTGATAGATGTTAAGAGAAATAAAAATTTGTTTAATATTTTGTAATAATTACGGTAGCAATAAAATGCGCTGACCTGTGTCTAATATTTTGAGTCGTGCGCTTTTTTATCATTTCTCGCCAGTATGAGACAGTCTGTTCTCCAATCCGGTCGCCTTCAAAAAGACCATGAGTTTTACCCAGTTCATTTAATTGGAGCCATTCAGCCCCATGGTTTTTTGCTGGTGTCTAAGGGGGCTGGATTTACGATTGTGCAGGCGAGTCAAAATACGGGCGCCCACTTAAATGTTGCTCCAGAAACCCTGATCGGGCAGTCGCTGTCTAAATTGATTGCTTCCTCATCGATGACCCGGCTTCAGCAGCGGTTAGAGCTTTGTTCGGACTTCCCCAGCTATGTTCCTGTGACGGTAGGAACTCAGAATTTTGATGGGCAGGTGCATCAGATGGATGACCAGATCATCTTAGAGTTAGAGCCTGTAGAGGCTCACCCGACCGTTGATCCGGTGTCTTTACAAGATGATGTCCAACAAGCCATGGCTCGGTTACGTCATAAAAAAGATATCACAGTATTTTTGCAGGCAGCTGTGGCGGAAATTCAAGCGTTGACTGGCTATGACCGGGTGATGGCCTATCGGTTTGATGACAGTCAAGCGGGGGAGGTAGTCGCTGAGGTAAAACCGACTGAGGCCATATCTTATTTGGGGTTACACTATCCAGCTACTGATGTGCCCGAGCTAGTGCGCCAGCTTTATCAGGAAAGTCTAGTCCGATTTATTCCAGATTTAGTGGCTCCCCAGGCTGCGCTCGTCACTGCAGAAAGCATTTCATCGGAATCAACCTTAGATTTACGCCATGCCATGCTTCGGGGGGTAGACCCTTGTTGCATCGAATATCATCAGAACATGAATGTTACCGGGTTAGGGGTGATCGCTCTGGTGAGTGATCATCAACTTTGGGGACTGATTGCCTGCCACCATCCCACGGCGCACAACATCCCCTATGCCGTGAGATCTGCCTGTAAAATCCTGGGGCAGTTTATCGGGGCAGAGCTAACGAGTAAAGTCAATCAACAGGCCTTAGACGAGCTAAATACTCTCAAAGCCATTCAAGCGGACTTCATTGACTCAATTTCCCGTGCCGAAGGCTTTAAGCAAGCGCTCATCCACCCAGAACCCCGGTTATTAGATGTCGTCAGGGCCCAAGGTACCGTGGTTTGTTTAGACAACGACCTTACTCTTATCGGCAATACCCCGACTATAGAAGAGGTTCAGCCTTTGATCGATTGGGCGATGTCAGACCTAGATAGCGATATTTTTCACACGGACTGTCTATCAAATCACTACCCAGAGTCCCTGGAATTTAAGACCGTAGCGAGCGGTGCTCTGGTACTCAAGATTTCTCAACTGCGACGCTATCTGATTGTGTGGTTTCGCCCTGAAGTACTGCAAACGGTTAACTGGGCCGGGAATCCTAACGCATCCGTGCGCACAACAGATGATGGGGAGGTTTTAATTTGTCCCCGCACCTCATTTGAGGCGTGGCAAGAGATTGTACAAGCTACAGCGCTACCCTGGCAGGCAGAAGAAATCGCCAATGCCTTAGCCCTTAAGAATGCCATTGTGGGTATTGTGCTGAATAAAGCAGATGAGCTGGCTCAAATCAATCTCGACTTAGAGCGCAGTAATCGAGAACTGGACTCGTTTGCCTATGCGGCTTCCCACGACCTCAAGGAACCTCTGCGAGGCATCACCAATTTTTCGAACCTGCTGATGAGACGCAACAGCCAAGGGTTGGATGAGTCAGGTATGAAACGTTTAAGGACGTTGGTGAAACTATCTCATCGGATGGATGCCCTAATTGATGCGTTGTTAAGATTTTCTCGACTCGGTCAAACTGAGCTGCACTTGGATCCGACGGATCTAAACGCAGTGTTATCAAGGGCTATAGATGTGTTGAAAGCTGGGCGTGAAGGTCGGGCTAATTTACCTCCGATTCAGGTTCCACACCCTTTACCGTGGGTTAATGGGGACCCGGTGTTACTGGCAGAGGTGTTTAGTAATTTACTGAGCAATGCCCTTAAATACACCGACAAAGCCCAACCTAGAATTGAGGTGGGTCATTGCATGACCGATGACCTCACCTCAGATATCTGTGTGCTCTATGTGAAAGACGATGGTATTGGGGTTGCCCCCCAGCATTTACAGACTATTTTTCGCCTTTTTAAGCGGTTACATGAGCGAGATAGCTATGGAGGGGGGACCGGGGCCGGTCTGACCATCACTCAAAAAATCATTGAGCGTCATGGGGGCAGGATCTGGGTAGAGTCCACTCCAGGGGAAGGGACGATAGTTTACTTCGTGTTAAACTGTTACAAAAATTAATATTAAGCGCTAAAAAATAAGAATCAGATTTTCATGGAAAAGCGTGAGCTAATGCCGCTCCTCGTTGTTGAGGATAGTGATGAAGACTTTGAGGTCCTGCAAGTTTTTATGGAGGATCTGGAGATAGAGAATCCTATTTATCGTTGTACTACTGGAGATAAGGCATTAGATTTTTTGTATCAGTTCCCTACTCAAGTATCTACTGATAAGCGGGGGCTGCCTTCTCTGATTCTGCTAGATCTCAACTTGCCTGGCACCGATGGCAAAGAGGTATTGGAGCGACTTAAGCAGGATCAGCGATTTTGTGATATACCCATTGTTATTTTCACCACCAATGCCGATCCTGATGTGGTGAAGTTCTGCTATCGCAAAGGGGCCAATGGATATTTGATAAAGCCCGTTGAAACAGACCGCTTTGAGAAGGCAATCCAGGCACTTGTGCATTATTGGCTAGAAACGAATATTCCACCTGATTGGGTTGAGATTACGGGTTGATACTACGACACATTTCGGAAGTCCGGTGTGATGCTGGCTATGGAAATCTCGACGCAACAACTGGTTTATCAGGATAGTTCGACTATCTCAGGACAACAGCGTTCAAGTTGATTACAGCAAAATTAAGGTCTTGATAGAGTAGGCGAGACTCGTTGCTCGCCACAGGTTGGGGTGAGTTATTTTTAATATCTATTTATATTTGGTTGAAAAATAAGTTCAAATGTTAAATTTATGTAATAAATGACAGCCTCATTACAATGTCTGCATTTCATTCGCTCCTCATCATTGATGATTGTGCAGAAGATCGGGAAGTTTATCGCGATTATCTATCCGATGACCCGCATAATACCTACGAGTTTTATGAAGCGGGCTTGGCAGCGGCTGGGTTAGAGTTATTTTTGCATCGATCATTTGACGCGGTATTGCTCGATTTCTACATGCCCGATATGACCGGGCTAGAGTTTTTGGGGCAGCTACAACAACGCCACCTTAAGGTGTGGTCTCCCATTATTATGTTGACTGGTCAGGGCAATGAGGATCTGGCTGTTCAGGCAATGAAGCGAGGTGTACAGGACTATCTTGGTAAGCAGCAACTGCAGCCAGAAGTCTTGCAGCGCACGGTGAGAAGCGTTATTCAACAATCTCATTTGCATGTCACGCTGAATAAAACCCGTGAACAACAGCGGGTGATTGCAACAACGTCACTACGGATTCGACAGTCGCTGGATCTCAGTCAGATTTTGGATACTGCTGTAGCGGAAGTTCAGCAGCTTTTGGAATGTGACCATGTGGCGGTTTATCAATGTGGTTCAGAGCAGACACCAACAATTCAAGCTGAACTGGGAAGTCGTTGCGGGATGCCGCTGTTAAATCCGGAGGGACTGCTGACAAATTCAGCTTGTTCGCCTTCTGGCCTAGATAAATCTTGGCCAGAAGATCACCGCGATCTGATTGCGCCAATTATTTTAAGCGATCGCACCTCTTCCCAAGGGTGGACATGGGGATATTTTGTCGCGCACCAATACTCTAAACAAACACCCTGGCAGTCTGAAGAGCAAAGTTTACTGCAGAAGTTGTCGGTACAACTTGCGATCGCAATCCAACAAGCCGAACTTCTTTCCCAGACCCAGACCGCCTTGGAAAAAGCTCAGGAACTCAATCACCTCAAATCTCAAATTCTAGCCACCGTTTCCCATGAATACCGCTCTCCATTAGCGGCTATTCTGGGGGCAGCCTCTACCCTGGACCGTCACGGTGAGAGTCTAGAGGCATCAAGACAAGCTCGCTTTCTCCACATGATCCAGGACAAAGCCAGGCACATGACTCGGCTGGTAGACAATATGCTTGTCATGCATCAGTGTGAGATTGACCAAGCCAAGTTTGTTCCATCGCCCATGAATTTATTGCAATTCCTTGCCAACCTGGTGGAAGAGCATAGAGAAACATTGGGTAATACTCACGAGCTGATTTTTCAAATGAGCGGTAAGACTGAAGGCTTTTGGGGTGACCCAGGCATACTACGCTTAATTTTTGATAATCTCCTCTCAAACGCTATCAAGTTTTCACCTAATGCGAGGCGGGTCAATATTCACCTGCAGGGCACGCCAGAAGATGTATCCATTTCCATCAAAGATACTGGTATTGGCATTCCCAAGGCCGATCAGCCACATCTCTTTCAATCCTTTAGTCGCGCTAGTAATGCCAGGGATATTCAAGGCATTGGGCTAGGGTTGTCCATTACCAAAGCATGTATAGAACTGCATGAAGGAGAGCTGCAGTTAGAGAGTCAAGAAGGTGAAGGCACAACCATGATGGTGTGTCTTCCAAAGCAGCCCAAAGCAGCCCAAAACATTTATAGGTCAGATTTGTAGGTTAGAAGAAACTGAGCGATACTGGCCAGCCTGATAGCAAAGACTATCGAGATGGGTCATAGTTTGAAAAGATGGATAGCAATCTGCTAAGTATATTCGAACGACTCCATGGCTAAAAAGTCTGCCCAGAAGCCTAAATCAAAAGACCAAGTGCCTGTAAAACCCCCTGGCATGAGCCAAGAACGGTTTGAAAAATTAGTGCAGGAAACCCAATCACCGTTTAAAGGGTTTCGTAAATTTATTTACGGCGCAGTCTTAGCGTCTGGGTTACTGGGTGGGTTTGTATTTTTGACTCAGTTGATCGCTGGCAGAGAAGTGAACACAGCGCTGCAAAACCTGGCGGTGCAGCTAGGTGTGGTGGGTATCGCCATATTTTTATTCTGGTTAGAGGGCCGAGGCAAGGGTGACGCATAGTGGGCGACCAGTGGTGGTGCTGGTGCACGGTCTTTGGAATACGGTAGGTATCTTTAATCGCTTGCAGCCTTATTTAGAAGATCGGGGTTGGAGCGTCCATGCTGTTGGTTTAACCCCCAATAATGGAGATATTGGCATCGAACAGCAGGCGGGGCAGCTCAAAGCCTTTATTGATAAATCTATTGGGCAGCGGTCTTTCTCTCTGCTGGGATTTAGCATGGGAGGACTGGTAAGCCGCTATTATCTACAGCGTCTGGGGGGACTGCAGCGGGTACAACGGTTTGTGGGTGTGGCGGTCCCCCATTATGGCTCGGTTCTGGCCTGGTTTCGCTGGAACATAGGGGGGCGTCAGATGCAGCCAAACAGCACATTCTTACACAATCTAAATCAAGATATGGCGATGCTACAGAGATGCCGTCCGGTATGGCTGTGGACTCCCTACGATTTACTCGTCATACCAGCTCAGAATTGTTGTTTGCCCATTGGTAAAACAAGGCGTTTGCCAGTGTCTAGTCATAATGGCATGTTGCGAGATGAACGAAGTTTAAGGGCGATCGCAACCATTCTTGACTCCTAAATTTTCCTCTACTTGCCCAAGGTTGGCATTTTCAAACTATGTTTCTAGGCTTTGTCTATTAGAGGAACTGGTCAAATACTTAACGATCAGATAGACAATTACCATGGTTGGTAAAAGGCTTGCAGCGACTAAACGAAACGTCCCCAGCTGCCATCCGATGATTAGTCCCAGAGCTATCGTATTGACGATAAGAACAGGGCTTCGTTCTTGCAATCCCAAAGGCTCTATGGGCTGCAAGCTACCAGGGTAGAGCTGAATCTTCGCCAGGGTATTGAATAATAGCTGGCTAATGAGAACTGTTGCGGTGCCCATACCCAGCTTCAACCAAGCTAGGTAGAAGCCGATTAGTTCTAAGACAATTGTTATAAGCGTGAGCCAATAAAATCGTCTGACGCGCTTGTCTGCCAGGGTAACTTGGTGAATATTGTTGAGATCCACAAGCGCCATACGCCCTTGATCTACACAAAGCAACGCAAGGGCGATCGCAACTCCCAGACTAGCTAGCGGCTGATAATTCCAGGCCAATATACCAACAGCCGCAACACCAAACAGCCCTCCTAGAGTTACTAAAGGAGCTCGCATTGGCCATGGTGACGTAACAAATGATCGCACAGCACCAAGGCCATCATCGCTTCCACCATCGGTACCGCCCGAGGCAACACGCAGGGGTCATGGCGACCCCGACCAGACAGTGTTGTTTCATTCCCCTGCTGATCCACGGTTTTTTGTTCTTTCAAAATTGTTGCTGTGGGTTTAAATGCCACCCGGATAACAATATTCTCACCGTTGGAAATGCCCCCCTGGGTACCGCCGGAACGGTTAGTACGGGTGCGAATAGTGCCATCGGCATCGGTGTAAAACTCGTCGTTATGCTGACTGCCAGTGAGCAGGGTTCCGGCAAAACCAGAGCCTAGCTCAAAGCCCTTACTGGCGGGCAGAGACATCATGCCTTTTGCCAAATCAGCTTCCAGCTTGTCAAATACGGGGGCGCCCAAACCCTTGGGTACTTCACGGGCTATGCATTCAACCACACCGCCAATGGAGTCGCCATCTTTGCGTACCTGATCGATGCGGGCAATCATTTCCTCAGCAAAGTCTGGATTGGGACAGCGCACAATGTTACTTTCCACCTGCTCCAAGGTGACGCTGTTGGGGTCGATGGGGGCTTCCATATCCTGAATACGCTTGACGTAACCAACGATTTCTACCCCCGCTACCTGCTGCAGGATTTTCTTTGCGATCGCACCTGCTGCCACTCGACCAATGGTTTCCCGCGCCGACGACCGGCCTCCCCCCTGGTAATTGCGAATGCCATATTTAGCATCGTAGGTGGCATCTGCATGGGACGGACGATACTTAGTCGCCATCTCGCCGTAGTCTTGGGGGCGCTGATCTTTATTGCGTACCAGTACGGTAATCGGAGTTCCTAACGTTTTGCCCTGAAACACACCGGAAACAATCTCACAGGTATCGGTTTCCTTACGCGGTGTAGTGATTTTGCTCTGACCTGGGCGACGGCGATCTAAATCCACCTGAATCTCATCAGCGGAGATCTCTAACTGAGGCGGACAGCCGTCAATAACAACACCCACACCACCTCCGTGGGACTCGCCAAAGGTGGTGATCCGAAATAGATGGCCGAAGGTATTGCCCATAGGTTTCTGGTAGAAATTGTGAAAACCTTTCAATCCTACCGTGGATATGGCCTAACAGGGACTTACCCTGCAAAGGAAGCTAACGCAGTCGCCAGTAGTCTGCAATGGTGCTGTCCCCATCCAACTTCATATGATTACGAGGATTGACCGCATCCCCCTTGTAATAGATGCCGTAGTGCAGGTGAGGGCCTGAAGAACGACCGGTATTACCCAGATAGCCCACCACATCACCACGCTTTACTCTAGCTCCGCTAGACACAGCTATCTTGGACATGTGGGCATAGAGTGTTTCAAACCCATAGCCATGATCGACCGTTACCGTATTGCCGTAGCCACCGTAATACTCTGAACGCTTTACAACACCGTCGGCTGTTGCCACGATAGCTGTACCGTAGGGACCTACGAAGTCGGTTCCTTCATGGGTTTCATAGGAATAGCCACCAAAGGGGTTACGACGTAGGCCAAACTCGGATGAAATATCAATAGGTCCGGCAATGGGAATACCATCTGGATAGGCCGCCACCTTCGCTTCCTCAGCCGCTAGGGTCTCTTCCAGGGCCGGCTTGATGCTGCCATCTAGCAAACTGTTCAATCGCGGTAGCTTAGCTCGAGCCTCCTCATATAGCTCAAGACCGCTAGCCACCACGCCGATGCCACCTCGAGGAGGCACCTCATCGGACGCTTCGTTGGGTAACTCCCCCTGTTCAGGCAGCCCCGCCCGCTCTTTAAGGTTTTCAATTTCTGAATCTAAGCTGTTGAGGTCGCTTAGGACTTCATGGGCCTGGTCTGTTAGCTGGCGATTCTCATCCGCCAGCTGGGCATTGCTTTGAAACAGCGAGAAAATGACGGCTCCAAGCCAGCCCAAAGGCACACCAACTAAAACAAACGCCGCAATAATGCCAGCTAGGGGAGTAAAGGTAATCGTGACAGGGGTTTGCCCAGAACGAGTAACCAAGACCGTATAGTTTTTCAGCAATCGCCAACGACGCATAGACAGTGAATTTGAGCGCTCTATGAGATGGAAAACCAGCTATGTTGCCAATGTCTCACACTAACAGCTGAATCTCTACGATGAATCAGCATGATTATACGGGGATCGCTCCAGGAAAGTGAAAAGTAATTTGAAGAAACGTATAAAGTGCCCTTGTATTATAAGTAAAACTTAATGTTTGTTTTGACTGAGTAGTGCGCCTCCTATTCAGTCACAGTCAGTGATGACGGCTTAAAACTCAGTTTTAAAGGGTTTGATGTCTGCTTATCTGACATATTTTGTGGCACAGATAAAAATCGTCGTTACTGATTCTATAAAATGACGTTAGCTTGCGGATTTTGCATCAAGAAAGCGCTTGCGTAGCATTTCATCCTCGAAATTGGTAACGGTAAACCATCTAACTCAAGATTTAACCCTGAATGGACTCGTCACTTTGATAATCGCAATTAGACAACAGGCATACCTAAGTGGATAAAGCTGCCTTGTTACTAAGGTAGGGGCTGTGTAACTTAGAAGAGTGCTGTCTGTCTAAAGCAGCAGTCATTGAGGCTTCATGGTCAATAAACTGCTCTCTTTCATGGTTACAGCGAGGGTATTTGGAGGGGTAAGAGGTATTTATGGCACAAGCAGGACAGATTACTTGGTTGGATGTCAATAGCTGGCAGTTTGAACTGGCTGGACGGTGCATTTTGGTTGATCCATGGTTAGTGGGAGATCTCGTTTTTGGCAGTAACCTAGGCTGGTTAATTCGCGGTGTGCGGCCCCAGCCGGTGACCATTCCGCCAGTCATTGATTTACTCTTGCTGTCCCAAGGTTTGGCCGACCACGCCCATCCTCAGACCTTGGAAATGTTAGATAACTCTATTCCGGTGGTAGCTTCTGTGGCCGGGGCCAAGGTGGCAACGGAAAAGGGCTTTACCCAGGTAACAGCCCTCAACCCCGGTGAGAGCTACTCCCTGGATGATGATGTGATGATTGAAGCATTGCCGGGGGCTCCTGTCGGTCCCTTGGCAACGGAAAATGCCTATATCCTGACGGTAAAAAGCACAGGGTTGCGAATTTACTATGAACCCCACGGTTACCCGGATGCAAGCCTAGGGCAACGCCCCCCGGTAGATGTGGCCATTACTCCTTTGGTGAGCCTGATGCTGCCAGTATTGGGGCCAGTGATTCGGGGGGGAGTGGGGGCGTTGGAGCTCGCCCAAACGTCAAAACCCCAATGGTTATTGCCCACTGCCGATGGTGGGGATGTGACCTATGAAGGGGTAGTGGCGAAGCTATTGACGGCAAAGGGGGGTGTGGAGTCGGTGCGATCGCAGCTAGCTGAGGCCAACCTAGCAACGGAAATCAAAGCCCTACGCCCCATGGAATCTCTCATTCTGGACTTAACTCCCCAGGCCGCTCTAGTCTAGCTACAGCATCTTCTATGCCCCCAATTATCAAGTTCAAAAAACTCTCCCCGGCAGCCATTATCCCCAGCTATACCCATCCGGGGGATGCTGGGGCTGATTTAACAGCTGTTGAACACCACCACCTGGCACCGCTGCAGCGGATAGCCATACCGACAGGACTAGCCGTTGAAATTCCCCAGGGATACGAGCTGCAGGTACGCCCCAAAAGCAGCCTAGCGCTGCACCATGGAATTACTTTGCTCAATGCACCGGGGACCGTGGATGCAGGCTATCGGGGAGAGATAAAGGTAATTTTGATCAACCTGGGACAGGATGTATTTGAAATTAGTCCAGGCCAACGGATTGCCCAGATTGTCATTGCTCCTGTGATTCAAGCAGAGTTTACCGTGGTAGACACCTTGAGTGAATCCCAACGGGGAGCAGGCGGTTTTGGGTCCACTGGAAAGACCTACAGCAAGACCGAATAGAAATTTGAGACTGGAAATCTGGGCTACGGTTAAGTTCGGAATTTGGAAGTCAGAATGAGAAGACGTCTTTAAAATCTTCTAATATCGCTGAATTCAGCCCCTAGAAATCGTCCAACACATCTGGATCAATGTCTTCATCATCCAGAATATCCGCTATGGAAGCTGGGTTCGCATCAATCGTACGGGGCGGGGGAGTTACCTTTTTGATAACCGTATCGGCTGATAAAGGACCGTGGCCATTCGTCTCTTTACCAGTGCTGGGCGTATTGCCTCCAAGAGATTCACTCAGCTTGGGACCGTAGGCTTCCCCAGATAAGAAATGTCGACGAATCTGAAAGATTCTAAACTCTAATTCGTCAATGGCCCCTCGGGCCAGCACCTGAGCTTCTTCTTTAGAAACGTCATCCTCATAGGCCCAGGGGAGATAGTAGGCTTTGAGGGCACGCACCACAGACTCGCGCATATTGACCATTTTGTTATTACGCAGGTGCTCAACAATACGTCCCTCTACGGTATCTGGGTCAGAGCTAATGCTAAAGGACACCCGCTTTCTGGCTGGAGAGGAATCCTTAGGGGGGTCTTTTTTAGAGGTACTTTTCTTTTTAGCCACGATGCTGCCCCGCAGTAAGTTTTTGGAACTTTAGTGCCAGCCATTTGGCTCCACCGTAGCAGTCGCAGAACCGCAGCTGATCGATATCAGTATCCAGCTCTAGGTTTGCAGCCACTTCATCCTGCAAATCTTCGAGCCAGTTTACGGTACAAAACGTGGAGCGTTCTTCAAAGTATTCCTCCAGTTCGTCCCGCAGTTGGGTAGCCGTTCCTCCACTGATGAGGACTTCATAGTTGGGAACACTAACCGCCGCTAGCCATTCGTCCAAACGATATTTGACCACCTCCCAATAGTAGGCGGTGGCTTTTTCTTTCCGTTCTGCTAGTGAGTAGCCTTTCTTAGGACGATTGGGAAACACCACCCGTGATGCATTGTTGACCAGAGCATCATAGAGAAAAGGATCGTCGGAATTGCAGGGGAGATCTTGGGCCACTGCTTTTAATAGCTGCTGATAACCTAGACGTTCGGTACTGCTGGGCTCCCCCTGGGGAGGCCGACCGCCGTTAAATAGTAAAAAGCTCAGATCACGATGGCCAAACATTAGCACCACAAAGGTTTTTTGGGAGCGTTCCTTTTGTTGCGATCGCTGTACCTTACGCCACTGCACCAACCCCGCTGCTTCCGGGAGCACCTTGACTTGATTAAAGTCTAAAAAGATATCCTGCCCGCGGTAGGTAAACATCTTGTGTCCCAGGATCTCGCTGGTTAGCGCCTTATAATCCGTCAGATATTCATTGAAGGGTAGAGCTATACCCACATCTAACGTAATCTGCTCCAACTTATGCTGGTGGGCAAACTCACCAATGACCCCCAAGGCTCGAATATGGGCCAAGGCACTTTTAGGCAAACTGCTGGTAGCCTTATTGGGACGTCCCTGGGCATCAATACCAAGGGCATAGGCCGGGTTCTCTGGATCTAGCTGCAAATAGCTGACAGACTCTAGCCCAGATCCTAGCTGCTCGCCCTGGGCCTCAATAATTGTCAGCTCAGACGGAGGCATATCCGCCACCAACGGCGGACACTGATAGGCATAAAATCGCTCTCCATCATTGAGAACGGCCTTTGTACCGGAGCTACCTAAATCGATAAAGCATTGATATTTAGCCATGGAGATATGGACTGGAGTTTGTTAAGTAGTACATTAGTACGATTTTCCAGTGAGCTTATTCTAATTCAGTGAGCGTTGACAATCTATCGCAGACGATACGTTTCGTAGATTGCCCAGCTACTACATATGGGGTCTGTATCTATATATACGTACCGTTAACGTCCAGGAAAACCGAGAAATATACTAGCAAAAGTTTAGGCCAACCACTACATGTAGTGTCTTAAACGGGCTAACACCATAGCCATCATTGACAGAAGGGAAAGGCATAACTGCTTGTCTCAATGTAAGAACTACGTTTGGCCTAAAAGAGATGATTGTAATGAATCAGAAAAAATTTCAGACGAAGACATCTAACAGTTTGTGGACAACCATTTCCAGCAACAATACAGAGACTATTGAAGGTGGCGGTGGCTGCGAATGGGTCACCTCAAGGCGATGGTGTTCAATGACAAAAAGAGTAATGCATATAACCTGGCTACATACTTGGTAGTCTTTGAAGCTCTGATCAATCTGGAATTTAGCCTATTCCAGATTGATCAGGCTTTAAGTAAACCAAGTTTGCGATTAATGGCTCAACCTTAAGTCAAGGATTTGGATCATGGACTTTGCTATATCCTCCCCACTGACAGGGTGTTATTTCGCCTTGTATAAGTAAAGCTGCATCTACTACCTTTTGGGAAAGTAAAGTCTATGGTTTTTGCTTCAATTACCCCCAGCTCCATAACCACAATTCAAGGTGAACCTGCTGTGCCTCTAGAGGCTATGCCCCTTAGCTGGCAGCATATTGCCACTGGGGATTGGATGAGTGAGCCCAAGGTGTACGTTGCTATGGCTCAGGTATTCCTTGCAAAACATCAGCAGGGAAATGTATTGTTTTGCGAGCGTCCGGCAGCGGCTCATCTGAAGGCCGCCTACTGTGAGGGAAATGGCCAACTGGCCTATGAAGCTGTTGAACACTATGGGCAAGCTTTTTTGCCCGAGAGTTATCCAAACTTAAATGAGATTCGACAGCAGGTTGCTGCAACCACAGAACAAACAGCCGAACGCTTAGCACTGGTAGATACTGTTATCGATTTGTTCGATGAGCTCGGTTATGACGTGCCTGCCACATTTTATTGGACATTCTTACATCCCCTACAGCGAGACAATGTGTTTGAAGTCCGTTCGTTTCGCTTTAGCGAACAGGATTTAGGAGTTGCTCGTCAGTTTGATGCAATTTTGCATGGAGGCTATGTAACCATGCTGCGTCGATTGATTGACAGTATTTCTAGTCGCCATGGTTACTTTATCGAGCATGGCTGTGGCTGTGAAAATCACCTAGCAAAGCTAAAACCTTGTGATTCAGCCTTTGACTATCAATTGCCAGCTGCCACCCGACGGAAAACCTTACGGGCCTTTTTCTGGAGCATTATGGAAGAGTATCTACTGTTTGAGCAACGGGCTGCTACCCGACTGGTCTACGCAGACAGTATGGATGGATAGCAACTACCATTCATAGGAAAATATTAGCAATCAGGAGACTTTCTGAAAGTACTTTCAGAAAGTCTCCTGATTGCTTCAGATTCTGTTCTCTCTTCTATTTACTTTGCCTTAGTCGATGCCAATATGGGCTTTATTGGGTTGACATCACCTGCATTACAGTAAACAGTCCAGAGACTATCATTACGATGGAGAAGTGAGCCCTGCTCAGTTATACAAATGGCTACGGAAGCATCTTCATTGGGGCCACGAAACAGAGTGGCAGAGTGATGCTGGCAACCACCTAGCTCGTACTGATTGCAGGTAATTTCTAGCTCACAGGCAATAAACGTTTTCTCAAACGTGGCACAGTAATCTCGAATATTATCTAGACTTTTTCGAACAAATTCTCGACGTTTTGATATGGGAAGCTTCTGGGCAATGACTAATGTTTCTTGTAATAGACGCCGTATGGTTTGTTTAACGTGATACATGGTCTCCACCACCTAAAGAACTGCGGTGATGACCCTGATTTGTGCCGATGGTGTCTGACTACTTTTATAGCTGTGTATCCCTAATATCTTATCGAATAGAAGCATACTACTCGAAGACTGGAGAAACTCTCTTCATCTTGTATGGCTTTTGGCCTGTAAAAATAGAAGCAAAAACTGTTGCGAGAATGGGTACAGCAGCACTCAATCATCTACAAAAACTATCTAACCAAACTCTTATTAGCGTTAAGACAGATAGGGGGGAACAAAATTTAGTTTATAAAGTTTGTATGAACGATGTTTAAATTTCATTAAACCTCCTAAACCATGCACACTATAACAATTGTTTTTCGGGGTGGCAATGGCGGTGGATGGGTAACGTGTCGTGCTTGTTGATACAACAGATTGTCAAGTGTTCAACAAGCTATAGCACCCCAGCTGTAAGAGATTGCTAGCTAAGGTATGGAGTAAAACTACTCAGATCGTTGGGATGGTGGTAGCTGACCAATGAATTCAGTTAATTGTGTGCGAATGGATTGATGGGAATAAACGACATTTGGGTGGGCGTCCGTATTGGGTTTCTGAAAGTGGGGGCGTTCTCCGTTCATGTGGCCTAGCTCAATGGCAACCTGGCGTGCAAATGCGTACAAAATTTCCGGATTTGCCAGCATATCGAAAACAATGACTCGTAGTGCCTCCAATGGAGTATCTAAATACTTGCCGATGCGTACATCATCTCTGATCCATTGTTTAAGGGAGGGTTTAAGGGCACCGTCCGGATCCTGCAAATATTGATCAATCCAGCCGTTAATAGCGGCTTTTGCCCGCAAGGGGCGAGGCACAGCTGCCTGGGAGCCTTTAAGAAATGAGCCGCCCTCACGGCCAATGGCTTCACTTAAACTAAACTTGCGCCCTAACTGAATTTCGCGTTGAAGATTGGATGGCAGCGGACTATCGGATGGAGGCATTAGCTATAGGAAATGTCTAAATTTAAGATACCAAAGCTGCGTTAGTATCGCGGCAAGGCTATTGTGCAAATGCGAATGGCCGTTGCTAGTGAGCCAGCGCACCCAAGGTTATGGCCGGTGATGACATCAACTTTAGTCCCAAGACCTTTATGCCGGATTTGCCTCCTTCGGAGGGGGTACATCGAGATCATTTTATGGTGTGTGGTCTGGGCAGTCTCGGTCAGCAGATTATCGTTAATCTGACTAAGTTCAGTTTTGATTCCTTTGAGGTCTGTATTTCGGGTATCGACCGGCAGCCCGTAGAGGAATGGGAGGCTGAGGACCTACCGACCATGCTTCACCAACCGCCAATTGTGGGGGACTGTCGTCGTGATTATGTTCTGCAACAGGCAGGGGTAGAGCACTGCCGTGCGGTGTTGATTGTCACCAGCGATGAAAGTACCAATGTGCAAACTGCGATCGCAGTACGTCGGTTAAATCCCCATGCCCACATTGTGGTGAGATCGTCGCGCCAAGGGTTAAATCGGTTACTCAGCCGTCAGCTGGAGCGGTTTGTCGCCCTGGATGCCACTGAACTACCGGCCATGACCTTTGCCCTGGCAGGACTAGAGGATAATACCCTCAGTGTTTTTAATATCGATACATTTCAATTTCGGGTCGTAGAGCGACAGATTACAGCCCAAGATCCACAGTATTGCAATACGCCGGTGCATCGCTTACATCGGCAAAGCATGCGACTCCTGAACCTGCACCCCGCTAATAACCCCCACCAACCCATCGGCTGGGCCACAACGGCATCGTCCATGTTCCATCGTTGGCAGCCCCATGTGCGAGTACATGCGGGAGACCAGGTAGCCTATGTGGAGGTGCAAAGCCTCACTCCCAGCCAGATTGCCAACATTCCAAAGCGCCAACGGCCCTGGTGGGAAAAACTGCGTCAGGGTATTGGCGATCTGTTAGATGGAGAATGGCGACGACGGCTGTGGAACTTTTGGCAAAGTCCGGATCAGCATTCCTTACGACGAATGGTTGCGATCGCCCTCACTACCGCCTTAGTGCTTTGGATACTCGGTACCCTATTACTGCTATTTAACATTCCTGACATTACTCTCACCAAATCTATTGTTTTGGGGGTTGTTCTAATTTTGGGAGGGTACGGTGATGTCTTTGGAGGGTTTGAAGAAAGTGGGGCCCAGGGCTGGGTACTGATTGCCTGTTTGATGATTACGATCACCAGTTTGCTAATGGTGATTGGTGTGTTGGGGCTATTGGCCGATCAGTTGCTGAGCTCACGGTTTGAATTTTTACAGCGACGACCTAAGGTGCCCACCGAAGACCATGTGATTGTGTTGGGTTTGGGGCGTGTGGGAAAACGCGTCATCCGCATTTTGCAAGATCTTCGACAGCCCCTCGTGGCCATTACCCATCATGTGGACAATCCTGCCCTGCGTCACCAAATTCCATTATTGGAAGGTCCGATGCTGCAGCAGTTAGAGGCAGCTAATCTGGCCACTGCCCGTAGTGTGATTGCGGTAACCGACGATCCGGTACTCAATTTGGAGATTGCCCTGATTGCCACTGAAGCTTCAGAACACAAAGCTCGTCCCTTTACTCCCGTCATTCGTACCCTCAGCCAGCTGTTCAGCGATAACATTCAGGCGTTTTTACCCCAGGCTCGTTCCTTCTCTGCCTATGCCTTATCAGCCGAAGCCTTTGCCGGTGCTGCATTTGGCGAAAATATTCTAGGGCTGTTCCGGCTCAATCAACAAACTATTCTGGTGACGGAGTACACCATTGAATATGGCGATAGCCTCAATGGTAAACCTCTGGCGGAGATTGCCTATGGCTATGGGGTAGTGCCAATTTTGTTGCGCCAGATCCAGCCCAATGGACAGTACCACAACTATCCTATGCCCTCTGATGATATGCGGGTGAGAGTGGGAGACAACCTGTATGTGCTTTCTTCTATTAATGGATTGCGCCGCATTGAACGGGGAGAAATGACCTCACCCCGTCAGTGGTCTCTTGAAGTGGAACGGCCCCTAAATCCGAACATGGTCTCCGAAGCCAGCAACATTTTAGCCAGGTTATCCAGCCTGCAGCTCAATGACTGCCACCGACTGATGAACACCCTACCCAACACAGTTCAGTTAGCTCTTTATGATTACCAGGCCTACCGTTTGATGCAGGAGCTTAAGCGATATGTACCTATCCGCCTGTCTCCTCTAAGATAATTCTCAGAATCTTTTACCGTTTGATGGCGTCCTTCCTGTAGATATACGGTCTTATCTAAACATTTGGCATACTAGGGACTTATCTTTACCTACTCAAATATTGGGTCGATGAGGCTAGAGCACTAGCTCCGACTTAATCTTTTAAGACAGCTCTAAGCCAAGTAAACCCATTGAAAATAGAGAAACTGAACATTAGTCGCTAAGCATCTGAACGATTTATTAAAGACTGATTAGCAACTGCATTAATTAATTCGTCTCCATACACGGGCAACTTAACTGTTTAAGGTGTTGTTGCCTAGTCTGTGCTGTCGCAAGTTAAGAAGTGTTGACTTCTCAACGTTTTCTAATTATTTACTTCGATGCTGGTAAAAGTACCCTCTGGGTAGCGATGTGGCTGCTAGAAAGGGGCTTGGGTATATGCGGAGGAGTGAGTAAATGTCTGGTCGGGTCAACTCGCCAACGGTTCTACAGATGGAGGCGGTGGAATGTGGTGCCGCTGCCTTGAGCATGGTGTTGGGGTACTACGGACGCTATGTGCCGTTGGCGGAATTGCGCCATGCCTGTGGTGTTTCCCGAGATGGGGTGACGGCAGCTAACGTACTAAAGGCGGCCCGAACCTACGGTTTAGATGCCAAGGGGTTTAAGAAGAGTTTGACCAGTCTGGAAGAGCTAAAACCCCCATTCATTGTGTTTTGGCATTTTAATCACTTTTTGGTGGTGGATGGATTTACGACTAAGCACGTATACCTCAATGACCCAGCTACCGGACCTCGCAAAGTTACCCGACAAGAATTTGATGATGGTTACACGGGGATTGCCCTGACATTTTCACCGACGGATGCCTTTGAAAAAGGGGGGCGAAAACCTAATGTTACGGGCTCTCTGGTGCGACGGCTGGGGGGATCTATCGGAGCTCTACTCTACTGCACCCTGGCGGGATTTTTGCTGGTATTGCCCACCATCGCTCTACCGGCATTTAGCCGCATCTACATTGACAATATTTTGCTGGCTAAGCGTTTGGACTGGTTGCCCTATGTGCTGTTGGGCATTGCCTTAATTGTCATTGTGCAGGGCCTATTGACCATGCTACAGCTGCGCTTTTTGCGAGCGCTACGAATTAAGCTAGCAGTGGGGATGGCTAGTCGATTTGTATGGCATGTGCTGCAGCTGCCCGTGGGGTTCTATGCCCAGCGGTTTGCCGGAGAGATTACTAGCCGCATTGCCTTGAACGACAGTGTTGCCAGTATTTTGTCGGGGCGATTGATCACCACAGTGATTAGTTCAGTAATGGTGGTGTTTTATGCGATCGCAATGCTCCAGTACGACATTCTCCTCACCGTGATTGTGATCGCGTTTGCCCTAATTAATGTCGGGGTGCTGCAGTGGGTTTCCCGCCAGCGAAAAGACGCTAACCTGCGATTGGTGCAGGAGTACGGCAAGGCATCGGGTATTGCCGTAGCCGGACTCCAAGGCATGGAAACCCTTAAGGCTGGGGGCATCGAATCGGACTTTTTTGCCCGCTGGGCGGGCTACCATACCAAAGCCGTCAATGCACAGCAAAATTTAGGGTTGGCGAATCGAGTCATTGGTCTGTTGCCATCGTTGTTGTCCACACTTTCGGCTCTATCCCTTTTGATCATTGGTGGTTTACGTATTATTAACGGCAGTCTCACCGTCGGTATGCTGGTGGCATTTCAGCTGCTGATGCAAAGCTTCCAGGGACCGGTCAATTCTCTCGTGAATTTTGCAGGTACCCTACAGACATTACAGGGAAACCTTGACCGTCTGGATGATGTCTTAGAAAACGAAACTGATGTAGCCTTCTGTTCCCATTGCAAACATAATGTTTCTGAAGAAGAAGAAGCTGCTAAGAATCATCGTCTCTCAGGGCTAATGGAGATTCGTGAGCTTTCCTTTGGCTACAGTCCTCTCGATCGTCCCCTTATTGAAAACTTTAACCTCACCATTAAACCAGGACAGCGAATTGCGCTGGTGGGTGGCAGCGGCTCGGGCAAATCTACTCTGGCTAAAGTGATTGCCGGTCTCTATCAGCCCCGCAGCGGTGACATCTGTTTTGATGGCCGTCCACGGCAAGAAATTTCCCAAGCGACATTAACCAACTCTATTGCCATGGTAGAACAGGATATTCTCCTGTTTGCTGGGAGCGTGCGAGATAATCTCACCCTTTGGGATGACACCGTACCTGACGAAGACCTGCAGCAAGCGTGTCAAGATGCCGCCATTGAAGACGTGATTTTGGCCATGCCCTACGGCTACGATGCCAAACTATTGGAGGGAGGACAAAACCTCAGCGGTGGCCAGCGTCAGCGCCTAGAAATTGCCCGTGCCCTAGTGAACAATCCATCGATTTTGATCATGGACGAAGCCACTAGCGCCCTGGATACGGAAACCGAGAAAATAATCGACCAGAACCTGCGACGACGGGGGTGCACCTGTATTATCGTGGCCCACCGATTGAGCACCATTCGAGATGCTGATCAAATCATTGTATTAGAGCATGGCAAAGTAGTGCAGCGAGGCACCCACGATGATCTTTGGCAACAGGAAGGCCACTACGGAGACTTAATTCGTAGTTCAGGAGCAGCATTAGCCGTGGCCTAGCTGAAACAGCTTCTTTAAACGGTTGTCTTAGAAAACTCTTTAAGTAGAACTCTTTTTTGATCCGGTAATGTCATGGTTCTTGCAGATTCCCAAAGCACCTCTTCTAACAGCACTGGTGTTCGCTCCATCAACAGTAACGAGGTTTTTCCCTTAGTATCTTCTGGTCTATGGCGAGTGAACTCAGGTCGTCTGGGCATTTTTGTTGTAGGTTGGAAAAATGGTGAACCCGTAGGAGAGCGTCGCTATTTGTGGACCGTGGGTGTAGACGAGCTGATTATTGGTACAGAGGCTCGCACCTGTGACTTGGCATTGGTAGCCGTTGCTTTTGAACCCAGTGATATTGAGCCAGTGGGTGGCATGGGGGCTGCCAACGACACAATCTGTGGCCATGTGACTATTCCCCTTTTGCGACAGGTAGAGCGTTGGGTAGGAGAACTCACCCACGTCAAAGGATTTCCTGGACGCTCCATTGTGGAAGTCTCCGACGCGGTTCAGTTCGTAACAATAGAGGCGGGCAATGGCTATAGTCCAAAAACCGCCATGATGTGGGTAAAACCCACGCAGGGTACTGTTCAATGGCTGGATGGAGAGGAGTTTATTCTACAGCCGTCATCGCCGCTGTTCCCGATTTCCCGTTCTACGTGGGTACGTGCCCAGGACCAGCCAGTGGAGCTAGATGTAGTCTCCGCCAATCAGCTCTGTAATAAAAGCTCCTACGGTGATTTTATCCAAGGTCTAAATCTGTTTCATCAGTATGCCTTGGAGCTAATTGAAGAAGGCTGGCAGTCGGATCGTCAGCGGGGAGAACAACAGTTTACCGCGCGGCAACAGCTCAACCAAGATGTCACAGAAACTACCCTGCAGGGGCTAGTCTCTGTGCTACAGCAGGATTCAGGGGACTACTTGCTAGCAGAGACCCCCCTGCTGCGAGTGGCTGGAGCTGTAGGTCATGCCCTAGGGGTGAAGATTAAGCCACCAGCAGATTCTGAGCGGGGACAACAGTCTAAAGAACCGTTGGAGACCATTGCTCGGTCCTCTCAGCTACGACTGCGGCAGGTGTTGTTACGGGGGCGCTGGTGGCGAGAGGATGCGGGTCCTCTAGTGGCCTACACCCAGGAAAATCGTCGTCCGGTGGCATTGTTGCCAGTACGGCAAACCCACTATGAACTGCTAGAGGCTACGGGCAAACGTGCCGTGGTCAATGAAGCCGTTGCCAGAACAGTGGAACCGGTGGCCTTCATGTTTTATCGTCCCTTGCCGGATGGTCAGCTAAACGCTTGGGCTTTGCTGAAGTTTGCCTTTCAGGGACGACAGCGGGATTTGCTTGTGGTGGCCCTGGCTGGAATAGTCGTCACACTGCTAGGAATGGTGGTACCCCAGATGACAGCAGTCCTAGTGGATGATGCGATTCCCTTTGGTAGTGCTGGGTTGTTGTTGCAAATTGGTTTGGCCCTAGTGGCTGTAGCCATTGGTCGAGCCAGTTTTCAGCTGGTGCAGGCGATTACCACAATGCGGTTGGAAACCGGCTCCGATGTGACATTGCAAGCAGCAGTGTGGGATCGGTTACTCAAGCTGCGCACGTCATTCTTCCGCCAATATCCCACTGGGGATCTGTTGTCGCGGGTATCCAGTATTACCTCCATTCGTCGTATTCTCAGCGGTTCGGCCCTAGATGCCATTTTGTCGGGAACGTTTGCGCTACTAAATTTAGGGCTGTTGTTCTATTACAGTACCGAGCTAGCCATTTTAGCCCTAGGAGTAGCTCTTTTGATTATGGTGGTGACTATCACCTCTGGTGCGTTGTTGCTCAAAAAACAGCGACCGATTCTGGAGCTAAAAGGAGAACTCTATGGTTTGATGGTGCAGCTAATTAATGGTGTGTCCAAGCTGCGTATTGCTGGTGCAGAATCTCGGGCTTTTGCCCAATGGGGAGGGAAATATCGCCGACTATTGGAGATTGAGCTCAGTACCCAACGGTTGGAAGACTCGGTTAATGTTTTTAATACGGTTATTCCCACGGTGACTACCATTGCACTGTTTTGGTTAGCTAGTACCCTGGTCGGTCCGTTAGAGCTGACTACCGGTCGATTCTTAGCGTTTAATGCTGCCTTTGCCATTTTTATCAGCGGCGTGACCAGTCTGAGTTTGACCATGATCGATGTATTGGATGTGATTCCATTGTGGATGCGATCGCAGCCCATTCTAGAAGCTCACCCCGAAGTCACCACCGAAAAAACCGACCCAGGCCAATTAACGGGTGCATTTTGTGTTGATCACGTCACTTTCCGATATCGCGATGATGGCCCACTGATTCTAAATGATGTCACCGTTGAAGCTAAGCCTGGCGAGTTCATAGCCTTAGTGGGACCGTCAGGATCAGGTAAGTCCACAGTATTACGGCTATTACTCGGGTTTGAACATCCCCAATCGGGTACGGTGTATTACGACGGTCGGGATATGTGTGGTCTAAACTTGACAGCTATCCGACGACAGTTAGGTGTAGTGTTACAAAACGGTCACATTAGTGCTGGATCCATTTTTGAAAATATTTCTGGCGGTGCCTTGATCACCCAGGACGATGCATGGCGTGCTGCTGAGATGGCAGGCTTTGCCGATGATGTACGCAGCTTTCCGATGCAGTTGCATACCGTTATTAGTGAAGGTGGCGGTAACCTATCTGGCGGACAGCGTCAGCGATTGATTATCGCTAGAGCATTAGCCTTGAATCCAAAATTATTATTGCTTGATGAAGCCACTAGCGCCTTGGATAATCGAACCCAGGCCATTGTCAGTGAAAGTTTAGATCGGCTAAACGTAACGCGAGTAGTTGTAGCGCATCGATTAAGTACAATTCGCAATGCCGATCGAATTTATGTAATTAAAGCCGGTCGCGTAGTACAGGTTGGTAACTTTGATGAACTAGCGAAACAGCCAGGTGTCTTTGCCGAACTCATTAAGCGACAGCTAGCCTAAATTCAAACCTTTTTTCTTCACTATTTATATAGTTTTCAATGTGTCTGTCAATGATAAGGCGATTGCACAAAAATAAAATTCCAAGCAGGATTTTATTAAGCAACGTCCTCCCCTTAACAAGGGGAGGTGCCTTAGGCGGAGGGGTCTTCGGCCATTTGCGCTAGTTTTCCAGACCCCTCCCTGACGGTTCCCCTTGCCAAGGGGAACCAGGTATCGCTAAGCCTTATTAAGGTGTCTTATTTTCACGCACTTACCTTACCTAGCTATTTCCTCTAGATAAAGGCCACTTCAGGTATGAGGACATTTAGATGATCGTGGTCATGGTCATGACCAAAATGATCATGACCATCGGCCACCAGATTACTGACGCCCACATTGGCAGTACTACCAACACTATTGGCAGTACTGCCAACGCTATTAGAAGCACCGATAGATGAGGCAGGTGGAATGTAAAGATCGGCAGCCTCAAAATCAACTGTATAGCCAATATCAGCAAGCGAGGCAATGGTCACTTCACTAATGGGATTTACACTGTCGGAGTCTAGAAAACCTGTCATTAATTCGTTCCCGAATACCGATTCTCTCCAATGACTATCCCGTGTGCCGGGTGATCCTGTATTTGCGAGGGGAACTGACTCCTCAGTAACGCCAAAGATGTCATTGTATGCGGTGGTTGTCTGTTCACCAGTAAACCTTGGGTCGTCTGATCCTGCATCCGTTAGCAGATCAAATAAGCCATCTCCCCAAAGAGTGCCAATTCCTAAAACATGTCCCATTTCATGCAGGATCACATTTTCCAACTGACCATTCTCTTCTAAATTATCTACATCAGCTACATCGAAGGACATTACCCCTGTAACGGGTAAGAAAGAATCGCTTCGGATGAGGGTAGGACCCGCTTGCCCTAAAATGCCGCTTACTCCATCAATCTCAGGTGCACTGGCCTCGATTACTATATCGTCAACCACGCCAAGTTCGTCATTTACAAAGACATCGGGAATATCTTCAATGATGATCTCTTCCCAACGGTTAGCAGCGCTGGTAAACAGCGCCTGTTGGGATTCGGTAAAACTATCATCTGTAAAAACAATATCTATATTAAATGTAGAGATTGGCGGTGGTGCATTGACCGTAAAGGTTACCGTCGTAACTGCTGAATCCTCTGTCCCGTCATTAGCAACATAGGTAAAACTATCTGTGCCGCTAAAATCCTCATCAGGGATGTATGCTAAGAAGCCACTAGGATCTAGCAGTAGAGTTCCATTGCTAACATCATCCACTAGCGTGACAGTAAGCGCATCGCCATCGGCATCACTATCATTACTCAGAATGCCAGGTGCCTTGATTGAAAAAGTAGTGCCAGTATCTAGGGTAAAGCTGTCATCGTTTGCCACTGGAGCTGTATTAACAGGTGGCTCGTTGACAGTGAAGGTTACCGTAGCA
>JBCCQQ010000078.1:0-24817 GCA_039024555.1 Cyanobacteria bacterium P01_D01_bin.156
GGTGTTTGACTGATCTCTATTGCTTGCTGTCGTGCAGCTGTTAACTCAGTTACGGCTGACAACACCCGTTCAAAATACAGTTGCCCCGCTTCTGTCGGCTGTAACTTCCGTGTGCTGCGCTGGAATAAACGAATATCTAAGTCTCGCTCTAGCTTTGCAATAGCTCGCGACACTGACGATGGATCAATATTGCGATTACGAGCCACCGCTGCAAAGCTGTGCTGTTGCATTACATCAATAAATAGCTCCAGTGCGGATAAATCCATTCGTGCGTAAATCGCATGAGTCTATTGATATTTTAAGTGTTTATTGTGGCTTTTGTCATGGATAGGATGCGGATAGTTTATTACCCCCTACCATGACTGACATTGCATTTTTAGGAATGGGTGCCATGGGTACCCGCATTGCGACTCACCTCGTAAACGTTGGACATTCTCTCCATGTGTGGAATCGCACGGCAGAGCGATGTCAGCCTCTAGTGGGAAAAGGTGCAACGGCTTACGATTCTCCCAAAGCTGCAGCCCAAGCAGCTGAGGTGGTTATTTCCATGTTGGCAGACGACGAAGCATCGTACCAGGTATGGCTAAATGAGACTACGGGAGCAATGTATGGCTTGCAAGATGGAGCCATTGCATTGGAATACAGTACCCTCACACCAGGGTGGGCGAAGGAATTAGCGGGGGTAATGCAAAATTATAAGCATCCGTTTCTTGCTGCCCCCATCATCGGTTCCCGCCCCCAAGCCGAAGCCGGTCAGCTCATCCAATTAGTCGGGGGTGATATTGCCACATTGGACATTGTAAAACCGATTCTTTCCTCATATACTGCAGCGATTCACCCTGTAGGAGATGCTGCCGCCAGTATGGCCCTTAAACTAGCTGTCAATACCCTCTTTGGCATCCAGGTTGCAGCACTAGGTGAGATTCTTGGGATGCTCCAAAAAACAGATATCACGTCCAAAATGGCCATTGAATGGTTAAACCGAATGCCTGTTACTAGCCCTGCGCTTAAAGGTATTGGTGGACTTATTGCCTCACAGAACTATGCGCCGCTATTTCCGATCGATCTGGTAGAAAAAGATTTTCGCTATGCAGAAAATTGGGCTGAAAACGTATCTCAAAAAGTACCCACCGTTACATCTGTACGAAGCATTTATAAACAAGCTCAGCAGGCAGGACTAGGGGCAGATAATATTAACGGTGTCGCTAAACTATATTTGAGCTAATATTTCCTGAAAGACTTTTCTCAACAGGTTTTGAGTAGGCAATGACTACCATTGCTGATCTAGATATAATTCTCTTTATAGGGGCATGTCTAGATCAGTAACTCATATCTGAATTAAGAATTTCTGACTTTTTTCAAACTTTTTACACCAAAGGTCATTATGTAACTGTACCGTTGTCCTACCTTACAAAATGACCATGGCCTATGTCTGTGAAATTAGCCCTAACCATCATATCTATTTAGACAATCAGGGAAATCAAACCATTGTTACCACTGTGCTCAGTATGCCAGGGCAACAGCAACAGACCAGTACTGGCATGACCACAGGCACTTGGACAGCATTGCCAAAAATCTACCAAACCACTACGGGTATTATCTTAAAACTGTTCTCTGAGGAAGGAGAAACTTGTGTTCACGTTCAGAATAACAGCATTAGCTTGATGGTGAATGTGCCTTCTGTGGCGGAAGCACAACAGTTATCTGTACAGCAAGCAACAACTGTACAGTCATCTAATGTTATGCCGCCAATGCCGCCAATGGGCAATATGCAAATGACAATGCAACCGATGGAAATGCGTATGGGTAATATGGAGCTCAAGATGGATTCTGCTGCTAATGCACCACAACCTGAGACAGCACGGAATTTTTGCAGCCAGTGTGGCAGCAAGGTAGCTCCAGAAGATCGGTTTTGCTCCAACTGTGGTCACGCTCTGGGTTAATGAGCACGTTCTATAGTTAGAAAACTAACCCTATTCCTAAAGACAGATCTTTGATCGAATAGGGTTAGTTAGCTTGTTAATCACATATTAATTTTTGGTCGAATGTATGGAGATTTACAATTTCCAGCACTAATAACAGTTAAGCAATATTTTATACCTTGTTCATTTCGTAAAATCAGAGCTTTCCTTTAGAAAGCCTTCTACTACAGCTTGGACAGGGTTTAGAACACACTTTAGGACGGTGATCAGTGTTTAACACCTACGACCCCGGCGATTTTTACGATGAGCTTTTTATTAGTCGTGGTGTGCCTCGACCAGAAGCCGAACTGTTGGTAAAGCGTATTAGTGATATTTCCATTGATGAGCTAACGTTACGGCAGCAGATGGCTCAAAATATGTTGTTTAAGTTAGGGGTAACGTTTAACGTCTATAGTGACAACCAAGGAACAGAGCGTATATTTCCATTTGATCTTGTGCCCCGAGTAGTTCCCAGCAATGAGTGGGCATGGCTAGAACGTGGATTAAAACAGCGTATTCAGGCACTGAACTGTTTTTTAGGTGATATTTATAACGATCAAAAGATCATTGCAGATGGGATTATCTCCCGAGAGGTGATTGAGTCGGCAACGGGATTTTTGAAGCCTTGTGTAGGGTTGAAGCCCCCAAAAGGAATTTGGTGTCACATTACAGGTACCGATCTGGTGAGAGATCGTGAGGGTCATTGGTATGTTCTTGAGGACAATCTTCGTTGTCCATCTGGCGTATCCTACGTGCTCGAGAATAGACGAGTCATGAAGGGGGCGTTTCCAGCGCTGTTTGAGGCCCTTAATATTAATCCGGTGGATGCTTATCCGAGTCAGCTGTTAGCGTCTCTGCTACACCTAGCACCCGATGGTGTGCCAGACCCTCAGGTGGTACTACTGTCTCCAGGAATTTACAATTCCGCCTATTTTGAGCATTCGTTTTTAGCTCAGCAAATGGGGATTGAACTGGTGGAAGGGCGAGATCTGGTAATTGCGGATGGCTATCTGCAAATGAAGACCACCAAAGGTCTCCAGCGGGTAGATGTCGTCTATCGACGGATTGATGATGATTTTCTGGATCCGCTTACATTTCGGGCTGATTCCCTACTTGGGGTGCCAGGATTAATGGATGTGTATCGTCAGGGACGGGTTGCGATCGCAAATGCTCCTGGTACAGGGGTGGCTGACGATAAAATGATTTACAGCTACGTCCCTGAGATGATCCGCTACTATCTTGGTGAAGAACAGATTATCCCCAATGTCCCGACCTATCTTTGCGAAAATCCCCAACAAAAAGACTACGTTCTCAGTCATTTAGATGAGCTAGTGGTCAAAGCAACCAATGCTTCTGGCGGGTATGGCATGCTGGTGGGTCCCCATGCAACTGAGCCAGAACGAGCGACCTTTGCAAAACAGATTAAAGCTAACCCAAGGGAATACATTGCTCAGCCAACCTTATGTCTCTCGCGGGTACCTACATTGATTGACAGCGAATTTCAAGGCTGTCATGTAGATTTGCGACCCTTTATTTTGAATGGAGAAGACATTTATGTAAATCCTGGCGGCCTAACACGAGTTGCCCTAAAGAAAGGCTCCCTGGTGGTTAACTCATCCCAAGGTGGCGGTAGTAAGGATACATGGGTGGTTGCGGCAACAAGCTGACCCACTTCTCATGGCCATTATGCAAATCATATTTTAGTGAGTCATACCATGCTAAGTCGTGTTGCCGATTCAATTTACTGGATTAATCGCTATGTCGAACGGGCAGAAAATGTGTCTCGTTTTGTTGAAGTTAATTTGCACCTCTTGCTAGATACGCCTGTGGGCACTACGCAGCAGTGGGAGCCTTTGGTGATTACCACAGGAGATCAGGACATCTTTCAAGAACGCTACGGTGAAGCAACTGCCGAGAATGTGCTCAATTTTCTCACCTTTGACTCGGGCTATTCCAACTCCATTCGCTCCTGTGTCAAACTAGCAAGGGAAAATGCCCGCTCTGTTCGAGAGATTATTTCATCGGAGATGTGGGAACAGCTCAATGAATTTTATCTGCAGGTGGAAGAGGCTGCTAGGTCTGACGATATGACTCAGCTCTATACCTTTTATCCTGAGGTAAAAAAGGCAAGTCATATGTTTGCTGGGCTGATGGATGCCACCATGTCCCACAATGAAGGTTGGCACTTTGGTCAACTAGGGCGCTTCCTTGAGCGAGCCGACAAGACAGCGCGCATTTTGGATGTAAAGTACTTTATTTTGCTGCCATCGGTGACTGCTGTGGGAAGCCCCCTAGACAATTTGCAGTGGAGTGCGTTGTTGCGTTCCGCCAGTGCTTATGAGATGTATCGTAAATGTCAGCACATGATCCATCCAAGCGGTGTGGTGGAATTTTTGGTATTGCATCCAGAATTTCCCCGCTCAATTCGCTGCTGTATTTTGCAGGCGGAACAATCATTAAATAAAATTTCGGGGTCTCCTGGCGGTAGCTGGCGATTAAGCAGCGAAAGACGGTTGGGCAAGCTACGATCTCATCTCGAATACATTACCCTAGAGGAGGTTTTTCAAGTAGGTCTCCACGAGTTTCTTGATAATATTCAAGACGATCTCAATCAGGTCGGTAGCGCCATCACTGAAAATTTCTTTGCACTGCAGGTTTCTGGGTAGTAACAATTTATGCGCTATCGTATTATCCACCAAACTCGATATGACTATGCTGAACCCGTTCGACTGGGAACACATATAATCCGACTGCAGCCTCGGGTAGACGGTAGTCAGCGGCTTCACTACTTTACTTGCGAGATCGCCCCAACACCCCGAAAGTCAATTGATTGGCTCGACCTAGAAGGGACTGTCTGTCGTCAGGTGTGGTTTTCGAATACTGATATCAACACGTTGACCATTGCCACTCAGTGCGAGGTAGAAACCTTAAGAACAAATCCTTTTGACTATCTGTCTCCCGACTGGGCTATTGCCGCCCCCGTAGACTATCCTCAGTCTACACAGCAGCTAGTTGCCCCTTATTTGACTACGTCTTATGCCGATAGCCCTGCTGTTATTGACTGGGCACAGCAACAGCTGCATCAAGCTGACAGTAATGTGGGCATGTTTTTGACCCGCCTTACCCAAACGATTTATCAGACCTGTACCTACGAACACCGTCACCAAGGGCCGCCATGGCCGCCGGGTGTGGTCTTGGCCGAACAACAGGGTACCTGTCGTGATTTTACGGTTTTATTTATGGCAGCCTGTCGAGCCGTGGGCCTGGCCGCTCGCTTTGTAAGTGGCTATCAGCGGGGTGCTCAAGACCAAACTAGCCATGACTTACATGCATGGCCAGAGGTCTATGTGCCGGGAGGAGGATGGCGTGGTTTTGACCCCACACTGGGGTTAGCTGTGGCGGACGACCATATTTCATTGGCAGCGGCTAGGGAACCGGCTCAGGCAGCTGCGGTAACCGGCACACTGCAACCAGGGCATTTGAGCCAGAGTCGTCTGAACGCTGACATTCAGTTAACTGTGCTGAACAGTTAGGGGGCAAAAAATCAGGTTCCAGAGGGGATAGGTGAATAGGCACGGGTATTGCCAGTTCTATTCAAGGGAAAAATCAGGCTCGGCTTCAACCGATACTCGATTCCATTTTAGAGTGGGCATATTGTTGGTCGCTTCTCGTAGAGCGCCTTCCCAATACTTACGAATGGTCGCCAGGTACGGATCGCTGGACTGGAGCTGCACACGATGGCGAATTTCAAAGCTATCGGCTTCGTAAAGCACCATGTTAATTGGGGGACCCACAGAAATATTGGAACGCATGGTGGAGTCAATAGAGAGTAAAGCGCATTTTGCGATCGCATCCAGTGACGATTCATGGGTCAGGGTACGGTCCAATATCGGTTTGCCATACTTAGTCTCACCAATCTGTAGAAAGGGGGTCTCCGGTGTAGTCTTGATGCAATTGCCCTGGCTATAAATCAGAAATATTTCAGGGGATTCTCCCGGTAGCTGTCCTCCCACTAAAAAATTGCACTGAAACTTAATACCGTCTTGATCTAGCCAATGACGATCTTCATCCTGAATCTTGCGAATTTCATGGCCAATATACCGAGCAATGCCATACATGGTAGGGATAGTGTGCAGCGAATCCTTGGCACCATTTTTAATATCCTGCCCCAGCCGATGCACAACAGCTTGAGTGACCGATAAATTACCCGATACACAGGCTATCACCACCCGTTCGCCAGGAATTGAGAAGTCAAATAGTTTCTGATAGGACGAAATATAGTCTACCCCCGCATTGGTACGAGAGTCAGCAGCTAAGACAAGTCCCTCTTTTACTGAAATTCCCAAACAATAGGTCATCACCCCAGACTCCTTCCTTCTGCAATTAACCCATATTACGTATGGGGTACAGTCTACGCGAACTCCTATGGTTTGTGATTATTTATACGAATCTATCTGGTTTAGTACCCCAACCACCTATTTTTGTTCATTACCTTCTCCACCTGCGGGGGTAGGCGTAGAATCCCAATCTTCCACCATGTGCGATCTCGTAACACTCAGTTCCTGATATAGCTGGTATTTTCTAGCGATAACTCCAAACATTAAAATAGCTGCTTAAAATTGAAACGTCACATATAACGCACATCGTTATGAAACTGGTGCTCAAGGCATTGATTCGTGGTTATCAGATCCTAATTTCGCCACTACTGCCCGCCACCTGTCGGTACACTCCCAACTGTTCTAGCTATGCACTAACGGCCATAGACCGCTTTGGGCCATGGCGTGGTGGCTGGCTGGCCATTAACCGGATTGTTCGCTGTAATCCCTGGCATGAAGGCGGTTATGACCCAGTACCCATGGTGGGAAAAACTGATCTCAGTAGCTTGATTGACAGATCAGATGCATCAGCCAAAGACGACGCTAAAGATACGCCATCTTCACACCAGCACTAATTTTTGGGGCGTTGCTGATCCTCGGGATGGTTTTATCTTTCAAATCCAAGCATCCGGCAAGTTCTAAGGCTCGTTTCATCCCCTAAATCAGCAACGGTATTTTTTGCAGTCATAGCTATAGTCTTAGACAGATACCATTTAACAAATTCTCTCCATTAACGAGTACAACTGTGGATTTCCAACTCCTGCTATGAAACGAGTGAATCTTAGTAAGCTAGACGATCAGGGCGTTTCCCACAACGCTGCCATCCGAAAAAAAGTCATGCTTCAGCCAGGGGAGATTCCTCACCTGACTAACTTTTCCCAAGCTGTATTTGCCCCAGGACAAATCGCTCCGGGCCATGCCCACGACGCCATGCATGAGGTATTTTTTGTATCGGCAGGGACCGGCACCATGACGGTTAATGGTACTGCTCAGGCTTTGTCTCCAGGAGTCTGCATTTGGGTAGAACCCGGCGATATCCATGAGGTTGCCAATACTGGGACAGCCCCACTGGTGTTAACCTATTTTGGAATTGTCTAAATGCCCTACGATGTGCCACCGCCGCCGCTGGACAATCCGATTTACTTGAACCATCGTCATTGGATGTTGCAAGCATTGGAACTAGCCGAACAAGCAGGAAACGCAGGAGACGTTCCCGTAGGTGCTGTTATTGTTGGCCCGGACGATCAGCTAATTGCCCAGGCTGCCAACAAACGTGAGCAAGCCCATGACCCAACGGCCCACGCAGAAATCTTAGCCCTACGCAAAGCCGGACAGCAGTTGAAAAACTGGCATCTCAATGACTGTCGCCTATATGTCACCCTAGAGCCTTGCCCCATGTGTGCCGGTGCAATTGTGAACGCACGGCTGGGTTTACTAGTGTACGGTGCTGATGATTCAAAAACAGGTGCCATCCGTTCTGTTCTAAATGTGCCAGATGGACCAGCGTCTAACCATCATCTGAAAGTGCAGGGGGGAATTCTCGCATCGTCTTGTCAGCAACAGTTACAAAACTGGTTTCGTCAGAGACGGCAGTGAAACTGTCCTGCTCTATGGCTTAACAACACCAACCATAGGTTTATGGTATGTATACAAATACGGGCGTATCGTTAATTACATAGAACGATATTCAGTATCCGTATTGGGTGTGTTCTTCATTTTCCTGAGCATCGCTAATGGCCCTTAGTCCACAATTTTCGCTGCATCGCCCTTTGAAAACTGCCATGGTTTACACACCCTGTCAGTCAAAGCTATCTCCTTGGCTGGCTCCATTAGCCTACAGAGTTGGCGAGAACCTACTGCTGCCAAACTTTTTTAAGACCATTCGGATTATTGGTCAGGAAAATATTCCCACCACAGGGCCTGTGGTATTTGCCCCCACCCACCGCTCCCGATGGGACGCTTTATTAGTAGGCTTGGTCGGTCATCAAGCCACAGATCGCTATCTACGATTTATGGTGACTGCTGATGAATGTGTAGGCTTGCAAGGCTGGGCCATTAAACGCCTAGGTGGATTTCCCGTGGATGTGAGGCGACCTGCGATCGCAACGCTGCGTCATGGAGTACAGCTATTACAAAACCAGCAAACCCTAGTCATTTTTCCAGAGGGTGATATCTTTCGCCAAAAACAGGTGCAACGGCTTAAGCCAGGTCTAGCCCGGTTAGCTCTGCAGGCAGAACAATCCACTCCAAACCTAGGTGTCAAAATACTGCCCATATATCTCGACTACGATAATCCTAGACCCAACCTAGGTAGCAGTGTTGAGGTACGCATTGGTCAACCACTCGAAGCTAATAGTTATCTTGCATCTGGCTCACCTAAGCAACAAGCCATGGAATTAACCACAGACCTCAAGCACGCGCTTGATTGCTTAGAAACTCCGGCCAAAACTCCCATAAGATTAGCCGCCTAGGGCAGTCTTCGCATTCATGAAGGATTCTCAGCTACTGCTAGCTTCAAACCCAGGGTAATCAAAATTGAGCCCAGCAATCGATCTAGCCATGTGGCAAGATACTGATTGCGCCGAAAAATATGGGTTAAGTGGGCGGCAGCGAAGACAAAAATAGTCTCTACAACTATAGCGACTAAAATCACCAGAAATCCCAGACCAATAATTTGAGCAGAGGTATGTCCCAGCTCTGAACGAACAAATTGGGGTAAAAAGGCCATAAAAAAGATGGCCACTTTAGGATTGAGAATATCCACTAACATTCCTTGCTTAAAAGCATCCCATGTGGAAGTTGTGGCATGTTCCTGGGTAGTAGCCATATCAGGTATATCAAAGCTTGCCCCTTTAGAAACCAGAGCTTTAATACCCAGAAATATCAAATAGGCAGCACCGATATACTTAACAACAGAAAATGCTAAAGCGGACGTAGCTAAAATTGCAGATAGCCCCAGAGCCGCTGCTATGACATGGACAAAGGCCCCCGCACACACTCCCAACGATGAGGCAATGCCAACTTTAGCCCCCTGAGCAATAGTCCGAGAGAGGACATAAATCAGATCTGGGCCTGGTGCAAGATTCAGGGCTAATGCAGCAGAGAAAAAAAGTAGCCAGTAAGTCATAGAGTTACCCTTCACATAGAAAAGAGCCGCTGGTTATGGCTGACGTTGCCACTAGATCGGTTCTTTAATGCCAGAGTAGCGCAGTTGCCCCAAAAAGTTTGCCACCAAGGTCTCTTAGTAACTAACTAGAGACACTTGGTGGCAAACTTTTTGGTGTTTAAAGGAACCTAGACGTAGCTAAATGCCTGACTGGTTAGATCTAGAGTCGTTGTGTTGTTGAATACTGCAATCAAATCGCTTCCACCAGCAGAACCTGGATTGGAAAGATAAAGATAAATATCACGCCCTTGAGTCTGCTGCGTATAGCTGACAGAACCTAACAGTTGAACCTGATCGACAGCGGCATCGAAGTCAGTGATCGTTGCATAGTCGGCATCCCCTTGGGTGCCATAGTAAACCTGATCAGCATCAGCCAATATAAACACATCAGCACCTGAACCACCGGTCAACGTATCTTTTTCCGAGTACCCTACAGCAACTTCATCGGTTCCATTAAGCGTATCGTTACCAAGACCGCCGTAAAGTTGGTCATCTCCTGCCCCACCTCGCAGAATATCGTTAGAGACCTCTACTTGAATAAAATCAACATAGTCAAATCGAGTAAACTCTTCACCCTCAGAAAGACCGACAATTTCCAAGGTATCCAACTGGCTAATTGCTACACCTTTTGCAACCACACGACTAACTGCATTACTAATGCCTGCAGCATTACTGCCCAAGTCTTGATCCAGTACCCAGCTATCGAGTTCTTGGCTATTCAGCTTAACAGTTAACTCACCGTTACCGTCATTTTCGTCAAAGTAGCCAACGACAATATCGTAATAGCCTGTTTCTCCCATAAATACATGATTGGCTGTGTAATTGTTGTTAATGCCATAGGCCTTAACTAGAGCATCTCCCGATGCTATATCTCTTTCTTCAACTTGATAGTCACCAGAAATTGTCATAGTCTCTGCTTCAATTCGAGTGACTCCTGTCGGAATTGGTTCACTAGATGTTTCCACCTGAATAAACTCCACATAGTCAAATCGAGCAAATTCATCTCCCTCAGAGAGACCTGTGATTTCAAGAGTATCCAGCTGGTTAATTGCTACACCTTTTGCAACCACACGGCTGACTGCATTGTTCGCACCAGCAGCATCGCTACCCAATTGCTGATCAAGCGCCCAACTATCCAGCTCTTGATTACCAAGTTTTACACTCAATTGAGCCCGTCCATCATTTTCATCAAAATAGCCAACCACAATATCGTAATAGCCCGTTTCCCCGGTAAATGTATGACTGGCCGTGTAACTCTTGTTGTCAGTACCAGAGGCTCTAACTAAATTACCTTTCGATGCGACAGAGGTTTCTATAACCTCATAGTCACCAGAAAGTTCCATGGTCTCTGCTTCAATTCGGGTAGTGTCTCCAGGCAATGTAGGTGTTGAGAGAAGATTACTATATTCTTCCACCTGAACAAACTCTACATAGTCGAATCGAGCAAATTCATCCCCTTCGGAAAGTCCTGTAATTTCAAGAACATCTAGTTGATTAATTGCTACACCTTCAGCAACAGTGCGATTAACTAGATTAAACGTATGTGCAACATTGCTACCAAACGTTTTATCAAACACCCAGCTATCTAGCTCTTGATCACCCAGCTTGACACTTAATTGAGCCCGACCATCATTCTCATCAAAATAGCCAACAACAATATTATAGTAGCCTGTTTCTCCGGTAAATGTATGACTGGCTGTATAACTCTTGTTGTCAGCACCAGAGGCTCTGACTAAACTTCCGCCCGATGCAACGGATGTATTTATAACTTCATAATCACCGGAATGCCTCATGGTTTCCGCTTCAATTCGGGTGGTCTCTCCTACTAGTCTAGATATTGTATTCGGATCCCTTAAAGTTTGGATTGCCGCATGTTCACTGTTAATTTCCAAACCAGGAATATTGTCACCATACAAAATATCGTCACCAGCTTCCCCATCTAGAACATCATTACCGGCGCCACCCACTAAGAGATCATTTTCATCTCCTCCCTCAAGGAGGTCATCTTGGCGACCACCGAGTAAGATATCCTGACCTTGATCGCCTTTCAGAACATCTTTGCCATCGCCACCTTTTAGGAGGTCGTCACCAGTACCACCAGAAATAATGTCGTCGCCCGTCTCACCCAAAAGAATATCTGCGTCACCTTCGCCAGCCAAGAAATCATCCCCAGCCCCTCCATACAGAAAGTCATTACCTTGAGCACCAAACAGAATATCGTTTCCGGCATCTCCCAGGAGAATATCGTTTTCTTCTTTTCCATCAATCAAATCTTCACCTATGGAACCATGGAGTAAATCCTGAGTTTGCTGACCAGCTATAATCTTGTCAGAGTCTCCCTTAGTAAGGACATTTACAGTCTCATTAGATGAATCAGGAGACGTGTCTCCTCCTGCAGTTCCTGCGTCATTGAGATTTTGCTCAACCTCTTGCCACCAGCTAGCATAGCCCAGTTCAAACGCTTGCCACCAGCTAGCATACCCTAAATTGAGCATACCGGTTTCAAATTCTTGCCACCAGCTGGCATAGCCCAACTCAAGCACTTGTTCTTCAAATATCTGCCACCAACTGGCATAGCCCAATTCAAGCACTTGCCCTTCAAACGCTTGCCACCAGCTGGCATAGCCTAGCTCAAGCAACCCGGCTTCAAATTCTTGCCACCAGCTGGCATAGCCTAAGGCTAACATCTGTTGTTCAAAAATATACCACCAGCTGCCATAGGAAACTTCTAGCATTTGTGGCTCGAACTGTTGCCACCAGCTGGCATAACCCAGATTGAGTGCATCTGTTGCCATATCAGTTTCAAACTGTTGCCACCAGCTGGCATAGCCCAATTCAAGTACTTGACTTTCAAACGCCTGCCACCAGCTGGCATAGCCTAGCTCAGACATGGGTTGGTCAAACGCTTGCCACCAGCTGGCATAGCCTAGATTGAGCAGATCAGTTTCAAACTGTTGCCACCAGCTGGCATAGCCTAGCTCAACCATTTGATCCTTAAAGGCTTGCCACCAGCTGGCATAGCCCAAAGTGTACCAATCTTGCCCACTAGCAATAGCGGCTTCAACAGCCTCTACACCCACCTGAAAATCTTGGCTGATGGTGGCTATGGCCTGGTCATAAAGACTGTTTAAATCTAGTTCTGCTTGGTGGGCATCATAGTCGACATCCCATCCTAGAGCGTCAAATGACTGTAAATCGAGCAGGGAAATATTTGTTCTTTCCTGGTACCCCAAGGTAGGATCCATAATCCCTAGTGCGTTTTGATAACGCTGCCAGTGACTTGCCTGATATTCGTCGCCTTCTTCAAATTCGGCCAGAGTTGTTGAGCCACCATCTAAGGAGAAGTATGTTGCTTTTCCAACCGTTAAATCACCAATGCTCCCGTCAGGGCTCTCGATATTGACACTGGCATCGCTATAGCGCAGAAGATCAAGAGCAGTAAAACCTTCAGTGCGGACCTCCCCAGAATGTAGTTCAAAGGTTTTCATTAACCCATCTAAGCCACTGACAAAACCTAGACTATGACCTATCTCATGGAGAGCCATAGTCAAAAAATCTAAGGTGTCTGACGGAGCGTCTGATGCTCTTGTAAAGTCATAGTTCCAGGCATAACTGTTATTAACCACCAAATATCCGTCTAAGGCAGCTGGCTTCTCAAGAACATCTTGGTCCCATGTATTACCATTGCTTAACCCAAGCGCTTTATCCATCCCTAGAGCTTTAGCTTGGGCACGGGTCACCATCAAGGTAGTATTGCCATCTACTAGCTGACCATCTATTAAAAAATCTACCGTATTACCCTGCTGGAGAGCATTGAGAACAGAACCATCAGCCTCAGACGTGGCATCTAGTTTAAGATACTCTTGATATGTTCCATAGTGAACTTCGTGAAATAGTGGAACAGCTCCACCAACGGCCTTATTATTATTCAACGAATCAGCAGAGCTGACGTGAAGGTTGATTGTGGTATCGTCAGTCAGAAATTTTGACCAGATTGAAGCAGCTATTTGAAAGCCAACACGCTGCTCTAGAGTGACATTAAGGTCGTGGGTAAGCTTTATTTGGACCATGATTCTTTTTGACTTTCAAAGGGAGATGCAGTTCAACAACCTATGATCTTTCCTATAGAAAGAAACATTACGAAGCAGTCACTTCAATGTTGTTATCCATACAATTACATCGTGTAATTGTATGGATAACAACATTGAAGAATGACAGAGAGACTATCTTGATGTTGTCTAGAATTGATCAGAACAGTTCAAAGATAAGCAGCAGCGATCTCCATGTCAGGAGTCTTTTCAGAAAGTTTTATTGAGCTTTAAAAACGAACATATCGTCAGTAGTTTGGCGGAATTTGTTTGTCCCTGTCTATTTAACAGACTCAGTATATTCAGGGAGACTAGAGGGTATTACGCAGGCTTGACATGCACTATTACCGATATGGGCATAACCAAATGTGCAGTTACAATCATGGCTTTACCCGTGCATTGATAGCGTTAAGAATACTCAGGTCACAAAAGACTTAAAGGAATTGGTTGATTCCGACAATTTACCGTTATTCCAAGACTCTAAATTGGGATAACCAAGCAACCCTATTAATTTAGTTCTATCCGTAACATTACCTAACCATCGCTAAATGGTTGGCCGTTGCTGATTGAGGGGATGACACGATCTGCAGAACTGACCAGTTGTCTGGATATGACAGATACAACCATCTCGAGGATGAGCAACGCCAGTTTTATTTATAGTTTTTAGATCTTGCACTCTGAAAGGTTATTACTGAGAGTTCCATTTCCTAGAGTAGTAACGGTATTTACGTAAGCTTGGTCGCAGACAGGAACGTACAAAAGAAGCAACTAAGTGAATCTACTTAACTAATCCAGTGGCAAGATAGGATCTCCTGCGGAAGACCATGGAGTATCCTGTCCTTTATCTAAATCAACTTCAATTTCCAAAAGGGATTCTAGCTGTTGCTTGAGTTGCTGCAACCACCCAGATTCCTTTTCGAGCAAGGCATCAGACTCAGATTTTGATAGGATATTGATGGGGAGATCATGCTCTATTGAGTAACCTACATGTTGAGGGGAGGTCGTTTCTTCCTCAAACAAAATATTGATGACTTCCAATTCAACGCATTTGAGATCCTCTACGGAGAACATCATCAGATAGGGGGTAACTATAGTAAATTTCGGAGAAAATTTAGATTTCATATTTACTAACTATCTAAGGTAGATGCAACAAAATTACTGTTGCAGTCATCCATGACAGAAACAATCCGGAAAAGTTCATATTTATTCAGATTTTATCTCAAGTTTACTCAGGTTCATAGCAGATTTATCTTTTGTCCACTTGAATTGGACAGCAATCTGACCAATGTTTGTACTAGGCTGTATTGAATAAAACCCTCTCTAGTAATGCATTCTAGGAGTATTGACGTTGTAGATTCTCCATGTAAAACTACAACTCTTAACTATGTCGTTAAAGGAAAATAAGGAAAATATTGATGCTGAAATTTCAATATTTCCAAAACTCATTTTCCAAGAATGTTTTTAACATCACAGAGAGTTTTACGGGTAAATACTGAATTCAAGATACACCACTTCCTGCTAAGGCTGGCTCGTTTAAGGCTCCCCTCATGTGCCCCAACCACTCAATTAAATTCTCCAGCTGTTTATCTGGCTTCATTACCCCCAGTCCCCGCACTGTGACTTTACCTGAAGCATAAATAAAGCGTGATTTTAAGTGTCCTGGAACTTTCTCATGGAGCAGTTTCCAGGCCGGGGATTCCATGGGGGTTTCCAGTACTACATGCTGTTTACCCTCTGGTCTAATCTTGGCAAATCCCAAAGGCTTGGCTATTTGTTTTAGCTCCAACATTTTTACTAATTGCTCTACAGCCGGAGGAATAGCCCCAAACCGATCGTTCAAGTCCGTAACAATTTGCATGAGTTCTCGCTTTGTATCTGCTGCCACTAGGGAGCGATATACGCTCATTTTTTGATCTGTGTCCTCAATGTAATTGTTGGGAATAAACGCTGTTAGTTTTAGATCTAACTGAGTTTCATCCACTTGGGGAATTTCTTGACCACGAGTTTCAGCAATGGCTTCCTGAAGCATGTCCATGTATAAATCAAAGCCAATCACTTCCATCTGTCCTGACTGCTGGACTCCTAACAAGTTACCAATGCCGCGAATTTCCATATCTCGCATTGCCAACTGATAACCGGACCCTAGCTGGGTAAACTCTTGGATAGCGCGCAGACGTTTACGAGCTTTGTCAGAAAGTTTATCCTGGCGCGGGAAGAACAACCAAGCGTGAGCCTGAATTCCGGAGCGACCGACACGCCCTCGAAGTTGATACAGTTGAGATAGCCCAAACTTTTGGGAATCTTCGATCAAAATGGTATTTACTCGAGGAATATCTAGACCGGACTCAATAATGGTGGTACATACCATTAGATCTGCTTCACCATTGCTAAAGGCCAGCATGGTGGCTTCTAGTTCTCCTTCTGGCATTTGTCCATGGGCCACGGCTAGGCGAATAGAGGGAATCATTTCTCGGATGCGAGCAGCAGTCTCTTCAATCCCTTCCACCCGAGGTACTACATAAAATACCTGTCCTCCACGATCGAGCTCCTGACGAATGGCGGCTCGCACTTTTTCAGGATCGTAGGGGGCTAGGTGAGTCATGATAGGTCGCCGAGATGGAGGGGGCGTAGTGATAAGGCTCATCTCCCGTACGCCGGAAAGCGACATGTATAGTGTGCGGGGAATGGGGGTGGCACTCAACGTGAGGACATCCACCTGGGTTTTCATGGCTTTAATTTTCTCTTTTTGGTTTACCCCAAATCGCTGTTCTTCATCTACAACTAACAGCCCTAAATCGTTAAACTTGACAGCCTTGCCCAATAATTGATGGGTGCCAACGACGATATCTAGCTCGCCTGTGGCCAAACGCTGGATAATATCTTTTCGTTCATTAGCAGTTCTAAATCGATTGAGCAGCCCTACTTGGATCGGATAAGGAGCAAATCGTTCCTTAATGGTGTGGTAGTGCTGCTGGGTCAAAATTGTCGTGGGGGCTAGCATAGCTACCTGCTTACCAGCGATAATGGCTTTAAAAATAGAGCGAATAGCTACTTCTGTTTTACCAAAGCCTACATCTCCACACACCAGACGATCCATGGGACGAGGGCTTTCCATATCCCGCTTGACATCCTGGGTGGCTTTGAGTTGGTCTGGGGTTGGCTGGTAGGGAAAAGAGTCTTCTAATTCCTGTTGCCAGGGCATATCAGGAGGATAGGTAAACCCTTCTAGCTCAGAACGCTGGGCATATAATTTGAGTAAATCTACAGCCACTTTTTGAATGGCTTTTCTAGCACGGGTTTTGGTCTTTTCCCATGCTTTTCCACTCATTTTATTGAGTGCGGGTTTTTTCTCTGCTGAAGCTCGAAATCTTGACAGGGAGGCCATTTGGTCAGCCGCCACCCGCAATAATCCATCAGCATATTTGATGACCAGATATTCTCTAGTTTCTGCATCTAAGGTAAGACTTTCTAATTTTAGAAATTGTCCAATGCCGTGATTACGGTGAACGACATAATCATTGGGCCGGAGCTTGTTAGGATCTACCTTTTTTGATGCGGCCCGACGACGTTTGCGGACATAGCTGGGGGTGGCCAGGGTGTGCTGACCAAAAAACTCTCGATCAGTAACAATACCAATACGGAACGTTGGTAAGATAAAGCCTTCTAGCTCAGCCAGACCAGAATACTTTACACCGACGGGAACATATTGGTTGTGGAGCTTTTCAATGGCCGGATAGTCTTTGGGGTTAGGAATAAACTGGGCTGGGCAGTCGTGCTCCTGTAGCAGGGCCACTGAACGACTGGGTTGAGCCGAGATTAACCAAATCTGGTGTTTGCGATCGCACTCCCCTCGTACGGTTTCAGCCAGTTTCCCAAACTGGTGAGGAATTGCTGGCACTGGGCGACTAGAAAGATTCAGCCCCTCACCTTCCTCGGAAATTTCCGATAGCAATACCCGAGCGAACAAGGATAAATCCTCTGATACTTCATCAAAGGGACGGTGGAGTCTAGGCAGCTCCTCACCAGGTAGCTGAATCTCGTCACTACTACCCAGAGTGTCGTTGACCTCGTGCCAATAATCATCCACCTGGTCATACCAACGACCACTGTGAGACCGACACTGATCTGGTTCATCAATGGCAATTAGCGTATCTTCAGGCAAATAATCCAGCAGTGAGGCTGGCTGGTCAAAAGCAATACCCAGAAACCGCCGTAGACCCTCTACCCGCTGTCCATTCTCATACGCTTCTTGGGCTTCCGACGCCATCAGATCCATGAGTACGCCCTTTTCGTCTAATTTCGACGCAATTAGCGGGCTAAAATCCGTCGTTGTTAATAGTAGAGTGGAAACCTTATCCAACGATCGTTGGTTGGCTGGATCAAACTCCCGTAGTCGTTCCAGTTCATCTCCAAACAGTTCTAGTCGTACCGGCAGTTCCGCCGATACCGGAAACACATCGATAATGTCTCCACGCTGGCTCCACTGACCTTCCGTTTCCACTGTGGGGACTTTTTCGTACCCTAAGGTGGCCAAAGTGCGGGCCAATTGCTTTAAATTCAGCTCCATTCCCTGCTCTAACTGTAGGCAGTAAGGCTTAAATGCCTCAATAGGAGGTAAATGGGGCTGCAGTGCCCGTTCCGTTGCCACAATGACACTGGGCTGTTCGGTATCTTTTAATAGATCTGCCAACACCTGCAGCTGTCCCCACGTCATCTCTGACTCTTGATCAAAGGGATCGTAGGGAGATGCCTCTGACGTAGGATACAGGGATACCCGAGGCCAACCCATGGCTTCTAGTTGAGCAGTCCAGCGTCCGGCTTCTTCTAGGGTAGCCGTTAGCACAAGCATAGGCCGTTGCTGCGCCTGAGCAAGGGCAGACGCCACTAACCCCTTTGGCAAACGGGGCAACCCATTGAGCACTAAGTGCTGCTGCTTATCCAGTTTGGTGAGTAATTCTTGAGTTAATGCAGCCTTGCTTAAAGCACGGGTAACGGACGAAAAAGCCATGAAAGCAGTCAAGATGGGTTACAGCATCTATAGATTGTAGAACCTGATTTGTAGAACAGGAACAAAGTCTAGACTGGTTTAATAGCCACATGGGGTTCAAGCCCTAGACCCCATCGAATATTTACGAATTTCCACTCTCCTCAAGTTTTTGAAAACAAGAGCACACTGGTGAATAGCAATACTCGATAGATCCTTACATAGATGTAATTCTTAGCAATTTTGATAGTGCATTAGCCCACCTGGCTGACTGATAATTATTGTGATAGCAACAGTCTTCTAGAGAATCACTTCTGCTGTTGCTGCTTGAGGGGATGAAACGATCTGTAGAACTGACCACTTACCTGGATATGACAGATACAACTATCCCCAGGATTAGCAATGCCTCACTTCTTTTTGCTTTAAGTCTGACGTACTGTCTAACGTTGCTATCAAACACTGACACACAAATAAGGGGTTACTAACCATGGCTCAACGTTCTAGCGATCGCAATACCAGTAATCTGTGGGGACTTCTCTCAAACCATGAACAAACCATGGCCAGATTTGCCCATCCCTCAATGCGGCAAATCATGTTTCAACAACGTCGCATCAGCGATGTTCGACGTCGCTAGACCGCCGCGACACTATGTAAATAAATAAAACCCCTGGGGCTGACGGACCTCAGGGGCTTATGGAAATAACTAAACTAGCGCGGTAAGAGCAACCAGCTGACTTGGAGGAATAGTTTGACTAGGACCTATATTTTCTAGTAGCCCCAACCAGTAGTCAGCATTGCCCAGTCAGAATATGGGAAATAATCCCAAAATATTCATGTAGAGCGACAAAAGGTCTACGCTTTACGGGAGTAGTACTCAACCACGAGTAGCTCATTGATATTTAGAGCCACCCACTCACGTTCAATAATGCTGTTAACTTTGGCTTCGAGCTTACTCTTATCAAACTCTAGATGGGTGGGGATATTAGCCAAGCCCGGAAATTCCAGGTTAGCCTCCACTAGCTTTTTCGAAACGTCCTTACCACGAACACCGATAACATCACCCGGACGGCACTGATAGCTAGCAATGCTAACAACCCGACCATTAACGGTAATGTGACCGTGGTTCACGACTTGACGAGCAGCAGGAATGGTTGGCCCCATGCCCAAGCGAAATATAGTGTTATCCAAGCGCATCTCTAACTGCTGCAGGATTACCTGACCAGTAGAACCACCAGCACGACGCGCCTTTTTCACGTAGCGTAGCAGTTGCTTCTCAGATACACCGTAGTTGTAGCGAAGCTTTTGCTTCTCTTCTAAACGAATGCAATATTCAGATTTTTTCTTCCGCGCCTGGCCGTGCTGACCAGGAGGATAAGCCTTTCGAGCCACTTTCCGGGTTAGTCCGGGTAGTTCACCCAAGCGACGAGTGATGCGGAGGCGAGGACCTCTATATCGCGCCATGTGCGTTTAGTCTCCTAATATAGGAATATTCCGGCCCCCTATTATACGGGATGGCGGCAACGAACGCTACAGAAATTTATTTTGTGCGGCGTCTTAGTCATATAAACCGGTGATAGGAGCCACACAAAGGTCAGTAAGCAGTAAACGATTGAACTCTTCCAGATACATTTGTAGGCAATTTCCCTAAACCCTAGAGTTTTTTGGGAACACTAATACAATAATAAAATAGGCTTTGCTGCTCCTTGGGATGGATTTTAGCTGTCACATCTAGGTAACTGATAAGTTCTACAGCTCGTTTCATTCCCTAAAGCAACAACGGCAGAAAATAAGCCCTGGTCTATCCCTGAAAATTACGTTGCTTGGAAAAACAGCATGGTCCACGATTTAGACCTAATTTGTACCTTCCTGGACAAGTCTCTGAACAAAGAGCCTGTAATTATCACGAGTAATTACTTAAGAGCCCACACTATTTGTGACAACAACCAACTATTTGTCAAAAATGAAGGACTACTAGCATCAATTCATCTAACCCAGGAACCCAACTGCTTTCTGGTCAAGCTACGTTCACCCTACTGGCAATTAGTCAATAAAATTCTCCTTGAAAAAGGATTTGTTCCTAATGAGAGTGAGGGCAACACTGAATTCTATAATTATGAGTACAGTGAGATTCCTCCAGCCTACGAAATCAACTGCACAAGCCCCAATGAACTGTGGCGTAAATGGTGGACCCAGAGACATCAAAAAAGTGCATCCATATGGAACCTAGATTTTTTAATTCGGACCCGCAGTAAATGGTATCCAGTCCGAGATATTCAAGTTCTTAACCACTCAATCTTTATTCAAACCCTGGGTAAAAAGATTCGTTTGACTGAAAATGATGTCGCTGTATGGTTACAGAAAGCCCGAAATCAAATGAAATCTCAGCGTAAGTCGTCTGTTGCTAAACCTGCTAAACCACAGCCAAGATACCTAGTTAATGAGTGTTAGCCTCTTTAAATGTTTAGGGCTTGTTAAGATTAAAATCATGGCCTTGTTCATTTAAATCCTGGTTTAACAAGCTTTTCAGGCTTAAACCGTGAAGTAGTTTCTTAACAACTCCTTAGACCAACAGATGTTTGGTTACTGCAGACTAAATTTTCCACTAAATTTAGTCTGCAGTAATCAGATCAAAGGTTAGCGAACCCATCTCTTGACCATTTATTAAAAGAACTATTTTGTGTTCTCCTAACTGAAGACGTCGAGTAGTCATCAGCCGCATTGGATGATTTTTTGTTAGCAGGACCTCTTCATCTACCGACAAATCTAGCTGCTTGATTTTAAATACTTTTTGCGGGGGCTTGCGATTATCGCTAGCAAAAATCATGCGATAGTCGATTACTAACCTTTGAGATTTGTGGGAACAAACTTTTAACGAAAACTGAAATGCTTCACCAATTTTGACTTGGGAAGTAGTAGTTGCAAATTGGGTGATCGAGATGTCGGGTTGGGTACTAAAGCCCAGTAGTTCTAATGCTTCTGGATGGCCTTTTTTGATTAGTGTGCGCAGAGCATGGTTAATGATAAATAACATTTCCCGCTCAGTTTGTTGTTGGCTATTTTGCCACCGCTGTAGCGTTTCAATTACTAAACTGGCATCAACCTTGCTAATGTCATTGATATGGTTGGCCACTGAGCGAGTCACGTATCGAGTAGGATCCGCATACAAAGCATTCAACAGGGGTAATGGCTTTTTATAATCACTGGTTAGTTTTTGTGACCAAGACAACTTGGGTCTAGTGCCTTCAGTTGCTAAGCGACGCACATGATAATTCTCGTCGTGAGCACAGGCAGTCAAAAAATTAAACGTTTCCTCAGGAAATGTGTTGATAAAGTAACGGATGGCATCCTCTGCAGAGAACCGTTTGGTGATCTCCTTAAGGGCAGCTAGGGAGCTGTCAAGATAGTCTTTCTTACAGCCATAGAGAGCAACAAATAACGACAGTGGCGCAAAAATAAAATCACCAAAATCATCGTCTGTTTTATGGGGATCAAGTTCCGGGGGCAGTGCCTGTAGAAGAATCGTTAATGCCTGAGAATAGTCCTTGGGTAAATGCGAGTGTAAGCATTGGGTAATGTGGGTAATACGCTCCTTTAGCTCCAGATTGGGAAAAGCTTCAACCACAGCTGTATGAAAGGTGGGCTGATCAAATTCAGGAAACGCTTGGGTAATTAATCCACCCAGATATTCCACTTTTTCTGGATTAAACAGCTGATCTTTTAGAGAAAAAGATGTTTTTGCTTTCATTAATGTAGGTTCCCCTGACTATAAAAACTCAACAATTAGCCGCTAAAGAGAATATCCCAGAAACCATTCATACCCTTGTTTAAAGGCAGCTTTTCCATTCGTTTCAACAATACTGCCATGGCCTGGAATTACCCGATCAAAATTCCAGGCTAAAATCTGGCGCACAGAGCCCGCCAAGCTGACCTTATCGCGGGTGCCCTTTTCTAAGCGGGTAGGTTGTAACTTGTTGTAGCCTCCCAACAAACGAGTGCCTAAACGAATAGAAAGACTACTGTTTTTATCAAAGTTAAAGGCCGTATCCGTGAGAATTAACGTACGGCTGGATCGATGGAGAAAAACCGTCTCATTTGCCATGGCAATACCCTGGGGAGGCATGATGGTCGCAAATCTTTTAAAGGGCAAATAGTCTAATTCATTATCAAAGCTACCAGGCTGATTGACTAACGCATCCAACTTTAGATTAGGGCACTTTTCTGCTAGGCCCTCCACACCCCAAACAGTCGCTTCAGGGTATATGGCTTGGGCCTTGTCCAAAAACATGTAGTGAAACAGATTGGGCGCAATAATATGCCGCACCGTACCCAACGCATTCAGCTGCTGACAGTCAGTATCCTCAAGGGCAATAGGGGAAATGAGAATTAGCTCATTGCTACTCAGGCGCACAATTGTCATGCGGGTGGTTATTGCCAAACCGATGAAACGTAGGGGCTGGGTTGCAGACCATAGGTTATCGGCAATAGATGTAAGGGACATAGCTATGGTTAATGCGCTTTAGATATGCACCAGAATCGCATATGCGGGGGGATATATAAAAACTTCTCAATAGTCTGATTTTCAACAATTTATCAGCTGTATACTCACCCTTAGTCCCCGTGTGCAGCTATTCCCATGAACCCCTTCCAGGATGCTTTTATTTCCTATGGTCGTGCCGATAGTAAGCAATTTGCCCAGGAACTTAGCAAACGCCTCAAAAAGCTGGGCTACACGGTTTGGTTTGACGTTAACGATATTCCGCTAGGGGTGGATTACCAAAAGCAAATCGATGACGGCATTGAGAAGGCGGATAACCTTTTGTATCTGATTTCGCCCCATTCAGTGAACTCAGAGTACTGCAATCTGGAAATTGAGCTGGCGCTAAAGCACAAGAAACGGATTATCCCGTTGCTGCATGTGGAGGAGATCAGCTACGAAATCTGGCAATCTCGTAATCCTGGGGGTACACAGGAGCAATGGGAAGTCTATAAGGCCGCAGGCAAGCATTGCCATTTCACCAATATGCACCCGTCAATTCGTAAGATTAACTGGGTCTATTTTCGTGAAGGCATCGATGACTTTGAGCAGTCTTTTCAGGGATTATTGGAACTGTTCGGTCGAGAAAAAGACTATGTGCATCAGCATACGGTGCTGCTGAACGATGCGTTGGAGTGGGAGCGTAACCAGAAACAAACCCGCTATTTACTCACTGGAGAAGATAAGCAAAACGCAGAAGAATGGCTAGCGCAGCGATTTAAAGACAGTCAGCCGCCGGTAATTTCCACGGACTTACACTATGAGTACATTACCGAGAGTATCAAAAACGGCGACAACCTGATGACCCAGGTATTTTTGTCCCATGCAGAGGAAGATGCTAAGACCACTGACCAGGTGCGACGCACCCTGATGCGGGCAGGGATTACCACCTGGACCTATCGGTCTGATATTGAATTTGGCAGTGATTTTGAGGCGGCACTAAAGCGAGGTGTAGAAGAAACTGACAATGTGTTGTACTTGATGTCTCGTAACTCCCTTGCCAGTAAATATTGCCAGCAGGAGATTGATCTAGCAGTTCAGCTGAATAAGCGGCTAATCATTATGCTAGCTGGGGCGGTGGATGAGACAGAGATTCCAGTTGCGTTTAGGAATCTCCAGTACATTGACCTAACCGATAACGAGACTGAGGAAGATTACCTCAAAGATGAGGACGATCTGCTGCGGGTGCTCAAGCAGGATGCCAACTATTTTAATGAGCACAAAGTGTTGCTGACCAAAGCGATGAAGTGGGAGCGGCAGCAGCGGAACCCGTGTGTTTTGTTGCAGGGGTATGAGTTGCAGCATGCTCAGGCTTGGCAAGAGGTTGCCCAGGCTAGGGATGCTAATGGCCCCACCGATATTCAGACGGAGTTTATTGAGGCAAGCAAAAACCAAACAGCGGCGGTGTCGCCAGATGTGTTTATTTCCTATTCTCGGGCAGATTCTGACTTTGCGCGGAAGTTGAATAATGCTTTGCAGCGACAGCGTAAACGTACCTGGTTTGATCAGGAGAGTATTGCCTCGGGAGCGGATTTTAAGCAGGAGATTTGTAAGGGGATTGAGAGTTGAATGGCGCTGACTTAAGGTTGTTATCAAGCGGCGGTAAGCTTTTGTTTGAGGCGTGCGCGGGGTTCATTCATCAAAGGGAACGCCTTGGGTCGCCGCTTGCGTTTTCTCGGTTCATGTCTGTCAGGACGAAGCGGGACAA
>JBCCQQ010000079.1:0-24605 GCA_039024555.1 Cyanobacteria bacterium P01_D01_bin.156
CGTCGCAAACTCAATCAGCATCTGATGGACAGGTTTATTCGCAACTTAGACTTAGACGAGACTTTGATTAAATCACACCCCAACTATTCAAGCCTTTGTGACTACGGGGTTCTCGTCTCCTAATGCTGTCCGGAGTATTGTAATATAAACTCGAGCATAAAGTCTTGTCGTGATAAATAAGGTGCTAAAACAAGAAAAGAGAATAGATATCGGTTGCAGTATTTGTTTTAGTATTAACGGAGTCTTACGTTTTTTCTTGTTGGCATATCTCTCTCCGAACGTTCACTCTTCACTTTTTTGATTTTGGAGTTAATCTGTTATGTCGATTTATATAGGAAATCTATCTTATGAGGTTACAGAAGAGGGATTAACGGCTGTATGTGCGAAATATGGGACCGTTAAAAGTGTTTATCTTCCGACTAATCGTGAGACAGGTCGTCTTCGAGGTTTTGGGTTTGTATCAATGGGGGTCGAAGCGGAAGAATCCGCTGTTATTGAAGCGCTGGATGGGTCAGAGTGGATGGGGCGTGAGTTGAAAGTCAATAAAGCTAAGCCTCGTCAAGAACTTGGTGGAAGACTTTCTTCGTAACTATTTTAGTATGTTCACTAGATACCACTCACATACGCAACGGTGCCATAGGTGAGTGGTATCTAGTAAGCATTGTTGCAACGTATGTCATGAACAATCAGCATAATCATGCTAAAACACTTTCTTTGCGGGGACAGCCAGTGGCTTTAGCCGATGGAAGGAGGGGGCCAATAATGCCCATTGGTCTGAGGTTGATTCTGTAGCATAGTCTAGACTCATGGCTTTCTGGACGGCTGATGCTGTTTGTCACTGTTAGCCTAATGTCCAGAAGGCCTTTTCTCTATATGGGTATCAAGTGATGCTTTGCAGCATCCAGGATACTGTAGTGGCCCATGCCATCAGTAACGTGCAGCTCAAGGACTGGCTGCAATACTTTGAAACCATGCTGGATAAAAATGATCCTCGCTATCAGGATGAGGTCCACTCCCTAGGCAGCATGATCTTTGATGTTTGTGATATGGATGACAGTGGCCCTCTGGATCGCAACGAGTGGTTTGCTTTATTTAAGGCGTATAATCTGCCCGTTGTCTATGCAGACGAATCCTTTGCCAAGCTAGATAAAAATAGGATGGCATGTTGCAGAAGGATGAAGTTGTTCATGCCCTCAAGGACTTTACTACAGCGAAGATCCAGAAGAGTCGGCCAACTTTATGTTTGGCCCCTATTGAGAGGTTGAGTTAAGGTTTCAATAGTCTGGCCTCCATAGCTAAAAAAAGTCCTCGGCTGGTAACAGCCGAGGATTACTCATTCATTGTTCAACAAAAAAGAGAGACTCAATCGAGTGCTTACTTAGCTTCCTGGCGCTCCTTAGCTTCCTTGATCACTTCGTCAGCCACATTCTTAGGACAAGGTGAATACTTCTCAAAGGACATGGAGAACTGACCACGACCAGAGGTCATCGTCCGTAAGTCACCGATGTAGCCAAACATTTCACTCAAAGGCACATCCGCTTTGATGCGAACGCCAGTGGGGCCAGCGTCCTGACCCAAAATCATGCCGCGACGACGGTTAAGGTCACCGATAACGTCACCCACATAATCTTCAGGTGCAAATACATCAACCTTCATAATGGGCTCTAGAATCTGAGGACCCGCCTTTACAAAGGACTGACGGTAGCCAGCTTTTGCCGCGATTTCAAAGGCAATGGCAGAAGAGTCAACCGGGTGGAAGCCACCATCTCTCAGGGTGACCTTCATATCCACTACGGGGAAACCAGCCAGCATCCCCTTGTCCATACTGGCGGCAAAGCCTTTCTCCACAGCAGGCCAAAATTCACGGGGTACATTACCACCGGTTACCTTGGACTCGAACTCAAAGCCAGCACCGGGCTCACTAGGTTCAATGGTGTAGTCGATCTTACCGAACTGACCCGAACCACCGGACTGTTTCTTGTGGGTGTAGCTGTCGTTAAGCACCTTAGTGATGGACTCACGATAGGCCACCTGAGGCTTGCCCACTTCCACTTCAATCCCGTGGGTGCGCTTAAGGATATCTACCTTAATATCCAAGTGCAGTTCGCCCATCCCCTTCAGAATAGTTTCACCGCTTTCCTGGTCCGTCATCACTTGGAAGGAGGGATCTTCCTGAACCATCTTGCTCAGGGCCGTACCGAGCTTCTCGGATTCACCTTTCTTCTTGGCTTCAACGGCAATGGAAATCACTGGATCAGGGAAGACCATGGGTTCCAGTGTGGCTGGATTCTTCGGATCGCAAAGGGTGTGACCAGTTTGTACGGTCTTCATACCCAACAGGGCCACAATGTCACCTGCCTGAGCTGCGTCCATTTCCTGACGATCGTCGGCGTGCATTTCTACAATGCGGCTAACGCGCTCGTTCTTGCCCGTAGCCGTATTTAGGATGGTGTCGCCCTTCTTGAGGGTACCGGAATAGATGCGGGTAAAGGTAAGTGCACCAAAGCGGTCATCCATAATCTTGAAGGCCAAAGCACGCAAAGGCTTTTCAGGATCCACATAGGCCAGTTCACCCGTCTCGTTACCCTCTAAGTCAACCTCAGGCTGGGGCTTAACTTCAGTGGGAGCCGGTAGGTAATCAACGACAGCATCCAGCACTAGCTGTACGCCTTTGTTCTTAAAGGAAGAACCGCAGTAGGTCGGGAAGAAGGCTAGCTCACGAGTACCCTTACGGATACAGGACTTAATTTCATCAATGGATAGCTCCTCACCTTCGAGGTATTTCTCCATCAGATCGTCGTCTTGCTCCACAGCCATTTCAATCAGCTGCTCACGCCAAGTGGCGACATCGTCAGCCATATCAGCCGGTACATCCTGAATCTCATAGTTCATGGGTTCACCGGAATCGTCCCAAACCCATGCTTTTTCAGTCAGCAGGTCAACCACGCCCACAAAGTCATTCTCAATACCGATGGGCAGCACCATTACCAGAGGCTGAGCTGCCAGCACGTTCTTAACCTGATCCACCACACGGTAGAAATCAGCACCGGTACGGTCCAGCTTGTTTACGTAAATAATTCGCGCTACTTCAGAATCGTTGGCATAGCGCCAGTTAGTTTCAGACTGGGGCTCCACACCACCAGAACCGCAAAATACGCCCACACCGCCATCGAGCACTTTCAAAGAACGGTACACCTCGATGGTGAAGTCAACGTGTCCAGGGGTGTCGATAATGTTTAGCTGGTGATCATTCCAGAAGCAGGAAGTGGCTGCAGACTGAATGGTAATACCGCGCTCCTTTTCCTGGTCCATGAAGTCGGTGGTGGCTGCACCGTCATGCACTTCGCCAATCTTATGTACCTTACCGGTCAACTTCAAAATACGCTCGGTAGTGGTGGTCTTACCGGCGTCTACGTGGGCAAAAATGCCAATATTTCGATAGGTACTAAGATCTTTCATGGGTATTCTTTGAGGGTTTACTACGTCTCCAAACAGTTTTTGACCACCTTTTAGGACCGATTTAGGACCATTTAGAGCAAAAGCAGACTTAGCCAAAACAGGGACAATCTGATTGAGTCCCCAGGCAATAGACAGTTTACTTCAAAATTATTCACATTCCATTACTTCTTGGAACACAAAGGTTTAAGAAGTAAAGCGGTCACGCCGTGCTTTCTATGTTGTTTGTCGATAGAACTATATTATCAACTGAGTTAGGTCCATGGGGCTGCCGTGATCACCGATCTCTCCGGTAGCTATGAATGAAATGGCCTAAACATAAAGGCTGGTGGCCAGTGTAACCAGGCTAGTTGAGGAAGGGTGCCCCTATGGATGCTGAGCCGAGTTCAAAGGAATATGCCCTCTGGCTGTGTCATGTTAGAAAATTTTGTTTTACCCAAGAGCGGGGCCATCACTGGGCCTCGTTTTTTGCGACGATTCCTGCCTGCTCCAAGGAAATGATTTGGGAAAACCTGAGCGCTCAGCAGGAAGTGCACATTTGGGATGTCTACAATTACAACCGAGTTAATCGGTGCGCCCTGGCTGAGCAGCATTGCTATGACCGGTCGGAAGATCCGTTTAATTGTCACTATCTTGATTTGTGAGATCTGGGTCGGTCGGAGTTCAGAATTTAGCGCCTATTTGAATTATCTGGCTTAAGTTTGTCTGTGGGGCTGATAGGTTTCTACATTGTAGCGATGAGGCACCACAATGTACCCCTCTGCTAGGCTGCCAAGCACCTGGTTACGCTGGTGTCCCCAGTACCACCAGTGGGCAGCTCCATAGGCACAGATAATGCTGTCCAGCTGATCTTCAATGGCTTTGAGAGCTGTTCCTTTGGTGGGTATGACAGGCAATGATTGAATCGTTAGGTCGGGCGTGTGGTTGGGAAAATGGGTGATTATCAGCGTTCTTAACCGCTCTAATTCCTCTCGACGCTGGGCGACTCGACCTTTTTTATATTTGAGAATGCGAGATAGGCCAAACAGATGCACCATAGCTGGGTGGGGAAAAAATTCAATTTGATACCGACCAGGTTGTTGTGGTGTCAGGCTAGGGGCATGGGCAAAGCCATAGTCAGAGAGCGCTTGACCAAAAGCTATGAGCTGGGGGGCAAACCCTGAGCCTTGATTGGCTGGATAACAACCAGCATGGTATTTGCCAAAATATTGATGGGCTAGGCGGTCAGGCTGCCGCATCCCAGTGGAGTTCGGAATGATAGTGGGTGCATCCACGGCCACCATGGCTGGTGTATCCTTCGGTGCTTGCTCAGTAATCCAGGCAAGGACATCTCTATGGGTGGCCAACCGCTCCAATCGCTCCAGCGATAGTGAATCTGCCTGTAGCTTCAAGCAACAAACACCGGTGGGGCCTGTTGTCCAGCCGAGGTCAATACCCAAAAAATACATCACAAACTCATATTGAAAACATCTTGGTAAAACCCCAGGGAAGCCCAAGGGGGCCGACAATGCGCTGCCTCAAACAATTCATTAGAATGTGCCCTTGGCACACTGTTGTCTTTGAAACCGTCTTTAAAATATCTGAACTAAATGGCTGCAAGCGGTGAATTTATTGTTGATCTAACGGCTGTCCTGGGCGCCTCTGCTATCGGTGGCTACATTAGTAATCGTCTCAAACAGCCGGTACTGCTAGGTTATCTGTTTTCAGGATTGCTGATTGGTCCACTGGGTTTGAAGCTCGTGAATGATGTGGAAGCAATCCAAGGTCTGGCAGAACTGGGGGTAGCGTTTTTGCTATTTTCCCTGGGGGTACAGTTTTCTTTAGCGGAGCTGAATCGCGTCCGCAACATCGCTTTACAAGGTAGCCTGCTGCAAATTGGCGTAACGACGGCCACGGTGACGATTGCAACCTTAGCGCTGGGTTGGGCCACGTCGTTGACCCAGGGAATTTTTCTAGGGGCGGTGCTGTCGTTGTCATCCACGGCGGTTGTCCTGAAAACGCTGACAGAACGTGGGGAAATCAACACCCGTCACGGTCAAATCATGTTGGCTATCTTGATTGCTCAGGATCTGGCATTGGGTGTAATGTTGGCCATTGTGCCGTCCCTGAATTCCCAGGAGTCTCTACTGCCGATTCTGGGGTTGGCCTTGTTAAAGGTGGCGGTATTTATTGGTATTGCGATCGCAGTTGGCTATTGGATCGTCCCTCGCATCATCCGGGCCGTGGCCCGCACCGAAAGCAACGAACTGTTTTTACTGGCACTGCTAGCTCTATGTCTGAGCGTAGCTTTAGTGACAGCCCGATTAGATCTCTCCATTGAAATAGGCGCGTTTGTGGCCGGACTCATGATCGCCGAAATCGACTACGCTGACCACGCCCTTAGCCGCTTTCTACCCCTGCGAGATACCTTTGCCTGTCTATTTTTCACCTCCATTGGCATGTTGATTGACCCGCAAATTTTAATTCAAAATGCGGGGGTTATTCTGGGGTTAGTGGCCCTGGCTATGGTGGGCAAAGCCATGATTGTGCTGCCCATTGTGCTGTCCTTTGGCTATTCATTTAAAACTTCGCTGCGTACCAGTCTGGGCATCAATCAAATTGGAGAATTCTCCTTTGTTCTTGCCCTAGTGGGCCTTGACAACAATCTCATCTCGCAGCAGACCTATTTGTTGTTGCTAGGCACCACAGCCATTACCTTGGTGTTCACCCCCGTTCTATTTGAATTTGCTAACCCCATTGCCGAGTGGCTACTCCAGTCGCCGCGACTGCGACCTTTACTGACCCACTGGGAATCTCCCCAGGCGCTATGGATCGAAGATGAACTGACGAATCACGTTGTTGTAGCAGGCTACGGTCGAGTAGGACGTGTGGTCGTCAGTATTGTGCGACAGCAGGGACACCCGGTTTTAGTGCTGGAGAACAACGAAGCCGCCGTTCAAAGCTTACGCCACCAGCAAATTCCTTACATTCTAGGAGATGCGGACTCAGAACAGATCTTAGAAAAGGCCCACCTCAATAAAGCCCTAGCCTTGGCCATCACCCTGCCGGATCCGGCTAGCACTCGTTTATTACTGAAACGTGCCCTGACCCTGGCCCCCAAGCTAGATATCATTGCCCGAGCCCATATCACTGCTGAAATTGACAGTCTGACCCAGGCCGGTGCTCGGGAAGTCGTGCAACCAGAATTTGAAGCTGCCCTAGAATTGGGTTCTCACCTGCTCAATATTTTAGGTGAGACACCAGCGGACATTCAATCCACCATGGACGCTATTCGCCACAATCGCTACCTCAGCATTCGCGGTGGCCGGTGATCAGAAGTGTCTATCATCTGCCTAGATGCTTTAGCCTCTGTGACATGGTTATGCTGGAGTAGTCTCTGTTAGAGCTTGGATGACTTGATCGCTTTCCCTGACAAAAGAAAAATGTCAAGAAGATTTCATTAAGAAGCGATAGGGTTGGCGGAGTTGATAGGAATAATCCTAGAGAAGCTTCACACGATTTTTGTAGTTGTGGATACCCATTCAGTGGCTTTGATGCCTTGTCTGTAGAGGGCCTCTTCTGTAGATAGGTAAGGTTGAATGGGAAGGTTAATTACAAGATTTCTTGGAGTTAATCGGGGGATTCATGCTGCTGCTCTCTTCTATTCTCCAAATCACATACCTTATCCATGGTATTTGTTAGCCCTAAACCCACCTTGCCTCGCTGGCTTTGCGAACATATCTTACTTGGTACATTGCCCTGGAATCAGGGTGTTTGCCAGTCCTATGGGTATTTCAGCGATGCTTATACGCTCCATGATTCCTATCTACTCGGAATTTATCAGAGTGCCGAAACCTACGGGGAGACGGTTTTATGTTTTCTATGGGACAGTCTCTGGATGCCTGAAGCCATTAGTCGTCAGGTCAGCCAACATGAACCGGTCTTTTTATTGATGAAGGTCACCAAAACCTTGGGAACCGCCCTATCTGAAGACACCATAGAGCAGTCAGACCGGCAGCCGCGGCGCATTTTGAAAACGGAGCATGTGAATGTAGACGACCAGCAAGTGTTGGTGATTGATGACACCCAGCACAATACGCTAACGGTGGTCTTCTCTGGGCAGCTGCATTTTCTAGCGATGGACAGCCAAAACCGTGCGATTGATTTAAATATGTCCCTGAGCCTGTAGGGTTGAAAACCTGGAACTAAGAGGCTTGAGCCAGTTACACTGGGGCTATGTTAAAAAATGTAAACATGCCCTTCTTTGTGAATTCCTCCTTCTCCCGCCCACATCCTAAAGTCCTTGTGATTGGGGCTGGGATTGGTGGATTGACGGCAGCCGCACTACTGGCCAAACGTGGGTATAAGGTCAGGGTTTTTGAGCAGGCCCTGGTGCCTGGGGGCTGTGCGTCTACATTTAAGCGGCGAGGATTTACCTTTGATGTAGGGGCTACCCAGGTGGCTGGTTTAGAGCCGGGTGGGATTCATCATCAGATTTTTTCGGAATTAGGTTTGGAGCTACCGGCAGCTGAGGATTGTGACCCAGCCTGTGCGGTGTTTTTGCCGGGGGAGCATGCCCCCATTAACGTATGGCGCGATCCGCACCAGTGGCAGCAGGAACGACAGCGACAGTTTCCGGGCAGTGAGCCCTTTTGGCAAAAGCTCAGTGATTTGTTTAGCTACAGCTGGCGTTTCCAGGCAAGGCAGCCGGTGCTCCCTCCTAGAAATCCATGGGATGTGTGGCAGCTGGGGACAGCCCTACGCCCAGATACATTGCTAACGGTGCCCTACACCTTTTCGACGGTTAGTCAGCTACTGCGGGGGTACGGTCTTTACGGGAATCAGCGCCTAAAAACATTTTTGGACCTGCAGCTCAAGCTTTATTCCCAGGTGGGGGCAGACGAAACAGCCCTGCTGTATGCGGCCACGGCGTTAGGAGTGTCCCAAGCTCCCCAAGGATTATTCCATTTGCAGGGCAGTATGCAGGCCCTTAGTGATGCCCTGGTCAAGGCCATCAAACAATTTGGAGGGCAGGTATTTTTAGGCCACTCCGCAGATGAAATTTTGTTGGAGAATGATCGCCCCCGGTATGTGCGTGTGCATAACAAAAAGAAAAAAGAGACCTGGCTAGAGCCCGCCGACCATATTGTTGCCAATGTGACGGTGCAAAATCTGACGGAGCTGCTAGGGAAACATACGCCAGCTGGATATCAGCGACGGGTGGATAAACTAGTGCCATCTTCAGGGGCCTTTGTGGTGTATCTCGGAGTGGAACAGGCGACGATTCCGGAGAACTGCCCGCCCCATTTACAGTTTCTCTATGACTACGATGGACCCATTGGTGAAAACAATTCGCTATTTGTTTCGGTGAGCCGTTCAGGGGATGGTCGTGCTCCAGCGGGTAAAGCGACTATCGTGGCTTCGTCGTTTACGGATGTGCAGGCGTGGCAAAAGTGTAATGACTATGGGGCGCTTAAGGCTGAATATGAGCGGGATGCGATCGCAAGGCTCAACCAGTACTTTAACCTAGCCCCGGAGAACATTGTCCATGTAGAATCCGGCACCCCCAGAACCTTTGCTCGCTACACGGCTCGTTACCAAGGCATGGTAGGCGGCATCGGGCAGCGGCTTTCTACCTTTGGCCCCTTTGGCTTTGCCACCCGCACTCCCATTTCTAAGCTATGGCTGGTGGGGGACTGTGTGCATCCAGGGGAAGGTACCGCTGGAGTTAGCTATGCTGCACTCACAGCGGTGCGACAAATCGAACAAATGGAGAGACGCTAGCTACAGCCGAATAACAACTTTGCCAACGTGTGCACCACTCTTAAGGTACTGATAGGCATCCTTAGCCTCAGAAAAGTCAAACGTGCGATTAATCACGGGTCTGAGCTGATGCTGTGCGATCGCTTGGTTCATGGCCTCAAACATGTCGCGGCTACCCACGTAGATACCCTGTAGCGTCAGCCCTTTCCCCAAGATTAGCTGTGGATTTATCTGGCCACCAAAGCCAGACAGCACCCCAATTAAACTAATACGCCCACCATAGCGGACTGACCTCGCTGACTTTTCCAACGTGCCTGCTCCGCCCACTTCTACCACATGGTCAACGCCAGTCGTCTGGGTGAGGCGATAGACCTCCCGTTCCCAATCAGGCAGTGTTTTGTAGTTGATTGTTTCGTCCGCGCCAAGACTCTTCGCCTGTTCTAGTTTTTGGTCACTGCTAGAGGTGACAATTGCCCGCGCTCCGTGTAGTTTGGCAAACTGCAGAGCAAATGTGGACACTCCACCTGTTCCCAATAACAAAACAGTTTCCCCTGCTTTTAGGTTGCCCTTGGTCACCAGCCCATGCCATGCCGTCACCGCTGCACAGGGTAATGTGGCCCCTTCCTCATAGGACAGATGATCGGGCAAATGCACCACTCCATCTTGGTTGAGGGTGACGTAGTCCGCCAGCATGCCGTCAATGCTGCCCCCCAAGTCAGATTTTGTAATGGGTTTAGACATTTCACCAGTCAACCAGCTCTGAAAAAAGATACCCGCTACGCGATCGCCCACTTGGACGCGTGTCACCCCTTCTCCAACAGCGACAACATCCCCTGCCCCGTCGGACATGGGAATCACGGAATCTTGTTGTCCAGGGTAGCTGCCTTGCAGAACTAGTAAATCTCGATAGTTTAGGGATGTGGCCCGGACTCGAATCAAGACCTGACCACAATTAGGATGGGGCTCGGGACGTTCAACCCGTGTCAGCGCATTAATACCGGTAGATTGCTGAATTTCATACGCTCTCATGGGTGACCTCGTTGTTGCAGCGTCAAACAATACCATTTAAATACGCCTGCCGTTCCTCGGCTGGAAATTTCTCGATGGCGTAGCGCAGCATGGTGCGGGGCATGGTTTGATAGTGCGCTTTTAAGAATGTTGTTTCAACAATGCGATCGCGTTTGCCAATTTCCCGCAGCATCCACCCCACTGCCTTATGAATTAAATCTTCTCCATCGTCGAGGAGCTGTGCCGATAGCTGTAGCGTATCTTCAAACTGATGGTTACGGATGAACTCAAACGTGGCCATTATGGCAATTCGTCTGTCCCACAGGCTGTGGGATTGAACCAGCTTGTAGAGTACCTGCCGATCTCGCGTTTCCAAATAAGCACCGACAATTTGGGGCGCTGAACTATCCACCAAGTCCCAGTTGTTTACATAGTTTGTATGCTCCAGATAGAGCTGATAGATCCCTGTTTTGGTGGTAGCGCTGCCCTTCTTAAATTGATGAACCAGGAGTAGCAGGGCAAGCAGTCGCTCTTCGTGGAAGGGAGATTTTAGCAGCTGTTGAATATCTGCTAGAGATGTGACTTGATATTGCTTTACGTGGGACCTGAGCACAGGTACCCGGATTCCTAAAAATTGATCGCCTTCCCCATAGTCCCCCTTCCCCGTTTTGAAAAATCGCCGTGAATGTTCGGCAATGGCTGGATCAGCTAAAGCTTTTAGGGTCTGGCGTATTTGTTCAACCGTCATGATCTACAAATGACTATGAAAAAATGGCCATGCTCAAACAATTTTCTGAGCATGGCCATTTTTTTAATCCCCTTAGATAGACAGAGGTTACTTACTAGCGCCTACTAAGGCCAGTTGCTTAGATGGCTTAACAACCACGTTGCCATCATCGTCCAAGTCAAAGACCGCTGTGTCGCCATCATCGATGGTGCCTAACAGCAGAGCCTCCGCTAATGAATCTTCCACGAGTCGAGAAATGGCCCGACGCATGGGGCGAGCACCGTAGGCTTGGTCGTAACCCTGGTTTACCAAATGCTGTTTAAAGGCATCGGTAAGTTCCAACGTGATATTGCGCTCTGCCAAACGACCGGTTACCTGGCGTAGCAAAATGTCTGCAATCTGAGCCACTTCGGACTTGAGCAGCTGACGGAAGACAATAATCTCGTCAATACGGTTCAACAACTCGGGGCGGAAGAACTGTTTCATTTCTTCGTTTACCAGGTTGCGAATGTTGTTGTAACGAGACGTCATCTCATCGTCTAGGCTGAGTTCAAAGCCCAGACCGCCGCCACCTTTCTCGATGACCTTAGAACCAATGTTAGAGGTCATGATAATCAAGGTGTTCTTAAAGCTCACCTTGCGCCCCTTAGCATCGCTGAGGTGACCGTCATCCAGTAGCTGTAGCAAAATGTTGAACACATCGGGGTGGGCCTTCTCGATTTCGTCTAGCAAAATCACCGTGTAGGGCTGTCGGCGTACTGCTTCAGTTAGCTGACCGCCTTCGTCGTAGCCTACGTATCCCGGAGGAGAACCAATCAGCTTAGAAACAGACTGGGGCTCCATAAATTCCGACATGTCAACGCGGATCATGGAATCCTCAGAGCCAAAGACCGCTGCTGCCAGGGCCTTGGCCAGCTCAGTTTTACCCACACCGGTTGGACCGGAGAAAATCAGGCTGGCAATGGGACGATTGGGGTTGCGCATGCCAACGCGAGACCGACGAATGGCCTTAGAAACCGCTTCAACCGCTTCGTTTTGACCGACGACACGCTCGTGGAGTGTGTCCTCCAGGTGCAGAATCATGGCGGATTCAGATTCAGTTAGGCGACTGACTGGAACCCCGGTCCAAGAAGCAACGATATCGGCAATATCCTCATCAGTAACTTCCGGATGGGGCGTACCGTTGGGTAGCAGTTCGGTTAACAGATTCTGTTCCTTACTGCGCAATGCAGGCACTTCACCAAAGGACTGGCTTTCGATCAGTTCCATAATTTGCTGTTGCACCTGACGCAGTTCGGTACGTTTGTCGCCAGCAGGAATATTTTGGGAGTAGCGCAGACGTACGCGGGAACCAGCCTCATCAATTAGGTCAATGGCCTTGTCAGGCAGGTGACGGTCATTGATGTAACGATCCGACAGAGTCGCCGCTGCTTCTAGGGCCGCATCAGTAATGGTTAACTTGTGGAACTGCTCATAGCGGCCGCGCAACCCGCCTAGAATTTCCAGGGTGTCATCCACGGATGGGGGAGCTACGGTCACTCGCTGGAAACGACGCTCTAGAGCGGCATCTTTCTCAATGTATTTGCGATACTCTTCTAGGGTGGTGGCACCGATGCACTGCAGTTCGCCACGGGCCAATGCAGGCTTGAGCAGGTTAGCCGCATCCATGCTGCCTTCGAGAGAACCGGCACCCACTAGGGTGTGAATCTCGTCAATCACCAGAATGATGTTTTGAGCTTCGCGCACCTCGGACATTACCTGATTGAGGCGTTCTTCGAAATCGCCCCGGAAGCGGGTGCCGGAGACCAGCATGGCCAAGTCCAGACTAATGACGCGGCGGTCGAATAGGGCTTCGGGCACATCCTGATTAACAATGCGCTGGGCCAAACCTTCTGCGATCGCAGTTTTACCCACCCCCGGTTCACCTACTAATACGGGGTTATTTTTGGTGCGGCGGCCTAGAATTTGAACCACTCGTTCAATTTCCTGGGAGCGACCAATCACCGGGTCCAGCTTGCCAGAGGAAGCTAGTTCAGTTAAGTCAGTGCTAAATTCCGCCAGCACCCCGCCGCCGCTGCGCTTGGATTGCTGATTGCCCGACTTCTCATCATCACGGGAGCGGTTACCGCCAGCAGGAACTGCAGATACCTCACCAATGGTACGGATGAGCTGGGTACGCACTTGGTTGGGGTCCACACCCAGATTATTCAGCACGCGGTAAGCAACACTCTCAACATTCTGAGTCAGACTTAGCAATAGGTGCTCAGGCTCAATGTAGGGATGATCCAGCTTGCGAGCTTCTTGAAATGCTTGTTCAAAAACCTGTTTTACCTTGGGGGTAAAAGGAATCTCTGTGGGGCCATTGCCAGACCCTCGACCAATGATAGATTCCACTTCAGCCCGAGAGTTGGCCAGGTTGACTCCAAAATCGCTTAAGACTCGGGCGGCAATACTAGAGCCTTCTTTAACAATTCCGAGGAGTAGTTGCTCACTACCCACAAAATTGTGTCCCAGGCGTCTTGCTTCTTCCTGGGCCTGCATAATCACCGCAATTGCCGCATTGGTGAAATGTTCAAACATGTTTAATGGACCTCTGCCAGCTTATGGAGTCGAAACCTATAAATAAACGTTGAGTAACTTAGTGTTAACTAAGGTCACTTTGAGCATTAAGTTTTTTAACTATGTAATAAAAATATACCCATCTTCGAGACATCCGGCAGCCTGGAGAGCCGAATTTGGGCAGGTAGTGGAATCCGTATAGCCCTGTGGGCAACGGATATGGTTTCAGTTTGCCCGAAGGAAAAGGAATTTATACGAATATGAACAAACCTAGGGGGAAACTCCACATCAATCGAAGCTGCATAAAAGGTTCATAAAGAAATCGCTTTCTCCCCGTGGTTTACCTACCAGCCGTGAGAAAGCGATTTTTTGTAATCTATTGAGGCGTTATCTGTTCAGAAAATAATTTAGTGACGATTTTCAGGAACCCCAGCCGTTACCGAGTTTATTATCGAGGCCTTTACTGGCTCAATGCTAAATAGTGTTGGGCTGTACAGTCTGGCAGGTGGCCAACAGTCGCTGGTCAAGGTCTGACAGATTAGATAGTTCAGTAAATCCCTCAATGGCATAGTCAGCCCCCTGCCCTGCCACAACCGTGGGTTGAGCCTCCAGGGAGTAAGGATGGCTAGTCTGTTCGTAGCTGTCGATAACAGTGAGGTCCATGCGATTGGCGAGAACATCACCCGCGAAACAATCAAAGGAAGAACTGGGCATGTAGAACGCCCCAACGGCATGTCCTCCTGTGACTTCAAATACCATGTACACCGACCCCAGCTGATTTGGAGTGGGCTGTTGCCCGTAGAGATAGATGCCATCTGCTAAGAGCGAATTGGCAACAGTATTAGCTAGGGCACTACCGGGAGCCAGGTTAGTCAGCACAGCAGCCCCCAGCACAACAGCAGCGGACTTGATGAACTCAGATAGGCGGGAACGGACTGACAGATAAGCCATGGGATGCATGATTAGACCTCGTATGATCTCAGTATTCATGAAATTCCTATGGAACTAAGTGATACCCCTAGAGTTAACCGATGACCTTTGGCACGATTGCGTGTGATTACGGTCACAACGATCTAAAGCCTATGATTTATAAGGATTTGAGCCATCTGTTTACCTAGATAAATGTGGTTTTAACCGTAAAATCATAGATGCCCAATCACAATTTTTGACACAGTTACCCCTATGACCTCCGCCAGTGCCCTAGAACGACAGCTACAGTCGCTTGATGGGCAAAGCTATGCGGCCTACAAACGCATAAAGGGCGACTATCAATTGTCTAGCTGTCGGCTTACCCTGGCCCACGTCCAGGGGGACCCGTTTGCAGCGCCTAGCCGAGTGCACCTGTGGGTTACCCATGGTCAAAGTCAGTGGCCCCAGAGCTATTGGCAAGATTCGGTGCGGCGGGTGGTGCTGGCGGACTTTTTGCATCGACACATTAGTCAAGTCATTCCCAAAGTGCAGCAGCGGCGTGGGTCAGGCAAAAGTGGCAGTCTGGTGGTAGCCGACCCAAGTCAGGTCGTGTTAGCTCGCACAGCGGTCCAGGTGAGGCAAAAGGGCATCGAGCTACGGCTGGGGGTGGGGTTACCCGCCTACGGGCGGCGGATTGCAGGCCAAGCGGCCCAGGAACTCTTGCTACAGGATCTGCCGGAGCTGGTGCAGTGTACCCTTTATCACCAGCCTGACTGGTGTGATGCTCTGGACCATCACATAGCCACCGTGGAAAATGCCCAGGCCCTACGACGGCAGCTTACCGCTAAAAAATTAGTGGCCTTTATTGCCAATGGTGCGGTGTTACCCCGGCGCAGTGGAGTGGACCCACGTTCCTTGCCAACAGCAGTTCCCTTTCAGTCACCGCCGTCTTTAGAAGTCACTCTGGACATCCCCCACAGCGGAGTCGTAACGGGGTTGGGGATTCCTGAAGGGGTGACCCTGATTGTCGGTGGGGGATACCACGGCAAATCGACTGTGCTCAAAGCCATTGCTGAAGGAGTGTACAACCATATTCCCGGTGATGGTCGTGAACAGGTGGTAGCAAATGAGGGCACCGTAAAAATACGGGCGGAGGACGGTCGCAGCGTTACCGGGGTAAATATTTCTCCATTTATTGATCGTTTACCCCAGGGCATCTCTACCCAAAGCTTTAGTACCACGAATGCCAGCGGTAGTACATCTCAAGCGGCCAATATTTTAGAGGCCATGGAGGCCGGGGCACGGGTACTGCTAATCGATGAGGATACAGCGGCGACAAATCTGATGATTCGCGATCGCAATATGCAATCTCTAATTGCTAAAGAAAAAGAACCGATCACTCCATTTATCGATAAAGTGCAGCAGTTGTATACCGACTATGGCATTTCCACCATTTTGGTAGTGGGGGGCAGCGGTGACTATTTTGAGGTGGCCGATCACGTTATTGCTTTGGATAACTACGAGGCAAAGGATGTGACCGCTGAGGCAAAAGCGATTTCAGCTAAATACCCCAGTAACCGACAGGGAGAAGGCGGGCAAACCTTTGGCACGATTACCCAGCGTCAGATTCAGTTACCCGCGTTTGACACAGGACGCAAACCTGCTAAGGTCAAAACTCAGCAACTGACTACGGTGAGCATCGGTAAAGAAGATATTGACCTGCGGGGTATTGAACAGCTGGTGGAACCCAATCAGGTGCGAGCTATCGCCCATACGATTTTGACCTGGCAGCAGCAAGGACGAGCCCATGGTTTGAGCGATTTTTTAGATGATGTGATGCTCTGGGTAGAGCGGCGAGACTTTGATGGGCTGACACCTTACCCGATGGCGGATTTGAGTGAGTTTCGGCGATATGAGCTAGCTGCTGTAGTTAATCGATTGAGGAGACTGCAGCGGGTGTAGGGCTAGGGATTAAGTAAGATCAATGTGACCGTTACTAGAAAATCTATAACAAACAGCATGATCCAACTGATAACGACAGCTGACGTAACGGATCGACCGACCCCTTTGCCATGGCATGAAGCCGTTAGCCCTCGACTACAGCTAGTAATAGCCATGGCCCCCCCAAACAGACTGGCTTTCCCCAGCACCGACAGGACATCCTCGATGACCAGAGACGATTGCACACCTTGCAAGAAGGCCAGTGTGGTCACGTCATAGAGTGTGCTAGTTACGAACAAGCCACCCACAACGCCAACAAACAAGCCAATGATGGTCAAAAGCGGTAACATCAACGCGCAGGCTAGCACACGGGGCATGACTAAATAGTCAATCGGGTCGGTCCGCAGCAGTTTCAGCGCGTCAATCTGCTCAGTTAGCTTCATACAGGCAATTTCTGCTGCAAAAGCAGACCCAACCTGACAGGCGAGGACAGCCGCTGTCAAGATGGGAGCTAGTTCGCGGATGTAACCAACCGCAAATGCGCCACCGACTTGAGCTACGACACCATAGCGCATCAGTTCACGGGCTGACTGAATGGCAAAAATCATGCCTGCAAACAGGTTAGTTAGCAACACTGGCATAATTGCATCTGGCCCCGCACAGGCCAGATGCTCCATAATGTTGCGCCGATCGCAGCGGCCACATACTAATCGCATGACAACCTGGCCTGTTAGTAGCACCATCATCGCCAGATGGAACAGAATATTATCGGTGACGAGCGATGGTTGAACAGCCTCTGCAGCAATGGATTGATACCGAGATCGACCCCGATGTAGGAGATTATGCGATCGCTTCAGCCATCTGGGTTTCGATACCGCCTTTGCCATAGATTGCCTCGTGTCATCAACTGTCCCTGCGACGCACTGCCTGCCGTTGGATAAGTAAACTCACCGCCGCCAATAATGCGCTTCTCATCCTAGTGATAAAGTCGGCTAGTGGGATGATTGACTAACGCACCATTTTCATAATCGTAGTGAATTCTAACGACTTTGCGCATAGGTGACGACACGGCTAAAGCGTTGATTGATGAATTATTACCTGAGTGCAGGCTACGTATTGCCGCCCACCCTAACTGACTGCTGTAACAGTTTTAATTTTTAATCCTTTGCTTTATCTAAGCCCAAACGTTTGCATGCTTAGATAAAGCAAACAAACCACTCAAAATTGACATGCTGTTAATAACATCTCAAGTGGTTCAGTCAGCGGCCAAGGTTGGCGATCACAAGATTGGCCATTACTGACAGCGAGAATTAAACGGAAAGCGCTGACACAAATTGGTAAGTTCCATTATTCTTCTAGGCAACAAAGATATTATTCAAGCTCGACGCTTTAATCGGACGACTAACTCAATGCTTCTCATTCTAATCAGCCTTGAAATAGAGGTTATGCTTGATTACCGGGATAAATGGTTTTAACTCAAGCGTTCTCTTTTTGAAGATAAACAAACGCTGCATTGGTGCCACCGCCTTGACCAATAGCAATCTGAATATTGAGGTGGGCCATACTTTCCAAGTAGCGTGCGGCGTGGAGCGGTCCAACATCAACTGGTATGTAACCAATATCTTTCGCTAGGGTAACAACTTGCTGTTTAGCTTCGCTGTTATCCCCGGCAATAAAGGCCGTAATCGCTTGTCCGCCTTGCAAAGATTCTCCCATCACATCAGCAAAAATAGTGTTGAATGCTTTGACAATGTGCGCTTCTGGCAACAGACGGCTGATTTCTTCAGATCCGGAATTTTCCTGCCCTAGCAGCTTTGGTGACCAGTCATCATTTAAGGGGTTTGTACTGTCAATAACAATTTGACCCTGGGTGGCTTCAGCGAGTTCTGGTAAGACATTAGTGCAGGCTGTAAACGGAATGGCAATGGCTAGAATATCGGCTACTTCAGCAGCTTGTTTAAAGGTTGCTGAAGGATACGGTAGTTCTTGAGTTGGTTCTGAGCGTACACCAATAACAATCTCGTGCCCAGCTTTGCTAAAGAGATTGGCAAACTTTTTGCCAACGCTACCAAATCCTAAAATGGCAATTTTCATAAGGGGTTTCCAAGGAGACTCAGATTGTTCTGTAGCTGAACTATAGCCAGATTGGTATCTAGTGTAAACTAGGTACCTGGAGGTAACTACTATGGTTAATAATCAAAGTCAGGAGCTCAAGCCCAATGTCTATGCGGCGATTTGCCCTTCTAGAGAGGTGCTGGCATTAATTGGAGAAAAGTGGGTTTCGCTGGTTATTGGTGCATTAGAGGGTAAGGTGATGCGTTTTGGTGAACTGAAACGATTTTGTGAAGGGATTTCACAGAAAATGTTGACCCAAACTCTGCGTAAACTGGAACGGGATGGTCTGATACAACGCACACTGTATACAGATGTGCTTCCCATTAAAACTGAATATCAGCTCACTAAGCTGGGTGAGAGTTTGTTGCCGATTGTTCAAGCTACTAAGTTATGGGCAGAGGACAATCTGCATCAAATTGAAGAAAATCGAGTTTTGTATGATGAAAGAACAACAGCATAGTCATTGACACTGTGACTGTTGCCATTCATCTACCACCTGCAAAAAGTTGTTTAGTAGAGATGATAGTACTGTGGGAGTATGATTTTTCGCGGGCACCGTATTAATTTTTTGCTGTGGAGCCGCTTTCCAAACAACTGCCAGCTTGAGCACGGGAGTCGCTTCTAGCAGTGGCCGGTAAACTACTCCGGGGCGGCTAATACTTTGTAGGGATTCTGAAACAAAGGCAATGCCGATGCCAGCTGCAACCAGGCCAATCATTGTCGGCTGAGGGGTGACTTCTTGCACTACACGAGGGCTAAAGCCTGCTTGGGCACAGAGCATCATAATTTGGCTGTAGAGATGGGGGCCAACGGTCTGGGGAAAGAGGATAAAGGGCTCTTGGGCTAACTGTTTAATTGATAGGGTAGAACAGCCTGCCAGAGGATGATTTTGTGGCAAGGCGACAACCATCGGTTCACAAAGCACTTCCTGTTGTTGCAGCGGACTATCAATGGGAGGATGTAAAAAACCTACTTGTAACTCGTTGTTGAGCAAGGCGTTTTCTTGTTCAGGGGTACAACATTCTTTTAGGGAAAGTTCAACCTCTGGGTAGCGATCGCGAAATAGTCGCAAAATTTCAGGCAAAACGGTATAGAGTGCTGGTCCCGTATAGCCAATGGTCAGCTGACCTAATTTGCCATCGGCAGCTCGTCGCACTGTGGTGATGGCCGTTTCAGTTTGGGCTAGCACCCGTAGGGCATCGGTTAAGAAAATGCGCCCTGGCTCGGTTAGCTGCACTACCCGTTTAGTGCGATGGAGCAGTTGCACACCAAGCAGTGTTTCAAGCCGCCGAATTTGATCGCTCAGAACTGGCTGGGTAATCCCTAGCTGTTCGGCGGCTCGGCCAAAGTGCAGTTTCTGGGCTACGGCAACAAAGTAACGCAGGTGTCGGAGTTCGATTGAATGAAAACTGTTCACGATACTAATAGTTTCAGGCTATTAAAAATCAGCTAAAAATCTATTGGACAAATTATATCCGGTCTTTCTATGGTGGTTTTAGCTTTTTAACCCCCCACTCTGATGCTGAAAACGCTTGTTCGATCATTGATGGTCGGTCTGTTTTTCTTGCCGACGGTTGCCCCCAGTCACGCTCAGGATCGAGCTGCTCCCATGGACTTTCAAGGGCGTTATTTAGTCTCAATTTCCGATGCGGATATGGTGGCTTCAGCCTATGTCAATCGTTTTCTCGGTCCTCGTGAGGGACGCGATGCCCTTAGCGTTATTCCCTTGGGGGGACATGTTAGGGAGCTACAGGCCTATGAAGTGGAGGCTAGCAATTCAGTGGCGGGGCCGCCGGTTGCAGTTGTGGTTACCCCCGATGGTTGCTATGCCATGGTTATCGAAACCTGGGGACCACGCCCAGATGGCAGTGAAGACACTCAGACGTTTGCTGACCTTAGCCATGGTAATCGCCTGCAGGTGTTCGATTTGGCTAATCCTACTGAGCCAACGTTGGTGCAGGATGTTGCGATCGCAGAGCGTCCCGATTCGATTAGCATTAACTCAGATGGTTCGTTGATTGCCCTATCGTTCCATCCGTCTGGGGCAGGCAGCGAAACTCCATTAGCGATTATTCCATTTAATGATGGTCAGCTTGGAGAGCCGGTTTATCCTAGCCTGTCAGGTTTTACCCTAGGGCAGCGGATTATTCATGCCGAGTGGCATCCCAGTCAAAATGTGCTGGTGCTGGTGAATGAAACCTCAGCAGAAGTGTCCTTTGTCCAGGTAATGCCCCAGGGCAATGGTTGGCAACTGCAGCCTTGGGGCAATGTGGTTAAAGCTGAAAAAGCTCCCTATATGGCTCGCTTTACCCCCGATGGTCGCTATGTCATCGTCAATGGTCTCTATTGGGGTGCCGATGTGGAAGGCCTCTGGAGTGAAGCCCCGCGCGGCAGTATCGTCAGCATTCGTTTAGCGGCAGGCACCCAGGCAGATGGAACACCCCGCCACGGGTTAGTATCCCGAGCAATGACGGGGGTGAGCCCAGAAGGGCTGGCCATTAGCCCTGACGGTCGCTATGTGGTGACTACCAATTTGGAACGGAGCTATTTACCCTACGACGATAGCCGTATTACCTGGTTTTCTTCTCTAAGTTTGATCACCCTTGATCCTCAAACAGGTCAGCTCAGGCATGTGGGAGACTATCCCTACGATGGAATTTTGCCGGAGGCTGCTGCCTTTGATGCCTCTGGCCAGTACCTAGCCGTGGCGAACTACGATCATTTTGACGACCGTATCCAGGGCGGCTCCATCGACTTCTGGCGGATTGCAGCCGACCCGCTAGATCCACAACCCATGCTGGTACAAACTCGCTATTCTGTTCCAGTAACTCGGGGTGCCCATTCAATGGTCTTAGTTCCCTAGGGTGTCATGAAACGAGCTAAATGGCTAAGATGGCTGGGGCTGCTGTGTTTGGCAAGTGCGATCGCATTTGTCACGGTTATCCCCTCTCAACTACTGCAGGGCTACGACAGTGGCTATCAGCATGTTGTCTCCTCCGATGAAACTGCGAACCCGTATCAAACTCCCGATACCTCTGGGGAAGATGCCGATTCCGTTAGGATTAACTTGCCTACGGACTATCAACAGCAGTTTCTGCCCTACGTCACCGTAGACTGCCCCAACAGCGGCACTGTGCGGAAAATGTATGCCAATGCCACAGCTATAGAGGGGCTACAAACTAGTGAGACGGTTCCCAACGGGACCGTGCTGGTGATGGAGACCTACTCCGCTCAGCTAGGGACCGATGGTCGTCTGATACCAGCCCAACTCAACAATGTTTTTGTTCGAGAAAAACGGGATGGGTGGCAGGTGAATGAGGACAGTGGCCAATGGCGATCGGCCTGGTATAGTCCAACGGGGAGGCTGGTATCTAGCAGTCAAGCGTCCTGTATTAGCTGCCACACCATGGTTCGCGATCGCGATTATTTGTTTACCCTACCCGCTCTCCTAAAAGCTGCAAAGACCAACCAAACACAGTATCAAGAGACTGAATTTGGCACGTCTGTATGCCGATAAGATGGCTGCTTGTCAGGCAGTGACAGCAAACTGTTCAACAGAAAAGAGAATGTAGGATAGCCCTACATTCTCTGGGTGGCAAATCAGTTAATCTAATCGACGGGCTATTTATCCATTGACCTGGAAGTAAACATCTACCATGTCAATGGTGCTGCCATTGCGTTTTGCAAAACTATGCTCACCGTGTATGTTGCCAGCGGCATCGGTACTAAATACATCGGTGTGGCCAGTAACCAAGTCCGTAATGCCCGCAGTCGCTAGGTTAACAAGCTCACCACTGTCGGTAACACCATTTTGGTTAATGTCTTGCCAGAGACGCAGGTCAGCAAACAGATCGTCAGCCTCATTAACCAAACCATCGCCGTTGGTGTCAAAGGATTCTAGCTTGGCAAATCCTTCTCCCACTAGACCACCAAACAGCTCACCACGGGAAGAGATTAAGCCATCGCCATTGTTATCCACCGCTAGGAAGCCATCTTCACCAGAGAGCCAGCCAGTGTTGACGGCATTGCCCGTTTCAAGCATGTCAAATGTAACACCCTCGTCGATGGAAATAGTTTGAATTCCATCACCGGTTAAGTCCAGGGCTATGGGGCTATGGACAAAGTTGAAATTAACCGAGTATTGAGGCTTTTTGTAGATGCCAGTATCTAAGGTTGAGTTGTTCGCACCAGAGGCTAATGTCACAATTTGGGTCATGCCAGTAGTCGGATTTGTATCTGAATCAACGGCATCATTGCTACCGACATTTTGGGGCGTAAATGCATAGGCTTGTGCTTGTGTTGTTGTGCTGTTATTTAGGTAAACATCCGCTGTAAAGATGCGGTCATCATCCCAATAGCCTTTTTCCTGACGGATAAAGCCATCCTTACCATTGCCATTAAAGTCACCCGTTAAAACATTGGTGAGATTACCATTGAGTAAACCGGTGTTTTTAAGAACATCAACTTTCTCGAATGTACCATTGCCATTAGAGAAGAAGATCTGGTTCATATTGACTCTGTCATTAGCCCAATGACCTTTCTCTTGGCGCATGAAGTCATCTTTGCCATCACCATTGAAATCACCCACAATCAGGTTAGTCAAGTTGCCATTTAGAAAACTAGAGCCCTGCATTAAAGACTGTCTTCTAAAGGTGCCGTTACCATTGGAGAAGAACACATCGGTCATATTCCAACGGTCCCTAGCCCAGTGCCCTTTCTCCTGGCGGATGAAGTCGTCCTTACCATCGCCATTGAAGTCGCCAACGATGAGATTAGTTAAGTCACCATTTAAGTAATGGGAGCCCTGCATCAAGGACTTTTTCTTAAAGGTGCCATTCCCATTGGAGAAGAAGATATCAGTCATATTCCAACGGTCCCTGGCCCAGTGTCCTTTCTCCTGGCGGATGAAGTCGTCCTTACCATCGCCATTGAAGTCACCCACAAGCAGGTTAGTTAAGTTGCCATTTAGGTAATGGGAACCCTGCATCAAGGACTTTTTCTTAAAGGTGCCGTTACCCTTAGAGAAAAACACATCAGTCATATTCCAGCGGTCCCTGGCCCAGTGCCCTTTCTCCTGGCGGATAAAGTCATCCTTGCCATCACCATCGAAGTCGCCAACCATTAGGTTAGTCAAATCACCATCAACTTCAAAATTTTCTGACAACCCTCTGTGCTGAAAATTGACTTGGTCGGTCCTAGTCGGTTTCTTAGTATCAGGTAGATCAAAGGTGACCTGATATTCTTCACCAGCACTCAGGTTCTTAAATAGGTAGTTACCATTCCTATCGGTAAAGGTAAAGGCCGTCGTATCATCAGCATTACCAAGCTTACCGTCCGCACCACCGCCAGTGAGAGTAACTTTGACGCCTTTAATGCCCCTTTCTCCAGCATCCTGAATACCGTTGCGATTGTTGTCATACCAGACGCGGTTACCTAGGCTAGCAGATTTATAGAAACCGGCATCCATTTGATCGTTATAGCGACCTGGTAATAGTGTGATTACATCAGTTGTCAGATTGTTGTTAGGGTTGGCATTTGAATCTTTAGTGGCATCAAACCCAGCTTTGAAGGGACTCACTTTGTCAAACCCATTGGGTTGAGCAAACTGCACTTTATAGTCCCCAGGGGTTAGTCCAGTGAACTCGTAGAACCCATTACTGTCAGTCGTTTCCGTTTTAACGACATCATCAATTTGCCCATCGTTGTCAGTGTCGGCAAGTAGAGTAACAGTGGCCCCTGAAATACCTATTTCACCGTTGTCTTGGATACCATTACCATTTTTATCTTCAAAAACAAAGTTTCCGATACCAGCCGGTCTGACCAGCCCCGCATTGAGTGTGCTGTTAAAGTCACCGTCTTTAATAACAACGGTTTGGGTAATGCCCGTTCTGCCAGCATCGGAGTCAACGGCATCGTTGCTGCCAGTGTTGGCGGTTGTAAATGTGAAGCCTTCAGGAGCCACAAACATAACCTGATTGCTACCGGGCTTGAGGTTAAAGAAGGAGTAATTACCCTGGTTGTCGGTAACGGTGGTAATTGCCTGACCTTTATCATCTAGAGCAGGAGAGCCGTCAGGGTTTAGCAATTTAACGACAATATCACCTCGGTTAAAATCACCGTCATCTTTGATGCCGTTGGCATTGCTATC
>JBCCQQ010000080.1:0-23499 GCA_039024555.1 Cyanobacteria bacterium P01_D01_bin.156
CGTTTGGTTGGTCTACAACCGAATAAAGATTTGGCCTATGTGAACAAACTGCTGGCAACGGGCCAGTTGAAACCGATAATCGATGGTCCCTATCCTCTGAATGAGGTGCCCAGGCTAATTCAGTATTTTGGTGCAGGCCAGCATCAAGGCAAGGTCGTGATTGCCCATAAATCTTGAACTGGAGCACGTTTTTATTTAATCCCCACATGCAATCCCCACATGTGGGGACTACGGCTCCCCACGTCTATTTGTACTTTTGAGTTGTTAAGGCCAGTAGAGAAAGCGATCGCAACTCCCATGAGCCAACTCTACCGTTCCGCTGAAAATCACCCCCAGTACGAAATTTGTGTCAAGGGACATCTGGCTTCCCATTGGAGTGACTGGTTTGAGGGGTTTGCGATCGCACTCAAAGACAACGGTGAAACGCTGTTGTCTGGCCCGGTGGTGGATCAGGCCGCACTCTACGGCGTGCTGATCAAAGTGCGCGATTTAGGGTTACCGCTGATTTCAGTTATGCCGGTTCAACCAAAAGATAGTAACAAAGGAGAATGACCATGAATACACAGACCATGAATGTCCAGAAACAAATGCTGGCAATATCCATGAAAGCCAAGCTCTCTACCCTGTGGATATTTTTTCTCTTCAACCTCATTTTTCGAGATATTCATGAATTTGTCGAGCCCGGATTCATTGAAGAGATTATGACCGGTACATCCAATGGCAACCCCATAACAGAACAGATGCTGTTGTTGGGCGGTGTGATGATCGAAGTGCCAATTGCTATGGTTCTGCTCTCTCGGCTATTGCCCTATGGAATCAATCGTTGGGCCAACATCATTGTCGCGGTGCTTTACGGCGCTCTGACCCTTTTCTTTGGTACCACCGATCTAGATGATACCTTCCATCTGATTATGGAGATTGCCGCACTATCCCTGGTTATTTGGTTGGCATGGCGGTGGCGTAACCCATCTCCAAAACGGCATGCCATGGGTCAAGAAGCATAAACGATGCAAACTGTTGTTAATGTGCTAGGAGGAATGATGTGTGATTTACGATGATTTAATCCGTCAGATCCTACTAGCAGTTACGGGTTGTATTTTCAGCTTTTTCGCGCTTTGGGCGGCAGTTCAACCAATGTCCCTCACACCTGTATTGGGATACGAACTGAAATCAAAGAATGCCATCAGTGAGTTTCATGCAATCTATGTGGGTGTTTTCCTCGCCCAAGCATTGTTGTGTGTCCTAGCCTTTACTCGCGTCGAAGATGCCATGATCGGAAATTTAGTCGCTATCTTTTTGTTGGCTCAACCTTTGGGTAGAGTGATTGCCACATTTAGAGGCGGTTTCCCTTCAGGCTTTCTTCTGACGCTATTTGTTATGGAGATTGCTGGAGGCGTAATCGTTCTTTCAGTTCAACCTAGCCTCTAAAAATGAAGAAACAGTTTGGTTAAATCAAGGAGAATGTAATGAACACGTCAGCTCAATTTTGGAACAAAGTCGCAGATGGTTATTCAAGACAACCAATTGCGGATGAAGCCGCCTACCAGAAAAAACTACAGATCACGCGGGAGTATTTTCAGGCCAGTATGAGAGTACTGGAGTTCGGCTGCGGAACCGGATCAACAGCTATTGCCCATGCCCCCTACGTGCAACATATCCAAGCCATTGATTTCTCATCAAACATGATTGAGATTGCCCAAGCGAAAGCTGAGGCTCAGAGCATCCAAAATGTCACCTTTGAGCCAGCCAGTGTTGACGACCTGAGTGTCCACGACGGCACCTACGATGCGGTGTTGGGATTAAATGTTTTACACCTACTCGAAAATAAAGAAGCGGTCATCGCCAAGGTCTATGAAATGCTACAACCGGGTGGAGTTTTCATCACCAGTACAATATGTCTGGGGGATACGATGGCTTGGTTCAATCTGGTTGCACCCATTGGTAAATTCTTAGGACTTTTTCCGTTAGTTAAAGTCTTTACAATAAAAGACTTAGAGAAAAGTTTGACTGATGCAGGGTTTGCGATTGATTATCAATGGCAAGCGGGTGATTACAAATCACCCATCGGTAATGCGAAAAGTGTGTTCATTGTGGCGAAGAAGACTAAATAGAGTTGAAGGTTGAAGACCGATGAAAAAAGTAGCTGTATTTGGTAACACGGGTGGCGGCAAGTCCACCCTTAGCCGACGACTCGCCGAAATAACCGGTCTGCCTTGGGTGCCGCTGGATTTGCTGCAGTATCAGCCCGGTGGCGAGGAAGTTCCCCATACGGAGTTCAAAGCGAAGCATGATGCGTTACTGGAACAAGATCAGTGGATTGTGGATGGCTTTGGTTCCATGGATACCCTATGGCCCCGTTTAGCTGCTGCCGACACCCTGGTCTATCTTGATATGCCCGTGCTGCAACATTACTGGTGGGTGACCAAGCGCTTTCTCCAAGGGGCCTGGGTACCCCCCGCCGGTTGGCCAGACAATAGCTCAATCTTAAAAGGCACACTGAAAAGCTATTCTGTTGTCCGGCTATGTCACACCAAACTGACGCCCAGGTATCGAGACTATGTGGAAACGGCTAAGGCTACAAAGCAAGTTTTTCATTTGCGATCGCGCCAAGACATCATCCAGTTCTACCAGACCATCGCAGCCGCCCAAAAGCCTGCTTAAACCACCATGACTATGACGCTGGATCACGTCTTTATACTGGTTGAACCGGAAGCGAAGGTAGCCAATCGGCTACTTGAACACGGCTTTCGCGAAGGACCGAGAAACACCCATCCAGGCCAAGGCACAGCCAACCGTCGGTTTTACTTTGCCAATGGCATGCTGGAGTTTATCTGGGTACAAGATGCCGATGAAGCCAGAAATGGACCGGGGCGAAGCCTGCACTTTTCTGAGCGAGCTGAAGATCTCACCGCCTCTCCGTTCGGTGTCATTTTTGTGTCCTGCGACAATGCCAGCCCCGACATGCCCTTCCCTGGCTGGCATTACCAACCCGCCTACTTTCCACCCCCTAGAGGTTTCCATGTGGGCGCAAATTCCCACACGATTGGTGAACCGCTCTGCTTCTATTTCCCATTCCAGGATCCGGGAGTGCCTAAACCCCAGCCTGAGCGTAACCCTCAGACGGTCAGTGAGGTGATTATTTCTACGCCCTCGGATACTACAGGGGTATTAAAGCTAGCGTCAAAAGCGGATCGCCTTTCAATCCGATCCGGCCAGGAACATCTCATGGAAATCACATTGAATCACCATGAGTCCGGGCACACAGAAGATTATCGTCCTGCCCTGCCGCTAATCCTGCGCTGGTAGGCGTCACCCCTTTCTCTCCAATGAATTGAATCCAAAAAGCGTATCGCCCTCTGTCATCAGAGGGGCAACTTGATCATGCAATTAAACTCAACAATCCCAACATTAAACCGCTGGCAAACTCCTCCTAGTATCGCTACCCTGCAATCTCTCTACGATACATCCGCCGACCAATGGCACGACAACTTGACTCGGCTAGGGCAACTCCATGAGTATCAGCTGTTATTCAAAAGTCAGGCAGTGCGTCACCGTTTGAATCATCTTGACCACACATCTAAAATTCTTGACTGTGGTGTGGGCACAGGAGCCTTTAGTCTTGCGCTTTTAGACAGTATCGATCAGTCAGTACATGTCTCTGGAGTCGATATTTCCCACACCATGTTGACCCACGCGCAACAGAATCTAGAACATCGTTGCAAGACCCTAGATTTGAGGCGGGGGAATATTGAGCACCTGCCCTTTGCCAATGAATCTTTTGATGCGGTCATCTTTGCCCATGTTTTGGAGCACATGGTCAACCCCGTAGAAACGTTGCAGGAGATGGTGCGAGTTTTGAAACCAGGTGCCCCGCTAATTGGCTCAGTGACTCGCAAAGGACTGGGGCAGGCGCTCATGTCTCTGCGCTGGCAACATCGAGGATACATCTCTAACCAGCTGGACTCTTTTTTGCAAGCCGCAGGACTTGAAGCTGTGAGATCCTTTGACTATGGCATTGGTTGGTCAAAACGGATGTGCATCGCCACAATCGGTGTGAAACCCGAGATAGAGACTCAAGCATGATCCAATCTAGAAGTCTATGCTTGAGTAACCGCTTAGTGAAAACGTTTGGAGCGTTTTCTTCAAAGCTGAAAGAGTATCACCATCAAGAGAACCGATGTCAGGCTTGCCAACACTGTACGGCTTACGTTCCAATAGTTCCAACGGGGTTCAAACTGTAGACGTGCGGTTTTGAGTGCCACTTCACCCATGGCATCAACGTTTAACATTTGAAGTTTGTTATTCAACGGTACATTGACGGTAAAGGTGGAGAGTTGGACGCCAAGGATATATAGCAGGGGCGTTAAGAACAGCAACAGACGCAGGTTGCCATCCAGTTGCCCAAAGCCCAGACCTGTGGCAACTATTAGAGCTACGATTGAGCCAATCCAGGTTGCGACAAATAGCGGCTGATTATTTTGGATAACACCGTCAATCACTTGAAAGGCTCGGATAAAGTCACGATCGTTTAATGTTTTGATGCCTGGCATGACGATGGTGGCAAAGGCAAACAGGAAGCCTGCTATTAGGGAACATAACAAGGTTGCTGTGATGAGAACAATTTGAAAAGTTGTTTCAGTGGCCATGGTTCACGTTCCTTAATTTGAGACGTTAGCAGTGGAGGGTACAAAGTATTGGGTCACTCTGCAAAGTTAGAGGTGCATATGAAAAAAAAATCCCTAACAGGATTCTGTTAAGCAATCTCCTCCCCTTGAGAAGGGGAGGTGCCGTAGGCGGAGGGGTATTCGATCGTTAGTGCAAGTGTTACAGACCCCTCCCTGACGGTTTCCCTTGCCAAGGGGAACTAGGTATCGCCAAGCCCTACAGCGGTTTTTATTCTCGTGCATGCGGTCTTAGGGAGAGAACTGGTGATAGAACATGCTACTCAGCCGGTTCCCTGCGGTGTTGCCTTTCAAAAGCGAGCATTTAGTAGGACAAACTGGGTGCCTTATGTAGAGATGATTGATCCGAGAGTTGCTTGAGGATAAAGTCCGCGACATCTGCACGAGAAATCTGAAGAGTGATGCTGCGGTCGGTGCTGGGGAAGTTGTGGCGATAGCTGCCTGTACGCGGTCCATCGATAAAGGCGCTGGGTCGTACGATGGTCCAGTCTAAGTTGCTGTTGCGAACCAGGGCTTCCTGCCGTTCGTGGTCGGCAAAGACATGGCGCAAGATAAAGCCAAACATAACGTACTTCCAGTAAAAATCTAGGTTGCTCCAGCTGTCGCCCGTACCCAGGGTTGACTGGCAAATCAGTCGGCGCACTCCGACTTTTTCCATGGCTTGGATTATCCGTTGGGTACCCTCTGAGCGAATGGTGCTCTTTAACTGTTTACCGGAACCCAGTACACAAATCACCGCATCCTGTCCACGAATAGCCTGTTCTACCGCCGAAGCATCCATTACATCCCCCTGGGCGAAGCTAAGTTGAGAATGTTGGATATCGAGCTTGGTTCGATTGCGGACAAAGGCGGTGACGGTGTGTCCCTGTTCTAACGCTTGCTGAACCACATGAGCGCCAACGGTTCCGGTTGCACCAAAGATTACGAGTTTCATGGATTGATTCCTCAGTGAAGACATCCTTACTCTATGGAGAGTGGCCTGTTGATGCTTGCCATTTCTTGCGGGGTTGTCACTTTCTTGCGGTGACTTGTGGGATCTGAATGTAGCGCTTAGAATTTGGGGAAACCACGTCCAAGTTAAAACCTGTAGCTTTCCCACCGGAAAAACTACTGTTCTGGACGTGGCCAAGGTTTACCTCGATGCGCGCAGGAAAGTCTGGACTGCGCGTGCCGTTGAAATTTCGCCATCAGCAATTGACTGCGGCCTATGGTGCTTGCTCAATCCCAGCCAGCTGATTCATTCCCTGAGGATTCGCATTCAAGCGAAGCAAATTTAGTCCTGGCAACAGAGACGGTTCAGATTGAACTGCTTCGATTTCCCCCAGGAGAAGCGGACTTTCATGCTGCAGCGGCCCACACGTTGTTCATGAATCTAACGTCGCGCCCCCAGGCTTATGTACAGAGGCAGGATGGGAAAACCCATACTGCACTGTATCGCCGTGGCGATATGTTGATTACCCCTGCCAATACACCGTTATTTGTGCGGTGGGAGGGGGATGAAAATTGCCTGCAGATTCAGCTGCCAGAAGCATTTCTAAAGCAGGTTGCTGAGGAAACCCTGGGAAAGAATAGCGATCGCATGACCTTGGTACCCACATTTCAAAGCCGCCAGCAGCAGCTTGAATCGATTTCTACGCTGCTATTGGCGGAGGTACGCCAACCCAACGGCAGATTGTATTTAGACTCGTTGGCAAATGTGCTGGCGGTGCAGCTGTTGCGCAACTATGGGACAACCTCCACCCAGCTGCCCACCTATGAAGGCGGGTTACCGACGTATCAGCTCAATCGGGTATTAGACTACATCGATGCTGGTTTGGCCGGGGAAATCAAGCTGGCGGATCTAGCCGGATTACTAAATATGAGCCCGTTCCATTTTGGGCGCATGTTCAAGCAGTCCATGGGAATTTCGCCCCATCAGTACGTGATTCAACAACGATTAGAACGGGCTAAACATCTACTGAAACACAGCAATCAAACCATCATTGAGATTGCCTTTGAGTGCGGATTCAATAGCCACAGTCACCTCAGTAAACAATTTCGCAAAGTTATCGGAGTAACGCCCAAAACCTTTAGGGGTTCATAAGACTGATGGCCCTGCTAATTTGCCGCTACTTAAGCAAATCCAGGACTTCCTGAGCTTCTCCTTGACGTCCTTGTTGCCTCAGGAGAGCTGCTAGCCGACGATACGTGGACTCTATTTCAGCTGTGTAGGCTTCTTGTAGCGCAGGCTCCAGTGCTTGATTACTCGTGCGAATCTTTTCGTAAATATCAACCGCCTCCCGGTAAGCAGCGATAGCACGCTCATCTTCTTGCTGATGATCATAAAGAACACCAATATTGAGCAGGATTGTGGCTTCTTCTGCGCGATTTCCAAACTCACGGATGATCGCTAAGCTTTGCTCGTAATAATCCAGCGCTGCTGGATAGTCGCCTAATGAATCATAGAGAACACCAATGTTGGCCAAGGTGGAGGCTTCTCCCACGCGATCACCCAGCTCTCGTCTAATAGCTAAGCCTTGCTCATAGTAATCCAACGCTTCTGGATAGTCGCCTAACAATTGATAAGTATTGCCAATATTACTCAGGGTTTTGGCTGTCCTTTCACGAGCACCCAACTCACGGGTGAGGGCTAAGCTTTGTTCTTGGTAATTCAGCGCCTGAGGATAGTCGCCTAACAACTGATAGATAGTACCGATGTTGCTCAGGGTGGTAGCTTCACCCGCACGATTACCCAGCGCACGGGTGAGGTCTAAGCTTTGCTCAGAGTAGTCCAACGCTTCTGGATAGTCGCCTAACAACCGATAGATAGTGCCGATGTTGCCCAAGGCACTTGCTTCTCCCGCACGATTACCTAGCTCACGGGTGAGGTCTAAGCTTTGCTCAGAGTAGTCCAGTGCTTCTGAATACTCCCCTAACAACCGATAGATAATGCCGATGTTATCCAAGACTTTGGCTACTTTCGCTCGGTCGTTCAGTTCGCGGGTAAGGGCTAAGCTTTGCTCAGAGTAGTCCAGTGCTTCCGAATACTCCCCTAACAACCAATAGATAACGCCGAGATTGGCTAGGGCAGCAGCTTCTCCTCCGCGATCACCCAGCTCACGGGTTAAAACTAAGCTTTGCTCGTAATAATCCAGCCCTTCTGGATAGTCTCCTAACAGCTGATAAATAACGCCGATGTTGCCCAAGGTAGAGGCTTCTCCGAAGCGATTACCCGCCTGACGATATAACGCTAATGCTCGTTGCCAATGATCTAGTGCCTGCTGCCATTGACTGACCTGATACAGCTCAGTTCCTTCATCCAATAGTCGATCCGCTTCACGATTCGGATCTGATTGTGCAAAAACAACACTTGGCCTTGCCCCTTCCAATGTCGCGCCCCCCACAGCGCCCAATAGTAATGTCATGATAAGGGGAGCAGAGGTAAGGCGACGAAAAGGAGACATACTAAACCAAGTTTTTTTTAGTCTATAAAGTTTTTTCGATAAAATCTACATCGCCATGCCTGAAAAGCCCAGCATCTAAGAATACCGTCAACTATCTAGTCTTCTCTCTTCTTATAGATGGTTAGATTAACCAACTTAACCTTCTCTAGTTTTGCATCGTCAGCCCCTTCACGTAGCTCCTTAACACCGATTGCTGCTGCCCATGGCTTAGGGATTTTGCTTGGATTAAGGTATCTAGACTGATGCCATTGACTAACGCTAACAGGATATTGGCTTCTTGCTCTGGATCAATGTGGGGGCCAATATCGCCCTGATTTTGCAGCATGACTAACTCTTGAATAATCATTTGCCGCAGTTCCCCAGCGCTTTGCTGATGGTCGGCCATCAGGTCTGCCCGACCAACGGCATAGCCTAAGAAGGCCACCCACACCCGCAGAATTTCTTGCCGTTCTTGATCAATTGGCAAAAAGGATGACAGCATCGCCACTAGGCGATCGCAACCTGACCGATTAGCCACCCCCTGCTCCATCAATACCTGCAACCGTTCCGTCACCTGATGCAGGGCAAACAAAATTAGCTCCTGCTTATTGCGGAAATAGTGGGTAACCACCCCGGTGGTACAGCTCATCTCCTGGGCAATGGCACGCATACTGGTGCGGTCCAGCCCTTCCCGGACAATCACCCGCCAGGCCGCTTCTGAAACTTCAATCCGTCGATCGCTTTGAACCATAGGGATTTACGAAAGTTTATTCCACCGTGTTGACAATCTATCATAACAGTTGTTATGTTTATCGCATAACAACTGTTATGAGGTTTTAGCAATGCAGTCTGAAATGCTTCTTGAACCTGTGATGCCTCGTAAAGGCTGGAAAGGCCAGCTGGATCGATTGATTGGCCCCGGGGCAACTCCGGCGGAACTGGTGTTACAGTTGCTGCCTGCGGTGGTGGCTGCGATCGTAGCTCCTGTATATGCCTTAACGCTGCCCATTGACTGGACTCCTTGGCAGCTGGGGGCGATCTCGTTTTTGGGCTTTGACCTGGTTGGCGGTGTGCTGACCAATGCCACGGCTGCGGCCAAACGCTGGTATCACCGCCCCGGTCAGGGCTGGCGGCAGCATATGGCCTTTGTGGTTGTGCATGTGTTGCACATTGGGCTAGTGGCGCTGCTGTTTCGCGGCGGGGATGGGCTGTTTTTTGCCAGCGTATTCAGTTATTTGCTGCTGGCCGCCGGGCTGATTTTGGCTAGTCCGCTCTATTTGCAACGCCCGATTGCTCTAGGGCTATATGGGCTGGTCTTGGTTTGCGATCGCTCTCTTTTTACTCCCACACCAGGCTTGGAATGGTTCCTGCCGCTATTTTTCCTAAAGCTGTTGGTCAGTCATTTGCTCAAGGAATCTTCTTGCTGATAGCCAATAGGGCTTTTTTCTACAAACATTGAACATTTCTTTTTGAGGTCAACACCATGACATTACGCATCAAACACTGGGTGGCTGGTTTACTTGGAATTTCTGGCATTGCCCTCGGCACACTGGTACCCGGCGGTCCCATCGAAACGCGCAGTTTTGTTCACATTCATCCCCTCACGTTGGGATTGTTCAACACATTTTTGACAACCTTGGTGTTAGGTAGTCTGGTCTTGGTTTACTTTGTTTTGCAATCTAAACGCTGGGCTATGGTCGCCGCTGCCGCTGCTGGGTTGTCCTACCTTGGAGTGTACGGCCTAGACTTGGTTAAGATTTTTCCTGTCTCTCCTGATGCCATGCCCCCCGCGTTACTCGCGATCGAAGTGTTGGGAACAGTGCTCTCATTTCCCCTAATGGCACTGTCGATTCAAGCTCTGCAAGCGTCGAGGCAAGTAACATTTGCGGATGTTGCCTTTCCCCAGTCTGAAAATCATCTCTCTTTCCAACTGCCACATGTTGTTCTTACCATTGGCTTAGGAATGTTAGCGCTGGGCATTATCACGTTTGCCACCAACTCAGCCATGGGGCTTTGAGGGCATAGCAAGCAGATAACATAACACTCTGATATTGTTGGAGAACTCACTAACATGATGACTCAAAATAGTATTCTGATTGCTGGAGGTTATGGCGTTGTTGGTCAACAACTTGCCACACTCATTCGCCAACGCCATCCTGACCTACCGTTAATTATCGCTGGACGAAACCTAGCAAAAGCCCAAACCTTAGCGCAAGAACTAGGCAATGCCAGCGGTTTTCAGCTTGATACGGAACAGCCCAAGCCCTTACAAGGTGAAAAACCTAGAGCTGTTGTTGCTGTAGTTAATGATTCCCATGATTATTTACTGATGGATGTTGTACAACAGGGTATTCCTTACCTGGATGTAACACGGTGGACAGAACGGCTGCGATCATCCATCGCAAAACTGGCAAGTAATTCTTTAAAAGCGCCAGTCTTATTCTCCTCTGGGTGGATGGGGGGTATTGCAGCGGTACTTGCAGTGGCAGCGACTCAAACGCTACAGACTGTTGAGAGTATCGATATCGGTGTTTTATTCTCGCTCCAAGATAAGTCTGGCCCTAACTCTGTTGAATACATGGATCGATTGGCCACCCCCTTTGACACACTGATTGACGGTCAACCTAAACAGGTATTTCCCTACACCGATCCACGGACAATCACATTTCCCAATGGATATACCACGCCCGTATATCGCTTTGATACGCCGGATCAGCTTACATTGCCACAGACCACAGGCGCTAAAACAGTGGCTGCCCGCATTGCCTTCGATGATGCGTTTTCGACAAATCTCCTACGATTCTTGACACGGTCTGGTATTTGGAAATTGATTAGCGGCGACCGTTTCAAGCCGCTACGGCACGCTCTCCTCTACAATCCCGGTAGTGGTGCTAGTCATCAAATTCACATCACGGCTACTGGCCAGGACGCCAACGGCTCTGCTAGAACAGTTACTGCTACCATCGTGGATCCACAGGGCCAGACCCACCTCACTGCATTGGGCGCATTGGTTCAACTAGAGCGCCTACTGGGTCTAGATAAGGGTGTTCCACCAGCACCGGGTATTGTTTTTCCAGACACAGCCCCACAGATTGAGCAAGCGTTACAGATACTAAACCATTTTGGCGTAAGCGTTTCACAAGTAGACAATAGTGCTAAAGGAGTATCTCTTCCCATCCCATCCTTCGCTCAGTAATAACCAAAATAACAATTTCAAGGAGATAAGCTAATGAGTGCCTATGTTGTAGCCCAGATACAAATCAACGATCCGGATGAATATCAAAACTATCTAGCTGGTTTTATGCCGGTTTTTAAGCGACATGGCGGCGAGCTACTCGCGACTCCAAAAAATCAAACCGTTGTAGTTGAGGGAACTTGGGCCTATCCAAATACGGTCATTATGAAATTCCCCAGCATGGCCGCTGCCCAAGCATGGCATGATGATCCAGACTATAAAGCTCTTACAGAGTATCGAAATCGGTCCGCTGACTCTAACCTTGCAATAGTTGACGGAATTTCGTGAAAGACTATTTTGAGTAAGTCAATGCAAATGAATAAAGCAACGTAAAAAGGCGAAACTGACACACTCAGTATGGCATTTTAATATTGTCGGAGCACCATTTAAACGATGATGATTCAAAAGTCACGGGTTGCCCCATGCGTAATTTCATCAACTACATCCCTATATTAGTTGCAAGATACAACTAAATAGTTGCATAATCGAACTATTGATTGAATATCATCGGTGCAGAATGACTGATTTGCCTGATCTACAGGGCCAGTTGATTGCTTTAATTAGAGCGTTTGGTTTACATCGTCCAAACCAAACCCCTTGTGGACAGGCAGTAACGGTTGCAGAAGCTCATGCCTTGATGGAACTGACTGATGCTAAGCTTCTCTCTCAAAATGAATTGGCAACGCGCTTGGGGCTAGAAAAAAGTACGGTTAGTCGCCTAGCCAAAATCTTGGAAAAACGAGGTTGGCTCGAACGTAATCGGAATGATATGGATCGGAGAGTAATGCAGCTGGCATTAACAAAAGATGGACGACAAGCGGCAGAGCAGCTTGCTACTGCTCGTCGAGAAAAATTTACTCGAATACTCTCCTCAATTCCTAAAGTGCAACGAGTACAGGTGCTTGATTCGTTAAAAATTCTTGTGAAGGCTATTTATGAAAGTGAATAATTCTTGGCGTATCAATTTTCAAAACCCATTGCTTTGGGGTGCTATCCTCGCTGTCATTTCTTTTTCTGGCATCATTCTATACCGTCAAACCCTTACACTTCATCAACGCCAGGCTGAAGTGGCTTTGCGCGGGGCTCATGTTATGCCTTTTGACCTGGAAAAAACAACCCACCATTTTGAAAAAATGCAAGATGGTGGACTGCAAACCGTCGTTGTAGATAACCCTATAGAAATTGAACAGGTAAGACTCATTCAGAGTCATCTTCAAGAAGAAGCCGCTAAATTCCAGGCAGGTGATTTTTCTGATCCTGCTGCTATTCATGGGGATACAATGCCTGGATTAAAGACCCTTGCGTCAGGCTACCGTGATATTAAAATCGAGTACACAGCTTTGCCAAACGGAGGCCAAATTCGTTACACCACCCAGACCCCCGGTCTTGTTTCAGCCGTACATGACTGGTTCGCTGCACAGCTTTCTGATCATGGGCATCATGCTCAATGAACATTGCATGGTTATTTCATAATGGGTGTTTACATATAAAGCGTGAAATATGGAAATCCTTACTCGTCAGGTGGCCGTATGTACCGTCGTCAATTTCTCAGCTGGATAGCTGTTGCTGCAAGTGCACCATTGGTGACTCAATGTAATCGCCGTGAAATCATTAATCGTGTTACTAGCCAGGATGGTTTATTAGAGCTATCTCTAACAGCTCAGGCCGAGAGTCAAACGCTGGCAGGTAAGCGGTCTAGGGTGTTAGCGTACAACGGCCAAATTCCAGGACCTCTTCTAGAAGCTCGTGCAGGAGATACCGTTCATTTAACCTTAACCAATCAGCTAGATACCCCTACCAATCTCCACTATCACGGATTACATCTTTCACCTGAAATTGACGATGTGTTTCGAGAAGTAGCCCCTGGTGAAAGCTACACCTATGAGTTTTCAATCCCATCTAACCACCCAGCAATAACAGCCTGGTATCACCCCCACTATCATCTAGATGTTGCCCGACAGGTTTTTGGTGGATTAGCAGGCCCATTCATCATTAGAGGTGACCTAGATGAGATTCCTGAACTGCAGCAAGCAGATGAAGCATTACTAGTCCTGCAGGACTTTGAGCCTACATTCCAGTTAGCAGAACCCCATTCGTTGGGTAAGAAATGGGGGCGTGAAGGATCATTACTACTGGCAAATGGTCAGCATAATCCGGTTATATCAATGCGGCAGAATGGTCTGCTGCGGCTACGATTAATCAACACATCAGCATCGCGGATTTATCAATTACAGTTACCGAATCATCCCTGGTTTTTGATAGCAACGGATAGGGGGGCCATTTCGGAACCCACCCAACTGGATATCCTGCGTTTATCACCTGGTGAGCGGGCGGAACTATTAATTTCAGGTCAACAGACGCCAGGTGATTATCGGCTAATCAGCTTACCCTACGATCGTGGCATTAACGATATGGTGACGTCGTTGGGAACGGCTGTTGAACAGATGTCGGGAGTTGTTGAGCCAGTTGAAACCACTTTGGCCACTCTACGCTATCAACCAGGCACGTATCCTGAGCCTTTACCTTTTCCCCAAGAACTAATTCCTGTTGAACCACTGCCGGCGCCGGACCACACCCGAGAATTTGTACTTAATCATGGTGTTGGTGGGGGAGTAAGCGGGTTTATTATCAACGGTAAATCCTTTGATATGAATCGTGTAGATACACAGGTTAAGCTCAATGATGTGGAGGACTGGCGAATTGTTAATCAGGCCAGTATCGATCATCCATTTCATCTACATACCAATCGTTTTCAGGTAATTGAGCGCAATGGCCAACCAGAACCTTTTCTATCTTGGAAAGATACCGTCAGTATCAAGGGATATGAGACTGTTACTATCCGAGTGCGCTTTGAAGACTTTATTGGACGTACGGTTTATCATTGTCACATTCTTGACCATGAAGATCAGGGAATGATGGGCATTTTAGAGATTTCTTAGATGTTGTTTCTTGAGTTAGTTCAATCACAGGATAAACAGGCCTATTAAAATTAGCAGAAGCACTTGAACAAAAACTGAAGTGTCATCCAAATCGCCGCTGATGCTACTGTCGATTTAAGCTGTGCAAACACCGAGGCAAAGAGCATGTGCTGATGTCCTCGTTTTTCAGTCTGATAATCGTATTCATTTCCAAATGCCATACATTGCAGATGCCTCCGCTGATTTATGCGCTATATGTGAGGTTAATGTGCAGAAACCGATAGAATCGGCCGGGAGCTATCAAAAATTCTGGGGTCAAAAGATATACTGAGTAAACTAATCATCCCAAAGCTGTCATGGCCAACCTCAAGCGTACCCGCGAGGATATTTTGAAATCGGTGGTTGACACAGTCCATCGTCAAGGGCTTACAGCAACTGGGTTGAGCAAATTATTTCAGGTTAGTGGTGCATCATCGGGGAGTTTTTATAACTACTTCCAATCTAAAAATGAGCTAGGCCACGCTCTGATCGATTTTGAATGGTCACAGCTGCAGGCAAATGTGTTAGAACCTGCCATCTCCAAAAGTGATGACCCTATTCAACAGATCTTTTGGATTTTGGATCGGCTGGAAGAGAAACAACTTAAGGAACCTAAGTGTGGCGGCTGTCTGCTGGGCAATTTAATCGTGGATTTGGTGGAACAAGATAACTCTTTTCGCGAACACCTGATGCAGATATTTAGCAAGTGGGAAGGTGCCATAGCCCAAACCCTGCGACAGGCTAAGCCTCAGCTGCGAGCTGATATCAATCCTGAACAACTGGCGGAACAGTTGATTACCTCAATTGAAGGAGCGATGCTAATGGGAAAATTGCATCGCGATAAAACTCGGTTGGCACGAGGATTTAATATCGCACGACAAATTTTAAAGAATGCACAGCGCCCCTGCTAATTTAGGGGATGCAATGATCCGTAAGACCTTAAAGACAATAAACCCCTAGCGCACCTGGGCTAAGGCTGTTTCTACTTCTTCTGGTGATAAAGCTGGGGATAGCACCTGACCATTGAGCATAAAAAAGGGTGTTCCGCTTAGTCGAATGGATGTGGCTTGGGTTATGTCGTTTGCGATCGCAACAACCGCTTCCTCACTATTACGATCTTTCTCAAACTGGTCTAAATCCAAGCCTAATTCATCAGCCAACTGCCGGTAAAGAGACTCTCCTAATTCTTCCTGATGGTCATAGAGTGCATCATAATAGGCCCAAAATTGTCCTTGTTGTTGAGCCGCCCAAGCCGCTTGAGCAGAAGGCTGCGCCTGATCATGAATACTGACCAGAGGAAAGTGTTTATAAACAAACGTGATGTCTGGATACTGTGTCAACAGTTCCTTAACTCGGTCGTGGGCTTTAGCACAGTAGGGACATTGAAAATCTGCAAATTCCAACAGCACAATTGACTGTTGCGAAGAACCCGCAGTCGGTGCATTACCAATCACCGCTGCAGGATTTGCCTGCATTTGTTGAGAGAATGCAGCTTGCGCCTGTCGCGTGGCTTCCTGCTGTTCCTGTTGATACACCTGAACAGACTCTATAATCGCCTCTGGATGATTGCGAATAATCTGGAGCACCTGTTCTTCCAGAGCGGCATCTACCCCAGCAACCCCTGCATTGAATCCGGTAAAGCCGCATAACCCTATGGCAACCAGACAGGTACAAAGCAATATCCACACACGAACCTGGCGCATAACCATCCCTCAGTGATGAATTTCAGACAACCATCACCATACAGAGGAGTTTGCTTTTTCCTCAAATTATCCCGTTTTTTGTAACATGAGCAGGCTGCTTCTCAGAGAGACTGCTCCTTTAATCCGGTAAGAAATGCACACGAAAATGAGATACCGCTTTAAGTCCGGACAATACATAGCTCTCCTTGATAAGGCAGGGCTGTTTCATTATCTGGACAGAAAATCTAAAGGCATTGGAAGCTGCTCATTTGAAAAAAGGCATGTTCTACTTGGACGTGAGCAGAATCCCCCTCTACTCCGGAGAATCAATCAATCCTGGATGCTCTTCAGGGCGAGGACCTGGCGCAGGCCAGAAGAAACGCCGTTCCTCTTCGGTAATTGGTTTATCGTTAATGCTGGCCTCACGACGACGCATCAACCCATCATCATCAAATTCCCAATTTTCATTGCCGTAGGCACGGAACCATTGGCCTGCATCATCGTGCCACTCGTACTGAAATCGCACCGCAATGCGTCGCTCGCTAAAGGCCCACATCTCTTTAGTTAACCGATAATCCAGTTCCTTATCCCATTTACGGGTCAAAAACTCTCGAATAGCCTCTCGTCCCTGAAAAATCTCAGCCCGGTTCCGCCAGTGGCTATTTTCTGAGTACGCCATGGAAACCCGCTGAGCATCGCGACTGTTCCAGGCATCTTCCGCCATACGGACCTTCTTCATAGCGATCTCACGGGTAAACGGAGGCACCAGTTTCTGAGCTGACATAGACTTGAATCCTGAATAAATTCACCAAAGAGTATAGGTAGAAAGCTTCAACTAGTCATCAGATATTGAAGCACTCTCTGTTCCAGTTCTGGGAGAGACCAGATGCAAGTCCCCAAATATTGAGGGTTGGGGACAAATTCTAAGAAGTTAAACAGATCGTTTAGCTTTCAGAAAAGATTGAGCTTACCTACCTAATCCCCTCAACTTATACCTGGCAATGTTGTTGGTCGTATGGGACGAACTTTTGGAAAACTAGGACTTTCTTGAGACACCCACCTCTAAAGCGAGATCTTGGTAGATAGCCTTATCGATTTAGGGCATCCACAAGGGCGTGCCCCCACATGGACTCTTGAAATCTGGCATGGAGGCTGTGCCTTGTGGATGCCCTTTGATATCTAGGGTAGATAACCCGAACATTACAGGTTTGGAATGGTATTTCTTACCGATCAATAACATTACCTTTCCCCTCCTGAAAGTTTCTTGTATCTTAATTAGAGTGATCGTTCTATTTGGATAGACCTATGGCCGAAGCAACTACCGTGACCGCTGAGGTTACCGCACCGCTTACGCCCATCCCCCAAGATGGCCTGACCGAGCTGGCCGCTAAGAATAAGGCCAACCCCGCCGATAAGACCCTAAAGGTAAAAACGGTTTGTACTGGTAAGTTTCGCAGCGTTAATTACGCCCGTGACCTGGACCCTTTTGTTATCGATGAACCCCCTGTCCTTTTGGGTGACAATACCGCACCTAACCCTTCAGAAATTGTCTTGGGTGCGTTGGGATCGTGTTTGGTTGTAGGCATTCAGGCAAATGCAGCGGCTAAAGGCATTAGCCTAACGAAGTTGGAAATTTCCCTCGAAGGTGACATTAACATTGTCAGCACCTGGGGGACTGGAGAATTGGAAAAGCCCCAGATTGGTTTTACCGATGTGCGTGTGAAGGTGGATATCGATGGCGATGCGGATAAGGCTGTCCTAGATGAGATGGTGGCCCATGCCAATACCTGGTCTCCGGTTTCTGCCACATTGAGCAATCCTATGCCGGTATCCGTTTCAACGGTTTAGTTCGAGGGAGTGGATTACTCTTAGAGGTGAAAATTTCTTTCCCTTCTAAGAAAACCGACAACAACTGGTTCCCCTTACCAAGGGGAACCGTCAGGGAGGGGTATTCGCTCGTTATCGCTAAATTTTGGCTCCTCCGCCTATGGCACCTCCCCTTACCAAGGGGAAGAATCAATTAGGCCTTCATCACATTTAAAATTTCATTGACATCAGCTTCTTAATTTCACTTAGAGATCAATACGCCCAGCGTTATTAAACACATTTAGTCATCAGCATCACCATGCAAACCGTTTCAAAATCGTCAGATCGCCGGGCATCTGTAGCAACTTTGTCCACAGATCCTGCCATTGCTAACCTGCGCACGGTCATTAACCAGGTGCTTACTCCTAAGGTGCAGGATATTGATCTCAAAGGAGAATTTCCAGGACAGATTATGCACCAACTGGGGGATGCGGGTGCATTTTCCCATGCGGTCTCCACGGACTTTCAGGGTTCGGGTATAGGACTAAAGGCGGCTGTTCAAAGTATTGAAGAAATTTCTAAAGATTGTCTTTCCACGGGGTTTATTGCCTGGTGTCAGGTGGCCTGTACCTGGTATTTAGAAAATACTCAAAATGCCACTCTCAAGGCGGAAATGCTGCCTAAAGTGGCCACAGGCGAGGCCCTAGCGGGTACGGGGCTATCTAACCCCATGAAGCACTTTGCTGACATTGAGAAAATCGCTTTAACAGCACAGCGAGTAGATGGCGGTTATGTAATTAACGGTATGCTGCCCTGGGTATCGAATTTGGGGCCAGGCCATTACTTTGGCATTGCCGCCAGAATGGCGGATTCCGAAGAGTACATGATGGCGATTGTGTCTGATGATCTTGAAGGCATGTCACTGCGTCTGAATGCTCACTTTATTGCATTAGAAGGTACTGGCACCTATAGCTGTGTATTTCGCGATGCGTTTGTGCCTGATGAGTGGGTTCTAGCGGCTCCCTGCGAAGAGTATGTCGCCTGCATCCGTCCTGGATTTATGTTGACCCAGGTGGGTATGGGACTGGGCCTAACCGATAGCTGCATTGAGCTAATGCGACGCTCCAATAAGCGCCTAGGTCATGTGAATCGCTATCTGGACGACCAGGTAGAAGACATTAATGCTGATTTACAGATGGCTCGACAGCGCACCTATCGGTTAGCCGATCAGCTCAATAGCTGTACCGGGGTGGCCGATCCTCAGCTCACACGGGAGATTATTCAAGCGCGAGCGACGGCATCAGAACTCTCCCTGCGGTCGTCCCAAGCGGCCATGCTCCACGCGGGTGCGCGGGCCTATGTGCATGGCAGTGCTCCTGAGCGTAAGCTGCGCGAAGCCTACTTTGTGGCCATTGTTACCCCCGCTTTGAAGCATCTTAAGAAAATGTTGGCGGATATGAAGGAAACAGCGTTACCGGTAGCGTAAATCCAAACGCCATTAAGCATAGGCGGGTCGCCCAAATCCGAGATATTTGCAACTGAATCACTGTGTTCTAAGTCCAACGTAGCCGATACTCATAGATGTTCGGCCACGTTGGGTTTATCGCATATTGGTTAAGTGTGATGAAAGTCGATAACTAAATTGCGTAGGGTAGACACTGCCCACGTTCAAATAGAGGGGTACCAGAGAAATTAAGCTCTGTTAAGCCGTAGTCATGTTCACAAAAAAAAATTGGAATAAACGGTTTAATAGACTCCACTAGTACCCATTCAAAAAAGGCCCTATGGTATCGATCTCTGGTCAGCCCCGCCAGTGGAGCAATCTCTCTTGTGAGCAGGGAGATGTCAGCACTATGGCTAAACGCTGCGTTATCTGTGGCAGCTTTCACTCCACCCAAGATCATTGGCGTTTGATGGCTGAAGCTGAGATGCCTCACAATCCGGCTGATTTGATCGATGACCTGGTGAAGATGCGGATGTATAAGCCCGCTGCGATTGAAACCGCTGATGCCATCAGTCAGGCGGAGCTGCGCACGGCCTTGTTTATCAGCATGGTCGGCAAGGGTGAACCCAGGCGAGAGAAGCTGGTGCGAGATCTGATCGGGCTAGCTGGCGGTCTTGACCAGGCGTTTAGTGCAGCCTTTGGCCCTAAGGCGGGAGAGTTTTTTACCGATGCGAAACGTCTGAGTCAGGTGACTCGGCGGAAGTTTTTGCAGAACATTGCGGTGGGTGCAGCCTTGGTTACCCTGGCAAACTGTGACTCTACAACAGATGTATCTGAGGCTCCGACTGAAGATTCAGCTGCAGGCACACCGACCACTGGAGCTTTGGAAAAGTCTAACCTGAAGGTGGCGTTTCTTCCCATCACCTGTGCCACGCCCATCATTATGTCAAAGCCGTTGGGCATTTATGAGAAGTACGGCCTAGATGTGGAGCTGATGAAATATGCTAGCTGGTCTGTGGTGCGGGATGCGGCGATCGCAGGTGAGCTGGATGCTTACCATATGCTGGCTCCCATGCCCATTGCCATGTCTCTAGGATTAGGGTCTACTCCATTCTCCGTTAAGCTGGCCAGTATTGAGAACAATAACGGTCAGGGCATTGCCGTAGCTAAGAAGCACCTGGGTAAGGTGAAAGGGCCTGCTGACTTTAAGGGGATGACCATTGGGATTCCCTATGATTATTCCAACCACAATTTGTTGTTGCGCTACTACCTGGCAACCGGCGGTTTAGATCCTGACAATGATGTGAAGTTGTTGATCTTGCCTCCACCGGATGCGATCGCAAAAATGTCCACAGGCCAAATCGATGCCTTTATTCTGCCCGACAACTTTACGCAGCGCGTGGTTCAAGACGATATCGGCTTTATTCATCTACTGACGAAGGATCTCTGGGCCGGACATCCCTGCTGTGCCTTTGTTGCTGCCCAAAACTGGATCGATGAGAATCCAAATACCTTCCGGGCATTAAACAAGGCCATTATCGACGGGGCTACCTACGCCAACAACCCGGCTAATCGTAAAGAAATTGCTGCAGCCATTGCCCCACGGGAGTACCTCAACCAGCCCTTGCCCGTACTGGAAGCGGTGATGACGGGTAAATTTGAAGATGGCCAGGGTAACACCCTAGATATTCCCGATCGCATTTACTTTGATCCCTATCCTTGGAAGAGCTTTGCCAGCTGGATTACTACACAGTTAGTCCGCTGGGATTATACAACCGCTGATAAAGTTGCTGGTGGTGGTCAGGAGTTCTTCTTGACGGATCTAGCACGGGAGCTTGCCCAGGAATTGGGAGTAGATGCCCCTGAAGAAATCTCACGCATTGAGAAGATGCAGTTTGGTGATTTTGACCCCAATAATGCGGATGAGTATTTGAAAGAACAAATTGATAAATTTGGGGTTTAAGAGAGAAGTTAAGCTCTAATCTCTATGTACAACACAACAGCTGCACATAGAGATTAGAGCTTAGTCTTTTAGAATTTTGTTGCAGCGCACGTGTTTAGCGCCTTGTTAAATGTTTTGCTAAATCGAAAAACAGCATCTTCAATATTGTGGCACCTAACGGTTAGGTTCAGCGGTTGTCATGGTTTTTGCATCTAAGCCGAGCGGCTTTCAGCAATCAGCTGCACCCGAGTTGTTAGCCTTTGCATATACTACAGCTAGATCTCTCGATAGATGACAAAATTCTTGATATTCACCTCCTCTTCAATGAAGGTAGCAATTGCCTCTAGCATCTCTGTAAAACACTCCTCCTTCATATCTTTTGCTGTGCCGCTTAAACTCTCCGCTACCTTGTTCAGGTTACTTAGATCACTTCTAGGAAGAATAATTACATCAAACTGAGCTTCGGATTCACTGCCCACTACTTCATAAATAATATCATCTAAAACTCGTAGCGGCCTGCTCTCAGAGAATAGGTGCTGTTCTCGCTCCTCATTAGGATAGATATTTCTTGCCCAAAAAGATTTGCTTCCGATTTTTAGTTCTTGATGCAATCGGGACATCCACCCCAAAACTCGATCCCCTGGATGCCAATTCCATATTTCATTCTCTATTCCATCGATCCAGCAAGTCAGGCTTTTGCGGTACGGGTCGTGGTCTGCAAACCGTAGAAACTGTTGTTCTTCCTCTTGCTGCTCAACCCAATACTCCCAATCGTTACTCATTTCAACCTTTCCCAATACTCAAGTAGCCATATTTCATATTTCAATCTTTGAATTCTGGATCAGCATTTTGAAACCGTAATTTCCTCAATTGCCTGTCAATTAGCGCTTAATAAGAAATTGACACCTACAGATAAGTTATATGTACTTCCAGCAGCAAGAATGAAGCAGGCTAACGGTAGAGCTGAGCGGCGGCCAATATTTTGGCATTGATGCCTGGATTTTAAATTCCGTCCGCTCCTGCGCAGAGTTAGGCAGCAAGGCCAGCTCCGGGTAATGTATGAGCATGGTACGGACCCCAAAATTTATTGATGAGGCATTAGAAGTCACGGCAGGGAAGGCACCCTTGCTGTTTTAGTATTAGGTATACTGCTATCTGGGTGCAGGGACCACAATCTCGATTGTGCTCCACTCTTTTTCTCCGGCACTCGTGATCAGGGTAGGCTTGAGGTGCCAAACACGACGATCGACCCAGTAAACATCTGTTCTCCCGATAATTATCTTGAAGCGATCAGCCTCTAGCGGCTTAAGCACATGGGAAATCGTGTGTTCAACTTTGGAACCGTCTTTCTCAAGTGGTTCTAGGTCAACTTCGTACGTTGCGGAAACTTCAAGACCAGATACCCTGTCTGAAGGAAAGTATTCGTACTTTTCTGTAACGAATCTGATTCGGCTCAGGGTTACGGAAGTCGCTGAGTTGTTCAACAATCTGAAATCAAGTGTCCACGATCCGCCATCGGGGTTTGCAGTCGCAATTACGTCAGTGATTTCGAATCCGGGGCTCGATGCCTGTTCTTCTAAAGGTTGGGCAGTTGAGGTTTGACTTTCTATAGGAACTGTTGAATTAGAGTCAGTACTAGAATTTGCTTCATCATTAGATCTGCCATCAGGTTCTGGTATTCCCCAGTAAAAAAACAACAAAATTGCTAAAAACACAGCAAAAGCACCAGAAGCTCTAACTCCTAGCTTGCCTAAAGGCATTTTCCCTTCCAGATCCAAGTTTCCAGCAAACAAGTAAGCAGAAAGACCAGCTAACAAGGCAGCAAAAAATCTAATTAGGCCAATGGTTGCTGAATCAGTTCTTTCAGGCAAGAAGAATACATAAACAATCAAGGTGATAATTACAACACTAGCTAAAACTAATGCAACTATACGCTCCCATACATGCATGCCTTTATTTTGACTCATTGACCAAACCCGGCGCTCTAAATACTACATGAATACAAGGATTGAGAAGTTAACTTATGAAAGCATAGAAAATATAACCTCTAATTGTCCCTGTCCTTCTAATATCCACGACAAACTTATTTTAGTCGGTTTATCAAATAAGTAAGTGCCCATAAATAAACGTAGTCCTGGATCGAAAAAATAATGGGCTAGAGGCTTTTAGGTTATTGAATAGTTTTAGCTATAGCGTTCCTACTTGATTGGTGAGAATGTTCCATACATGTGCATTTTGGGAAAATCAAAAATCTCCAATGCACAGAATTGTTCAAATAATGCCTTGAGACCGATGAAAGAAGGCTTTAATCCCGCCATGCGTCTGACCC
>JBCCQQ010000081.1:0-22181 GCA_039024555.1 Cyanobacteria bacterium P01_D01_bin.156
GCGATGAATAATATCGCGAAAAAATGGAATCGACCGATTAAAGATTGGCGTGCTGCCTTGTCACATTTTGCTATTCTCTTCCCAGAACGCTTTTCTCTTTAAGCAAACAAGCGTTTACACAAAATTCAGATCACTCTCTTACCAAAAGCAATATGCTGAAGCCGAAGCTTATCTACTTAGAGCATTAGACCTACGAAATCGTCTTTTAGGGCAGCAACATCCATATACCCAAGGCACCTGGAATTCCTATATTCAAGTCATCGCCACTGCCATCCAAGCCAATCAAGCCGACACCCTTTCCGATCATCCCACCACCCAAAACCTAATTCCCAAAATCCGCACCGCCCTAGAAAATCCGTAGGTTGGGTTGAAAATCCATCCGAAATGATTGCTTTCTAACGATCTATCAAAACCCAACGATCCATAACTATTAACCACAGCATCAAACGAGCGATTGTTGGGTTTCGGGCCTCAACGCCAACCTACGTAATATTCAGATATCGCAATTATGCTACCAATTCCTTAAACCAATTGTCCTGCCAAATATCCTCAAAACTCTCATCTGCCTGGGCTTCTTCCTTATAGCGTGGATCAATCTGCACCGCCTTTTGCAAATTCTCTAAGGACTTATCCGTCTCTCGCTGTAGCGCATAACAAACTGCCTGATTGTAGTACGTCTTCGCATAGGCCGGATTCAACTCCAATGCCTTTTCAAAACTCTTTAGCGCATCCCGGTCTCGACCCAATTTCACCAAAGCCGCACCGCGATTATCCCAAGCCTTCACCAAATCCGGCTTAAACCGAGTTGCCTGCTCAAAGGAGGATACCGCTTCCTCAAACCGTTCCAGCTCCAGTAGCGACAACCCTCGATTCAGCCAGGCCACCCCGTCATTTTCCTGAATCTTCACCGCCTTATCAAAGGACTTAAACGCCTCTTCTGCCTGTTGCAAAATGCCGTAGGCCACCCCACGATTGACCCAAGCTTCGTGATACGTCGGATTTAATGCAATGGCCTTATCAAAAGAAATAATCGCCTTTTCTCGCTGCTTTAAGCGGCTTAGTACCATGCCCTTGTTTAACCAGGCTCTAGGGTCCGTATCGTCAATATCGATTACCCGCTCAAATGTGGCCAGGGCATCTTCATAACGGCGTAGCTCTCGCAGCACTAGACCCCTTTGATACCAGGCATCCTTTCGCTGAGGTTCTAAATCAATCACTTTTTGTAATGCAGCTAAAGCCTCATCCCGTCGCTTCAGCTGGCCTAGGGGCTGACTGCGGGCCAGCCACAGTTCCGCATTGCTAGGCTGAATCGACAGGGCCTTGTCGTAGGTAATAATGGCCGCTTCTAAATCACCCTCGGCAATCTGACCTTCAGCCGTGGCCACTAGCTCATCAATGGTTTCAAATAGCTCAGGGCGGTTATTCTGCAGTCGCGATAGCCGCTCGGTGAGGCTTTGCAGCTGAGTCTGGGCTGTTTCCACAAAGGAATCGGCCACATATTCTGGGGTGACTTCCCCCAGCTGGCGCATAATTTGGTCCTTTTGTACCTTGGCTTCGGTTTGGAGATCCTCTAACCGTTGGGCAAAGCTTTGCTGCAGACTTTCCAGGTCAGCGGCACTGGCGGACTGCTCTCCCTCAAACCGGGTTTTGAGTTCATCTAGGTTAGCGCTAAATCTCTCAGCGATCACCATTAGCCGCTGCTGGGCTTCCTGCTGGCGTCCGCGGGCGGTGTCTCCTAGTTCGTTGATCTGGTTGCCCAGATTTTCATCAAACTGGTTGAGCTTTTCGATCACCACATCACGTCGGCCAAATACGGTATCGCGTACCTCCCCTAGCTGCTGGGTGAAATCTCCTTCTAACTGGCGCAGAGTTTGTAAGGATTTCTGCTGTTGCTGGTTAACGTCGGTCTGTAGTTCGGTGAGCTGACGGGTAAAGGCACTGGCGGCGGCTTCAACGATTTGTAAATTGCGAGCTTGCTGGTCGCCGCTTTCGCTCTGGAGCTGGTTTAGCTGGCTAGCAAAGGTATTGGCGGTTTGCTGTAGAGCGCGAAACGATTCGTCCCGCTGTAGTCCTAAATCAGCCTGTAGGCGGTCTAGCTGGTTTTTGAAGTCTGTGGCTACCTGGTCCATATCCCCCAGCAGCACTCCCTTGCGGCCTTCTACATCCACTTTTAGGGTGGCAAACTGGGTTAAGAAATCGTCGGTGGACTGACGCAGCTGGTGCATCATGTCCGCTTTGCGCCCTTCGATATCGTTGCGCATTTGCTGGAATTCTTGCTGCAGGTCGGTTACGGACCGTTCAATGGTATTTAGGGCCAGTTCCTTGTGGCCTAGGGCATTGACCTGCATATCGTTGACCTGCTGGGCAAAGCTGGTGCGGTCCTGCTGCATGTCTTCAATGATGCTGTCTCGCTGCTGTTCCAGCTGGGTTTTCATGGACTTGCGCAAATCGTCTAGCTGGGGGCCGATGTCTTTTTCAAGACCGGCGAGTTTATCTAGCCAGCGATCGCGTTGTTCGACGGTCTCGGTTTGCAGCGTGCCAATCTCATCGGAAAAGATAGACTCTTTGCGATCTAATTCTTCTAGGAAAATCCCCTGGCGGTGGTCGGCGGTGGCCTTCAGCCCTGACAGATGGTTATCCAGGGTAGCCTGGGCGCTGTCCAACCCTTGAAAGACAGACTGCTGCTGTCGTCGAGTATCGGCTTGAAGCGTCTGTAACTGTTGGATAGCGTTTTGTTTAAGGGTATCGAGTTCTTGAACAAATTCAGTTTGGCGGCTGCCCAGGGACTGGCGAGTATCGTCCAGTTCAGCTTGCCAGTCCCTAACGGTTTTAGCTTTTAGGTCGGTGGCTTCTGCCAGAAGTTTAGTCAGGCTGTTGCGCTGGGTGGTGAGATCTCGTTGAAAGCTGCTGGAGCGCTCCAACAATTCATCAGCGCGCTCATCTGCTTCAGCCAAGATACTGTCAATTTTGCGGGTGGCTGCCTGGATTTTATTTTCCAGATTTTCAATTTCGTTGAGCTGGCCCAGTACATTTTGGGTGACTTTTTTAGTTACCTCAGTTTCCACCGCTCGCCGCATTACCCACAGCATGGCCATGCCCATACCCAGTAGCAACACCAGGGTGCCAATGAGGCCAATCAGTAAAATGACGCTGAGGTCGGAAGAGTCGTCATTAACTAGCTGACTTTCTGGGGTCGTTGCTTCCCGAACCGGAGCGGGGGTGGACTGGGCCAAACCCGGTCTGACAGAGCTACACATCACGATCAGCATGAGGGCCAACTTAGGCCAGATAGCGGATTTTGATGATGCGCTCACGGTCATAGGGACGGCAGTGGGTCGATAGGCTGCTCATAGCATACCTGAGCTAGCGCGGCTTGCTTTAGTCTTTGCCAGAGGGATTATGGGCGGATTCCCTGCCTGGTAAGTTCGGTTAGATAACTTGAGATTTATTCATTATTCCAGGTTATCGATGGGGTACCCGTCGGGGCCGATGGTGGTGCGATCGCAAATGGCTCCTTTTAATTCCACCTGCTGGGCACGAAATAAATTCACCCCCCGTAAATTTGCCTTAGTCAATTGAGTATTGACTAACATGGCCCGACTGAGATTTACCTGGGTCAGATCCGCACCCAAAAAGTCTGCCCCAGTTAAATCCGCACCGTAGAGATTGGCCTGTTGCAGCTTGGCATGGCACAGTTTGGCTCCGCGTAAGTTAACAAAGGACAGTAAAGCTCCTTGTAGGGTAGCTCCCGATAGATCAACCGCTTGTAAAGAAGCCTTACTGAGGTTAGCGCCAGTAAAATCTGCACCGACTAAACGACACCGACTGAGCTTTGCATAGGGCATATAGGCACCGGTCAGTTGAGCATTGATTAAATTACAGTTGCGCAAGTCAGAATCAAAAAAGTCTGCCGATTCAATCACAACGCCTTGGAAGTCACGTTTTCCCGCTTGATAGGCCGCTAGGAATTCATCAACTGTCATACACTTAATCTACGGAAAACAATCAGAGTCAACGGGTAATTGACAACCGAGCTCCTGACCACATCTGGTCACTGGAGATTTTTTGTTACAGAATGTAAATTAAGATACATGTCGTAAGAAAAGGTCTTTCTTAAGCGTGACTTAAGGTTTTTACGCCCTTTTGGCTTCTGCCGCTCTACCCTCGCTTTTGCCCACAGCCGCTATCCATCGTCATGACTGAGGCATCGCTTTCCCTTGCTCAGCAGTATCACCAGCGCACTAAATACTTTCCCGATGCGTTGCCCCAAGGAACGTTGAACTGGTCTGAACAGCCGAAGGTTTACAAGACCTATCCGCTGGGGAGCCGGTTTGACCTACAGGGGTATCTGGGTCCGCTGGAACAGCCTAGCGACCAGTGGTGGCAGCGGCTGTCTCAGTTTTTGTTCCACAGCTACGGCCTAACGGCCAAGTTTACAAGTGCGGCTGGGGAAACGATCTATTTACGGTCGGCTCCGTCGGCAGGGGCGCTGTACCCGGCGGAAATTTATTTGGTTTCCCGAGGCACTTCTCAGCTGCCTGCCGGGTTGTACAACTACCAGGTTAGAACCCATAGTCTGATCCGGTTTTGGGACGATCATCCTTGGCAGCGGCTGCAGCAGGCATGTTTTTGGCATCCGGCTCTAGAGCATACCCATTTGGCACTGGTGTCGACGGTCATTTTTCAGCGGTCGGCCTGGCGCTACCAGGCGCGAGCGTATCGCCGGGTATGTCTGGATACGGGACATCTGCTGGGCAATATTGAACTGTCCGCTAGTCTATGTGACTATCGGCCCCACGTGATTGGCGGGTTTGTGGATGATGCGGTCAATGATTTGCTGTATTTGGATGGGGATTGCGAGGGTGCGATTTCGGTAATGGCCTTGGCGGACCTGCTTCAAGTGGAGGAAAACCTATCCCGAGGCTGTACTGCGCTGGCTAGCGATCTACATACCCATGAGGCCCCTAGGGACGATCAGCAGTTACTGGCAGCGCTGCACCAGGCCAGCAAAATTATGGCTCAACCCGACAAGAGCTTAGAACAGGCTCAGTTGGAACACTCGCCCCAGGTGCCTAGCTCAAAGTATGACTTTCCTTTTGGCAACCATGCGACGACGGAGGTGGTGCCGATGGACTGGGGGGAGGATTTAGAACATCTGACAAAAACCATGTTGTATCGGCGTTCCACTCGTCGCTATCGGGGGGCAGCGATGCCATTGGATGCGCTGCGGCAGCTGCTGGATTTTACCTACCATCCAGAGCATTATTGTGACCAGGGGTTTGATCCGCAGCCGGACTACTTTGATTTGAGTCTGATTCAAACGTTTGTGGTGGTCCTAGGGGTCAATAATCTGGATACGGGCTGCTATCACTATGATCCAACTACTAATCGCCTGCGTCAGGTACGGTTTAAGCATTTTCGTCGGGAGCTGTATCAGCTTTGTTTAGGTCAGCATTTGGGCCGCGATGCCAGCATGGCGGTTATTCACACGGCTAATCTAAAGGCGGCAATTGATCGACATTGCGATCGCGCTTACCGCTATTTGCACATGGATGCGGGCCATTTGGGGCAGCGATTAAATTTGGCGGCTGTCCGGTTGGAGCTGGGGGTAAGCGGAATAGCCGGATTTTTTGATGATCAGGTAAATGAGGTGCTGGGGATTCCGGAGGATGAGGCGGTGCTTTACATTACGACGATTGGAGTACCGTAAATCTATTTGGAGTTCGGAGTTCGGAAGTTTGAATTTTCTGACTTCCGAATTCCGAACTCCAAATTAAAGACCTCCCATTTCCCTTACTGTGCGAGCAATGGCTGACATGTCTTCATCGCCGTGGCCTTTGGCGATCAGGCCATTTTCGATTTGTTCTACGTAGGCGGCCATGGGGAGTGGCAATCCCAGTTCGCGGGCGGCTTCTAGGGCAATGAGTAGGTCTTTACGATGCAGGCTCATGCGAAAGCCGAGGGGATAGTTATTGTCTAGCATGTTGCCAGAGCGGTTGGTGAAGGCCCAGGATGCGGCAGCACCGCCGCCCACGGCTTGGACGACTTTTTCCATATCCAGACTGGCTTTCATGCCTAGGGATAGTCCTTCGGCAACAGCTAGAAAGGTACCGGCGACGACGATTTGATTGATGGCTTTGGTGGTTTGGCCAGCGCCGTTGGGGCCAACGTGGGTGATGGTTTTACCCATGGCTTCCAGGACGGGCATGGCCCTGGCTAGCTGATCGGCATCTCCTCCCACCATGATAGAGAGGGTGCCGTTTTGAGCACCTTCTGAGCCGCCAGAGATCGGGGCATCTAGCATGGCCACCTGTTTGTCGGCTAGTTGGGTGGCTAGGGTACGGGTGGCGGTGGGACTAATGGTGGACATATCGATGACTAGACTGCCGGGTTTGGCTCCGGTGATGATGCCCTCAGGGCTTAACACCACGGCTTCTACATCAGGGGTATCGCTAACGCAGACGATGATGATTTCGGCGGCGGCAGCTGCTGCCGCTGGGGTGACCGCCCGTTGGGCTCCGGCCTTGGCTAGGGGCAGTTCGCGATCGCGACTGCGATTATGTACCGTCAGTTCATGACCCGCCTTGAGTAGATTTAATGCCATTGGGGCACCCATGGTGCCAAGGCCAACAAACCCGACTTTCATACTACGCTCCCCCCGTTGCAGGTGTTGTACCTGTAAAGCTCACCATACCAAACATGACAAAATAAAAGCTTCCCAACGGTTGCCGTGGGAAGCTAAGTTCAAAAAAACAAATTGACTATAGTTTAACGCTAAGCAAGTTAGCTACCTGCACAGGGGTCAGCGGCGCAAGGATCGGCAGCACAGGGGTCAGCGGCAGCGCAAGGATCGGCAGCACAGGGAGCGGCGCAAGGCGCAGCCTCCTCAGTTTTTGCCGCACAGGGGTCAGCCGCACAGGGGTTTGCACTACCGCAACCAGTTAGAACGCCAACGCTCAGCACAGATGCTGCTGCTACAGCCGCCAAATAATTAATTTTCATCAAGGGTTCCTCTTAAAGCTTTCAACAGATAATAATGCAGCCGAAACTAAATCGACAATCGGCCCGCCCAATACTTTGCACAAACAAAATGAATTTCTCCTGAGAGAAGGCTCATATTTCTCTTAAATCGTTTTACCTAACTGGGTCGGACACCAAACGAAATCCAAACAGGACATGGCGATAAGTGGTTGGTCGACCATGGCGGTAAGCCGTGCGACAAAAGCCTGGTAAGTCGTCCCAGGCACAGCCTTTCATAATGGCTCGTTCTTGACCATCCTGGGTGTAGACGGTTGAAGTGAACTCAAACACATTACCTGCCATATCTTCCACCCCATAGACGCTTCGACTCAGTGGATAGGCCCCCACTCGACTCGTTCCTTCTGGTCCATGTTTTTGCCAGTTAGTGGCTTTATCTTCCCACTCATTACCCCAGCTGAAATAGCGGCCATCTTTTCCCCGAGCAGCTTTCTCCCATTCATCCGCTGTCGGTAAACGATAGTCAAGTCCATCTTCTTGGCTTTTCCAAGCGGCATAGGCCAAAGCATCTTTCTGAGACACCAGTACTACAGGGTAGTTTGCCTTGCCTGCAGGATACTGATATCCCCGCCAGAAGTAAGGGCGCAGATCCTGGTAAGAGTGCACCAACATATTTTGCTCTTGATAATTCTCTGGGGTGATGCCTGGCTGATGATATCCAGTAGCCAATACAAATTCTTGATACTCTTCGTTAGTAACTAAATTTTGTCCAATGCAAAAAGTACCCATACGACGTTTGCCGCTGTCAGGCTCAAAGTCAAACCAACGCTGCTGACGTAGCCGAGTTTCAATATCAGCTATTTCTTCAGGGGTATTGGCTAATGCCGCCGCTGATATCCGATAGGCATAGTCTCGCTCTTCTTGGTTGCTGCCAGCTCGATACCGCCCCCGTTCAATGTAGACATGTCCTTCAACACATCGATTATCTTGATTGTTTTCAAGAACAGTACTGCCTTCCTCCACCTGGGACCTTGCCTGACCACATCCAGCTAGTAACACAGCTAGCAGGAGCCAGCTGAACTGGGGCCGAAGGTTTTGTTGTAGTCGTAATCTAAGCATTTGCACCGCAAGCGTTCCAAAGTCATCAAAGCACCAGGCCAGACGAAGAGCCCTGCCCAGAGATCGATGTCTGTGACTCCAATAGATAAATCAATCGACAGCTTTTGATCAAAACGGTAGCTCTAGCGTTTACAGCTGTAAAAAAATCTACCTTTGGGTTATTCAAAGATCAGAAATTTTACCCCTGTAGGGTTGCCGATTTATTTTGCCCGTAATTTAGGGTGGAGAACTACCAGTCTAATGGCCAGATGTCTGCTGTGGATACACCGCTGTTGCAAGATGAAACTTTTCTTTCGTATAACATTGTTAAAAGTTGGGCTGTGGTTGAGATATTTCACCGTAGTCATATCTTTGTATGTTTAAAAACCTAAGATGAAGCTCACTGCCCCATCTCAATATGTTTCTCCCATGTGTCTATGACAAATAAAAACTGGCTGATTACTGACGATGGTCAGAAAACCACATTTGGTGATGCTGATATTGAAGCCCCTGAGCGTGTCTATCGTCTGTACAGGTTTCTAACAGATTTAGAGGATATTCTGGCTGCTGAAAGGGATGATATTCGTCGGCTCCAGGCTATTGCCCCCCTAGTGCGAAAACTGCTAGTGAGTTCCTACTGGCTACAGATGGAATATGACGAGCCTTCTCCTCAAACAGGTTGGTCTGTCAAGTTTTTATACCGAGAACACGAATTTCCTCTGACGGTTCAAATGGTGGCTTGGGCCCCTGGTCAAGTGTCCACGATTCACAATCATGCCACTTGGGGAATTGTTGCCCTGATTGGGGGAGAAGAAAAAAATCACCTGTGGCGGCGTACACCTTCGGAAACCCAACCTCACCGTTTGGAGTCCGCAGGAGAACAAATTTTATTGCCCGGTGACATTATCGGATTGACTCCCGGTGCAATCCATCAAGTGCAGCCTTTAGGAGAAGAGCCCACTGTTTCATTTAATCTCTATGGTGTGACGGACCATAAAGCACGCTTTGAATATGACGTGGAGAATCACACAGCTAAGTTATTTTAGTCGAGCTTTTGTAGCTGTTCTTGAATCCACTGTCCATAGTCTGCTGTGCTGGTAGCCATGGGAATGGCAATAATTTCCGGTAGCTCATAGCTGTGGTGTTGTTTAACGTAGCTGACGATTTTTTCAAACAGGGCCAGATCGGTTTTAATCACCAGCTGATATTCTTCATCCTTATGGATTACGCCTTGCCAACGATAGACAGACTTGATGGGGGTAATGGCAACACAGGCGGCTAAATTAACTTCAATCAGAGTCTCAGAAATTTGATCAGCCTCCGACTCAGAACCGGTGGTGATCAGTACCAGACCTAATTGAGAGAATGATGTCATGGCTTAGAAACTCACCAAAACGTTACGGATAGTCGTCTACTGCATACTCAATGAAGGGGACCATTCCTGGTAGAGGTGGGAGACAGACATGGAGTATGGGACTGCTGAAATGGCTCTTTGGGCGAAATGGCGGGATGTGATACCTGGAGTTTTTTGTAATTCGGTTTGAAAAATAGTGTTTGTGAGAATAGCACCTAGAAAATTGGTCTGCTCAAGGTTGGCGCGGCTAAGGTCTGCGTCCAAGAGATTGGCTCGTTGTAGCTGGGTATTGTGTAGATTAGCTCCAACTAATTGGGACTGTTGTAAGTTAGCGTGCTGAAGCTGAGCGCAGGTTAAATTAGCGGCTGTTAAGTTAGCGTTTTGAAGGTTTGTCCCCTTCATGTGAGCATGGGACAAATTGACTCCATTTAAGTCGCAGCCTTGAAAATTTAATCCATTTAATCTGGCCTGTTCAAGATTAACTCCGTTACATTTGATGGCTGTGATATCCGCACCGTAGAGTTTTGCTTCCTGGAGATTAGCCCAATCAAAGTTCACTCCGTGGAGTTGAGCTTCCCGCAGATTAGCTGCTGCCAAGGTGGCACCGGAAGCGTTAGCGAAGTGTAAAACACTTTGCCGTAGATTTACATGGGGTAGGCGTGCACCGCTCAATTGGGTGTAAGAGAGATCAGATTTAATCCAAAAGGCACCCTTACCTAAAATCTTGGTGAGATTTGCATGGCTGAGGTTTGTTTCACTTAATTTGGCAAATTGCAAATTCGCCCGTTGTAGCTGTGCTCCAATAAGTTTACTTTTAGTAAGAAAGGCACGGCTGAGGTTAGCTCCGACTAAATTTGCCCCCGATAAATCAGCATTGACCAAAATACAGCTGGATAAATCAGCACCGCTAAGGTTAATTCCCTTAAAGTTGCGGTGGCCTGACTCATACAGTTGTAGAAACTTGTGAACTCTCATACGGTTAGGACCTTAATACTTGAACAGCCGTCAACGGGTATTGCTTGTAGCTGTTGCAGATATGTCCCCAGGGTAAACGGCTCGCCGTACAATAAGGGGGCCTAGTTGATGTTGGTTGATATACCAACTTAAAACTTAAGAAAATCTGAACTTTCAACACACCCCTGTTTTATGACGACGTCCCAGGAAACGGTTCTTAATTCATCTGCAGCCAGGCTATGGCAGTCATTCGTGTTGGGAGCCCTGTGGTTGGGGTTTGTAACCTATGCCTTCTTTTTATCACCGCCTAGTACTCCCGAAACACTCGATACTATTCGGCAACTTTCTACTGGGCATTGGACAATGCTTAATCCAATGGTGGTGGTTTTGTTCAATTTAATGGGCCTATGGCCAGTGGTATATGCTGTTCTCGCCCTCACTGATGGTCGTGAGCAAGCAATACCGGCTTGGCCTTTTGTGGTAGGCTCCTTTGCCCTAGGGGCTTTTGCATTGCTACCTTACCTGGTATTTAGAAAAGCCACCCACCATTTACCTTACTCTCCCCCAAATACAGCGTTGCTAAAGGGGCTTAATCATCGTTTGGTGGGTGTTGGCATTGTTACAGCAAGTCTTATTCTCATGGCCTATGGGATACTTCTGGGGGATGGGGCTAGAACGTTTCAAGACTTTTACGGACAATTTTTGACGAGTCAGTTTATCCATGTGATGAGCCTGGATTTTTGTATGCTCACCCTGCTTACTCCAAGCTTGCTGTGGGATGATATTGCCCGCCGTCAGTTGTCTGCTTTATGGCGTGCGCTTTCGTTAATTCCGTTGCTGGGTCCAGGTTTATATCTGATGTTACGTCCAGCCAATCCATGATCCAATTTGCTGGTAGTTCTATCAATGATCCATGGCATGACGAACAGTGGCAATACATTCGTAAAAATATTGGCGAGTGGCACGGTTGGTTTCGACAGTTTTCCCCAGAGGCTGTCTGGGAGCGGGATACTCCTAGTACTCTCACTTTAAGGGAAGACTGTTTAAATCAGCATATGACTTTGGTGCTCAAACGGACTCCAGAGGGCATGCCTACCCAAACCATGGAGCGAGATCTTGGGTTTCCTGGAGCGGCTCCTTATCTATGTTTTTTCCCGACGGGGGCTTTTTCCCAAGGCGCACCCCAGCGGCGTCCATGGAGTAGTTTTGGGGCTGAGTTTTCCCTGCTATCGGAACAGCGTCGTCTGCGTCTTGTGCAGCTTTATAAAGGAACTGCTAATGGTGATCATGTTTTAGAATATGTCACTCTAATCCCGGAATATCGATCGACGGGACGATCTGAGAGAACATTACCAGATCGTTATTTGCAACTGAATGATTTTTTAGGAACGTGGCGAGGTGAGAGTCTTTACTTGCCGGCCACAATGGTAACGCCTCAACTGGGAACTAGCTACTGGCAAGCACAAGACTCAGAGGCTGAGCTAGTGATTTCTGACAAAACCTTTATCCATGAAGCTGTGCAGTCTTTTCAACCAATAGATCCACACCGTTGGCAGGCTGGGTTGGTACAGTACTGGCTCCTGCCGGGTAACGTAAGCTGCACTGTCTACCCTCAATTACCACGGAATCATTGTGCTCGTTTGGAATTTTGTTGGTATCTATTGCCCCATCGGCGGCAGCGTATTGTGCGAGATTATGACGAACAAGGGAACTGGATTGGAACATTTCTATCTCTAGAAACTCGGGTATGACCTGTTCATGATTGTGATGTGTGCCTGTTCCTGGTAGCGGGGCACTAGCTCTGATTTTTGTAGCTCACCTTTGCTTTTCTGATTGCCCATGTCTCAGACTCAATCGATCTTTCAGCATATTCCTGGCAAGCCCTATGGGGGGCTTCAACGAGTGGATGCTCTCTGGTATGACTATCGTCATGGCAAGATTCCCACACCCTCGGTGGTGACGACTCAGGCTGATCCATTGGTGACCAGTGAGATAAGTTCCCCCTATGATGTGGTGATCTGTGGGGGTACTTTGGGGATTTTGTTGGCGGCTTCCCTAGCGAAACAAGGAAGAAAAGTGGCTCTTTTGGAACGTGGTGTGTTGAAGGGACGCGACCAGGAATGGAATATTTCTCGTAACGAACTACGGACATTTGTTGCTCTAGGCCTTTTGAGTGAAGAGGAATTAGAAACTGCGATCGCAACTGAATATAATCCGGCCCGGATTCAGTTTGGCGATGGTGACGAACTTTGGGTTAACGATGTTCTCAATATTGGTGTAGATCCCGTCTACTTGTTAGAAACCCTCAAACAGGTTTTTCTAAAGGCAGGGGGGGAACTCTTGGAACAAACTCCTTTTTCGTCGGCCTGTGTTGCACCTGATGGTGTGCTGGTGCACGCCGAGAACAAAACCTTAGTCACGCGCTTGCTGATCGATACAATGGGACATTTCTCGCCCATTGTGCAGCAGGCTCGCCAAGGAGAAGTGCCCGATGCCGTGTGTCTTGTCGTTGGCACCTGCGCTACGGGCTACGACCGCAACCAAACTGGCGATCTGATCACCTCGTTTACACCAATTGCCCATCAGTGTCAGTATTTTTGGGAGGCATTTCCGGCTAGAGATGGCCGCACCACCTATTTGTTTACCTACTTAGATGCCCATCCCGACCGTATTACTTTAGAAAATCTGTTTGACGATTATTTTGATCTCCTCCCCACCTATCAGGGGGTAAACCTGGAACAGCTCACCTTTAAGCGAGCCCTGTTCGGCTTTTTCCCCGCTTACCGCAACAGTCCCCTCAGGTTCCATTGGGATCGAATATTAGCGGTTGGAGATGCCAGTGGACACCAATCTCCCCTGAGTTTTGGTGGATTTGGTGCCATGGTGCGCCATCTGGGGCGTCTTACCCAAGGGATTGACGATGCTCTGCAACAGGATCAGCTCAGTGCCTCTGCCCTGGGGTGGTTACAACCATATCAGCCCAACATTGCCGTTACCTGGCTATTTCAAAAGGCCATGAGTTTGCAGGTTAATCAGTTCCTTGAGGAACAGCAAATTAACCAACTCCTGGCCACCATCTTTGAGGACATGTCTGCCTTGGGGGACCCTGTTTTACGCCCATTTCTTCAGGATGTTGTCCAATTTCTTCCCCTGGCAAAGACCCTACTGCGCACATCTGTTTACCATCCTGGCTTAGTTGCTAAGATTCTTCCCCAGGTGGGTATTCCAGCTGTTTTAGACTGGACCGGACACTACTTGAGTTTGGCAGTTTATAGTGCATTAAACCGGTTGCTAGGGAGCAGTACAGCGTCTGCAGATAGCTACTACTGGCGACGCTGGCAAGAGTCCCTTCTGTATGGCAGTGGTGGTGATTATGGCTGTCACCACCCTGGTACTTAATCATTCAACTTCTTGCTTTTCCTCTGCAGCATCCTTTTTCAATGTCTTTCAGTTTTTCCCCTGCCCGACAGCGCTTTCGTCGTCTTCTTGACCAGCCATCCCTAAATTTGGCCGCCGCCGCCCTTTGTCCAGCCCAAGAGGTATATCCTAATTTGGACCCTCATCACTACTATCAACAGCTGGATGACATTGCTGCGGCCATTAGTCCTTCCACATATCCTCTAAAAACGATTCAGGCGATTAACCAACAGCTCTATCAAGAGCTGGGGCTGAGGGGGAATCAAATTAACTATTACGATCCTGAGAACAGCTACCTTAACCGTGTTTTAGAGCGCGGTTTGGGAATTCCGATTACGTTGGCGTTGGTGTATATGGAAGTAGGGAAACGTTTGGACTTTCCCCTACTGGGAGTGGGGATGCCGGGGCATTTTTTGGTGCGTCCCGCGATTGATGAAATGGAGGTCTATATCGACCCGTTTGACCAGGGAGAAATTCTATTTCCAGAAGATTGTCAGGCTCTTTTCCATCGCCTACACGGTGCTAACACCCCTTGGAGTGGCGATTATCTCCAACCTATTGATGCCAAAGCATTCCTTGCTAGGCTACTCAACAATTTAAAGTTGATTTATCTCAATCAGCGCAATTTTTCCCAGTCTCTGATGATTCTGGACTATCTTCTGATGCTCTTTCCCCATGAGCCTGGAAATAGTCGTGCACGGGGGCTGATTCATTATCAACTACAAAACCTGTTGGCAGCCCGTAGCGATTTAGAAACCTATTTGAAGTATAGTCCGACAGCTTCAGACCGAGAGCAGATAAGACTGCTTCTAGATAATATTGCGGATAGCTTCTAGGGCAGAACAAGCCTAGGAACTGTACGTTAAATTAACCAAAGAGAGTGCTACGTTTGGCGCTTGTCTCCGCAGGATCACCTTTTTCTGTACAATTTGAAACACTGCCATCGCAGTTTGCTAAATGGCAAACTTTGCTTCCCATCGCTGTTGTTGGGATAGTACCCATGATGTGGGCTATGGGCAAAATCTGTAATGTTCGTGTGACGCTGGACTCTGACCTATGGATGTGATCCCTGCCATTGATTTGCTCGATGGACGCTGTGTTCGTTTATTTCAAGGAGACTACAAACAATCCCAGGTCTTTGATGAGGATCCGGTAGCTGTTGCTTGTCGCTGGGCGGAACAGGGGGCTACTCGTATACATCTGGTGGATTTGGATGGGGCTAAGGCCGGTAAACCACAGAATTGGCATGCTATTCGAGAGATTGTTCAAGCCGTTAATGTGCCTGTACAGGTGGGTGGGGGATTACGCGATCGCAAGCGAGTTGGAGAACTCTTTGACCTTGGTGTGCAGTATGCAATTCTCGGTACCATTGCCGTAGAGAACCCAGAGCTAGTAGGAGAACTTAGTCAAGAGTTTCCCGGACGCATCTTTGTGGGGATCGATGCCCGTGACGGTAAAGTGGCCACCCGTGGCTGGATAGAAACCTCTTCTGTTATGGCAGATGAGCTGGCTCGTCGTATGGGAGACCTAGGCGCGGCTGCAATTATTTACACCGACATTAAGCGGGATGGTACGCTCAAGGGCCCCAATCTTGATGCTTTGAGAGAACTTGCTCAAAAGATTGATACCCCTATTATCGCTTCTGGAGGAGTCAGTTCCATGAGTGATTTACTCAGCCTGTTGGGTGTTGCTCCTCTCGGAGTGAGTGGTGTGATTATCGGCAAAGCCCTCTACACAGGTAATGTTGACCTTGATGAAGCTATCAAAGCTATCGGTCCAGGGCGAATTCAAGATGTTCCCCTAAATCTTGAGTCAAATCGTTGGGCGTAAGTATTACATTCAAAATAAGTGATTGGGCAACAAAAGTAGTTCATGCGAACTACTTTTGTTGCCTTTAAAGGAAGAACAAAGGGGTTCATGGTTAACAGTTTTCATTATTCTGTCATTGATGTTGCAAAGTGGTATTGCTCATTCTTTGCGAAAAGATAATAAGCGTTGTTTATCAAAATAATGTCCCTTTCGGATGACACGAAAAAAATACGCTACATCGGTTGGCGATTTAGGAGGAGGATGGCGCTGATGGCGAAAAGCCTTTTGCGATAAGAGTTTTGGGGTTTGTCTTTGGCGATTTTGAAGGTTGAAATACCCTTGTTAGCAACCCAGTAGAGCTATAAAAGTTGGTTGAAAATTGCATTGTTGATGACTGTTCGAAAAAACGGGTGATATTACTTTTTTGTGTTTGGGTATCTTTTTGGTGTTAAAAAATTGTTGAATTAGTGGTATATGTTTGTAGAATTAGAGAATTAATGAGACTATCTTTCTCGAATATCGCTCCATTCATTGCAACAAAGTGAGGTTTTATCCGATATGGCTACTAATGTCGTTGATCAACTCAAAGAAGTTGAATCACAACTTGCTGCTCAAATTTCAGCTTTAAATGAGCAAATCTCGGCTACTGAAGAAAAGCGCAAGGGACTACAGACTGTTATTGGTCTGTTTGAAGGAGGTGGTGATAGTAATGGTGTTGCCGCTAGTGTGGCTGAAATCTTAACCAGCGCTGTTTCTGAAGTTGAAGTAAGTGCTCCAGAAGAGCCTGCACCTGCTAAAAAGCCTGGTAAACGTCGTGGCCGTAAGCCCTCGCTTAAGACAGTTGCTAAGGCTAAGGCTAAGGCTGCTGCTGCTCCTAAAGTTAAAGCGACCAAGACTGTTGCTCCTAAGGTTGCTCCTGCCACTACTCGTAAGCCCCGAGGTGGTAAGTCTCCTAACTGGCAGCGTTATGTGCAAGATCCCTTCCGCAAGACGCCCCTGCCTGACGTTGTTGCTAATATCCTGAAGGCTCAGCCTGATGAAGCCTTTAAGATTGCTGAAGTTATGGAAGCAATCTTCAAGAGTGATATGCCCAAGGCAACTTTCTTAAAGGCGCGTAATCGTGTGTCTAATATTTTGTCTGCTGGTGCTCGCACGAATGAATGGCATCGTGGACGTGGTGGTAAATACAGTATGAGTTCTAAGGCTCTGAAGTAGTTTCTAAGGCAACTTTGGGTTACTCATTTCCATAGGCTGGACGCATTCAGCTAGCTGTAACCGCATAGAAACCCTCAATAGAAGCGTTTAATAATGCTCCTATTGAGGGTTTTTTTGTGTCTCTTGTCTTATGCTGCGTTGCTATCGTCCCTATCTTTGCGCTGTGGGAATTATCGTCGTTACTACCCTGGACGCTCAGTTTCATGTTGTGGGTGTTCACCCTCATGGGCTCTGCGTATCTTTGCTGTTCTATGGAGGTGGTTTTAGCTTGCATTTGTAATTTGAGTACTGCTGCTCCTCGGGATGTTTTGATCTTCTGAATTTATGAGCTTTGGCCGGGTTTACAGAGCATTGCATCCTCTAAACCGGCACCGGCGTAATTGGATGTGTCCATAACGGCTGTACTGTTGTCATCCCTTTATGCTTGAGTCATAGTTTAAGTAATCTGGGAGCACTGAAAAGCGTAGTCATGGTTTTTACAAACTTGAACGGATACATCTACCGAGGGCAGGCGACTTAGCCTCGCTTGATATATGACTGATTTTTCAGTTGCTATTCGTCTTTACAATGGTGCTTCGGTTTTACCTGAAATTTTAAACGCACTTCAGTCCCAGGTATTTTTTACCGATGTCGACTGGGAAGTCATTATTGTTGATAATAATAGTGTTGATAATACGGCTGAGATCGTTCGGCAGTATCAGCAGACGTGGAATGAATGCCCCTTAAGGTACGTGTTGGAAACTGAGCAGGGGGCATCTTTTGCCAGGCGACGGGCAATTCTAGAGGCCCAGGGAACCTGGATCGGTTTTTTGGATGATGACAATATTCCCGATCGTTACTGGGTGCAGTCGGCTTATGCATTTGGCTGTGTACATCCCTATGCGGCTGCTTTTGGTAGTCAAATTCACCCCCTTTATGAGACCCCGCCTCCAGCAGATTTTGAACGGATTGCTCCATTTATCCCGATCGTGCAGCGGGATGAAGCGGTCTGTTTTACGACAGGTTGGCGGGCCGCTAGTAATTTAGTTCCTCCAGGAGCGGGGCTGATTATTCTGCGTCAGGCATGGTTGGACCATGTACCCTATCCGCTTAAGCTGCAAGGACCTGTTGGCAAATCTTTGGCTGGTAAGGGAGAAGATGTGGAGGCACTGTTGTATTTGAAGAAAGCTGGTTGGGAGATATGGTTTAATCCCAATCAGCACATTGACCATCAAATTCCCAGTTGGCGTTTTGAACGTAGCTACTTATTACGCTTCTTTCATGGCATTGGTTTAAGCAAGTACACCACGCGTGTAGTGGGCCTTGTCATTTGGAAACGTCCTTTAGTACTGCTGTTATTTATGATTAATGATGGGCGTAAGCTTTTAGTTCACCTGTTTAGGCACTATCATCACCTACCGCAAGATGTGGTGGCTGCAGCCGAATTACAGTTATTGATCAGTAGTTTCTTGAGTCCTTTCTATGCCATTAAGCAGGGGCTGACCACATCTCGTGTGACTGCTCAGTACCCCAAAAAATCTCTGGCATCTGAATCCTTAGATAAGGGAATCGATAAAACAGCCGCTCTTTCTAGTTATTCTCATGCTGAAGATTAGTGATTTAGATGTGATTGTTGCTGATTGATAATGTGAGCTGAACGATATACGATGTGGCATTCAAATGAACCTAGCTCAGGGAATGGCAGTGCCAGGGTTGTAATTTATCGAGATCAACTGTTACCGTACTCTGAAACATTCATTCTTGCTCAAACCAGCGGTCTATCAAAGTACCGTGCTGTTTATGCTGGCAGTAGTCGTTTGCATCGGACTATCGATGAGCGAGCCGCCATTGTTTTTGACGAACTTTCCAAGTTTGGACGATTTTGGAAAGGAGCGTATAAGTTAGCAGGGATTGTTTCCCCTAGATGGTTGTCTGCTATCCGCGAGTATGGCCCTGACTTAGTTCATGCCCATTTTGCGAGTGATGGTGGTTTGGTATTACCTCTGTGTAAGCGGTTGCATATCCCGCTTATTGTTACCTGCCATGGCTACGATGCAACCTGGCATACTCCCCCGTGGACGGCTGTTCGCACCCGTGGAGATTTTTTTAGAGCATTACTGCTGCGCAGGCGTGATCAGGCTCTACATCAGGCCCATCGTATCGTGGCAGTCTCTCAATTTATTCATGATCAGTTGCTGCTGAGGGGGGCATCTGCCGAGAGGATTGTGGTGCATTACATTGGTGTCGATCGACAACGATTTTCTTCAATCCCTATGGAGCGTCAGTCTGTAGTGTTGTTTGTGGGACGGCTGGTGGAGAAAAAAGGAGTAAAGTACTTGATTCAAGCGATGGCCTATGTGCAATGCCAGCTACCAGGGGTAAGGTTGGTGATAATTGGAGATGGACCACTGCGATCGCAACTCCAGACATTGGCCCACCAGCTCTCAATAAGTGTCCAATTCCTAGGGCAACAGTCTCCCGAACAAGTACGCCATTGGATGAATCGCGCCCAAGTCTTTTGCGGTCCCAGTATTATTGCTCGCTCTGGTGATGCGGAAGGATTTGGCATGGTCTTTGCCGAAGCTCAGGCTATGGGCTTGCCGGTGGTGAGTTTTGCCACTGGCGGGATTCCAGAGGCTGTGATTCATGGAGAAACGGGGTTGTTAGCCCCAGAAAAAGATGTAAACCAGTTAGCCAAAAACCTGCTCCGCCTCTTGGAGGATACTGAGCTGAGGCAACAGTTTGCTTTGGCTGGACAGGCCCACGTGGCAGCTAATTTTGACCTCCGCAAAAATACGCAGCAATTAGAGGCGATTTATGACGATGTGGTAGCTCAGTACAGCCGCACAATTTAGCCCGTATAAAACCTTAAAAGATAGTTAATGAACAGGACTACGGCACCCATCCAACCGGATGTATGGGACTGCTCTACGTATAAAAAAGTATCCCCATAAAAATAATAACTTGCGCATTTAGTGCCATAGACGCTTCCTAGAGCCCTGAGTTTTCACCAGCTATGGACGGCTCAATCTACGAAATGCATGCTGTGGTTTAGCTAAGCAAAATAGTCTCAATTTTGGTCATATGGCTAATCTTGAGGGCATTTTGACAGTAGTTATTGATGAATGATTCCGCAGATGCCCGTAGTTGTTTTGAGATAGCTCTGGTGGTCAGTGTTTATGGTGCTGCTGCTGGTGAGTAGAAAACTAAACCGCACTCCTGGAACGGGGGCCGAGTGTGGTTTTGCCCTATTAACTTGGTTGGTGGACGGAAAATAGATGTACCACTTTTATTTCCCGGTTTTTCAAAAGGAACGCTATCTTGTGCTGACCAGTTTTAAGGTTATGTACTCTTTTTTGAAGAGCCAAACGTCTCTAAAACGTATTCTCTGGAGCAAATACACCTTATCTGTTGCAATCAGTAACCGATTGCTGGGTTGCCCCACGGGAATACTGCTGTTTCGAGATCCAGAGACTCGCTTTCTATCGTACTTCCATGACAAGTTTCGTAAAGCGCCAAGAAAAATGTTGGCAGAAAACCGTCTGCACCCAAAGGAATTGCAGCACTGTCAACGCCTATGGCTAAATTCTGTTGGTGTGAGTACTCACGATATGGTTGCCTGTTGTCAGGCTCTTTTGGAAACCCCTTTGGAGGCAGTACTGTCTTGGCTTCCGGAGCATTATCGTCAAGATCCCCACACTCGCCCGCAGTTAGATTGTCTGTATGCTCAGAGGCATTGGATAAAGCTAAGCTTAAACATTAGTAGAGTCTTTTTAATTGAAAATCCAGCTGAGATGCAGTTATTTGGCCAACTGTTAGAGATAGATACGTCCCGAAAAGTACATCAAACCCAAGATAAGCAGCGTGAACACACATTGGGGAAAACTGGACGAGCGATGTTGAGGCAAATATATCCACTAGACTTTGAGCTATATCAACAGATTCGCCATACGTCTTTAAGGAAACGGTCCTCTGTTTTGCAATCTTTACTACGGACTAATAGAAAAAACACCGTTGCTGATTTATGGGATGAATCGATCTAACGACGCTTGCCTGTGCCAGACTCTTTCAGAAAAAATCATCCCGAGGCTCAGCAACGCCGAAAAACTCTTCATAAACATTATTCAGATGTGTCATTTTCTCTAGGTGAGGATTGAGGCAATAGATTTTCTAAACCCCTTGTTCAAGAGTGATCGTTGGCGTTAAGGCTGTTCTTGATGCCTTTTAACTGACGCCGGAGATTGGGAACGTTAGCAATCAAATAATCTATCCGTCTACGCCAATCTTTGAACATTTGGGTCCGAGCCTCTGGAAAAATTGAAAATAACTGATGGACTGTGGCTAAATCTTCCGCCGTTGTTGCTCGGTAAGCGGCAATAGTGGCATAGGTAATTAAAATACTCTCTAGAATCGGACGATAGTTCTGAGGGCAGTTATTTCTAATGGGCTCTGGTTCCAATAGCATAGGCCACGGGGGCCGTATGTGGTTCCAAATAGCTAAATCTGAGGCTTCGGTGTGATACCACATAAGAGGTTGTAAATCTCGATAAATGGGGTAGTTGAGAATGATCTGTAGCCACAGATAAATGTCTTCGCCATAGGTACAGCGGTTCTTAGCGTAAAAACCACCAAAGCGATTAACAACGTTGCGATCGCATAAAATAGCTCCTGAATGTAGTACATCAATACTAGGTTTGTGTTGTTTAGAGGGCAGCAGGGTAGGAAGCCTCCACCAGCCAGTGGTGATTCCTAACGATGACAGCACCTGACTCCAATTCGCACGATGTTGCCCACGATACTGTCCCGTAACACAGAGAGCACAGTCGGGATGTTGTTTCAGGTGGTTGAGGGTGGTTTCTAAAAAGTTGGGAAGCCACTCGTCATCTGCATCTAAAAATGCTATGTAGTTCCCGTTGGCTAGAGCCAATCCTCGATTACGTGCAGCGCCTGGCCCTTGATTTGCTTGATGCACTAGACGGATACGGGAATCATCAATGCCACTCACAATGGTTCTACCATCATCCGTAGAACCGTCATCCACAACAATGACTTCAAAATCTGCCATTGTTTGCGCCAAAATAGAATCCACCGTACGGCGCACAAATTTGGCCTTATTGTAAAGAGGAACAATGACGCTGACGTGGGTCATGGTTGTTTTACGAGGATCTTGAGTAACTATAAGTTAATGTGTTGTGGATACTCAGGATATTTTCCCTGAGAAATTTTGGTTATTTACTTAGGGTTTGCTGAAAAACTGAATAGAAATCTCAGGGGTTATCCCATCGCCCAGACAGGGTCAGTAGTCCCTTTCCTAGAGGCAAGGATTTTCAGCCAGTCCTTGCATAGCGTTTCTGTAAAGGGACACATATTCGTCTGA
>JBCCQQ010000082.1:0-21725 GCA_039024555.1 Cyanobacteria bacterium P01_D01_bin.156
CCTTGATTCATAAGGCTCTTGGGGTTTTTTCGAGGTTGCCTATCCGCCCAAACAGTACACTTGAACTCAGTATTTTCACTATATTTGGATACAAGGGGTTCACCACATCGAAAAAGATTCAGGTATACTTTGTTTTTTCACCTGAATCCTTAACAGACGTCGTAATAATCAGGGCAAGCGCGTAGCTTTTTGAGGCAAAAGACACATTCCTGGGCCATTTTATACTGATATCTTTCAGGGGCTCGGAAGAAAGAACATAGGCAGGTCAATACACACATGGCCTCCTTTCGATTTTGTAATCTTTGTGAGATTTATAACCGCTATGGGAAGGGCAGGAAAAGCACTTAAACATGTACTCACTCAGTACGGTATTAGTCAAAATCGTTTGGCTGTGACAATGGGCGTGGCTCGTTCCACAGTCAATCAATGGGTCAATGAGGTGAGTGATCCACTCGCTGACTCAATTCCAGAAATTATTATTGCTCTGGAAACACTAGAACCGGCTGCTGCAAATATTTTCCTCAGCATGTACTTAGAAAGAGGAGCTGAAGCAGCCGCCGAGCGTTAACACTATGACGGTTGTTATTTAGGGAATCCAGAGCGGATTCAGCCCTGGAAAGGGCAGCATCTTAGGCTCAATAGCTTTTGGTTGTTTGTTGATGCGAGCTTCAGAAGTTGGATACAGCGGTAACAACCATAGTTGAGAAGTTGCGATCGCAACTCCATCATTTACAATCGCTGAATTATCTGCACCCGGTATAACTTCGTCGTACAAAATAGCTAACCCATCAGGCGCAAGACTCATATGACCCGACGGTTGTGGAGGCAGTTGCCGCAGCTCCTCCACATCTTCAGTGTTCAAGTTAATGACCGAAATCGCAGGCTGCACTTTGTAGGTTTCTGCTTCCACCAACTCGCTGGTTAAACAAAACAAGAGTTGGCTAGTCGGATCAAACTGAGCATCTAAAATAGCCCCCGTAACATTTAGAAGCGCTTTTTCATCACCCTGACTGGAAACCCAAAACAAGGTCTGGGTAAAGCGTTTTTCTGGATCATCTTGATTAAAGCTGACCATGGCTGCTGCAGAGCCATTATCAGCAACATCCATAACCAGACCATATTCAGGAAGAAAGTCTAAGGTTTCTCCACTTTGTTCATCGTCAGCATCACTCAGAGCAATAATGGCCGTCCCCTGGCCCTGTTGTAAAAGTAACGATTGACTGTCAGGAGCAATAATAAAATCGCCACCAGGCTCAGTTTCCAAGCGCCGTGGCTCTTTATCCTGAGTAATAACCCAGGGACCAAAATCCCCTGGGTTACTGCGACTGACCCTCTGAACAACAATCGTTTGTCCATCAGGGGAAAGGTCGAACTTCAGATTTTGATAGTCCTGATTGTCCAATACGATTTCAACTTGACCGCTGCCATCTGGTGAGCTTTCGCCTAAGCCAGTTGTTACCGTATATAGCCGCTGATCCTGTTGCGTATTTTGTCCTTGTTCAAGGGCAGAGAACAAAATCCGATCGCCCCGGCTGTAAGGTTTATAGTCCAAAATAGTCCACCCTTCTGGCGTCAGTGGCACCTTGGACTGGTCGCTCAGATTGTAGAGTACTAGCCGCCCACGCTCTTCACCCTCGATACCGATATAAGTAAACGCGCGCTCACGAGATTTAAAACTGGCCTCAAAAGGCACAAAATTAGCAGAGTCTCCACTAAATCGGTCCTTCGCAATTGGCAAGCTCACTTGAAACTCATTGCCATAGGGAGCTGGAAAATTAAGGGTATAGGCCATCCGCCGCCCTGCCCAGCTAAAACGCCCCGGTAAAGGTGGTTCAATGGTCAAATTTTGCTCCACACTAGTCTGATCCATCGGGCGACTAAACGTGAGCAAAAACGCCGTATCCATAGCCCCCACTTGCTGATTCTGCCAGGTGAAATTTCGCACCTTAGACGCTGCTGGACCACCAAACAGAATCATGCCAACCATAATGATTGCCAGGAATACCATTAGAGCCTGAGCCAAACGATCAAGGGGCTGACGCCGGGGCCGCGTTCGGGACTTAGTCATGAAGAACGTAATGATGAGAGCTACAGAGGTAGATCAATACTCGTAGGGATTACGAGGTTCAGGAATAGTGTCAATCTTCGTCGGTTTAATGGTTAGCTGCCGCTGGCCATCAATGGTAGCCGTTACCATTTTTCCTTCCACCTGCAGCCAACTGTCAGGGTTATAGGCTTGACGCGACACTGCTAACTGTACAGGTAATCCCACTGGATAGGCATCCGCTGCACAACAGGTTAATACAAACCGAGATAGCATCAAATACTCTTCAGGCCATTCATTTGGATGAATGACAAATCCTGACACCTTGACCGCTTGATCAGTATAAGCATCTGGCTCTGGATATACATTTAGGGTGCGAATCCAATCAATAATTGTGCGCTCATCAGAGGCCGTTTGGCGTACAAAACGCTGGGGTTGCGAACGGGTCATGGTGAGGGTGTCAGCCACACCCCGTTGAATCGCTGTTTCACTGGCAAACGCTCTAGGGGTATAAATAAAACCCAAAACCGCTACACTCAATAAAATCAGACTGCTGAGCTGGGGAGGCAGTAAGGTGCTGTGGTTCGGTGGAGCCTGTACTCTTTTTTGTTTTGTAAGCATTGTGGTCAGCTTAAACAAAGCCATCGCCAGCAGCACCAAAGCAGCACCATTGGCGAGCCACATATAGTCCGGATGCAGCAGCACAAAGAGCTTGCCCGTTATCCAGTATCGGAAAAAGGTCAGACTCCAAGCCAATAGGACGGCAACATCTAACCACGGCTGGCGAAACCAGGGTTGTTTCTTAGAGGGCAACTGTCCTGGTGGGTTACTACGAGAGCGTCTAGCTCGTCTAGCTGACATAGAGGTTCATAAATAGCGTCAAGATAAAGCACATCTGTGCAGCCAGGACAAAAATGTAAAAAATCGCCCTGGGCCTAAATAGAGTCATTAGCAAACCGATATTTTTGAGGTCGATCATCGGACCAAATACCAGAAAGGCTAACTGTGCCCCTGTGGTAAACGTAGCGGCAAAGGAAAGCGCAAAAAATGAATCTACGGTAGAGCAAATGGAAACCACGGCTGCCAGTACCATCATGGCAATAATGGACGTGATAAAGTTTTGCCCCAGGGTCAAGATCCAGTCTCGGGGTACCGCCACTTGAACAAAAGCAGCGATCGCACTTCCTAAAATCAGGACAGCCCCCAGTTCCTTTAGCTCCTGAACCATATTGTCAATCACCAGTTGCAGCTTTATTCCCAAGGGTTGTGCTGGCATCTGGGGTAAGGCCACAGTTGGATCATCTAGCTGGAGGGTGGCCCCGCCGGTTTGTAAGAGATACGTTCCTGAACGCAGCAGCGGATTCACTGGCTCTCGCGTAAATGGTTGTTTAGGCATCTGCCTAGCTACCGCCGGTTGCAAAATAGACCGCATATCTTTCTGGCGACTAAATACCCAGGCAATCGTTACAGCAATCACCAACGTAAAAATCACCCTGAGAAATACAATCTCCGGCTGGTCGCGAAAGGCTACCCAAGTGGCCCAAAAAACAACCGGGTTGATTGTGGGGGCTGCCAACAAAAAACCGACCGCTACCGATGAAGGTGCACCTTGCACAATCAACCGTCGGGCCACCGGCACATTGCCACATTCACATACGGGAAAGAAAACGCCCATCAAACTACCCGCGATGGCTCCCATCAGCGGAGTTTTCGGTAACAGTTTGATCAACGTACGTTCATTGACAAAGAACAACAGCAGACTGGAAAATGTCACACCGATGAGGAGAAATGGAATGGCCTCCACCAGCAGACTGAAGAAAAGCGTCAGGCCATTACTCAGTTGTTCCATAGAGCTGTGGGGAGACTATCCATCATCACCATAGAGAGATTTTACTAATACTTATTTTCCCAGAAAAGCAAACATCCACATCAGCTCCTGGGTCACGCTGTCTATCTTGGTATGCGCCAGTATAGCGAAATTGACCGCCCTCTAGGATAGATGCCGTAGGTAATGGCTGGGTACATACCGGGCAAAAAACAATCTTGGGGTCAGGGTTAGAAGCGGCAATAGATGGCAGATTAACATTCCAGAACTCCCCTGGGTTAAGGGTTTCACCCATCAGGAGAGTTAATACCTGCGCAGCACGACGAGCCGCTACCTGCCAGTCAATAGAAAAGCCTCGTGTTTTGTAATGAGAAATAGCAATGGCTGGTATTCTCAGCAACGTTGCCTCTCGGACTGCGGCCACAGTGCCCGATACATAGATATCGGCACCCAGATTACCGCCATCGTTGATACCTGATAAAACCCAGTCCAACTGAGGGTACAAATGGTTGGCTACGCGGGCACAGTCGGCAGGAGTCCCCCCAATGGCATAGTGCTGGTCAGACTGTTGTTCAACGCTGATGGCACCACCACGATTGATCTGATGGCTACAGCCAGATAGATGTTGATCTGGGGCAACAACCCCCACGTTACTCGATTGAGTAACAAGACTGGCAACAGCCTGGTACAACGCTTCAATACCCGGTGCATCAATGCCATCATCATTCGTTAAAACAATATTAGTCACACTAGAGTCACTTACAAAACGGTTTCACCTGAAAATACTCGCACTGCAGGCCCAGTCATATAAATATGGTTATTCTCCATCGACCACTCAATATGTAAAGGACCGCCAGGAAGTTCCACAGTAGCTTTGCGATCGCACTTACCATTGAGTACTGCTGCCACTAAGGACGCACAGGCCCCGGTTCCACAGGCCAAAGTAGCACCAGCCCCTCGCTCCCATACGCGCATCTTTAGGTAGTCTGGTCGGACTATCTGAATAAATTCGGCATTGGTACGCTGGGGAAAAACCCCATGGTTTTCCACAAGGGGACCTACCTTGGCTAAGGATACCCCATCCGTATCCTCCACAAAAGTGATGCAGTGAGGGTTGCCCATGCTGACGCAGGTTACCTGATAGATCATATCGGCCACTGTCAACGGTAGATCGATTACCTTTGCCTGAGAAGCTGCCAGGGTGGTTGGGATATCTGCCGCTAATAGCCGAGGTTCTCCCATATCCACCGTAATCTGACCGTCAGGATTCAGGGTGGGGATAATCTGCCCCGCCAACGTATCAATCGTGTAGCGATGGGCAGGGGACTGGCCACTAGCCGTATCCAGGTCTGCTAAATATCGAGCCATGCAGCGAATACCATTGCCACACATTTCCGGCTCAGAGCCATCGGAATTAAAAATCCGCATGGTGTAATCAGCACCTGACTCGCCTGGTAAAGCAAAAATAACGCCATCGGCACCGATACCTGTATTGCGAGCGCACAGCTCTACGGCCTGCTGTGGAGTTAATATTGGCGTTGTCTGATGACGATTGTCCACCAAAATAAAATCATTACCAAGACCGTGATACTTACTAAAGGGGAGACCCATGGCATGTGGGAATATGGGTGAATACTGTACCCGAAGTAGTATAGACCGGGTACGTTATTACTGTTTCATCTGAGATTGCTATGGCTACCGAATTTGACACAGGTTTACCCAGTATTCGCCAGCTACAGAGCGCAATTCGCGATCAGAGCATGGTCGAAGTCAAACTACTCACTGGCGATGTCTTCAATGGTCTCGTTGTTTGGCAGGATATGCACGCCATCTGTCTAAGTGTTGATGGGCAGACCATACTGACCATGAGACCAGCTATCGCTAGTATCAAGCTTTCTAGTTGATAACAGGGAGATTTACCATTGCTGCCTTGTAGGATGGAACGATTTGTAATTCCCTACAAGGTGCAATATTGGAAAGCTCAAGTCACTGCCGTTCCCAAGATTAGCCATGCCTAGACTGTTAGAGCTAGTGCTTGAAACGGGACTTTTATTTAAGCACCCGTTTCAAAAGTCAGCTTGATGGCTTGACCGTTTCTAAAACTTTTTACCCCAACCAATCCATAAGTTTTTACTAACGAAGTTAATCAATTGAAAAGTGGTGTGTTGTGCGAAAACATCACACCATTTTTTTAAGATGAAATCCTAAAGCTCTCCAAAACTCCACATAACTTTTTTCAGAATATCTTTGTAACGAATCACGGTTATAAGCCCGTAAATTTGCGGATTTTTTAGCTATATTTTGGCTTGAAAACCTTAATTAAAGACACTTAGCAGGTATTCACCAACTATTTTTAGTATCGATGTCATCGTGTTTTTATGCAGTAAATGTATCCACTAGGGCACGTCCGGGAATAATAGCGTCAACATAACTCTTGGGGGTGCTTTCCAGGGTTCAAATAGGGGTTGTTAGCGGCTGAATCAATCACTTTCTAACCTTGTAAGAAGATTGGACAGCACTTGCAAAATAACGCCATCGGCAACATCCAAGATTGTTTATAGAGAGATGCAACGGAGCCATTTGACAGGATGAGCAGTATCGAAAAAATTGTTGAGCAAGCATTACAGGATGGTTATTTAACCCCTGCTATGGAAGCTGAAGTGGGCCGCATTTGCGACACTGCCTCTGAGCTTTCGATTGAAGAATATATGGCCCTTGATCGACTCATGGGCTCCCTGCTGACGGGTGAGGTTGTTGCCGTTCCCCGCAAGCAATTTATTAATGTCATGGAGGAACTAGTGCTCACTGAAGCAATCGCTCGGGTGGCTGAAATTGAGGCCAACAACGACTGCAGTCTTGACTTGGGCGATATTGCGGCCTATGCCCTCAACCGTCTGCCTCCCCTGTATGCCACCACTGAAGAAGGCGCAGCCTATCAGCGCAGTAAAGCGAGCGAAGCACTGGCTTCGTTGATTTCTGACCAAGTGAAGGATGCGATCTCGAACAACTTGAACCGTCCTGACTTCTTCCCAGAACGTGAGAGCATCAAGCGCTCCAGCGATGGATTCTTGGGCCAGATGAACGATCTGCTTAAGGACTATGCTCACAAGTTTGAGCCCGCCCAGGCAGCCTAGACAAAGCCACTGCGGTAACGCACATAGCGTTTACTAAGGATCTCGGCAATAATGCACCAATTTATACCCTCCGGGGAGGGATGCCTCAGGCGGGGTGGGTTTCGTTCCCTAGCGCTAACGGTCAACCCACGCCGGAGGGGACAGAATAGCTCACTTTGCTTCAAGCAAAATCATGGACGTTATGAAATCCTGATTCCTAAAGACCACCTTTAGCAGGGCGTCGATATTGTGGACTACATGTGAAAAATTAACATAAAAAGCCTCGTTGTGAACAACGAGGCTTTTTATGCATTTAGAAAGAATTTATTAGAGTTTTGCTCAGCATTTAGTCAAACTGTAGCTAAAGAGGGCGATACACTCGGTAGTTAATACTGGGGAAAATGTTGTCGATTTCCTCTACCTTTTGCAGCCAGCCAGAATCAATCTTGCCCGCCATAATGTCATCTCGCAGCTTATCAAAGCGTAGTAAGTGGGACCGAGTACGACGCACAGCATAGGGCACCATAGTTCCCGTACGCATGATAAAAGCCCAGTCAGAGGACTGTGCCAGCAACAGCTCTCTAGCTGCCTGGTTAAGCGCACGCCATTCCAGTTCATCAATGGGCTCACGTCGAGCCAGATCGATCATCCGCTCTGCCGCCTTGTGCAAATGGGGATAGATCCAGGCATTAGTTTCATTCAACCAGTATTCATGGAAACCCTTGTATCCCCAGCTAGATTGGGATGGACGACATACCTGCTGAGTGGGGTTACCACGTAAATAGTCAGCCAGGTGGGTCATTTCATAGGTGTCTTGGTCGTACCAAGTTTTGCGGAAGAGATAGTCAATAAACCAGGGACCTTCATACCACCAGTGGCCAAACAGCTCAGCATCATAGGGAGATATCACAATGGGCTTACGCTGCATCATGCCGTTAAGATGGGCAATCTGCTGGCCACGGTTGTACATAAAGTTACTAGCGTGTTCCGCAGCTTTTTCCCTAGCCCAGTAGGGGTCGTACCAGTCCTTATCCGATAGTCCTAGGTTTTTACCCGTAATCTTGTGGTATTTGATACCCACATTTTTACGTTGGCCATTGGGCATAACGTAGGGCTTAATGTAGTCGTATTCCGCATCCCAACCTAGATCGCGATAAAACTCACGATATTCCGAAGCACCTGGATAACCCACCTTAGAGGACCAAACCTGCTGAGAAGACTCATGATCACGGCCAAAGGCGGCCACCCCCGTCTCGGTGTAGATCGGAGCATAGGCCCCAAAGCGAGGACGAGGACGAGCATAGAGAATGCCATGGCCATCGGTCAGAAAGTATCGCAGACCAACATCGGCCACCATGCGCTCTAAGCCTTCATAGTAGGCACACTCAGGGAGCCAGATACCATTGGGAGGACGACCAAAATTTTCTTCGTGGCTTTCGACTGCTACCTTTAGTTGCGCCCACACCGCCTCGGGGTACATCTTCATCAGTGGCAGATAGCCATGGGTAGCACCACAGGTGATGATGTCTAAATTGTTGCTGTCAACATACTGCTTAAAGGCAGCTATCAGGTCACCTTTGTGGTCTTCCCACACCTGGCGCGTGTGGTTGAACTCGTTAGCGTAATATTCTGCTAAATATTTAACGTGGCCGTTGTGCTCATTTCGTTCAATTTCTCGCTCGGTCAGCTCTTCAAGCTTGGTTAGATGCTCGTCATAACGTTCCTGCAGAAGGGGATCCTTGAGCATAGATACCAGAGGGGGCGTCATGCTCATGGTCATTTTAAAATCAATACCATCCCGCTTCAGACCATCAAACATGGTCAATAGCGGAATATAGGTTTCGGTAATTGCCTCAAATAGCCACTCTTCTTCTAATACAAAGTCACTCTCTGGGTGCCGAACGAAGGGTAAATGGGCATGGAGAACCAGAGCAAGATATCCGAGAGACATAGGGCAACCTTTTATTGAAAGTGAGCATCTTATGGAAAATTGCTAGGCCATCCTCAGCCCCTGAGAATGTCACGCTTTAGGAACGCAAAATATAGACAATAAAAACAGGGCTAAGGCGCTAAGTTAGCGTTAAATCAAGCTTTTTTAGCAGCTAACCAGAGCAAGTCACAGCGGCAGCACGATTAAATATTTCACATTAATTTAATCATTTTGCGAGCACATTACGCCAAAGGAAATAAGTAGATTGGGCAAGGCTCATCTAACGATGCACATTGGGATTTAATCTACGCTGTCGATGGAGATCGCTTCAGTAGCGGTTATGTCTTTTTGTAAATCATGTCCTTGACGAATTTACTCAGCAGCTTCGTCAGACTGCAATATTTTGATTTGTTGTTGTAATAGATCTATCTGTTTTTGCAACTCTTTGAGGGTACGATGCATCTCTGGCAAGCGATTGTAGATAGCCGAGGATTTTAGATAAGTGCGATAGGGACTGGCGGGACTCCCCATCATGATGCTGCCGGGGGATACATTGCTATGCAAGCCTGCTTTAGAACCGGCCTGAACACCCTTACCAATTTTGGCATTGTTGGCCACACCGACTTGCCCGCCCAAAATTACGAGGGAATCTAGCTCTACTGCACCGGCTAGCCCCACTTGAGCGGCTAAAACACAGTTATCAGCAAGCTGGCAGTTGTGGGCCACATGCACCAGATTGTCGAGCTTGCTATTGCGGCCAATACGAGTAGTCCCCACGGCAGGGCGGTCCACAGCAGCATTGCAGCCCACCTCCACATGGTCTTCTAGGATGACGATGCCGGACTGGTGCATTTTTTCCCAGCCTTGATCGGTCGGTACAAAGCCAAATCCTTCAGAACCAATCACGGCTCCGGCATGAATGACACAGTACTGCCCAATCTGTGCCCGTTCGTGCACCACACAGCTGGCATGGAGTGTCGTGTGGTCGCCTACGGTGGCGTTGGGATAGACCACAACTTGGGGATGGATACAGACGTGATCGCCAATGGTGGCTCCGGCATGGATAACCACGTATGGACCAATAGCAACGTTATCGCCAATGGTGGCCGTAGGGTCAATAACAGCGGTTGGATGGATGCCAGTTGAAAGTTGAAATGGCTTGTAGAACAGTGCGATCGCACGAGCAAATCCTAAACGGGGGTCCTTCAAACTAACCCAGGCAATATTGCGCGCCGTCGCTTTTGCCTGGAGGTCTTCATTGACGGGCAAAATCAGCGCTGCATTATGGGTTTGCTCCAGGTATGGGGCAAACTTTTGGCCTTCTATATAGCTGATGGTATTCGGCTCAGAATCCTGAACTGCTGTCACTCCAGAGATATCGGGATCAAGGTCAGGTAGACTTTCCAAACTAGAAGCTCCTGCCAGACCAAGCTGCTCTACGATCTCGCTAAATTTCATGGGTCCTCTATGGTGGGGCGTCTCCAGCGTCAGGCTATCAAAAAAGAGATGATATTTGTCGACCAAGTGTCAACGCCAGACATGAAGCAGCATTCTGGTTTGGCTATGGCTTTTATCGATCAGGGCTGGTGTTTCAGAAAAGCAACACATTCTACATGAGCCGTTTGGGGGAAGAAATCAGCAGGTTGGACCTTGTGTAGGGTGTATTTTTCAGTACACAGAATTTTGAGGTCCCGAGCCAGGGTGGCAGGATTACAGCTCATATAGACAATGCGAGCTGGCGTTATCTCTAATAAGGTATCTAGAACCGTGCGATCGCATCCCTTACGTGGCGGGTCCAGCACCACAGCATCAATAGGGCCTACCTGCTGCAGACTAATATCTCGCAACAGGTCTTCCACTGCGCCCGCAAAGAAGTCCGTATTCTGCAAACCGTTTAGGGCCGCATTGTGACGGGCCTGGGCCACTGCCTCAGCCTGTACTTCAATCCCGATACAGCGAGCAGCTCCCTGAGCTAACGGTAGCGAAAGAGTACCAATGCCACAGTAGGTATCCACAATGGTTTCATGTCCCTGCAGCTTCAGTTCATCGAGAACTATCTGCACCAATCTTTCAGCCTGCAGAGTATTCACCTGAAAAAACGTCGTCGGCTGAATGCGTAACCTCAACCCTAAAAACCACTCTTCAATATAGGGTTGCCCCGCTAAGCAGCGGGTCTCTTCCCCAAAGATGCGATTGGTTTTATGGGGGTTGATATTGAGACATACCCCCACTAGCTCAGGATATTCCCCTAGCCATTGCTCTGCCTGCTCCTTCACATCCGGTATATAGCCCGTTGTAACTAGGGTTAGCAACATTTGGTTCGTGTGCTGTCCCACCCTCAATCCCACATGACGCAGGCGTCCCTGATGTTTCTTTTCGTTATAGAGACTCCAGCCACGGTCCTGAATCGCTGTTTTGGCGGCCATCAATAGGGGATCTAACTGCCCATGCTGAATTGGACACTGATTGAGGTTGACAATCTGATGGCTGCCCTGGCGATAGTAGCCAGCCTTGATGGTGCCACCCTGCCCCCGTGCCAACGGATAGGTCGCCTTATTGCGATATCGCAGCGGATTAGATGCAGCCAAAATGGGCTGTACTTGTACGCCATCGAACCCACCGAGCCGCTCTAAAGCAGACTGTACCTGCTGTTCTTTTGCGATCGCCTGCTGTGCATAGTCAACGGCCTGCCACTGACATCCCCCACATTTATCAGCCACGATACAAGCCGGGCGCACACGATGGGGCGATGGCTCAAGCACCTGCAAAAGCTTGCCATAGCCATAGTTGGATTTAACCCGCGTCAGCCTTACCTGCAAGACATCCCCAGGCACAGCATTCGCCACAAACACCACGCGATCCTGCCAGCGCCCAACGCCATCGCCGCTATTGCTTAGGCTCTCAACCGGCAAATCAATAATCTGTCCCTGCTGCCAACCAGAATTTTTTGCTGGTAAAGCCATAGTTGAGCCCTGCGTCATCACGCTGCATCATCCATCAACGAGCTTTCAATTCTATGGCAACTCTAAGGAATCCAAGAATTCAAGACTGATTTATTCCTAAATCATCGCAATCACGATAACTTGACCAGCCTGTAAACTCTCTTAACATAGCTCTCAGACTAGAAACCACGGTCAGTTATTATTCAATGCAAGAAAAACCTTACGGACTGGGGAAAGTTATCCTTCCCTTGTGTCCCCTAGAGTCGATAAAATATAGTCAATACGAGTCACCGCATTCATTAAGCTATGTCTGTTGTTAGCCAAGTAATTCTCAATGCAGATGATGAGCTGCGCTACCCTACCAGCGGCGAGCTCAAAGGTATTCAAGATTTTCTAAAGACAGGACCTCAGCGTCTCATAATTGCTCAAGCCCTAGCCGACAATGAACAGAAAATTGTTGACCGTGCTAGTCAGGCTTTGTGGCGGCGACGCCCCGACTTTATCGCCCCTGGCGGTAATGCCTATGGGCAGAAGCAACGGTCACTGTGTCTACGGGACTATGGCTGGTATTTGCGTCTGATCACCTACGGGATTATCGCTGGCGATAAGGACCCTATTGAAAGCATTGGTCTAGTGGGTGTACGTGAAATGTACAACGCCCTCGATGTTCCTGTTCCCGGTATGGTGGCTGCGATTGAATGCCTAAAGGATGCATCTCTGAACTTGCTAACTGAAGAGCAAGCGGCAGAAGCAGCTCCATACTTTGACTACATCATCCAAGCAATGGCTAGTTAGCCACCGCTAATAGGTATTGCAAAAATTAAATCATTTTGGAACGAGGAGTACATTTGATCGTATTCCTCGTTTTTTTAGATATGCTGAGAACGCTATCCATCTGAATGTGAATTGTGTCCCCTAAGCGAGATTATCGTGGTTGCAAGCTAGGTGCCGTCGTTAAATCCAACTCCCACTGCGATTATATTGTTCAGCTTCATACAGAACAGGACGTCATAGCTCCTCCCGCAGCCACAAGCTATGGGTTTGGTCAGTTTGTGGCTTTAGAAACTGAAAAGCAGCATTGGGCCGTAGGGATTATTTATAACTCTCAGCTGTTTAACCCAGCATTCTTAAATAGCGGTCCTCAACTGACTAGCGCTCCTGACCCATTATTTACCCCTGATCTGATCCAAGAAACAAAAACACTACTCAATGTGGTCTTGGTAGGTAATTTAATTGAGCACGCGAAGCAAATTTATGGGCAGCAGGGCATCCCTCGGAGGGTGGTACCGGTCAATACCCCTGTTTATTCATTAACAGATAAGGGCCGCCATTGGTTTCATGTAGGCGCTGATAACCACCCCCAGTTTAAGTATTACGGCCATCTCTTGAGCTGTGGGGGTGCTTTTGCCACCCAGCTAACCCAGTTAGTTTTAACTGAATTGAGTGCATCGGAGCTGTTTGCAGAGGCCGATCAGCGGGCACTACAGGTACTGTGTCGAGAGCTGACTTGGAAAAATACTTTGGGAGCGATGGGATAGAGCAAGCCCTGATCAACTGGTCCTTAAAGGAGCAGCATTGCAATTAAAATCAATAAAATGTGATCAAATGTGATCATAATCACAGGGAAATGATGACTTAGATCGCTATTGCCCTCTTCCAAATTCAGCATACTAAGGATGACTCAACTCTAGCCGAGTCATCTACAGGGAACACACAACCAGCCGATAGAACTCGCGGGAGTTCTGTCGGTTTTTTTTGTCAATGGGTAGGGAACAGGGTTTAAAATCAACCCTTGTTCACCCCTGTCGCAATATTCACTATTAATGGCTACCAATGCATCCAATCAAATTCCGTTTTCTCAAGAGGAAATTGCCTCAGAGGGTTTAAAGCCTGGTGAGTATGACGAGATTGTCAAACGCCTGGGACGCCATCCTAACCGTGCAGAACTCGGAATGTTTGGGGTGATGTGGTCAGAGCATTGCTGCTATAAAAATTCCCGCCCGCTGCTAAAACAGTTTCCAACGGAAGGACCCAGAATTTTAGTCGGACCTGGGGAAAATGCTGGAGTAGTAGATGTGGGCCATGGCCAGCGACTGGTGTTCAAAATTGAATCCCATAACCATCCATCAGCAGTCGAACCTTTCCAAGGAGCAGCAACAGGAGTGGGGGGTATTTTACGGGATATCTTTACCATGGGTGCACGCCCCATTGCCGCCCTTAATGCGTTGAGATTTGGCACCCTCAATGATCCAAATACCCGCCGTATTTTTACCGGTGTCGTCTCTGGAATTTCCCACTATGGCAACTGTTTTGGAGTGCCTACCGTAGGGGGAGAAATTTACTTTGATTCCGCCTATACTGGCAACCCTCTCGTCAATGCGATGGCAATCGGGCTGATGGAAACTGAGGACATTGTCAAATCTGGAGCATCGGGCATTGGCAACCCAGTACTGTACGTGGGGTCTACAACCGGACGTGACGGCATGGGTGGGGCCAGCTTTGCCAGCGCAGAACTTACCGATGAATCAGAAGCCGATCGTCCTGCTGTACAGGTGGGGGACCCATTTTTAGAAAAGTCTTTGGTGGAAGCCTGTCTTGAAGCGTTTAAGACAGGGGCCGTAGTAGCGGCCCAGGATATGGGAGCAGCAGGCATTACCTGCTCTACATCAGAGATGGCCGTTAACGGCGGTGTAGGGATTGAATTGGACCTAGACAAAATACCCGTACGGGAAACGGGAATGGTGCCCTATGAGTACCTGCTGTCGGAATCCCAGGAGCGCATGCTGTTTGTAGGACAGAAGGGACGCGAGCAGGAACTAATTGATATTTTCGAACGGTGGGGGCTGCATGCAGTAGTAGCCGGTGAAGTCATCCAGGCACCCATCGTTCGGATCCTATTCCAAGGCAATGTGGCGGCTGAAGTGCCTGCTTCAGCCCTGGCAGATAACACACCTCTATATGAGCGAGAAGTTCTAGCCACCCCCCCTGCTTACGCCCAAACTGCCTGGACATGGCAAGAGGACAGTCTGCCAGATGCCTCTGGTAGAGGCATCAATGAAAAATCTTGGAATGATGTACTGCTGGCCTTACTGAGTACACCCACCATTGCTTCCAAACAGTGGGTGTATCACCAGTATGACCATCAAGTGCAGAATAATACGGTGATGCTGCCCGGTGGCGCAGATGCAGCAATTTTACGATTGCGTCCCCTGGAGGGAGACGATGGTAGGAGCAGCAATTCCGGTGTTGCAGCAACCACCGATTGCAATCCTCGCTACGTATATCTCAACCCCTATGAAGGTGGGCTGGCAGCTGTAGCAGAAGCGGCGCGCAACCTCAGCTGTGTAGGGGCTGAACCCATTGCAGTCACTGACAACTTAAACTTTGGTAGCCCTGAAAAGCCGGTGGGCTACTGGCAACTAGCAGAGGCCTGCCGAGGTTTGGCAGATGGCTGTCGAGCTTTTGATACGCCAGTTACTGGTGGCAATGTGTCCCTTTATAACGAAACAGTCGACAGCCAGGGAAATCCCCAACCCATTTATCCCACACCGGTTGTGGGCATGGTGGGTGTGATTGACGATCTGGGTCAGATCTGTGGTCAAAGCTGGCAAAGTCCTGGCGATCTCATCTACCTTCTGGGTACGCCCTTGGGGGAAAGTGGCGATGGCGCCGTTACCCTGGGCGCATCGGAATACCTCAAAGTCATCCACAACCAGGTGGCCGGTCATCCTCCTAAGGTGGATATAGAGCTAGAACTCAAGGTGCAGGCCGCTTGTCGTTATGGCATTCGTCAGGGATGGATTACATCGGCCCATGATGCAGCAGAAGGGGGAGTTGCGATCGCTCTCGCGGAATCTTCCATCAGCAGTGAATTAGGAGCAACCATCAACCTATCCACCACCAACCAGCGCTACGACACCCTCCTATTTGGTGAAGGTGGCGCTCGGATTCTAGTGACTGTATCACCAGAAAATCAAACCGCTTGGGAAAATCATCTAAGAAATCAACTTGAGCATCACTGGACAGTCATCGGCCAAGTAACCAACCCTCAAGACAGTTTTACTATCCAAACAGCGGATAACATGAGCTTAGTTAATTTAGAAATCACCACCATGGCCGACGAGTGGCGCTACGCTATAGAAAGAGCATTAAACAGTTAGTTCCCATGGGCAAATAATTCACGACCAGTCACCATATGCGGCAGCTTGCTTCGTATGATGTTTGCTGTTGAACTCTCCTTAAGGAGAGTTCATTGTTTGGAGAAAAGGCAGAAAGCTATGTTTTACAAAGATGAAATCTTATCTCTAGGCTCAGCATCGCCTATCTAACCACTTAAGTGAATCTATTGACCTGTATCCCTGCTAATTGCATTGGGTGCTAGGATCAGGTTGATTAAGAAAATATTAAGCTCATTGATTCATCAAGGGTTCTATCGGTTTAGCCGCTAGCATCTTGGGCTCATTAATCAACACATAACAGCTGCTTCCCTTTTTACCGTTATTAACGCCACGCGGACTCAAGATGTCTCTTCCCTCTGATCTCTCTCTGCAACCTCCTGCTGCGGATACTCGCCCTGACAAGCTAGAAGAAGCCTGTGGCGTATTTGCTGTCTTTTCACCCACAGATGATGTAGCTACCCTGACCTATTTTGGTCTATATGCTTTACAGCATCGTGGCCAAGAATCTGCCGGTATCGCCACATTTGATAATGGCAGCATAAACCTTCACAAGGGTATGGGCCTCGTTTCCCAAATCTTTGACGAAACTATCCTCCAAGATTTGCCCGGTCAGTGGGCTGTGGGCCATACTCGTTATTCCACAACCGGTTCTAGCCGAGTGGCTAATGCACAGCCAGCCGTTTTACCCACCCGCCTTGGGGATATGGCCCTAGCCCACAATGGAAATGTGGTAAATGCCGGCGCACTGCGGGAAAAAGTATTAAAGCGTAACCATACGTTAGTGACAACCACCGATACCGAGCTGATTGCTCTACTGATGGCGGATGCTGTTAACGATGGGAAAGATTGGATTGAAGCCGCCATTGAGGCTTGCCAACAGTGTAAGGGAGCATTTAGCCTCACCATCGCTACCCCGGAAGGTGTTTTTGCCATTCGTGACCCTAATGGCATTCGCCCTCTAGTTTTAGGGTATTTTGGCGGGGACAATCCTCAAAATGGCCCCGGTCAGTACGTTGTTGCGTCAGAAACCTGTGGTCTAGATATTGTCAATGCCCATTATTTAAGGGATATTCAACCCGGTGAACTCGTTTGGATTAGTGATACCGGCATTAAATCCGTACAGTGGGCTCAGCCAGAACGCCGCCTGTGTATCTTTGAGATGGTTTACTTTGCTAGGCCAGACAGTATCTACCACGGGGAGAGTCTGTACAGCTATCGTAAGCGGCTAGGCAATATTCTGGCGCAAGAAGCACCGGCTGATGTGGATTTGATTATGCCCGTACCCGACTCAGGCATTCCTGCTGCCATTGGCTTTGCAGAAACTTCCGGCATCCCCTACGCCGAGGGACTTATTAAAAACCGCTATGTGGGGCGCACCTTTATTCAGCCAACTCAAGTGATGCGCGAAGCCGGTATTCGCATCAAGCTCAACCCTCTGCGAGACGTTTTACAAGGCAAGCGTATCCTACTGGTGGATGACTCTATCGTCCGTGGTACGACTAGCCGAAAAATTGTTAAGGCTCTAAGAGATGCAGGTGCCACAGAAGTTCATATGAGAATTTCATCGCCTCCGGTTACCCATCCTTGTTTTTATGGCATTGATACTGACAACCAAGATCAGTTGATTGCCGCAACTAAATCTGTCAAAGAAATTGAAGCAAAAATTGAAGTGAACTCCCTGGCCTATCTCAGTTGGCAAGGGATGTTGAATGCTACACAGCAGGATACTACAACCTTTTGCTCCGCCTGCTTTACAGGCAATTACCCAGTAGAAATCCCAGCCATGTTTAAACGATCAAAGCTTATGTTGGAAAAAACACCCGTAGAAGCATAGCTAAGTTAACGAAGATTAACCTCTTGCTTGTTTGGAACAAACTTTCAATACTTTACGTTCCAGCTAGCATATAGAGATGTCTAGACATAGTTGTACGAGTGATAAAACCAGGTAACAAGGTACAGATACTATACCCAGCCTACGCCGCTGGAAAAATAGGCATGGTTTTAGAGCAGGAAACACTTCAAGATGGCTCTAAAACAGGTTACTGGTTAGTAAAAATTGAAGATGAAGACATTATTCTCGCGCTTCTCCCCAAGGAAATACACCTCTTGGACAACTCCTAGTAAGGTAGCCCGAATTAATTGAACATAGTCCTACTAAACAAGCAAAAAAAGGAAAGGCTCTGAATATTCAGAGCCTTTCTTCTCTTAAGCGACTACTAGACTAAAAAGAATAGTCTTAGAAGCTGAAGGTAGAACGGACAGCACCATAGAAGCTATCATCACCACCATCGGGCTCACCATAGATCAAAGCAGGAGTCAGAGTCCAATACTTGTTGACCTTCATGGTGTAGTACGCTTCAGCTACATCAGTATCATCAAAGCTCTGAGTGTAGTAAATACCAGCACCGTTACCAGTACCTAGGAAGTCAGATACTGCAACACCACCCATCCAGCTATCATCACCGTCTTGGTCAGCGTAGTAACCAGCGATTTCGAAACCGCCAAAGTCTAGACTTAACAGACCAGCGATGATTTCCTCAGCATCGGCACCGCCAACGGCTTCGCCATCCATATAAGTAATGGCAGCATCAATGATGCCATCACTCAGGTAGTTTAGCTGAGCAATGTACTCGTAACCATCAAACAGACCAACGTCAGAATCAGATCCGTTTGCAGAAGCATAGCCTAGGTCCAAAACCAGACTGTCAGTCAGAGCAATGTTCAAGGCAAGACCTGCATCACTTCCACCGATACCAAGGCTATCGTAGAAGGTAGGACCACCAACATCAGCAACGGAAGGACCATCAAAAGGAACGATGGTGCTAGTTACGAAGTCATCAGCAACCATGCTGTTCCAACCGATAGTTGCACTAATACGGCTACCGATGGGGAATGCATAGAAAACATCGTCAAATCTGACGTTATCGCTAATGGATGAACCACCATTATTACCACTACCAGCACTTGCAAGACCACCAATAGAGCTCATAGCGCTGTTAGCATCATCGGAGCCAGCACGGAAGCGAACACGCAAACGGTCTTCACCAGTGAAGCTAGTGTCAAAGTTCAAGCTAGAGCGATACTCGAACGTAACTTCTTCTTCAGCATCAGGAGCATCGAATGGAACGACAAGGTTGGCGTCCAAAGCACCTTTCAGCTTAGTAGTAGTAGAGAACTGGTTAGCTTCTAGCTCAGCTACATCGGCTTCTAGAGTATCGATACGGCCACGGATAGTAGCTAGCTCAGCAGCAAACTCTTCCTGTAGACGCTTGATAGTCTCAAGTTCGCTGCTGCCGTCGGGACCAATCAACTGAACGATTACATCCAAGCAAGCATTTAGACCAGCTGCAAACTCATAACGAGTAAGCGCACGGTTACCACGGAAGGAACGATCGGGGTAACCCTCAAGGCAACCATACTCCTCTACTAGACGCTGCAGCGCAGTGTAGGCCCAGTCAGAAGGTAGTACATCAGAAAGCTCGGAAACGCTAGTAACCTGAGCAAGCTGAATAGATTCAGAATTGCTTAGTGCGTCAACACTTACAGTTTCAGCAGCCGTAGCAGAGCTGGAAAGAGCAGCACCCAAAACAAAGGGGCTAGCCATTAAGGCTTTCCACAAATTAGCCATTAGTTTGTTTTCCTCACACCTTAGAAACAAAACTGATATCCAACACAGACGAAGTATCAGTTTCTTAAGCACACAAAAAAGTGAACCTACGTACAAAATTACGTAAATATCACTTCTGGTTAGACATGTTAGCAAATTAGTCAGTGAAGAACCAGCTAACTTAGCTACCAAAACCCAATATTAGGTATTGGCACAAGCTAAATCAGACACGAGTCAACACAGTGCTAAGCAGTCTGCTATTCAGTTTGATAGTTTTAGGCCGTGAAAGCCATGTAGATAATCGCAGCTTTAAGATGTGTGCTCTTACTAAGGGCCAACCTCCTAGAGATTCTAGTTTTGTAAGGAATTAAACTTTGCATGGGAGATAAAAAATGCCTAGAGGAATTTCAATTCCTATGCAAAGTTGTTATTTTTGTGTGCGTTTCTAAGATGATTGAAAATTATTCATGAGCTCCCAGACTGTGTTAGAGAGCCCATAAGGAAAGAGGTTCTAAGACAATTGCCTAGAACTTGAAGCGAGAACGGATAACACCGAAGATTTCCTCTTCAGCAGTATCAGTATCGTTGTAAACAAAAGCAGGAGTCAGAGTCCAGAACTTGTTGATCTTCATGGAGTAGTAGGCTTCAGCAGTCTCCGTCTCGTCAAAAGCTTGAGTGTAGTAGAGACCAGCAGCGTTACCAGTTCCTAAGAAGTCGGATACTGCAACACCAGCCTGCCAGCTGTCATCACCGTCTTGGTCAGCGTAGTAACCACCAATTTCAAAGCCACCGAAGTCTAGGTTGATAAGACCTGCAATGATTCCCTCAGCGTCAACTCCAGCAGAAGTCTCACCATCGATGTAAGTGATTGCAGCATCGATCAAGCCATCGCTTAGGTAGTTAAGCTGAGCGATGTACTCATAACCGTCAAAGACACCGATGGAAGCATCCTGACCACTTTCACTGGCATAGCCCAAATCAAGAATTAGGTTGTCAGTCAAAGAAATGTTGAAGCCAAGACCGAAGGCATCACCTGCACTCAGACCAGAAGCATCGTAGAAAGTAGGACCACCAGGATCAGCAGTGGAAGGACCATCGAAAGGAACGATAGTACTAGTTACAAAATCATCGGAGTTGATGCTGTTAGCAGCAACAATTGCGCTGATACGGCTACCGATAGGGAAACTGTAGTAAACATCATCAAGACCTACGTTATCGTCATCACCCTTGGTGCCATCAGCAGCAAGCTGGCCAGGAACATTAGCAAGAGGTCGACCTGCACCACCAGCACGATCACCAGCCTGGAAACGAAGACGTAAACGGTCTTCACCAGTAAAGCTAGTGTCAAAGTTCAAACGAGCACGATATTGGAATGTAACTTCCTCTTGAGCATCCTCAGCATCGAAAGGAACCACTAAATGAGCATCAAACTGACCATTCAACTTAGTGGTAGTAGAAAACTGGTTAGCTTCCAGCTCAGCTACATCAGCTTCTAGAGTATCGATGCGACCACGAATAGTTGCTAGCTCAGCAGCAAACTCTTCCTGCAGGCGCTTAATGGTCTCAAACTCGCTGCTGCCATCGGGACCAATCAACTGAACGATCACATCCAAACAAGCATTTAAGCCAGCTGCAAACTCATAGCGGCTCAGAGCGCGGTTACCACGGAAAGAACGATCGGGGTAACCCTCAAGGCAACCATACTCTTCTACTAGACGCTGCAGTGCAGTGTAGGCCCAGTCAGAAGGAAGAACATCGGATAGCTCAGAAACGCTAGTAACCTGAGCAAGCTGAATGGAATCGGAGTTGCTTAGGGCATCAACACTTACAGTTTCAGCAGCTACAGCAGAGCTAGAAAGAGCAGCACCCAAAACAAAAGGGCTAGCCATTAAGGCTTTCCACAAATTAGCCATTATTTACTACTTCCTCACACCTAATAAATGGATTTCAAAAGCACTTTCCACACCAGGATTAACTACTAATTGAAATCCTTATTGAGCATGCTATCAAAACATCCAAATCAAATCTAGTAACCCAAAATACAAATCCTGAAAGCCTTACGAATCAAAGAATAAATGACTAATTC
>JBCCQQ010000083.1:0-21196 GCA_039024555.1 Cyanobacteria bacterium P01_D01_bin.156
CGAATATGTGTCCCTTTACAGAAACGCTATGCAAGGACTGGCTGAAAATCCTTGCCTCTAGGAAAGGGACTACTGACCCTGTCTGGGCGATGGGATAACCCCTGAGATTTCTATTCAGTTTTTCAGCAAACCCTAATTAATGCATTACTCAAGCTAAGCCGTAAGCAGGCCCTGGAAATCGCTAGGGTCGGTGCCGTATCTGGAGTAACTACTGATTTAACAATACTCAAGTTAGACGAAAAAGTTCACTTAATCGATTCCCCAGGCCTTGACGATGTTCGCGCTGAAAATAGTGAGCTAACAAAGAAGTTTCTGAAGCATATAGATATTGGTATATTCGTAGTTACTGGTTCATCAGACTCATCTCAGAAGAAGGGTTTAGATGATTTAAGGCAACACTGTGATGCTATCTTTGTTGTTTTAAACAAAATAGATGAATGGGATGATTTAGCCCCCTCTGTTCTAGAAGATATTATTCAGCAGTGGAAAACTAATTTAGGAGTCAAGACAATATATCCAACTTGTGTAAAAGGATATGATCCCAAAAGTTGTCTCCCTACGATGAATATTAGAGGTGTTTCAAAACTTCGCAGTGATATCGAAGATTTCCTCGAAAAAAAGGGCAAAGACCTACTATTAGCTAGGCACATGGCTCAAAAGCAATTACACGCGGTCAAAATTATTGCAGTCACATTGACAACTGTTGCTGGGGAAGCGTTTATTCCTGGAGGTGCCATGTACATTACAGCTACTCAAGGAGCTGCAATAGCGTCTCTAGCATACCTTTACACTGGTGAAATATTGTCTACTGAGTCAACCCTTAGCATTTTACCAAAGTTTATTGCGGAGACAGCTGGTTCTAGTCTTTTCCTGTTTGTACAATCTTTTTTGCCTCCAACAGGAGTTGTTGATGTGGCGGCTGCGGGAGTTGCCGTCTTAATTACGCTAGCATTGCTTGCAACAGTTAATTATCTACTTGCCAATGGTGAAGAATTAGATCAAGAAGAACTTTTGCGTTCGAAGTTCAGAAAATATCATCAACAGGCAAAAGATACTTTGAAGGAGTTGGCGTTAACTGATGTTCAAGATCTCCCTAGCTGGACGAAAATAGTGAAAAATTTCTTAGAGCTTAAAACCTAAGTACGATGGACGTCTAGCATCTCAATATAACGTATAACACAGTCCTTATGGCTTGAGATCTAAAACAATCTACCACTGCTGACTCTCACTAATTATCCGGCAGATCTGACGGTGAAGTAATAGCTATGCAGGTAAGGTTCTTGTCAACACTTGACTAGTGATGACAAAGTACAACAAGTAAGATAGCTTACTGGTTAGGCTTTTATTTTATGGCAGGAAGACAGATTACTAAAAATATTACCGCAGGTCTAATATTTTTTATGCTTATGGCTGCAACCTCACCTTGGTGATGATCCTTATGATTCAGAACCATTACTACCTCCTACTATTCAGAAGCAAGAGTTAGTTACAAAAAGTGAGAGCAAGCCTTAAAAATTCGGAGCTTCCGAGAAACAGATTATATAATTAGAAACCTAGTCTTGTGGCTTGCTCAACGTAGAGATACAGGGAAATTATATCTACGCAATGCTCAGGATCTAAATCGACATTACCAGGGCTTAAAAAGCCTAACAAACTTTGGATTAAAATAACAAGACAAGCTTGGATTCAGTCTTCAGAAACACCTTTGCATTCAGTGAAAGGGAAAATAAGGAGAACAAGATTCTGAAATCTATAAAAAGCTTACTGAAACACTACAGTAGGAAAAGTCTTCGGAAACCTTCTATCATCTGAGAGATAGAGACGGTCATTTGCTAATTAATTTAACTACCAAAGACGAGAATAACAACCTGTATTTTTTTGATTCAATATATTTTTCAGGGAGATTTAAATTCATTTGTTAATAGGTCGTGAGTTATAGAAGTTCAGAGTGCTTTTAGGCTCATAATATTTTAGATAGATATTAGAGTTTTCAAGACATATCAAAAATATAAGGTCTCAATAGATTTTGGCAATTCAATTATAAATAGTGAGACAACATTATAAGTAACACTTAATCATAGAGATCCTAAATTTATAGAACAATCACATTCAGTGTGCTGTGGTTTTTCTGCGATCCAACAAAGGCTGCTAGAATCAGCTAAATTGAATTGTTAGCAAGTTACTTTGGATATTAACAGAACACTACATGAATTTAGGAAAACAGATATCTCCATATGCGCTACTACTGCTACTTCTAAGTGGATGTACACTCCCGCCTGTTGAAAATCTACCGGATTCACCTGCTAACACAGACTCTATAGCTGAAATTTCAGTTACAGATGCCAAATCTGTGGTCGAAATCAAATTTGTCGAGAGTGCACCGAAAGATATTTTCGTCATCACCAATATGGGCTCATGCACGCTGGAAGAGCTGACGATTGACCTAGATCTATCACCAAGTGTTGGAAAGCTAATATTTGACACCACAGCAACTGGGGCAGGTGTTGATGTTTTTCAACCATTTGAAGTTGAAGCAGGTGACATCATGCCGCTGGCTGCAGACGGGGTTAATGACGGCGACACCCAACTCGCATTGCTCATCACGTCTTTAGACCCAGGCGACAGGGCAAGTTTCACCATCGATGTAGACGATACATTACCCAGAAGTGACCTCGGACAAATTCGCGTCGCAGATTCAGAAATCAGCGGCGCAGTTGTCAGCATTACCGCTGGAGGTACTGAAACAATATTGGCAACGTTTGACAATGGGAGTGTGGCACAGGCAAACCTGCCCTCATGTTTAGCGACTCAGTGATTAATCTAGCACCTCAATTGAATCGCCTGCTTTGACAACACCTTCAACCAAAACAGCTCCATATACACCGGCAAAGCCTGAATGAGCCTTGTTAACATGTTTAACAATCTCAGGATTAGCCTCGGACGTATCTGGATCTAAGGTAATCATTTTGCAACGAGGATCTCGTTCCAGAACATTGATCTCTAACATCTCGCCGATTTTTAGCCGTTTACCGACAAGGTCAACTTCGTAGGGCTTATCTTCATTCCAGTCAATATACAAGTTAGCCCGAAAACGACGTTTGTCGATGTCCATCTCTAGCTCTTTGGTGAGCACATCGGACATCTGCAACGAAAACAACGATAGCGGACGACAATCATACTGGCTTCTCTGGGTAAATTTCAAACTCAGCGTCTGATCGTCGGTCACGGCTTTAAGATGCTCTAAAAATGTGCCATCTCCCAGGCTGTAGGTCTCTCCCTCTGGAGTTTCCACATCAACGGAGAATTGTTCTGTTGCTGGATACAGTGAATTAATGCCAGGTGCCATCCCCTGGGCAGCGGCTAGATGCTCTGGCTTGAGAGTGGCAGCCTGATGCTTATAGCGGGGCTGATAGAGCAGCATCGATTCTTGCTCACGGGCGGTATGCCATGGAAATCCAGGATTACCGCCACCTTTAACAACACCATAAAGCCGATCGCCCATCAAACCGGCAAAAGCGACAAAGGCTTCATCGAGTTCTTCACCGCGCATGCTTTTGACGGGATAACGCCAAATACTATCCACCTTGCCAACAACAGACATAATTCTTTCCCCCGTTAGGGCAGACAGTACAGATAGTTATCCACATCCCAGTTACTGGTGGTAGCCAGAAAACGAATCCACTCATCGCGCTTATATTCGTCAAACAGACGATACATTTCCCCCGGCAGTGCAGACTGAATCACGTCATCATCCGCAAGGCGTTCTAAGGCTTCCCCTAGGGACATGGGTAGCTTCTTCACCTGCTTACCGGTTTCCATCGCTTCATAAATGTTGCGCTGTTCCGGCTCGCCCGGATCTAAATTGTTGCTAATACCATCGTCAAAGGCTTGTAGCATCGCTGCTGCCATCAAGTAAGGATTCACCATAGAGTCCACAGCCCGATATTCAAACCGTCCAGGGGCAGATACCCTCAGACCGCATGTGCGGTTCTGATAGCCCCAGTCGGAGTAAACCGGAGCCCAAAAGCCCGCATCCCACAGGCGACGATAGGAATTTACGGTAGAACAACCAATAGCCGTCAGCGCCCCCAGGTGGGCAATCACACCCCCAATGCAGTTTAAGCCGACAGGACCGGGCACCCTAGGAGAACCTCCCTCAACTGGCATAAAGGTATTTTCACCACCGGAATGATAGGTGTAGTTACCCTCCATTCCAGGCAACGTTTCCATCCCAAATGTTTTGACAGTCTCTTCTCCATCTCGCCACAGGGAGAGATTATGGTGACAGCCCGATGCCGACACGCCCAAAAATGGCTTCGACATAAAGCAGGCAATCAGATTAAACTCGCGGGCCACTTGGGCACAGATTTGACGATAGGTGGTTAAGCGATCGCACGTTCTCAACGCATCGTCAAACATAAAGTTCAACTCTAGCTGTCCAGGTGCATCCTCATGGTCTCCTTGGATCATATCCAGACCCATGGCGCGACTGTATTCAATTACCCGCAGAAAGACCGGACGCAGCTCTTCAAACTGGTCGATGTGATAACAGTTTGGTTTGGTAACTCCACCATCGGGTTTACCATCCGGCCCTTTCTTGAGCCACATCATTTCAGGTTCACAGCCGTGGCGTAGCTGTAACCCATGCTTCTGTTGAAACGCGTCATGAATACGCTTGAGATTGCCGCGACAGTCGCTTGTCAAAAAAGCACCAGGGTCTTCAATTTCTTCGCGATTGCGAAAACAGAAACAGTAGACCCTGGCTACGCGTTTATCCCAAGGAAGCTGACAAAACGTGTCTGGATCGGGAATGGCAACAAGTTCTGCGGCCTCGGGACCATATCCCATATAGTTCTGGCTGCGATCAATGGCCAGATTAACCGTTGCCCCATATACCAGCTGAATGCCCCTGGCGGCCATAGATTCCCAATGGTCAGCAGGCGCACCTTTTCCCGTAATCTTGCCCGTAATGGAGATGAACTGATAGTAAATGTACTGGATACCCAGATCATCAATTTTGGCACGAACTTGTTTCACCAACTCCGCTCGTCCGTCTGAGTTAACGTAAGCCTCTAAGTCTGTCAAAGCCTTCTCCGCTGCAGGCTTTGTCTGGCTGAGAACTCCAGTCACTATCGGAATCTCCAATCTATGGGGCAATGCTTAAAGTAAAAGCTAACTTGTTATGACATGGTTGTATCGAGAGTTACGAGAATGGAAATGGTTTCCAGGGAATCCACTTTTTCCAAAGCTCTGCCAGGGTGCCATCATTAATCAACGTAGAGAGAATATTGTCTAATTTCTCTGACAATTCAGGGCGATGCTTGGCAACACCAATGGAAAATTGAGCCTGTGTCGGCAAACTAAAGGCCATACGTAGATTTGGGTCTTCTGACTCGGCGACTAAGAGGACCAGCTCATCATCGATCAGGGCGTCAATCTCTCCAGCTCTTAACGCTGCCAACATTTCAGGTAAAACCTGATCACTGCCAGGATAGGGAACGGCGATAGCACCAGGAAAATCTGCCACCAGCGCAATATTGGTACTGTCGGCCAAACCGCCCACTCGCTGTCCTGCTAAATCCCCTGGAGAGGAGGCAGTGCTGCTAGTTTTGACTAAAACGGATTCATCAAACAGACCGTAGGGTTGGGTAAAGGTGACATACTGTTGTCGCTCAGAAGTAATGGCCTGGTTAAACCACACCACATCGTATTGACCAGAGTCCATGCAGGTATAGAACTCAGCCATGGGCAAATTGTGCCAAACCGGTATCAGGTCTAACTGTTGGCAAATGGCACGGGCTAACTCTGGCTCGTATCCCATGCGTTCCCCTGCCTCTGTCACATAGCTCATGGGACGAGCATCAAAATCACTAGCCACAATGTTGAGATAGCCAGGCTGGACAGTCAGTTCAGCCACTAGTAATTCTTGAGATTTCATAAAGGGTAACAATGCACACATCAAGAATAAGCATTCAACTTATTATGACAAGTAGAAGGTGTCTAAGTTGTTTTGTCAACTAATAATTGATATCTCCGTCTTGCAGCCGCAGGGTGCTTTTATGGTTTATCAACCCGTGCAACTTTCTTCGGAACAGATAGCTCAGTTTCGAAACGATGGTTTTCTGATATTAGAAAATTTTTTGCCGCCCGATTTTGTTGGGCAATTGGTAAGTCGTTTAAGTCCCCTGTTTCATGGAGAATTTGAGACGGGTATCTACCCCGATGAATGGTATTGGCGTCCAGGTCTGAGTTTGCCCGATGTGACTCGGGAAATGTGTAATGCCTGGAAATGCGATCGCACCATTGCTAGCCTTGTTCTCTCTTCTGAGATTGGTCGCTTAACGGCAACGTTGGCAGGTTGGGAAGGAGCCCGCATCGGCCAAGACAGTATGTGGATGAAGCCACCCCAGGCCAAGCCAGTGGCCCTGCACCAGGACGGTGCCTACATCGACTATTTAGAGCCAGCAGCTATGATGACCTGCTGGATAGCCCTAGATGATGCCACCCCTGCAGACGGCACTCTCGTGTATGTCAAGGGCTCGCACAAGTGGCCCTTAGTAAATGTTGAGGGTGAGTTTCACGCACCGACAAAAGACTATCGCTGGGCCATGCTGCAGGCGGCAGAAAATGCCGGGGTAGATGAACCCGAACTCGTGTTTGTAGAAGTGCCTGCCGGAGGCTGTGCCTTTCACCACGGGCGGACCTGGCATGGGCTTTGTCAGACCACTCGTACCGAGGGCACATTCCACAGCATCGGGTTACATACCATTCCGTCTAAGGCTCAGTTTCATCCAACCAATGAGCCTGGATATATCTACGGTCGCTACAAGCGAGTGGATAATACTCATATGGATGAGAGTTTCTTTCCCATTCTGTGGCAAGAGGACGGCTACCGCAGCCCCCACCTAGCCGACTATTGTACAGATCCACTAGCTATAGAAAATCCTGTTGTTGTCTGATTTTCATCCTACACGCACTATGACGACCGAAGCTCCGCCCAATCCATCTCTCAAAAATCCGTTTAACAGCCTCGGTGAGGACTTTGACCCCCAGTGGTTGCTCACACCAAAGCAACAGGCCCTGCAGGTTAAGCTCATCGAACTGTGTTCGACTGTACTCAGACCCAATGCAATCGTCTCGGATCGCGAGCTTGTTTACCCCCGTGAAAATTTTCAGGCGCTGGCATCCCTAGGGTTATTAGGTCTGTTTGTCCCGGAGGAATGGGGTGGTTTAGGCGAGAACCACGTCTGTGCCGCCATGGTGGTAGAAACCATTGCCCGCTATGGATGTCCTAGCACAGCCATGTGCTACACCATGCATTTGGGGGCAGTCGCTGCAGCATTGTTTCGGTGTCATGAGAATCCTGAGCTGCAATCACTACTAAAACGGTTGGATCAGGACGTACTGATTGGCACACTCTCTTATTCCGACCCAGAAACAGGGTCCCACTTCTGGTATCCGGTTTCATCCAATGCTAAAGCTACAGAAGATGGCTGGCAGGTATTTAAGCGGGCTTCTTGGACCACATCTGCGGGCTTTGCCGATTGGTATATTGTGCAAACCACTAGCCCAAATTTTGCGGGAAATTATTCCGATCTGTCTTGTTTCCTGATCTATGGAAATGAGGTCCAGGCCGAGCCCCACAAGTGGGATGCCTTAGGGTTACGGGGTAATCAGTCAGGCACGCTCTTGGTTGAAGGAGTGACTATTCCCACTCAGCGGATGGTAGGTCCGGCGGGGGATGGTACCGCGTCCAACGACGAAATTGTCGATCCGTTTTTCCTGCTGTGCTCCTCAGCCTGTTGGAATGGTATTGCCATGGGGGCGATCGACATTGCTAAAAAGCATGTTACTCGCAAAAAACACGTCGATGTAGGCATGCGGGTAGCGGACTATCCGACAATTCAGGACTACTTTGGTGAGGCGATTATTGATACCGGCGCCTGCCGCATGTTCACGTTCTCCATGGGGCAATTGATGGACCAGCTGACTAACGGCTGTGACTGGTCTTTACATACAGATATTTCAGCGTTACCTCGGTCTGCTTACCTCCACTGGTACTGGCAGATCAAGTTTTCGGCAGCGAAGAATGTGGCCCATGTGTGCGACAAAATGCTCCATGCCTGTGGTGGCTCTGGCTTTAAGAAAGATATGGAAGTAGAGCGCTATCTACGGGATGGTAAGGCTGGCTGGGTGATGGGACCCACCAACGAGATTTTGCGACAGTTTGTGGGTAAGTCAGCTCTGCTCGGGTTCGAGAGTCTTGACTACTGGAATCAATCGGTGAATGAGCGCGTGCTGCACAATGAACTGAAGAAAATGGATGCGGACAAAAAGCGTCAGCTAGCGGAGAGTCTATTGGCTGAAGTAGAAGAGTCTGAAAAAGTACCGGCGATGGCGGGTAGCTGAGGTTCGATAAGCGCTCGGATAACTGGTTTCCCTTGAATACAGCTACGGTGTACACACATCTCGGACAATGCTCATAATCCTGCATTACCCCCCTTAATCCCCCCTTCGTAAGGGGGAAAGTGTCCGGTCTCCCCCCTTACGAAGGGGGGAGTTAGAGGGGGTCAGAAAACCGGAAATGCTTGTTTTCAGGACTGGTATATACACAGAAGCCTTATTAATAGAGAGGCTGTTGCGAGCAAGAAATCTAAATCTAAAAAACTAGCCTAAACCCTTATCTCCCATCTTTTGCCCCCATCAGGAATAAGCTCCCATGACCCTTGCTCAAGAAAGAACTGTTGCTTCTACAACAGTTACTCATCCGTTAGAACCATTAACACCTGATGAGATTACCGCAGCAGTGGCAATCGTGCGTCAGGAGAAGTCTCTGGAGGCAAGCTTCCGGTTTGCCACGGTTACTCTCAATGAACCAGCCAAAGAAACTGTGCTCAGCTTTACGCCCGGTGATCCAATTGAGCGAGAAGCCTTTTTGATCTTGCTGGATAATGCAACAGCTAAGACCTACGAGGCTATCGTCTCCCTTGGCAATGGACAGGTAAAATCCTGGGAGCATATCCCCGGTGTGCAGCCGTCGATTATGCTGGACGAATTTATCGAATGCGAGGCGGCGGTTAAGGCCAGTAAGGAATTTCAGGCTGCGATCGCAAAACGTGGCATCACCGACCCAGACTTGGTTATGGTAGACCCTTGGTCAGCCGGAAACTACGGCATCGCCGATGAAGCAGGCGTCAGACTTTCCAGGGCACTGTGCTGGGTTAAAGCTAATCCCACCGACAACGGCTATGCCCGACCGATTGAGGGAGTGGTACCTGTGGTCGATCTCAACAAAATGGAGGTCATCCGGGTAGAAGACTATGGTGTCATCCCACTGCCGCCTCAGGATGGAAACTATACCACCGAGTACGTTAAAGAGTATCGTCAAGATTTAAAACCCCTAGAGATTATTCAGCCAGAAGGCCCCAGCTTTACCGTAGAAGGCCATGAAATCTCCTGGCAAAAGTGGAAGATTCGCATTGGTTTTACCCCACGGGAAGGCTTAGTGCTTTACACCGTTACCTACACAGACCAGGGAGAAGAGCGCCCCATCTTTTATCGGGCCTCTTTAGCAGAGATGACGGTGCCCTATGGCGATCCTAAACCCTACTCCTATCGGAAGAATGCCTTTGATGTGGGGGAATATGGCATTGGTTCTCTGGCCAATTCTCTAACCTTAGGGTGCGACTGTCTGGGCGAGATTTATTACTTCGATGCGTTTATCACCGACTCCCGTGGTGGTGTAGCTCAGATTGAAAATGCGGTCTGTCTCCATGAAGAAGACTTTGGCATTCTTTGGAAGCACATGGACTGGCGTACGGAGCACACCGAAGTGCGTCGTTCTCGTCGTCTGGTTATCTCCTTTATCGCCACTGTAGGCAATTACGAATATGGCTTCTACTGGTACTTTTATCAGGATGGCACCATTCAGTACGAAGTGAAGCTTACCGGGATGGTGAGTACCGCCGCTGTTATGCCGGGGGAAGTGCCCAAATATGGCACTCTGGTTGCACCACAGCTGAATGCCCCCATCCACCAACACATTTTTAATGTACGGATGGACATGTGTGTAGACGGCCAGAATAATTCTGTCTACGAAGTAGATATTGTACCTGAAGAAGACGAGCACAATCCCTATAGCAATGCCTTTTATGCCCAGTCCACACTGCTAACCAGTGAACAGGCCGCACAACGGACAATCGATCCGATGAAAGGGCGCTATTGGAAAATAGTAAATCCGTCAAAGACAAATGCCATGGGGTATCCAACCGCCTACAAGCTAATGCCGGGAGAAAATACCCTACCCCTAGCTCGACCAAACGCTAGCGTGATCAAGCGCGCTACCTACATGACGAAACATCTGTGGGTGACCCCCTACAGCCCCGATGAGAAGTTTCCAGCAGGCGATTATCCTAACCAGCATCCGGGGGGTGTGGGTCTTCCGGAATGGACCCAAGCGGATCGCTCGGTTGAAGATACCGATGTGGTAGTGTGGTACACCTTTGCCCACAGTCACTCTCCCCGCGCGGAAGACTGGCCAGTGATGCCGGTCGCCACCATTGGATTTATGCTCAAACCACTCAATTTCTTTGATGAGAATCCATCCAATGATGTGCCACCGTCACCCAAGAACCACGGTAGTAAGCAGACCTGTTGCGGTTAGCAAGAAATAATAAAGGTAGGAATTCTGAAGCTTTTTTAGGCCAAAAACAACTGGTTCCCCTTGCGAAGGGGAACCGTCAGGGAGGGGTCTCAACACTGTGCGCTAATGACCGAAAACCCCTCCGCCTACAGCACCTCCCCTTCGCAAGGGGAGGACCTACTTAAACATTTCTACAGTAAAAGTTTTTTTTACATGGTGAGTTCTACCACCCTATCTCCCCCCAATTACCAAGACATCCCAGCGCCCCTGGCACAGATTGTCGCTGAATATCGCATCGATCCTGGCACAGCTATCTCCTATACCGTTGCCCAAGGGCAATATATTCAAATCATCGACGTATCCGGTGCCCAATGTTCTGACTTCCTAGCGTTTAACGCCAACGATTACACCCAAGCAATCGACAGCACCGTTACCCGCACCCTGAATAGCGTTACCAATCCACAGGCCGGACTCCATAGTAAATATTTCTCCCAGTCCATGGCCCCCCTGGTCGAGGTCATCCAGGACACCTGCAGTCGTCACGATAGTTTTCTATTAGCCTGTACCCCTCGCTATTACGAAGATGCAGGCTACCCAGGACACCCTAGCTGCAGCGAGAATTTTAATCAGGTCCTCAAACAGTATGGGATGCCCCGGCGGCCAGGATGGCCTGCCATTAATTTTTTCTACAACACCCAGGTAGATTGTCACGGCAATATCCTCTCGGAGGAATCTTGGTCTCGGCCAGGGGACTATGTGTTGCTTAAAGCTCACCAGGATTTGCTATGTGCTAGTTCTGCCTGTCCCGATGATATTGATCCAGCCAATGGATGGCATCCCACACCGATTCATATCCGAATCTATGGGGCCGATACCCGCCAGTTTGCCCGCGCCATCGGTCGACGAGTCGCTGCTGATTTTCCATTACGGCTGACCCAGGACAGTGCGTTTACTCCCTGTATTCGCCAGCTGACAGATAACCTGGTGGACTATAACGGTTTTTGGGTGCCCAATAGCTTTGCCCACCAGGGAGATCAGGCAGAATATTGGGCCTTACGACGGCGAGCGGCACTGATGGATCTCTCAGCGCTGAGAAAGTTTGAGGTGACTGGCCCTGATGCCTTTTTGCTGCTGCAGTATGCGTTTTCTCGCAACTTAGAAAAGGTTACGCCTGGACGATCGGCCTATGGGTGTTTGCTCAGCCCCCACGGCGGCATTGTCGATGATGGCATTGTCTTTTGCTTTAGCCCTAACCACTATCGCTATGTGGGCAATTGCGATACCGATGGCGATTGGCTCCAGCGGGTTGCCCAACGGCAGGATTGGAATGTGGAGATCGAGGCCATTAGCGATCGCATCCACAACTTAGCCCTACAAGGCCCTAAATCTCGCGAGATTCTCAGACCGTTGCTAGCGTTTGCCGACCCCACAATGACCCTAGAAAACCTAGGGTATTTTCGCTTTGCAGCCGCCAAAATTGGGACCATTCCCCTGCTCCTTTCCCGCACGGGCTATACCGGTGAATTAGGCTACGAACTGTTTGTCCATCCCGACCATGGAGCTGACCTGTGGCACCAGCTGATGCAGGCCGGAAACCCGGTTGGTCTACGACCGCTAGGAATGCAGGCCCTTGACCGGGCCAGAATTGAAGCAGGCTTGCTGGCATCGGGCTACGAATTTGATGATTTAACCTCCCCTTATCAGGTAGGCATTGGCTGGACCGTCGCCATGAAAAAGCCAGATTTTATGGGTAAGGCAGCCTTAGAAAAGATTCGTCAGCATCCCCCCAGAGTGGCCGTCGGTCTAGTGTTAGCAAGCAATGAAATCGCAGCCCATAGCCACAGTATCTATGCCCAGGGAGAACGCTGGCGGATTGGTCAGATCACCAGTGCTACATTTTCACCCATCTTAAATCGGAGTATTGCCATGGCTCAGGTTGTGCCTGACTACGCAGTACCTGGCACAACTGTTGACGTGGGTCTATTGGATGGCATTAAACGTCGAGTAGCGGCTACCGTCGGTCCATTAGCGGCCTTTGATCCAACTAAAAGCCGAGTGCGCGTGTAAGGGGAAATGATCATGAGTAACTCGCTTTGGGATATGGCAGGTGTGGATAGTTTGGCCGTAGCCAAGGATTTATTTGGCCAAGAAGTCGGGTATCTAGCCCCGTTTCAATCCATAGAAACAATGTTCGAGGGAAAAAACTGTTCCATATTGAGGCTATGTGAGCGCAACTTTCGGATCGCTTACTCAGCACCGCTCCATCCACTGATAGACCCCCTACATGCCAACATCTGGTTCAAGCAATTTGATTGGCTAGCCAGAATAGTGTTACCGAGTCGTTTTCTCCCAACTATTGTTTCCCAGGCTACAGTCAGACCGCCCCATCGTCTGAGAAACATCCCCAACCATCAAGCGGCTCCTGCCCAATTCAACGATATCCCGGTATTACTTTGGCAACATCCAAATCAGGGCAAGGCATCCCTGGAACTCCACTGTGCCCAAAAAGATCTTGAGATTCTACAAAAAATTGTAACAACGGAGATGACAGAGGTGGTTCAGTAAACCTGAATACAGTCCCGTAGGGATTAGCACTGCATACTCTTGGTATAACAAGTCGATCTAGATTGCCTTAAACAGGCAATTTAGTTTACTCAATCTCAAAGAATAATCGCGGGTGAAACAGTTAACCTCTTAAGCGTCTTTCAGGGTACTTTTTGGTCATTTTCTTTTAGAAAAGACTTTGTGCATCCGTTTTTTTGATGATTGAAAATCGTTCCGTTATTTTTGACCATTTGTAGAATCCATACTGGAGTCGAGCATGTCTCCTGAGTCGCAAGAGTTTCTCGCAACTTTCGTGTCGGAGTCCTATTACTACTGGGCCTCCGTCTTTATGATACTTATTCACGTGGGCTTCTTGGCCTACGAAGGGGGTGCTTCACGCACCAAAAACGTTCTAGCCACTATGGTTAAGAACCTGCTTACCCTATCTATTGTTGGTCTTACCTTCTTCTTCTTTGGTTGGTGGGTCTACAACGCCTTCCCACTGTTCCCCCTAACTGGCGGCATTGTTGGTCCTTGGACTAGCCCGGATTCTGAGGGAATTGTGGGTGAAGTGTTGGGATTGGTGCAAGCGTCTTATCCCTGGTCACCCGCCATGGGTCCCAATATTGCAGACAACCTCACTGGTGTCTTCTGGTTTGCCTTTGCCCTGTTCTCCATGACCACCGCATCTATCCTTTCGGGTGCTGTAATCGAGCGGATTAAAGTTGGTGCCTATGCCATTCTGGCGGTTGTCCTAGGTTCTTTCACTTGGGTTGTTGCAGCGGCTTGGGGCTGGCATCCCTACGGTTGGTTTTTAACTAACTTTGGCTACCACGACTTTGGCTGTTCAGCCGTATTACACGGTGTTTCTGGTTTCTTCGCCTTGGGTGTTCTAATTAACTTAGGCCCCCGGATTGGCAAGTTTAAGCCCGATGGTAAACCGAATACGATTATGCCCCACAACCTACCTTTAACAATGGTAGGACTGATGCTAATCTTTGTCGGTTTCTACGCGTTTCTGGCAGCCTGTGTGATCTTTGTTCCAGGTCAAACCACAGAGATTACCATTTACGGCACTCCCATGACATTAGCTTCTGTCGGTGTGAACACCACATTAGCTCTTTGCTCGGGTATTGTCGGTGCCTACATTAGCTCCAAGGCCGATCCGTTTTTCACCATTTCCGGTGGTCTGGCAGGGATTATTTCCGTAGGTGCAGGTCTCGACCTTTACAGCCCTGCAATGATTATCCTGATTGCCTTTATCGGTGCTTACACCATGCCTTTTGTGGGTAAAGCTGTTGAAAAAGCGGGTATTGATGACGCTGTCGGTGCGTTTGCAGTTCACGGCTACTGTGGTCTTTTGGGCGCTATGACAGTGGGCATCATGGCCTCTGGCTATCCCCAAGGTGATGGCATTCCTCTAACTGGTTTTGTCGGTCAGCTGGTCGGTACTTTCGTGTGTACCATTATCCTGGGCTTCATCCCTGGCTATGGCGTTAGCTTCGTCCTCAAGAAGTTGGGTATGCTGCGGGTTTCCCAAGAAGAAGAGATTGCTGGTTTGGACCTTTCAGAATTTGGTCTCGAAGGCTATCCGGAGTATCCAATTGTGCCTGAACAAAATGGCCATACAGCTGATGCTTCCATTTCTGTATCCCAGCAAACTAGTCCCATGATGTAAGGAGTGCCCCATGCCAAGTCCTTTCTCAACGATAGAAGAGTTTAACGCTGCCATTGATGGCCCAACGGGTGGAGCGATTTATACCTTTGCCAATGCCCCCGTCATTAATGCAATTGCGTTGATAGTTTCTGTTGGCCTATTTGTTTGGTTTATTGTTGCCACCTACTTACCAGGCCATCCCCTACCTTCGGTTGATAAGTCAATTAATCGATTGAGTAGCTTTATTGTGGTTGGATTGTTGTCTCTAGTCGCTGCCGATCAGATTCAACAACCTCGTCAGCAACAGACGACCCAGGAAACGTCAGAAACCACGTTTGCTCAGACCTCAAAGCGAGCAGCACCTCTGGCTTTATTGGGTATGGCCGGTATTGGCCTACCGCGCCGCAGTAAGTCTCAACGCCGAAAGCGGTCTTACCGCAACTTTGGCAGTTATAAGCGCTAGTTGTTCAAACGCGTTCCTTAAACACACAGACGATACACTGTACTTCTTTAAGAGGTACAGTGTTTTTTATCATGCAGATAAGTCTCTTATCCTATCTTGAGCCACTCTTAAACGTTCATCACGCTGACAATCAACAACCTGATAATCTATGTGGTCCCTACTGGATATCGCTATTATTAAAGGCCTATGGTGATTTGAATGTGAGCGCTATAGAAGTTGCGATCGCAGCCTCCACCATACTTCCCAGCCAGGGCAATCCAACTGATTGGCTTCCCCCCAGAGCCACCTCTCTTCAAGGCACCGATTACGATAGAATCCCCACCCACACCGATCTAAACATTTGCGGCACCTCTATCAAAGGGCTTGTTCATGCCACAAACACCCTGAGCCAGGAAAAGTTCTGTTTAATCCCGCTACAAACCACCGACTGGAAAACAGGACTATCAGCTGTTTTAACCCTTTGTCACTCGCATCCTACCTGGCAAGCCATTCCCCTACTCAATTGCCATACCAGTTACTTTTGGGGAACAAACCTTTCCCCCTTCACGCTTATTTCCTATTTACAAGGGCAACCCGTATCTCCTCCAGCCCCTGACTGGAGCGTTGGTCATTTTAATGTTCTCATTGGAGATATTCATAAAGATGCCAATAGGCTCTATGCCATACTCGACACCTATCCCCAGTTTGGCTGGCAGGGTTGGCATCTGCAGCCAGCAGCAGCGGTAAGTCAGTCGCTACAGCGTCCTCAGCAAACTAGCCAAGGCGGTCTGGCCCTATTCGTAAAAGCAGAACTGTATTCCGAAATAAAACAGCTCATCACTCAACAAGGCTTAGAGATTTCCGCTTGGGATAATGGTTCTCCAACGGTAGACATTTCGGAAAGCTCAACACAATAATTATCGTTATCAAACCCTATTCTGTCCCTTCATATACAGTATCCAGTTGCCATTTTCGCCACATTGAAGGAACAAAAATATTTGGAGCCCTCTTCATGAGCACAGTGCCCCCAAGTTCTGAAGCAATCTCCACCTGGGTCACAGACCTACAAGAACAAGGCGTCAAATACGTCCGCTTTGAGCTACCGGATCTACACGGCGTTTCTCGACTCAAAGTCATCCCCATTAATAAAGTGGCAGGCTACGCTAGCAAAGGACTAAACTTCTATGGCGGCACCCTGGCGCTAGATACCGCATCGTCTGTTGTGCCGGGGTCTGGTTACCATGAAGAGCGAAAATACCGCGACATGGTGTTGTTTCCCGATATTGAAAGCTGTACCCCAGTGCCGTGGGTAGACAACACCGTGAAAGTCGTTTGCGACGCCTACTGGGATAGTAAAACTCTGATAAAGGGAGCTCCTCGCTATGCGCTCCAGTCATTGTTAGACCTGGCTCAACAAATGGGCTTTGAGGTAATGATGGGTCATGAGTTTGAGTTCTATCTACTCGATGCAGATACCCATAAACCCCTCTTTGATGGACTGCACATCTTTAACCATATTCGTAATCAATATGTACCCGAAATCAACCAGCTGCTGGACTACCTGCAGGCAGCCGGTATCGATGTGATTACCCACAACTGTGAATATGCCCCCTCCCAGTTTGAAATTAATTTTGGTCCGGGAATGGGTATTAAAGGGGCTGACAAAGCATTTACCTTTAAGAATGCAGTCAAAGAAATTGCCCATCATTTAGGTTATCAGGCCAGCTTTATGTCCAAGCCCTTTGCAGGCATGGCAGGCTGCTGCTGTCATTTTCACATTAGTCTATGGAACAACGATGGTACCAATGCATTTCTAGATACTAGCGATGAAAATGGCCTGTCCTCAATTGCTAAATCCTTTACCCAGGGTATTCTCGCCCATGCCCCGGCCATGCTGCCGCTGATCGGTCCTACCCCAAACTGTTATCGTCGGTTAAAGCCCCACACGTTTGCCCCCTCCAACATTAGCTGGGGCATTGAAGATCGCACAGCCATGGTGCGGGTAAAAGCCACTGGCGATGAACAAACCCACTTAGAAATGCGGGCAGCTTCGGGGTTAAGTAACCCCTACCTAAGCGCAGCCGCTACCCTAGCAGCAGGGGTATTGGGCATCAAAGAAAATCTCTCTCTTCAGCCCATGGCAGATGGCCCCAGTGAAGAGGATGCCAGCCTGCAACCCTTTCCAAAAACCTTGGATGCAGCCCTAGAGGCATTAGCTGCAGACAGTGCTATGCAAGAGTTGTTGGGGCCAGAATTTTGTCAGCTGTTCTCCACGGTCAAAGCCTTTGAGCTGGATAGGTTCCACGACCACATTACCGATTGGGAAGTGGAAGAGTATTTAGAGATTTATTAGGAGCTGTAACCGTACAGTTAGCAATCCTGTAGGGGCATTCCCTTGTGGATGCCCTGCAGTATCAGCCGCTATTAATCAGGATTCCACATCAGATGTTCGCAAGGGGGATAATCAATGCAAACAGTCATCAAAGCACCCTTAAGTGCTGAACAAATTGAACAATTTCATCAAGATGGATTTCTCGTCGTTGAGAATCTTCTACCTCCGGAATTAGTTCAGCGAATTGTCGATCGATTTGATCCACTCTTTGCAGGAGATTTTGAAACAGGCGTCTATCCCGATGAGTGGCACTGGAATCCCTATTCTGGAAAACTAGGAGCAGCGGGGCAAATGACCGGTGTATGGAAATGCGATCGCACTCTTCTCTCAGCCATGATGTCTCCAAAGTTAGGGCATATGGCCGCTCTCCTCGAAGGTTGGAACGGCGCGCGCTTACTCGCCGATGGCATTTGGCAAAAGCCCGGTGGTGCTAAGGAAACCACCCTGCACCAGGACTCCATGTACATTAACTACCATACGCCCCCCGGTGTGATCACCTGTTGGGTTGCCCTCAGTCATGCTGTTGCCGGAGCCAGCACCATTGAATATGCACGGGGTTCCCATCGTTGGCAGCTATCTAAGGCCGTACCAGAATTTCACAACCAGAACAAAAGCTATCGTTCAGAAATGGAGCAGGCTGCTAAGGCCGCTGGTGTGGATAACCCTGAGGTTGTTCAACTAGATATTGCTCCAGGTAGCGGTGTTTTTCACCATGGCAATACCTGGCACGGGTCCGGCACAAACACCATGGATGTGGTGCGCCGCAGTATGGTGCTTGCCTATGTACCTGCAGATGCGGAATTTAAGCGTTTTGGTTCCTACGTTCCCGGTGGGTATATTGCGGGCAAGTATCGTCTCCACGGTGAGAACACCATGGATGAGAGTTTCTTTCCCATTGTGTGGAGAGAAGATGGTTATCGCACACCTTTTTTGGATAATTAGCTATGCAAGTCTCTTCTCTTCAATTGACTCAGGCCCCTGCCTTGGAGATGACCCAAACCCAGATAGAGCTGTTTCACCAACAGGGCTATTTGATAGTCGATAATCTTTTAGATTTAGACCAGGTTACTCAAATTGTTGACCGGTTTGAGCCATTATTTAATACTCAGTTTGAGACTGGCATTTATCCCGATGAATGGTACGGTCGTCCGGGGCTCAGTCAGCCCAATGCTACACAGCAGATGACGGGTTTATGGAGATGCGATCGCACCCTAGCCAGCTTTACCCTATCGTCTAAAATCGCTGAAATTAGCGGCACTCTGATGGGTTGGAGCTCAGCCCGCTACGGTCTGGACACCTGTTGGATAAAGCCGCCCAATGCGCCTGGTGTGTATTTTCATCGCAACAATACCTACACCTCTTGCATTGCGCCGCCCGCCACGGTGACCTGTTGGATTGCATTAAGCAATGTAGCGCTTAAAACCGGGTCGTTAGAGATTGTGCCGGGCTCGCACTTTTGGAACTGTACTGACCAGATGCGGTTTCTCCATGCTCCCCAAGAAGGTTATCGGGAGCCCCTATGGCAGGCTGCTAAGGATGCTGGTGTAGTAGACCCACACATTCTTCCCATTGTGTTGCCCCCAGGCAGTGCGGTATTTCTCCATGGAAATCTCTGGCGTGGTTCTGGTCCTAATCCGAACCAAACGAAAACCCGTCGTAGCCTGGCGATTAGTACTTTGGCGGGCCATGCGCGGTTCCAGCTACCGGGTGTGGGCAAGGGTTATATTTTTGAACGCTATCGTCGGCAGGGGAGCTTGGTGATGGAGGAAAGTTACTATCCGATTTTGTGGTCGCAAGATGGCTACCGTACTCCATTTTTGGCAGACTACTGTGAGGATGCATTGGCATAGAAATCATGGAATCCAAAACGCTTCGCTTAGCAAGCTTTGATGTTGGCACTGACGATCTACGCTGGTGGGCTCCTCAGATTTTAGAGCGCTATCCGGATGGCTTTTATGAAATGCATCAGCAGTTGTTTACTGATGTGTGCACAAAGAGCCTGCCGGAAGATTTTGGGGGAGTAGAGCTAACGGGTGTGGAGCTGATTAGGTTTGAGCCTCGGAAATTTCATTACCCGACTGAAGAGGAGTTGGCTAATCTGGACGGGATTGTTATTTCCGGTTCTGCCAATGGTGCTTATGATCAGGATGAGTGGGTCGTGCGTTTACGTAAAGAGATTCAAACATATCACGAGAAAAAAGTACGTCTATCGGGGTTTTCTTTTGCGCCTCAGATTGTTGCCCAGGCTTTAGGTGGCAAGGTGGAGAAGAATCCGATGGGTACTGAGTTATCTGTTGCTACTATTCAGCTAACGCCAGAGGCTCAGCATTATTTTGGGACAGAGCGGACATCGTATAATATTCATGTTCATCATAATGATGGTGTTACTCAGTTACCACCCAATGCTGTCTCTCTGGGCACTAGCGGTGTTACTGAGCATTTAGGTTGGATACTGAGTAGTCATATTTTGGTGTTTTCAGGCCATCCTGAATATTCTCGTGATCCTTGGGTTTTGGAACAAATGATGCTCGTTGAAAGAAAAGAGCATTTAGTGCCTGCCCAGCTGATTGACTTTGGGTTACGAGAACTATGGAACCCTACAGACTACATCTGGCAAACTCAACAACAACTACGCTTTTTTCTAGGGAAGTTTCAGTTATTCTAAAGCTATACATGCTTATTTATCGAAATAAAATCCGATCTTTGCCCTACAAGAAGATGGAATTTACGAGAAAGATTTTGAACAAGAAATACCTTATATTTCGACAGTCTAATACTAAGTCACTAACCTTTTAACAAGCATAGACTGTTGCAAGCATTTACAAAGCTTTATATTCACAGATACGTCTCACAAGAAGCTATGTAGGAAGTCGCTTTTATATTGATTGAAATAACTATCCTTCTTATATATATTTCCAGGCTTATCATCAGAATTCAAACACCTTAGCAGTCGACCTGTTAGTCGCTGAAAATTATAAACATTATAGCTCTCTATACCGATCAAGTTATCGACACAAATACCACCAATCAATACTTTTTTTTTCTGAGTCACATTGCCAGCAACTCAGAAATAAGACACATAGAATTAAATAAAACTGCGAATCTCAGAGTCAACACAAAACTTAACAAACCTTGAATAGGTTACAAGAATTACTGTGAATCATACGTGCTTACTTCTTTGAGCGAAGGTTATTTCTGAGCAAGCTATACTAGCTTATAGCCAAGAAAGTGCAGATAAATATTAAAGGCTTTCTAAATAGGATTCTAATGGTTCAGCATTCAGTACTTCGAAAAATCCAATATGCTCTACAAAATAAGCTTTCAAAGCTTAGCCTTAAATCTTCAGAATTACTTTCATTCCCCTTAGAAATCACTCAATTAACACATCTCCAAGAATTAGATTTGAGTGATAATAAGCTTACTAAGCTACCATCTCAGATTGCTCAACTTCAAGAGCTAAGAATACTAAATTTAAAGACGAATCAACTAGTTTCTATACCTCCTGAAATAGGTTATCTC
>JBCCQQ010000084.1:0-21132 GCA_039024555.1 Cyanobacteria bacterium P01_D01_bin.156
TGTTGTTGATCAGCGCTGGTCAGGTCCCACTGCCACCATGGCTGGTGAGGAGACCGCCCCAAACTAACCAGCTGATAAACACTCAGACCTGCTGGCAATACCTGTTGCTGGGGCAGTAACGCGAGCTTGCGGGCCACAGCTATGGGCGATAGCTGCTGGATATCTTTTCCTGACAAAGAAACAACACCTTGCTGGGGGGCTAAAATACTCCCCATCAGCCGTAGCAGAGTGGACTTACCAGAACCATTGGCCCCCAAAATACTCAGCCATTCTCCTTCTCCTACGGCCAAGGTAACTTGTTCGACAATGGTTTTCTCGCCGTAGCCGCCCTGCAGATTCTGTGTTTCTAAGACCATGGCTACCCCCCTGTAATGGCTCCACTACGACGATAGAGCAACCACATAAATACAGGGGCTCCCATAATTGATGTAACAATGCCGACCGGTAACTCAATGGGACCAAGGCGAGCCAATAGGTCAGCAATACAGAGCACTAAGGCACCCCCGACAGCGGAAAAGGGCAAAACCACTCGATAGTCGTTACCTACCAGCAATCTGACACCGTGGGGAACCAGTAGGCCAATAAAGCCCACCAAGCCGGCAATGCTGACGGCCCCAGCTGTAAGTAGAGTCGCTACGGCACCAATTAAGAGGCGAGATCGCACCAGCGATGTCCCTAAACCAACCGCCAAATCGTCCCCTAGGTTCAACAAATTTACCTGGCGAGCCAACAAACAGCCTAATACTAAGGAAACCACCACACTGGGGCCAACAATATTGACCTCTTGCCAACCACGACCGTTGAGACTGCCCGTCAACCAAGTGAGTGCCGCCTGCACCCGACCATCGGCAGAAAGCAGCAGCAACATGGTTTGCACAGCCGCAAATAGAGTACTGACTGCAACGCCTCCTAAAATCAGACGTTCCACCGACACTTTTCCTTTAGTTTTAGCTAGAGCAAAGACGATGACCATGGCAATCACTGCCCCCAGCCAGGACCCCAGCGGTAGCCAGATATCCCAAACTTGTAGCCCTACAATCAGCACCGCTGCCAGCCCCGCTCCAGAGGAAATTCCTAACAAAAATGGACTAGCCAACCCATTGCGCAGCATGCCCTGAAGTAAAGACCCTGACATTCCCAAAGCCGACCCCACAATAATGGCTGCAATTACCCTGGGCAAACGCAGATCCCACACAATGGTTTGATGCATGGCACTGCCTTCCCTAGTCAATGCCGCCCATAACTCCGCTTGCGAAAGCGAAACAGAGCCAAAGGATAGGGAGATGGCAATAGCCAAAAACAATCCGAGTGACAACATCAGGCTTACCGCAAGTAATTTGGAGTACCTACGTTGGGCCGCAAAGGAGCGGCGAAGCGGATGCACAGGTTTCTTCTTTGGCAGAACTGATCCCATTCTCAAGGTTGAATTTCCACAAATGCATTCCACGGAGAACCGCGAAATTACGTTAGGACAAAGAGACTCCGAGTTAAATAATTCAACTAATGAGAATAAATGTCAAGTAAAACTGATTACAAAATCAGTGATCCTACGGAAGGATGAGAACCATAAGTAGCTGGATGCCTTGCTGATTTTCAAGATCGTTTTAGTTCTCAGGCCCTTCCTTTTGAAAGGTCTCGCAGATCGGTTTATCCCCTAAATCAGTTGCAACAGTTGGATAGTATCGTTCACGACGGAGTTGCCATCCAGTTATACACTGTAAATAATCATGGGTGCTTAGACCCATTAGCTTTGCATTAAGGGCTTCTGCTTTATAGTTGAGTCCGAGGAAATCACACAGTTCTCTCTGACGTAATCCCCTTTGTACGATGTCAGGCGGTGGCCAAGGCGCATCACTCTCCATGTAGGTAACTCCTTAATCCAGAATTGACTGGGACAGGGCCGTTGGATAATTAAACAAATTTAGAATTTGCTGTAGCAAATGAACAAATCGTTCTCGCTGATGCAGGTCTTGAGGAGCATGGATACCGGCAAACTGCCACTCAGACTTGGCTGATGACAAATTCCAGCATTGTCCTTGATGATCATGCCCAGAGGCAGCAATACCCACTAAACGACACCCTGGTTGCAAAAGGGGTTCTGAAAACAGAATCTGCACCAAAATGCAGCGACAGTCGAGCAGCCCAGAGGGCTTTAAGGAGGTAAAGCTTAAGTCAATCGATTCTGGCTTCATTTCTTGATGGCTAAAGTCATCCGTAAGCCATGGGCTTAAATCGGGAATAGCCGACGGAAATTCAGCCCTAAACATCACTGCAACGTTGGCAATCTTACGAGTCAGACTAATGGAAAGCGCTTGGGCACTGGCGTTCATAGAAAACTTGTTTTTATTTTCAGACTAACAGATTTTCTGATTATTGAGATTACATGTCATTAACGATATTGCACTCACTTTAATGCTGCTCAGACTTTTTTCTTTCTCTGACCTCTAAATTAGAACACTCAAAACCCAAACAGCTTTTGAGCAGCCTAGAAAAGAAATTACTTCCATTTTCTAAAAGAACGGTTGTTATGTGGACATCGCGATTAGAGAGTTTTAGCCATACCTCTGAGGAAGAACCCTAGAGGCATGCATCTAAATTGACGATATTGTCAGCAATTGAATGAACTATTGCACGCTAATTTTTTAGCAAAATTGTTATCTGGCTAACCAAATAACTGTTATCCGTCACATTTTGTAAGCTGCTATTGCTGAGTAATAGGGGCTCACATGGCCTTCAGTTGTTTATATTGTTAGAGAATGCTCCTGAGTTATGGGTAGCTTCTTGTCAAGTCTCGACAACCTGGAGTGCGTCTCCAGGTTGTTTCCTTACTTATATTTGACTATTTCTGACAACCGCTTTTAGAGCAAACTGACCAGATTACTGGCTGTTCTGTGGTGGCCATACAGCAACGACTTTAGGAGAATAACAAATGACTATTCCTTCACTTGCTTATAATCCCACATCCCAAAATGTTAGGGTCATAGCCCTCGATGTTGCTAATGAAGAAAGCCCTAAAATTTTTTCCAGCAGTAATTTGTTGCAAGCCCAGGAGATGGATACGCTGATTTATGCAGCCTATCGACAAATTTTTAACGAGCAGCAAACGATTGCATACCATCGTCAGCAGTTTTTAGAGTCCCAACTAAGAAATAATCAAATCACAGTCCGCGACTTTATTCGAGGACTGGTAACTGCCGACAGTTTTCGCCGTTGCGTCTACGACTGCAATAACAACTACCGGTTCGTCCAACTGTGTGTACAGCGAATTTTGGGGCGAGATGTCTACAGTCAAGATGAAACCCGTGCTTGGTCAATTGTGTTGGCGACTAAGGGATTATCCGGTTTTGTCGATGAACTCTTGGAAAGTACCGAATATTTAGAAGCATTTGGGGATGATATTGTGCCCTACCAGCGACGACGGATATTGCCCCAGCGAGCTGAGGGAGAGTTGCCCTTTGCTCGTATGGCTCGTTATGGCCGTGAGCATTTAGAACAACTATCAGCATTAGGTTACAACTACAGCGCATGCCCATTAGTCCCCAACTGGTGGGAGTTTCCTAAGGCTCCCACATCCCCATTAGCCTATGTGGCCGTTAGCCTGACGGCCTTTGCTGTCCTGTACTTGATTGTGTTCGTGCCTATCGTTTCTCCATAGTCAACTAAACATACGACACAAAACTTAAGACGAGAAATATTCTCAATAAATTGAGAATGCACTAGAGTTGACTTGATCTTTGTTGACTTTCAGTATCAATAAGGATCGCTTTTTGACTACAGGACTCATAACTATGACAACGTCTGTTGCGACCAGTGCAGCGGGCTCTCCGCCCTGGTGGGCCGGTAATGCTCGACTGGTGGACTTATCGGGGCGATTGCTTGGTGCCCACGTAGCTCACGCAGGGTTAATTGTGCTCTGGGCAGGGCTAATTACGCTTTTTGAGGTCAGTCGTTTAGATGCAGCGCGTCCTCTCTATGAGCAAGGATTTATTGTGCTGCCAAACCTAGCCCGCTTAGGCTACGGACTAGGAGACGGTGCCACGATCGTTGATAGTCACCCCTACTTCGTGGTGGGGGCTGTGCACCTGATCAGCTCTGCTTTTCTTGGGTTTGGGGGTATTTTCCATGCCCTTAAGGGGCCTGAGACCTTAGGGGGTAGCTATGCCTACGATTGGAGCGATGGCAACAAGATGACCCAGATTTTGGGGTCCCACTTGGTACTGCTAGGGGGTGGTGCATTGTTATTGGTGGCAAAGGCCACAGCTTTAGGCGGTCTCTATGACCCGTTGACCCAAACAGTACACACGGTGGCTCCCAATACCAACCCTGCTGAGATTTTTGGCTACCTATTTGCTGGTAAGTTTTGGCTGGCTGGGGTGGACAATTTAGAAGATGTGGTTGGTGGCCACCTATACATTGGTATTCTTCTAATTGCCGGTGGCTTTTGGCATATTGCAACCCAACCCACTGCCTGGGCTAAAAAGCTCTTTGTCTTCTCAGGAGAGGCCTATTTGTCTTACAGCCTAGGTGCCCTGAGCCTAATGGCATTTGTGGCGACCTTATTCGTATCCGTCAATTCCCTGGTGTTTCCCACGGAATTCTTTGGTCCCACACTAACCATTGAATTTGATCGGGTGCCCTACTTTGTTAGCACTACGCCTGTGGATGGCTACTCATCGCGGGAGTGGCTCGCCAATGCGCATTTCTGGCTTGGATTCTTTTTCTTGCAAGGGCACCTTTGGCACGCCCTAAGAGCGGCAGGCTTTGACTTTGGCCAGGGTCAGGTAACTAAGTCTGTGGGTGGTCGCGTTGCATCACCTACTGAGCAAATGGCCATTGGTCAACTCAAAGGTTAGGCCCAAGACGCCTTCCATTGGTAACACAGACTATTTTTACCGTTGCTGATCCTCATGATGGATGACTGTATCTGCCATGTTCAGGTCTTTAGTCAGAATGACGGGGCATTTTATCCCTTAAATCAGCAACGGCATATTTTTTGCAATACGTGAATTAAAAAGGTAAATCATGACTGCAAGTGCAATTAGTAGTCGACCTGTTTCCCAGCGAGTTGGCTGGTGGGCCGGTAACGCTAGATTTATAGACTTTTCTGGCAAACTTTTGGGAGCCCATGTGGCCCATGCTGGGTTGATTACCCTGTGGGCTGGGGCCATGACTTTGTTTGAATTGTCTCGCTATAGCCCCGATATTCCCATGTACGATCAGGGCTTAATTTTGCTACCTCACCTAGCCACCTATGGTTTAGGCATTGGTGAAGGCGGCGTAATTGTAGATGCCTATCCATTTCTAGCCATTGGCATGTTCCACTTAGTGGCGTCTGCCGTACTAGGGGCTGGGGGCATTTACCACTCCTTTTTAGGTCCCGATCAGCTCAAGCAAGATAAGACATTTGCGGGATTTTTTGGCTACGACTGGCAAGATGACCGCAAGATGACCACTATTATTGGTATTCATCTGTTCCTACTGGGTTTGGGGGCCTGGTTGCTAGTGGCGCAGGCCATGTTTGGTACCGGGCTATACGACCCCGACCTGGGCGCAATGCGAGTGGTTGAGAATCCAACCCTAGGGGCTGGGAAAATTTTTGGCTACCTGATAGGTTCCCACGGTGAAGCTGGTATGGCTGCAGTGGATAACTTAGAAGACATTGTTGGTGGCCACATTTGGGTTGGCCTTATGTGTGTGCTAGGTGGCATATGGCATATGGCAACCCATCCCTTTGGCTGGGCTAAACAGGTGCTGGTATACAACGGCGAAGCTTATCTGTCCTACAGCCTGGGCGCGTTAGCCTACATGGGTATTTTGGCCGGTTACTTTGTCACGGTTAACGACACAGCCTATCCAGAAGTGTTTTACGGTCCCCTCGGCTTTTTAGGTAATGCGGATGTGATTCCGGTTCGTACCTGGCTAGCAGCTTTCCACTTTGCATTTGGTGGCCTATTGCTGGCAGGTCATTTGTGGCATGCGGTTCGAGCCAGGGCTGAGGCCCAGGGCTATAGCTTTGGACGGGGCGACTTTGTCTTGAGCTACAACCCAGAGGTGGGGAATATGAACACCCCCTTGAACAGCTCTGATCTAAGCCTGCTGTGGATTAACAATCTGCCTATTTACCGCAGTGGATTATCTCCGTTTTCCCGTGGTCTAGAGATCGGCATGGCCCACGGTTACTTCTTGTTTGGTCCCTTTGCGCTTTTGGGTCCCCTGCGCAATACCGACTCAGCAAATTTAGCCGGTTTGCTATCGGCCTGTGGCTTAGTGATCATTCTGACCCTGGGGCTTTCCCTGTACGGTCGAGCCACATTTTCATCTAACAAGCCTGCAGGTGGTGAATTGCCGGAAAACCTTAAGTCCGCTGAGGGCTGGAGCCAGTTTGCCACCAGCTTTTTTGTCGGTGGCACTGGGGGCGCACTGTTTGCCTATCTCCTAATCAGCAATGGTGATTTGCTGCTAACCACTGTTTAGGCCAAAACACGGTCCATAGTGTTCCCTAGAGCTGGTCTTGTTTAAAGGCTAAACGATGCCTCAATGCCTTCATGCCCTACCGCATGAAGGCATTGCTAGGTATGGCCTGGGGTTTAATCGCAATTTCTAATGAATCTTCCAAAGTTCCTTTAAAAAGAATTATTCTCAATAAGTGAATTCCATGTATACTTTTTGGGAGACAAGTCTAATTGACTTTAATTATCAATTGGACGGGAATTCGCCAGGGGAGGCTATAACTCCGTCGCGTTGTAGTCTCCACTTTCTTTCACCAATTATCTTCTTTTACTGAACTAAGGTAATCGTTATGGCCAAAGTAGGTTTGTTTTATGGTTCCACTACAGGAAAAACTGCTGATGCTGCAGAGCAGATTCAAGCAGCTCTGGGTGGAGATTCTGTTGTTGATCTTGTCGAAATCGAGGACGCTAGTGCCTTAGCTGAGTATGAATATCTGATTGTTGCTTGTCCCACTTGGAACATCGGTGAACTTCAGGATGACTGGGCCGCTGTGTTTGATGATTTGGACGACATGGACTTTAGTGGCAAGACCGTAGCCTACATGGGTACAGGCGACCAGGTGGGCTATTCCGACAACTTTATGGATGCCATGGGTCAGCTAGAAGAAAAGATCGCTGGCCTAGGTGGTAAAACTGTTGGTTACTGGTCTGCAGATGGCTATGACCATGAGGCATCTTTAGCTATTCGCGATGGCAATAAGTTTTGCGGGTTAGCCTTGGATGATGATAACGAGCCTGAAAAGACCGAAGATCGAATTAAGGCTTGGACCACTCAAATTAAGCAAGAAATGGCTCTTTAGGCTGTCTGAACTCCTCTCTCAAGACAGCTTTTTCTCTTCACAGACCAGTGGTCTGGGTTTCAGCTATATAGTCCCAACAGCCCAGTCTCTAGCCATAACGCCACTGGTTTTTTCTAATGTGTGTTCAGGATTTACAGTTACTTGCTAAAGCACGTATTTAAGTCCTGGGCACATCTAAAGTTTTGGCTTTGTGTTTTCTCTCTTTTTGTTTCATGAATGTTATCGCCCTGGTTCTATATGGAATAGGCCATGTGGGAGTAACAATTGGGATTTGGAGTATTGTGCTGTTATGTGCGTGGCAGCTGTTTCATACATTGAGGCAGGGCATTAGCTATGTGAGACGGTTACACCAGATTCCCTGTAGTCGTTGTGCTTATTTTACTGGAGACTATCGTTTGAAGTGTACGGTCCATCCATTCTCTGCTCTCACTGAAGAGGCCATAGGTTGTATGGACTATAAATCTAGAGCTCCAATATGCGAAGGAACATGTTCTCAGAGCCTATCTCCATGGCCTGTTAAGGATTTGTTGAAGCAGTAGGTCTAGAAGGCGATAGGTTTTCTCCTTAGGGAAATTGAGTTAGGTGAATTAGTAGGAGCTTGGATTATGCAATCTCAGCCAACTGTGGGCAATGTGACTAGAGATTTCTCTTGGTTACAGGGAAATGCTCGTCTTATTAATCGAACAGAAATGCTGTTAGGGGCTCACTTAGCCCATGCTGGTTTGATTATGTTTTGGGCGGGGTCTTTCACCCTATTGGAGCTATCGCGCTACAGCCCAGACATTCCCATTGCTCAGCAAGGTTTGCTGTTATTGCCCCGTCTGGTCAACCTAGGCTGGTGGGATATGGATGCTTGGTTTGCGATCGCTATCTTGCACTTGGTCTCATCTGCTGTACTTGCCGCAGGTGGTTTTTTCCACACATTTAACCAGCAGCGCTCCACTGACTATGCGGTGGGAAATGACGTAATTATGGCCAAGGAAGAAGGTTTATGGAGTAATCCTGCTACCTTGAGCTTTATTCTGGGCCAGCATCTAATTGTCCTAGGGTTTGCCGCCTCGTTCTTTGTGCTTAAAGCAACTCAATTTGGTGGTATCTACGATCCAACGGTGGGAACTGTTCATATCGTTGATCAGATCACCACTAATCCAGCTGTGATCTTTGGTTATCTCTTTGGATTCACTCCCCATGGTTGGGACCCAATGGGAATGGCAGCTGTTGATAATATGGCCGATTTGATTGGTGGCCATGTGTGGATATCTGTTATCTGTATTTTGGGTGGTATTTGGCACACGGTTCGTGCTCCATTTGGCTGGTTTAAGGACAGGTTTATCTATGATGGCCATGTTATTTTGTCCTACAGCCTGGCCGGTGTTGGCCTAATGGCATTAATTTCTATTTTCTTCGTTTTCAACGAAATGATTTATCCTGTCGAAATTTTTGGTGCCAATCGCCTAGAAACGATTGCCCTGCAGACCCTATTGGGAGTTACCTTTTTGGGCGGGCATGTTTGGCATAACTTGCTTGGCCAGAAGAACAGTGGTCGTCTCAGTGACCTATCCTATTACGAAGCAGCCATGGCAGGATTCGCAACTATTTTGGTTGCAGGCGTTGCTATCGGACTTAACAGTGTTGCCTAGCGGTCTCTAACTATGGATTCCTCTAGATCCATGCCGACTCATCTCTGCTTTGTGGAGATGAGTTTTTTTTGCCCATCAGCCATGGGCCTTGATATATCTTAAAAAAATTGATTTTAGAACAATGCGCTGGTTTAAGGTTACTTTTCAAAATTCTCGTCTAGATCAAAAAACGACGGTAAATGTTGCAGAAGATGACTCTGTTTTAGATGCGGCTAAAGAAAAGGGTTTGAATTTCCCCATGCCCTGCCGTACCGGCAACTGTGATGCCTGTGTGGGTCGGCTTTTAGTTGGCAACCTGGATCAGACAGAACAGTCACTTTTGGACGACGCTCAAATTGCCGATGGACATGCATTGCTCTGTCGTTCCTATGCACTTTCTGATTGCACCATTGCTGTCGATTGGGACGGGGGGCTTTTAGAACAGAACGAGCACTTTTTTTTCCTTGATAAGTAAGGCTTTCTGCGACTATGACATCCTCACTTCCCTACAGTCACACCCTACATGTAAGCCCCTATGGAAAGTCAATTCCATATGCCGAAAACAGTCATGCCAATCACGGATTTAAGAATCTCAAACACTATCCTGAACTAATCGATGATATTCCAGAATTATCAACGGATAGCAGTTTGAGGTCTTTGGTTGTTTCTCTAAACACCTGTAACAGTAGCTTTTTTAGTATTGGTTGTTTTAGTGGCATAAGAGAAACATTACATGGGGCGCGACACCGGGGGTATGTAGAATTTGCATGGAATTGTAGAAACTGTGTACGGGATGCTATCCATTATTTTTCTTTATATTTTCACTTTGACCAATTCTTACGCACCCATGGGTTCAACCATAGGGTAAAGTTAGACTGGCTAATTGAAGAAGCTCAGTTTTGTGATATCGATCTTTGTGGTTTTTGCTGTGCAATTTTTATCGATACAGCCCCCTGTGAATTGACCGCTGATGCCATAAATGCATGGCAAATATCGCTTCAAACAATCGATTCATTTCTCGCAGCTATTCCCCAATCGTCTTCTAATGCGATTTATGGAAACACAGAGAACACTTTAAATGGAGTAACTGCTTGAGATAAGCTATCGCGCGATATTCAGCAGGTTTAAGTTTTAGCCGTTGCTGATTTATGGGATGGATCGATCTGACGACGCTAGACTGTGCCAGACTCTCTCAGAAAAAATTATCCCGAGGATCAGCAACGCCAAGTTTTAACTATTTTTGAGAGGAGAGCGTCTGTGGAAACCCATGAGTTTGATGTTGTTATTATTGGTGGCGGTCCAGCAGGATGTGCCTGTGCTCTCTACACGGCCCGTGCCGATCTCAAAACAATTATTTTAGACAAAAACCCAGCCGTGGGTGCCTTAGCAATCACTCACAAAATTGCCAACTACCCTGGTGTAGGTGGTGATATTAGTGGGACTGCTTTGTTGGATATGATGCGTGATCAAGCAGTGGATTATGGCGCGGTGTATCAGCGTTCCCAGGTCTTTGGCATTGATGTGGAAGGCCCCCTCAAAAAGGCCTATACCCCTGAAGGAATTTTTGCTGGACGGGCGATGGTACTCGCTACCGGAGCCATGGGTCGAAAAGCCTCTTTTTCAGGTGAAACAGAATTTTTAGGACGAGGTGTAAGCTACTGTGCCACCTGTGATGGTGCGTTTTACCGCAATCGAGAGGTGGCTGTTGTGGGTATTAATCAAGAAGCAATTGAAGAAGCCCAGGTACTGACTAAATTTGCCTCTACAGTTCACTGGATCACGCCTAAAGTTCCCAAGCCAGAAGACGTACATAGTCAGGAACTGTTGCAGCGAGACAATGTTAAACCCTGGAACCGTGCTCGATTACTTACGGTCCAAGGCGACAATACCGGTGTCACTGGTATTGAAATTAAGCCTTTGGATCAAGCGGCTGTAGAACTTCCAGTGGAAGGGGTGTTTATTTATCAAAGTGGTTCTAAACCGATTACCGATTTTATTAACGGTCAAGTTGCCCTCAACTCTGATGGGGGAGTGCGGGTCGACGAGATGATGAATACGTCAGTAGATGGGGTATGGGCCATTGGAGATATTCGTAATACTCCCTTTAAACAGGCAGTAGTTGCCGCAGGAGATGGCTGTGTTGCGGCAATGTCCATTGATCGTTTTCTCAACAGCCGTAAGTCTATTAAGCCTGACTGGGATCATAAGTAGCATCAGGCCACTGGAAGATATTCAGGCAGTACGGTCAGACAGGCTAGGGCAGTATAGGTAAGGGCAAAGTAGGTTTCAAAGCGGGCAATGTGGCCAAAGTGACAGTTGCAGTACCAGTCTCGAAAGAGAATAACAACCACTAGTTTGATTAAAACAACGCTTAATGTGAGAGCTGTAAACAGCGATAGCCAGCCTAGTAGATAAAGTGTTGTGGTTAGCGCGATCGCAACACTATGAAACACGAAGCTACCCTTTAATGAGCTGGTTCTGGCCTTGCGTAATTTGATGGTAAAAACTGCACTGGCAAAAAAGCAGGAGTTCAACAACCACAAACCCAGAGCCTGTACGGTAATGGTGTCAGTATTGGTGCCATATACAAACAATGTGGCCATACAAATGGCTGAGAACATAAGAATTTCAGTAGCGATAGCCTTTTGCTGTCGTTGCAAAACCGCTACCATGTCAATGCCCATGGCGATGGCAGCCGCACCGCAAACCCAAAGCAGTACCGGATGTCGATAGGCCAGATAGGCTGCAATAATTAGTGCACTGCCACCATACACACTAGCCCATAGGACATATCTGGGCTTCCAATGGCGTCGCCGTTTTAGTTGAACAATTAGGGGATGTTCCGCCTGTAACCCCAAAAAGGCAACAACACAGGCCAACGTCGTTTCCCAAGTCCAGGTCTGAGCCAGGGAAGCTCCTGTAAGCAGAGCTCCCATCAAAACTAGGAGAACACCATGTTCAGGAGAAAACGTTGGCAAATAAATGGACTTGCTATTTTCTGAAATGTTTATGGGCTTGGCATTTCCTGAAATATTTGTTGGAGGAGCAACCACTGGAGAACTAATCATTGCCAAAGAGATTAAAAACCACTCGCACTTGTATGCAGACGCTTGAATATCAAGAATAATTCCTATTAAAGAATACCCTGATATGGCCTAAGAGTATTTAAGTTTCTCAAAAATTAATCTCAGTTAAAGGGTGTTATTTTCTCTCAAGACATTCATATATTTGCTTGAAAGTATCTCCCTAAGACATTTATATAGTCTTGGCTGCACTAGTCAAACCCATATCCTTCGAACGTATTTAGTTGCAAAAACAATGTGACGCGCAAACGTCCTACGCATCAGCACGTTTGCTATATCTAAGTCAAACTTGAGACTAAGTCTTAATAACTGCTATCCTTAACAAGCTCTTCTATAAAATCTAATAATGTGGCTCCATAAGTCCTTTTCCCTTGTTCTGTTGGCATTACTGACAACTTCGTTACCGGCTAGGGCACAGTCCTTAAATGAGCTATCTCGACAAGGAATAGATGCATATCGTGCTGGCGATTATCAGACAGCCGCATCACTCTGGCAGCAGATAATAGAGCAGGATCCAGAAAATGCAGATGCCTATAACAATTTAGGGGCAACTCTCTATCAGTTGGGTCAGTCAGAAGCCGCAGAAGATGCCTATCGCAATTCTCTAGAAATTAATGGTGACAGCGCAGATACTTACAATAATCTAGGGGCTGTGCTGGTACAGCGAGAAAAGTACGAGGACGCTGTTGTTGCCTACAGGCAAGCTATCGAACTAAATCCAGAACTGCCCGAAGCCTACGTGAATTTGGGCAATTTACTGCCCGCCGAACAAGCTGTAAGTGCATACACAAAAGCAATAGAGTTGAACCCTAGCTATGTACAGGCCTACAACAATTTAGGATCTGTTCTTTTTGAGTTAGAAGATTATGAGAACGCCATCCTAGCCTATAACCGTGCCCTAGAAATCGCTCCTGACTTTCAATCCGCTCGTGACAATTTGGCTCTAGCGGAAACCGCCATTGAATCTAGAGAGAATACGAATTCTGAGCCCGCACAGTAGTGATGACGCCAAAGCCTGCTTAATGCACTGTGTAGCAGAGTTTATTCCTAATATAGGTCGTCTTCTGCATGGGTTTCAATCGTGCAATCCGACATAGGATAGGTAACACAGAGCAAAGCATAACCGGCCCCAAGCTGATCGTCATCTAAAAACGATTGATCTGACTGATCCACCTCCCCCTCTAAAATCTTGCCAGCACAGGATGAACAGGCACCAGCACGACAAGAGAATGGTAAATCTACACCCTGGTCTTCTGCAGCATCCAAAATATATTCATCATCCGGCACTTCGATTGTGGCATCAACGCCATGGGTCTCACTAATCAAGGTGACTTTGTAGGTTTTCATAAGTGCTGTTTCTAGTTAAAGAATGGTTGCTGTCTTCTAAAGCAGTCTAGAATGGAGCTAATGTCTCAGAATGCTGGGTCCTGATTAGAGCAATTCTTCCATAGCGGGGATCAATATCCAGTCCCATAATCTCTAATTGAGTAGGGTGATTTTGATCCCTATTTTGCAGGGTGTAACAAGCTAAATCTCCAGGGGGCAACGTCAGACACTGTTGAAAAATATGCTTTCTATGTTGCAAGGGTAAAAAGAGAGTATCACCAACGGCTAAGGCCGCATGATTTTGAAAGGTAACCTGCCCATCGTGGGTGAGAATACCGGCCGGGGTAGGATACTGATCGCACCAATGTACAGCCAGAAACCAACGAGCATCGGCAATGCGATTAAATAGATGATCTTTCTTAGGATGTTGCAGTACGCGATAGCCACCTTCAACGGAGAGAATAGTCCCGCCTAAAAAAGCAACCGCAACATTAATGGAATAACTCATGATTTGGTTCAATAATTGTATAAATCCATGGGCAATAACAAATCAGTTTAACAACAAGTTAACGTGCTCTTGAAGACTAGAAGTCCGATATTTCAGAAGAAATCAGCATAGTCCAAGCAATAGCTGCCGTAACTGGTGATAAAACCAACAGAAAATCCAGATCAATCAGGCTAGAAGAAGCCCACCTGGTCAGGTTGCCCTATTTGCGTTTAGTGTTGTCTAACCGGGACAGCGCAACATTACGGTTACGTCGTGCATTCTCATAATCAGGATAATGACCTTAGTTTGATTTAATCAAGAACTATTGTCAATAGTGTACGCCAAAATAGGCTATTAATTTAACCTTGTATCCAAACTTTTACCGTGCCCCAACAAAATGTAGTCCCGACAACAAAAGGCATTATGTTGGTTTTTAGATATTGTTTTAACGCTGGTTATTAGGAGTTTACAAGGACGGGAGAAATCGCATAGTTACAGCCGCCCTTCAACATATCCAATGCTGTCTTGAGTAACTTTAGGTAATTGCCTAAAGTTAACTAATAAGAATCATTCTTATTTGGATGACAATCTGAACTATTTTGGATTAATTACGGTAATTGGCGTTGTGTAAATGCCGTTGTTTAGATAGCAGGATCCGTAATGCCGATAAAATTAGGCTGGGTAGCAGAAACATTTATTTATTAATGGTCAGATCGTCCGACTTAGCTAAGCTTTGGAAGCCAAATCTGTCTGGTATCGAGCTATTTGAAGCGAGATTGCACCGGCATCGGTTTGGGAAGCACTTTCATGAGGCTTACACCATTGGTTTTAATGAATCCGGTCAGGGCTATTCCCGGCATCAGGGAGTGAACCAGGTGCTAATACCTGGCAACTTTAATCTGATCAATCCAGGAGAAATGCATACGGGCCAAGTAGCCTCTCCAGACGGTTGGACGTTTCGCAATATCTATATTGAACTGCCGCTGATGGAGCAGGCCATAGAGCAGTTGGAATGGTTGGGCAAAGGACAGCCCTATTTTAACGCACCGATTTTTAACCATCGCTCTCTGGCGTCGCTGTTCTACAGTTTGTTTGAGAGTTTAGCCAGCTCCACCGATCTACTTAAGCAACAGTCTCTTTTGCTAGAGCTGCTGTCACAGTTGTTTCAAGTTAATGGAGAAAAATCTTTTAGTTTACGACCAGCCAAGTCAGAATCTAGGACGGTAATGCAGGTCCGCACCTATTTAGAAGAGTACTACAGCAAAATTATATCTTTGGACGAGCTGGCTCAGCTGGTTAACCTGAGTCCGTACTATCTAATTCGCTGTTTTCGTCAGCAAATAGGATGCGCTCCCCATCAGTATCAGCGCCACTGTCAGCTTCTACAGGTGAAACAAGCCTTACAACGTCAGGAAGAATCCTTGGCTGCGATCGCAACCACCCACGGCTTCTATGACCAAAGCCACCTTAATCGAGCCTTCAAACAAACCTACGGCGTTACCCCAGGCAACTATCAAAAGGACAATTCTGTCCAATACGGCTAATCCCAAGCACTTTTATCCTGAAAACCACCGCTGTTGATAAGGCTCAGCAACGGTTACAAATATTCAGGGGAAAGGTCATGGCCGCAGCAAACACTATTTTGAGAGATGTTTCAATCTCTGCAGTCATTGCCGGATTTGTCAGTATTTTGGTGGGCTTCACCAGTGCCGGAGTGATTGTCTTTCAGGCAGCTCAGGCCGTAGGGGCATCGTCTACAGAAATTGGCTCCTGGCTGTGGGCCTTGGGCTGGGGTCAGGGATTGCTCAGCATTGTACTTTCCCTGCGCTACCGTGCCCCCATTGTGATGGCCTGGTCCACCCCCGGTGCGGCCATGTTAGTCACTACCACCGCCGATATTAGTTTGCCGGAAGCTACTGGAGCCTTTATGGTCTGTGGCGGATTAATTGCCCTGTTTGGGTTTACCGGTTGGTTTGAGCGACTAATGGATCGATTGCCGCTCTCTTTGGCCGCTGCCATGTTAGCTGGGGTGTTATTACAGTTTGGTCTAGATGTCTTTACCTCTATGACCACACAGTTTGTCATGGTGTTTGCCATGTTTTGTGTGTATCTCGTAGTACGCCAGCGTTCTCCCCGCTACGCGGTGATCGCCGCTTTACTGATCGGCATTCTTTGGGCCGGTGTGCAGGGGCTACTGCCCGCAGAAACCCTGCAGATACAGTGGGCCAAACCTACATTTGTCGCACCAAAATTCTCCATCACGGGACTGGTGGGCATTGCCCTGCCCTTGTTTGTGGTGACCATGGTTTCCCAAAATGTGCCAGGGGTGGCGACTATTCGCGCTTTTGGTTATCAGGTGCCCACCTCTCCACTGATTAGCTGGAGCGGCATGGCCACCTTACTATTGGCTCCTTTTGGTGCCTTTGCCATTAATCTAGCCGCCATTACTGCCGCCATTTCCATGGGCCAAGAAGCCCACGAAAATCCAGATAAACGCTACATTGCCGGAGTTACGGTGGGAGTGCTGTATGTCGTAGTGGGTCTTTTGGGTGCAACGGTGGTGGGCCTGTTTGCCGCACTGCCCCAGGAGCTGGTGGTTGCGATCGCAGGTTTGGCCTTACTCAACACCATCGGCAAAGGTTTAGTGAACGCTTTGGAGCCAGAAACCGAACGGGAAGCCGCCCTCATTACCTTTCTAGTCACTGCCTCTGGCGTCAGTCTTTTAGGGATTGGTTCAGCGTTTTGGGGCCTATTAGCAGGTGGATTTGCCACCCTGGTTACACAGCTTCGCCAAAAGTAGGCGAATTCACTCGTAAATGACGGATTATGATCCTAGTTCAGTCACCTATCAGCTTTCCTTAATGGCTTGCCCACAGTGCTTTTGAGCAACCCAATCTCCAAAAATACCTTGTATACTAGAGCTGGCTACGTAAAATCACTTAATTATTATTTTATGTGATAACAATCCTGATGCTGTGACTTCCTGCTGGTGTTGGGATCTAGGTCTATAAAGTTACCCTGTATTCATCTATCGTCATGGCACCCAATATTGAAGACCGCATTCAGACAACCGAGCGGGACAAGAATCAGGACCTGTTTAATATCAAAGTTTTCCTCATTGCCGCTGGTGTTTTAGGCATTGCATTTTTGGGACTTACCTGGTTAAGCCGTGGCGAGTTGGGCATTGGTAGCGAGCCGACAGAAACTGAAGAACTGCAAGCCGAGCTGATTGAACCTGCAGAGCCAGACGTTCCCCCCAGTAAATTGAGCCAGGGGCAACAGATTTTACGGCCCACGTCGGCCATGCCTCTTAAGGAAAATGGGGCAGAAGCCATGGCCTCCGGTGACTATGAAGCTGCAATTTCTGCATTTGAACGCGCCCGCACCGTTGATAAGTCTGATCCAGAAGTATTGGTTTATCTCCATAACGCTCGTATTGGTGAACAGGATGCCCATGCCCTGGGGGTGGTTGCTCCCCTGACGACCGATCCGGTAGCCGCAACCGGTATCCTGCGAGGGGTAGCTCAGGCCCAGGACGAAATCAACCAGGCAGGTGGAATTCAAGGTAAACCACTACGGGTATTTTTAACGGACGATCAGGGAAACGTTGACCTAGCCCAAGCGATCGCAACAGAACTTAGCCAAATACCTGCAATGATTGGTGTGATCGGGCACCACACCACAGAAACAATTCAAGCCACTGCTGAAACCTATACAAACGCGGCACTGCCACTTATCTCTACAAGCCCCGAGAGAGAAACCGATGCTACATCCCTGCTATCAACCGATCTACCGATTGCAGAGGCGTTGGCATTCTATATGGATAAGCTGAACCACAAAACAGTTATCCTCTTCTACGATGGCACTAGTGGCTACAGTCAAACATTTAGAACCAATTTCCAACCTGCTCTTGAGGGGGTTCAAGGAAAAATGAATGCTGAGATAGATCTATCAGCTATTCCTGCAGATCTAGCCAGTAATCCACCAGAAGCCGAGATATTTCTCCTTTCTCCGGGCTACAGTTCGTTGGAAACGGCAAAGGATTCCATTGAAATCATTCCCAACGATAAGGTAGATCATTTTTACCGCCATATTTTTGGTAGCCATGAGCTATTTCAACCCGAAGTACTCCAGCTGTTTGGTTCTATGGCAACGGGCACTATTTTGGCGGTGCCAGATAGCATTTACCAAAGTGCAGCTTCTCCGTTTAATGAAACAGCCCGCAGTCTATGGGATGCCCCCATTGATTGGAAAACAGCCGCTAGCTACAACAAAGTAAAAAGTATTGCTGGAGCTCTAGAAGAGGACGTAAATGGCGGAACGGTGCCGCAGGCCATCGATAGCAGTAACGATACAGTTCGTATTTTGAGAGTGCGAGTTAATCCTGAAGCACCTTCAGGCTATGAGCTTGTCTCAGCTGGCACCATGACCAAGGACGGATTCAAGGCGAACTAAACGTCGTCAGTTTGTAGCCATTGCTGATGAGGTTTACTCGGGGACCTGCCAATACCTCCCCACTTAATTGGGCTGCAGGAAAATAAGCGGCTGCTAGACGCTATCGCGCTATGACCAAAGCAGACTCTGCCCTTACTGGCCCTTAGCTTAAAGACCTTTGCTAGAAGATTAGCTAGACATATCCAGACAACGGCATTCTTCTAGAAAAGGTAGTATCCAATAAATTGATCCATTCTCACTGTTGTCTTCGATACACTCTAAAGAAATTTGATACTTATGTAAGGAAACTGTAGGGCTTAGCCCCTTGATGGGTCTAACCAGTTCATATCGGCATACATTGAACACATAGAGAAAACGCTTATTGCATAACACTCTATTTCTAACCTTATATTCAAGTAGACAGACCCCTGTATTACTTGCCTAAGTTTATTAGGCCCCCTTTATATCTAAGCCGAAACCCTCTGTGCCCCGTGTACAGGGGGTTTCTTATAGTTTTTTGCTTCTAGACACAAACAAGCTCCTGCATTTGTATCAATACGTAAAGGTTTATCGATTTCGTGGGTAAGGCAATGATGTTGAGGGCAATTTAACTCCATCAGAGCTTTCCTCAACACACACTTCAGGCTTCTGTCCTAGGGCAGGGGCTTTTTTATCGGCTCGGCTGTGGTGTCGCTGTAGATTATTTCCTAGAATATATCTCGGTGCAAATGGTTGAATGCATTCAGCAGTTTGCTAGATAGAAGCTCTAAAGCGCTTTGTAAAGCTATGGGTCTGGTTCCCCTACCCCACCTTTCAAAAATTGTTCACCTGCGTCAGGCGCTGGCTGTTCAGCTGGAGCTGATGGCGGAGAGCCTTGAACTTTTGCAGTCGCAGTTAGATTTGACCCAGCTGTTTGCAGATGTCTCCACAGCCAGTGACCGTCTGCGCCATGGAGTTTTTCGTATCCTGGTACTGGGGGATATGAAGCGGGGTAAAAGTACCTTTCTCAATGCGCTGCTGGGAGAGCGATTATTGCCCAGCAATGTAAATCCGTGTACGGCGATATTGACGGTACTACGCTACGGGGAAAGCCCTGTAGTAACAGTGCATTTTGTCGATGGCACATCTGAGCAGCTGGATATGGACACATTTAGCCAGCGCTATACTATTGACCCAACAGCAGCCCGCGATACTGCCACCAGTCCGTTTGGCCACGTGAGCCATGCTGTTATTGCCTATCCTCTGGAGTTACTAAGAGAGGGGGTGGAAATTGTGGATAGTCCTGGTTTAAATGACACGGAGGCTCGTAACCAGCTCTCCCTAGGTTATATCCAAAACTGTCATGCCATTTTGTTTATGTTGCGGGCAACCCAGCCCTGCACCTTGGCAGAACGACGCTACTTAAACAACTATTTACAGAATAAGGGGCTATCGTTATTTTTCCTACTCAATGCCTGGGACCACATTAAAGATAGTCTGTTGGACCCGGACGATCCAGAGGAACTCGCCCAGGCAGAAACGCGCTTACATAAAGTATTCCGTAGTACCCTCAGTGACTACTGTGGGGATGCGGTTAACAGCTACGACCAGCGGGTATTTCCCATTTCGGCGTTAGAAGTGTTGCGACAACGAATCAAAACCCCTGAAGCACCCATCCAAGATCCTGGATTTGCTCGATTTCTGACCACCTTAGATACGTTTTTGACCCAGGAGCGAGCCAGGGCTGAGTTTGAGCCGGTAGTGGCTCTATCGCAACGCACGCTATCGGACCTAGAAGAAAAGGTCCAGCTGCGGCAGGCGCTTTTACATCAAAGTATCGCGGAGCTAAAACAGTCGATTTTGACCCTGGCTCCGGCCTTTGAACAGCTTGTGCAAATTCGCAATGACTTTCAACAAGAGATTCGAGTTAGCTGCGATCGCAATGCCACCGCCATCACCACCGCTTTTCGAGACTTTATCCTCAATCTAGAAACCACCTTTGAAAAAGACTTTGCCCCGTATCAGCCCGATCTTTCCATCATTGACCTGGTCAGCCCAGCTGGACGACAACAGTTTAACCACACATTAGAAACCGCATTTCAGAGTTACCTTAACGAGCAACTATTGCGCTGGAGCCGCACCCTGGAACCCACACTGAGCAGTAGCTTTCAGGCATTATCCCAACGGGCGGCCCACTACGGGGCCTCTTACCATCGCGTTACCCAACAGATTCTTTCCACACTGAGCGGTCAATCGGTAGCGGTACCTTTAGACAACAGCCAGCCCAGCTGGGCCGCCTGGGCGGTGGATGCCCTAAATCAGCCCACCGATACGCCAGAAATTAAGGCGGTACTTACCAGTATTGATGTGCAAAGTATTTTGATCAACCTAGTGGCGGCGGTTGGGGCCAGTTTACTGGCCTCTAGTTTGATTAGCTCCATCGCGGGACCGATTACCCTAGGCATTGCCACCCTAGGTATTGGCGCATTTCAGATCGACCAAACCCGTCGTGCGCTGGTAAAAGCGGCTCGACAGGAACTGAGTACCCACCTACCCCGCATTGCGGCGGAACAACAGCAGCCCATTCATTCTGCCATTGTGGATTGTTTTCGAGAGTATGAACAGGCGGTAATTAGTCGTTTAGATGGAGATATTCAGGCCCGCAAAGGTGATTTAGAAACGTTGCTAACCCAGAAACAATCCCAGGAATATGAGGGACAGCATGAGCTAGAGAAATTGAAGGCGGCGTTGGCCAAGGTAAGAGAGGCGGATGGTGCGATCGCGAAACTCTACACCTTTTAATGTATTGGATGTTTCGTGGTGTGGTGGGGGGGGCGGCCCCCCCCCCCCACAACCCCAAAACAAAACACAAAAAATTTTATAGAATTGAAAAAA
>JBCCQQ010000085.1:0-20181 GCA_039024555.1 Cyanobacteria bacterium P01_D01_bin.156
CCTCCGGGGTAGCGCAGTCTTCCAGCAGTTCGTCTAGTAAGTCATCAACGCGGTTCGGTTCTTTTTTCTTGCGGGCCATGGGGCGATCTCCTGATGTACATGGATGATAGATCGCTTACACAAAATTCTGTACAGTCCCTTCTGCAAGGAACTTAAAAGGTTATCTAAGCCCCCTTCCGTCCCCCAATTCTGGGGGAAACTACACTCAAAGCCCCCAAAGTTAGGAGTTGAGGGTCTGAATAATGTTTAGTTACTTTGAACATTGCTCCTTAGAAGATTGAATAATCGCTTGAATTACCTCCGTGGTTATCAAAGGTGCCGAAGGCTTTATCCTAGATAAACTAGATCATTGACGAATATCCACGGAGCCCATGTCTGTATCTTCGGTTGCTGTTGAGAATTCTTTGGTTGCGATCGCTACCTCCACCCGCCAAGCAGCCCTTTCCCTAGCCAGTCTTTCCACTCAGCAAAAGAATGACGCCATCGAATCTATCGCCCAGGCGCTAGAAGCGGCGGCACCGGAAATTACGGCTGCCAACGAAGCAGACCTAAAAGCGGCCCTGGAAGACAATTTAGCCAAACCCCTCTACGGTCGGCTGAAATTGGATACCGTGAAGCTAAAGGGTGCCATTAAGGGCGTGCGGGATGTGGCTAAGCTGCCAGACCCCGCTGGGTCCGTGCAGATTCACCGAGAATTAGACGACGGTCTGGTACTAAAGCGGATTGCATGTCCCTTGGGCGTACTGGGCATTATTTTTGAGTCCCGCCCCGACGCGGTGATGCAAATTTCCACCCTGGCGGTAAAGTCCGGCAACGGGGTGATTCTTAAGGGTGGTAAAGAAGCAGTCCGGTCCTGTCAGGCCCTAGTCAAAGCAATCCGTCAGGGGCTGACCAATGCCGGGGTGGATGCCAATGCCGTGCAGCTGTTGACCACCCGTGAAGAGACTCGGGCACTGTTAGAGCTGGATAAGTTTGTTGATCTGATTATCCCTCGTGGGTCCAATGCTTTTGTGCGGTTCGTGCAGGAAAATACGCGCATTCCGGTGCTAGGCCATGCGGATGGGATTTGTCATTTGTATGTGGATACCGCTGCTGACTTAGAGAAAACTGCCAAAATTGCGGTGGATGCCAAGGTGGGCTACCCATCTGCTTGCAATGCCATTGAAACCCTGTTGGTACATCGAGGTATTGCGGCTAAGGCACTCCCCATTCTGGCGAACGCGCTACAGCAAAAGGGTGTAAAACTCCTAGGAGATGAGGCTAGCCGAGCAATTCTCACCGATATTCAACCGGCTACGGAAGAAGACTGGTCTACTGAGTACAGCGATCTGATTTTGGCCATTAAAGTGGTGGACTCGGTGGATAGGGCCATTGACCACATTAATACCTATGGCTCTCGTCATACGGATGCGATCGCAACTGAAGACCAAGCCACAGCCGATAAATTTATGGCCCAGGTAGATGCTGCGGGTGTGTATCACAACTGCTCCACCCGCTTTGCCGATGGTTTTCGCTATGGCTTTGGTGCCGAAGTAGGAATCAGCACCCAAAAAATGCCTCCCCGTGGACCAGTGGGTCTAGAAGGTCTGGTGACCTACAAATATCAGGTAGTGGGCAACGGTCACATTGTTGCCACCTACTCCGGCGAAAATGCAAAACCCTTTACTCACCGTGATTTAGTCTAGGTGCGTTACTGTTTAGACATTATTGATTGACCAGCTGGCCCATGCTGACCTCGATTCAAATTGAAAACTTTCGTTGCTTCGACCAAATTAAGGTCGATGGGCTTAACCGCGTTAATTTGATCGCTGGAAAGAACAATGTTGGTAAAACCGCTTTCTTAGAAGCGATTGGAATCTGGTCTACAGGGCTGAATCCAGTAGGGTTGACCTACCTCAGTAGTACACGGATTCCACTTGAAAAAATCACCCCAGACATCGCTCGAGAGCTATTACTAACTCCGTTATTCAAGGACTTTGACGAAAGTAAAACCATTAGTATTACGGGTTCTGTTGGCCATTCAGGCATACATACTCTTGAGATTAAAAACAATCGAGCTGTTCCTCATGAAATAGCTATAAACCAAGAACAATATGCACCTAGCTTGGAAGCAGTTGCGTCGAACTTGAGCCAAACTCTAAAGTTACGCTACATGTCCTCCGAAGGACAATCCATGGAAGGCCGATTTTGGATTGAGGGTAACAATAGCAAAATTCAGGTTCAGGGAGATGCAGTGGAATTAGCAGCTCCACCTATCTCTGTATCTATGATTCTTGCTAATAGTCGTCAAAATAGTAGGATTCAGTCTGAAATGTTCGGACGATTAGAATTAGCAAACAGTGATTATGGTTTAGTTGAAAGCTTAAAACTAATAGAACCAAGGTTAAAACGAATTAGAACTATTGTGATTAGTGGGCTGCCAATTTTATATGGGGACATTGGCTTGCCACGACTCATACCACTATCCTTGATGGGCGAAGGCTTAAATCGTCTAGTTGCAATTCTATTAACTCTTGCCAACCATCGTGATGAATTGGTGCTAATTGATGAAATTGAGACTGGACTACATCATTCTGTTCTCCCTAATGTTTGGAAAGTAATTAACGATGCAGCTCATCGCTTTAATGTCCAGGTAATTGCAACAACACATAGTTATGAATGTATAGAAGCAGCTCACAACATATTCTCCGAAAATGGGCATTACGATTTTCGTTTGCACCGAATTGATCGAATCAAAAACGAATTCAAACCCGTGACTTACGATCAAGAAGCCTTAGAAGGTTCTGTGCAAGAGTTTTTTGAGGTGCGCTAATGCCTAATCGACCTCAGCCCATTCTTAAGAATAAGTTGTTGTTAGTTGAAGGCAAAGATACAGAGGCGTTCATAACAGTCCTCCTAAGCGTTTCCGGTTTAGACGATTTACAAGTCTTGGATTTTGGGAATGTTGAAAATTTTCGACCCTTTATAAAAGGACTTGTTAATCGGCTCGATTTTCGACAAATAGATATTCAATCTATTGGGGTTATCAGAGATGCAGAGCAGAATTCATCTGCTGCATTTGTTTCCGTCTGTGATGCGCTTAAAGCAGCCAATCTAGATAGTCCTGACCAAGTAGAAAAAATTACGACAGGAGAACCCAGAACAGGTATTTATCTATTACCAGGTCTTAATGCAACATCAGGTATGTTGGAAGACCTGTGCCTCAATATGCTTGATAAAGACGTGGCCATAAAATGTGTTGAGCAATATTTTCATTGCTTGACTAGTCAAGGCGTTGAGCAGCCTAAAAATTCTGCTAAGGCGAAAATCACCGCTTTTTTAGCTTCTCGATCTGAATTGAAACAACGTGTGGGCTATGCCATGAATCAAGACTATTGGAATTGGGAGCATCCTTGCCTCAATCCGCTTAAAGATTTTCTCAAGCAATTGTAAATCACGTTCGTTATCTATGAGTGTATTAGAGAGTCCTACATCGTCATTAGAAAATCAACCCACCTGGCAACAGTCCATAGCGCAACCAGCTAAAGAATTTCCCCTAACACCGTTACCTGTTTTATCGGGTAAGCTTCCCAGTGGGCTTCGAGGCAGTCTCTATCGTAATGGCCCAGGACGGCTAGAGCGCGGTGGTCAACAGGTAGGCCACTGGTTTGATGGCGATGGTGCTATCCTTGGTGTCCACTTTACTGGGACAGATGCCAGCGGTGTCTATCGCTATGTAAAAACAGATATCTACAACGCGGAAGAGCAGACCGAGCGGTTTATTGGCTATAACTACGGCACCTACCCACCCGGTAACTACTGGCAGCGGATGACGGCTCCCCTAAAAAATGCGGCCAATACATCGGTGATGGCAGCCACCAACCGCCTGCTTACACTGTGGGAAGCAGGTTCTCCCTATGCCTTGGATTTGCAAACGCTGGAAACTCAAGGTTTAGATAATTTGGGCAGTGGCAATGCCAGCTTTTGCTGTTCTGCCCATCCTAAACGAGACCCGATAACAGGGGATATTTTCAACTTTGGTGTAGCTGTTAGCTCGCCTCGGCCCAAGTTAATGCTGTATCGTATCAGTCCCCAAGGCCAAATAAAACAACAAAAACAACATGAGCTGGGTTGTTTCACCATAATTCATGATTTTCTCATGGCGGGGCCGTATCTAGTGGTGATTGTTCCTCCCCTACGTGCCCACTTACCCTCGTTGTTGCTACGGTTAAAAACCTTTAGTCATTGTTTGCAGTGGAAGCCTGAGCTAGGAACACAGATTTTAGTCTTTGACCGCGATACCTTTGAGCTGGTGAGTCGAAATACGGTGGAACCCTGGTTTAATTGGCACGTGGGCAATGGCTGTGTGGACAGTGACGGTCAGATTGTTGTTGACATGCCCCGATTAGATAACTGGGACAGCAACCAACGACTGGCGGAGGTGGTTACAGGAGACCTAAAAACAGAAGCATTTGCCTATCTCCATCGATTACGGATAGATCCAGCGACTGCCCGTGTTACCCATACAGAACAACTGAGCGATTTTCCCTGTGAATTTCTCACGGTTAATCCTACGGATGTGGGACAGCCCTGGCGATATACCTATCTCAATGTGAATACTAAATCACCAGACGCAGGGCGAGATAAGGACTGGTTTAATGCCATAGGTCGTATGGATTATCAAACGGGCGAGCTGACAGTGTCTAACTTGGATGATGGATATTACCCAGTAGAAGCGATCTATGCAGGAGATGCGGAAAATGATCGTCAGGGTTGGATTTTGACAGTTGTTTATAACGGCTCAGAACACCGAAGTGAAGTGTGGGTGTTTGATAGCGATCGCATCGATGATGACCCTGTCTGTCGTCTGGGACTACCGGAGGTAATCCCCCTAAGCTTCCATGGCACCTGGCGACCGGCAGTTTAATAATGTGAGGGCATATGACGGACTGTATAACTGTTTCAGGGATTCGTGCCTATGGCTACATTGGAGCCTTACCTGAAGAGACTATTTTGGGTCAGTGGTTCGAAGTGGATCTAACCCTGTGGATGGATTTATCGATGGCGGGTAAATCAGACACTTTGGCGGATACCCACAACTATGCCGACATTATTCAACAAACGCAGCACATCATTCAAACTGAAAAATTTAAGCTCATTGAACGGCTGGGGGATGCGATCATATCCCAGGCTCTGGCCAACGATCCGCGTCTAGAAAAAGTCCGGGTGACGGTTACAAAATTAACGGCCCCCGTGCCCAACTTTGATGGCCAAGTGGCCATTACCCTAGAACGGTCTCGTTAGTGACCGGCCTGCATTGGGCTCAAACTATGGGCACAAAGCTATATCATGCGGGAGCAGTGTATTCGGAAAACCATTGTTGTCTAGGTCATTGCGTCGTTGGCATCTGCCGTTGATTGTGTTGTTGGCTGCCCTGCTGCGGCTGTGGCGTCTGGCGGCAAAACCCCTGTGGGTCGATGAGCTGTACACCACGTTTTACAGCCTGGGTAAGAGCTTTGATGAGATTCCCCTAAATACATTGTTGCCCTCCAGCGACTACTGGTCTCTGTTGGCTAGCCCAGGAACTCCCGGGCAGGCAGCTCAGGCAGTGACAGTTTATAGCAATCATCCGCCGCTGTTTTTTATGGCAATGAACCGGTGGCTAGCTAGCGTTGGCACGTCGGTCTGGAGCTTGCGAGCTTTTGCGGTGCTGTGGGGGGTGGTCGCTGTGGTTGGCATGTTTTACCTGGGCCGTCAGGTGGCCGGTCCCCAGGTGGGCAAGCTGGCGGCGCTGCTGCTGGCGGTTTCTCCCTATGGCATTTATCTCTCCCAGGAGGCGCGCCACTATAGTTTGGCGGTTGCGATCGCTATTTTTTCTCTCATTCAATGGACCGCCCTGCTGCAGGGCAAGCGTTCCCCTGGCCGCTGGCTCAGCTGGATTATTCTCAATGGTCTGGGGCCTTACATCCACTATTTCTATGCCTTTTGCATCATTGCCCAATGGCTGGTGGCTTTGGGCTATCTGCTGCGACAGCGGCGACCAGCGTGGCTATTGGCCATGGTCGCGACGGGGCTACTGTACATTCCCCTCTTACCCACAGCGATTACCCATTTCCAAGGGGACAGCGGTACCAGCTGGTTGAGCCAGTCTACGCCGCTGTGGCAGACCGTTATTCTGCCCTGGGTACAGTCTTTGGTGGCCGGAGTATTTATGTTGGTGCTACTCCCTGTGGAGCAGGTGCCCCTAGGGGTAACCATTCCCTCAGCCTTAATTATGCTGGGGGTATTTGGTGTGGTCCTGCGACAGTTTATCAAGGGCGCAGCTAAAGAACCCCTGTTGTCCATGGGGTCGCCCCTGGTGCTCTACGGTGCGGTGGTCTTTGGCGTAATGCTGGGGATTACCTACGGTCTAGGAAAAGATCTTACCCTGGCCCCCCGCTATTTTTTTATGCTGTATCCAGCGATTCCCCTGTTGCTTGCCCTGGGGCTGAGGCACTGTAAACCCTGGGTGTGGGGTGTTGCGATCGCAGCCGGTTTAGTCAGTCAGCTGCTGATCGCCCAAGATATTGCCCTGCTTAAACCCTATTTGCCAGGTCAGGTGGGGCGTCGCCTCGCTGCTGCGGACAAACCTACGGTGGTGCTAGTGGCTCCACAGCAGGCCAGCTATCGCGCCCGAGCCCTCAGTTATATTTTGGCCATTCCTGCAGATAGCTCCGTTGCTCAGGTGGCGTTTACTGAACCAGCCCGTACCGAACTATGGCAGCCTGTCCTGAATAATAGCGATGCCCTACCAACGGGAGAGGTCGCTCTGTGGTTGGTAGAACCCAGACGGTCTGAGCCATTTCCTAAAAATGTGGTGCTACCGCGTCATCACTGTGGTCTTCAGGGCGATCGCATTAAAACTGAAGGCACTCGGCAGCAGCTTTATCAATGTCGAGGGGTAGCTGATAGGAAAGATTGATCACTCTGCTATGCGATCTGGCCTATGCCAGCTGCCATAGTTTCACAGATTGTCTATGTTTAATGATTCTAGTGACTATACTCAATCCAGAAAAACGCTAGAGATAATGCCCACACTATAAGGATAGGTACTACGATGGTCCGAGCTTTGAATTCCTTCGTCCACATAAAACGCGGCTATCTAAAATCCTTAGGAGCCCTAACCGCCGCGACGATAGCTCTTGTATCTTCTCCGGCGTGGGCTGGAGATCCCTTTCGTTCGACAAATACTTACAACATTGGCCCCCATACAGAAGAAGCCTTTGAAGCATTTTTTCAAGAGGCCAATTATGTAGAAGCGCGGGCAGCGCTGGACAAAGCCTTAGTCTCTGAAGCGGACGAACCGATGTTACATGCCATGGCAGCATCCATGGCCTATCTAGATGAAGATTGGGAAACGGTGGCCACTGAAGCTGAGCTGACAAAATCCACTGCGGCCACCCTGCTAGAAACCCAGCCTCTGCGGGGACATATCTATTCTGCTGTCGGCATTTTTATGGAAGGTGCCCACATGATGAGCACTCAGGGGGTGGCTCGTAGTACACCAGCTGCCCTGGCAATGCTGCAGCAGGTATTTAACCATATGGGAGAAGCGGAAAAGATCGACAGCACCGATCCAGAACTGAACTTGGTCAAAGGCTTTATGGATCTAATGTTGGCAGTCAATTTACCCTTTGCTGATCCAGCAGACGCCATTGAGCGACTGTCAAGCTATGGCAATCCCACCTATTTGTCTTACCGTGGTATTGCTTTGGGGTATCGCGATTTAGGGCAAATGGCTGCAGCGATGGATGCTGTAGACCAAGCCCTGGCGGCAGCCCCCGAGAATGCAGAACTGTTTTATCTCAAGGCGCAGCTGCACCGACGTCAATCAGAGACGGATGAGAGTGTAGCCATGTTTGACAAAGCCTTAGACTACGCAGCTCAGCTGCCCTCAAACTTAGCTCGCAAGATTTACAAAGAGAAGTGCCGTACCCTAGGGGGATCGCACCAGAGCTGTGGCCAGGAAGCGACTGACTTTATTAATGGTCTTTAAGACGGGGGAATCCCTTACCAGGGTTTTTGCTAATTCCTTAGCTGTCGCCACCGGTAACGGTCAAAAAAAATAACCCCACTATTCAGTCAATCGCATAGTGGGGTTATTTTTGAGGTAGCGATCCACTCCAGTCAACAAATTCAGCGGGTTGCCATGGACGCAACGCAGTCAAAGTCTCTTTGTTAAGAAATATAAAATAGGCTTATTTTTCAGGAACAGTAGCCCATTTAAAAAGGAGCAGCCCCGTTGATAAACTAGCCCTTGAAAGGCATTCAACGAGGCTGGAGACGCAGTTAGGAGGTATCTTGGCTATTAAGATAACCGGCAAAGTTTTAATCAGCCGCTAACTTAATAACTTCTTAATTGTCACCAAATAAAAAACGATAGCTAGTTGATTGAAGTTCTGTATCAGGGATAGCATTATTCGAGATAGCGTCCAAATATTGGTCTCGTCAATTAGTCCCATAAAATCTTTCCAGCTCATAATGACGCTTTTGTTACAAAACGTACGTTTAATATGTTGTTTATCCCTGCAAACATTCTTTTGCAGTTTACTGTTTACCCTAGCTTCTTCAGCCTTGGCCCATGATACCCAGTGTCAAGAGCCTGGAGAGTTTTTTGGGTTTAAGCTAGAAAACTATGCTATAGAACACCAAGGCGGGGTAACCGTAGATATTGATGTCGCCTATCGATTAATGGCGAGCTATGACGCAGACTACAGTGATTATCCAGACTTTTTGCCAATTTTGAGGGATACTCAGCAGTTTATTGGCGAGTATTCTAATGAAACCGACTATTGGGAGATGCTCAACAGAAATTTAGTCGAGCATCTTTTAGATAAATACCAACAACTTGCGGCCCTGAGGGTGGGTATCACTATCTTGCCAGAAGAACTTAGCCTGTTTGAGCCTGTTCGCTATGAAAATTATGAGCGGTTTTCTGTGGTTACGGCCACACGGCCAGATGTCTGTTTTGCCCATTGATAGATGCTACAGCATAGCCAATAATGTCTGGAATTATTGAATAACGTAAACAATCAATTCAGAAAAAGCCTTCTCTACCCACGAATACTGTCACATTTGTAACATTAGAGATATCTTCTGGGGTTAGGTAAGGCTCTTGCACTCGTCCGTTTAGACCCTCTTTTTGGCCTTATCTGTGTACCTGGGAATAATGGCTTGAGTGATCTGTTGCCGGTGTCTAAAGCGGTCGCTCAAATGCGTTTCGTAGTCGAGAGTTGATATCGAAACCGTACCCCAGCTGCACTGTTGTTGCTCAGGCCAACTAAAAAGACCGATGGGAGGTCAGTGATGGCAATTAAAAGTATTAACCCGGCCACCGGCGAGGTATATAAAACCTATGCCCCCATGACTGCGGCAGAGATAGAACAGCGATTGACCCTTGGAGAAACGCAATATCAGAACTATCGGTGGATGTCGTTTAGCGATCGCACCTATTGGCTCCAAGCAGCGGCAGACCATTTAGAAGCCCATGCTTCAGAACTAGGGCAGCTTATGACCCAGGAAATGGGTAAGCCCTTAACGGCGGCCATGGCAGAAGTAAAAAAATGTGCCTGGGTCTGTCGGCACTATGCTGAGTATGGGGCTGACTACCTGGCTGATGAACGCTCTGAAGTGGGCTATGTGCGCTATCAGCCCCTAGGAATTATTTTGGCGGTGATGCCCTGGAATTATCCCCTGTGGCAAGTGTTTCGATTGGCAGCTCCGGCCCTAATGGCGGGCAATGTTGTGGTGTTAAAACATGCTTCCAATGTGCCCCAGTGTGCTTTGGCCATAGAACAGATTTTTCACAAGGCTGGGTTCCCAGATGGAGCGTTTCAAACCCTACTGATTGGGGCTGGGCAAACGGCGGATGTGATTGCCGATGAACGGGTGCGGGGGGTGAGCCTTACTGGCAGTGGTACCGCTGGTTCCCAGGTGGCGGCTACCGCCGGTCAGCATTTGAAAAAGGCCGTGTTGGAACTGGGGGGAAGCGATCCCTTTATTGTGTTGCCCAGTGCCGATTTAGAGCTGGCGGTGGAGACCGCTGTTACGGCGCGATTACAAAACAACGGACAGTCTTGCATTGCGGCCAAGCGATTTATTTTAGTAGGTCCCATCGCCGATGAATTTGAAGCACGGCTGGTGGATAGATTTAACTCACTCACTATAGGCGATCCAATGCAGCTGGATACGGACATTGGTCCACTGGCCACACCCTCTATTTTGCGAGACATTCACAAGCAGGTACACGGCTGTTTAATGGCTGGGGCAAAGGCTCTGGTAGGGGGCAATATGGAAGCCTTGCGGGCAAGCTTACCCCCTACGCTTGAACTGGGAAATTTTTACCCACCTACCATTTTGAGCCATATTCCTCCTGGGACCCCTGCTGAGCACGAAGAGTTTTTTGGTCCTGTAGCCCTAATTTTTCGTGTATCTGATCTTGATGCGGCCATTGCATTGGCCAACGATACTCCGTTTGGCCTTGGCGCCAGTGGTTGGACTCAAGAGCCTGATGAACAACAGCGACTAATCAATGAGATTGAGGCTGGAGCTGTGTTTATTAACAGCATGGTGAAGTCAGATCCCCGCCTGCCCTTTGGTGGGATTAAACAGTCTGGCATGGGTCGTGAGCTAGGGAGACATGGCATTTTGGAATTTGTTAATGCCAAAACGATTTGTGTTAGCTAAAGAAAATCGGCTCCATGGCTGTATCCTATCCTATGCCGGGGAGCCGCAACGCTAACTCCTAATTTGGGAACTCTCCTGTTATCGTTTTCTCCCTAAGTTTCCGTTGATTTTCTTATTTCCTAGCAGGTTTCTCCTATGAACACAGCCGAACTGTTGGTCCGTTGCCTCGAAAATGAAGGGGTTGAGTATATTTTTGGTGTGCCTGGGGAAGAAAATCTTCAGGTGCTTCAAGCATTAAAACACTCGTCTATTCGGTTTGTAACGACTCGCCATGAACAAGGGGCCGCCTTTATGGCCGATGTGTATGGACGGCTAACGGGAAAGGCGGGGGTGTGTCTTTCCACATTGGGGCCAGGAGCAACAAATTTAATCACGGGTGTTGCAGATGCAAACTTAGATCGGGCACCGCTGGTGGCGATTACGGGTCAGGTGGGCACTGACCGAATGCACATTGAGTCCCACCAATATTTGGATCTGGTGGCGATGTTTGCGCCAGTTACCCAGTGGAATACTCAAATTGTTCGACCCAATAACACGGCGGAAATTGTACGTAAAGCGTTTAAGCTGGCCCAAACGGGAGATCCGGGGGCCGTGCATATTGATCTACCGGAAAACATTGCGGAGATGGAGGCGGAGGGAATTCCGCTAAGGTGCAATCGCAACGGAAAAACCTTTGCGGCTTTGGACACCATCCAAAAAGCCGCTGACGCCATTACCCAGGCTGAGCGTCCATTGATTTTGGTGGGAAATGGCGCTATCCGTGCCCAGGCCAGTGCGGCCATAATGGCCCTAGTGGAGCAATTACAAATTCCGGTGACCAACACCTTTATGGGTAAAGGTGTGATTCCCTATGAACACCCCTTATCTTTATGGACCGTGGGATTACAACAGCGAGATTTTATCTCCTGCGCCATTGATAAAAGCGATCTGGTGATTGCAGTAGGCTACGATTTGGTGGAGTATCCTCCCAAAAAGTGGAATCCCCATGGCCAAATTCCCATTGTCCATGTAGGTAGTAGACCCGCTGAAATTGACAGCAGCTATATTCCCCTAGTGGAGGTGATTGGCGACATTTCTGATGCGCTCCACGAGATTTTGCAACGGGTGGATCGCCAGGCTCCCTCTAGCTATCCGTTCCAGACCGTACGGGATGAAATGCGGGCTGACTATGAACAATATCGAGACGATGTCGCATTTCCCATTAAGCCCCAAAAGCTACTGTACGATCTGCGTCAGGTGATGGGACCAGACGATATTGTGCTGTCGGATGTGGGGGCTCACAAAATGTGGATTGCCCGTAACTATCATTGCGAGCGGCCCAACACCTGTCTGATTTCCAATGGCTTTGCTTCCATGGGGATTGCCATACCAGGTGCGATCGCAGCAAAGCTCGTGCATCCTGAGCGCAAAATTGTTGCCGTCACCGGTGATGGTGGCTTTATGATGAACTGCCAGGAACTAGAAACCGCTATGCGGTTAGGCACCCCCTTTGTCACCATTATTGTGAACGATGGCGGCTATGGTCTAATCGAATGGAAACAACACAACTACTATGGTGAATCGGCGTTTATCAAGTTTAACAACCCTGATTTTGTAGCCCTAGCTAAAAGCTTTGGGCTACAGGGCTACCGCATCAATGCAACTGAGGAATTTATCCCCACCTTAAAAGCGGCATTAGAAGCGGATGTACCCGTCATTATTGATTGCCCCATCGACTACGGTGAGAATCTGCTGTTTTCAGAAAAGGCACGGGAACTGGCCTGTGTGATTTAGCCCCTAGAGAACGGTCCCCATCCCCAAATCCATGCCAATGGTGTAGTTGAAATTACCCTCACCTACACTGTCTCGAAGTTTAGCCAGGATCTTTTCTGGATTATCGTAGGGACCTGCAAAGTAGTAAGGCTTACCGTTTTTCCCAAATTCATGGCGGCCAAGATTATTCATCTGTGGTCCAAGATTGTCTTTTGCCCGTTCAAAGTCAGCGTGTGGATTTATTCCTAGGTGTTTAGCATAATTTACAGCACCGTAGATAACTGACTGAGCCTGTTCTAGGGAGATAGTCCGGTAGCTATCGTCCATTGTTTTAGCGTAAGCTTGCTCACGCATGAGGGGATAGTCCGTTGATTTTACCTTGCGTGGCCCCATGGCATCTTTTACTCCCAAACACCAGGCATCAATTAAAAATGTGGTAACAAAACAGTGCTGACCATCAATACGAGTAACCATTACCTGGGATAGACCTTTGCGATCTTTTTTGAGGATTCGGCTACCAAAAAAGCGGTCAAAGCCTTGGGAGTCGATTAGGCACTCTTTAAGCTTAGGTAAGCTTTTGGGCTGGCTATATTGTTCAGGGTTGGCGCTTAACTGGGTCTGAATAATGTTGTTAACCTCAGCGGGGCGTAACCCAAGCTTACGGGCAATTTGTTTGGGGCCAACTTTGCGATCGCGAAGGGCTAAAACTTCCTGGACTTGCTCAGGGGTGGCTGCCATGGCTAAGGTGTCTAAACGGTTTCTGTCATTGTTGCGTAGAGCTGATAAAGACGTACAACAGGTTTGTAAGATTTTACGATGCTAGGGAAATGCACAAAAAAATATCCCAGACGAAGACGGGCAGTGGGCAATAGTGTTTGTTAAGAATGCTTTGAGGTAAGTCCTAGCGTTATACAAAATCAGCAAGACAACTATTTCAGTTTATAAAACTGTCTAATTCGATACGTTTTATGTTAATTTTTAAATCACATTCTTGGAATGAAAATATCTGCTGTCGTCATCTGCTATGAAAGGTTACTTTTCTGCTCTTATTGATCGTGATCTGCGCCCCAGTGCAGCAAAGGTTGCATTGATTGTCGGTACACTCCTCTTTTCGATCAACCATGGGCCTGCTTTAGCTAATAGCAAAATGACCCCGGCCCGTTGGTTAGCTGGGCTGCTTACCTATGCTGTGCCCTATTCTGTCAATATCCATGGTCAGTACGCGTATCGCAAACGACGCTCCGTTTCCTAACGCTTGAAAGAGCAGGCTACTTTTCAGATAGAGCCGCTAGATACTTTAAGTAGTCGCTAATGAGTGTTCGATAGTTACTCATTGCTTCTGTTGTAAGATTGCAATCTATGGTGACAAACGTGTCATGCGAAATTCTAACTATTAAATTTAAGGCATTGCTGATCCTTAAGGGCAAATTTAAGATGCCTCAATACCGGGGATTTCTAGGATCGCTGTTCTAAGAGTTTCTAAGAACATTGCAAGTCTACGGGGGCGATAACGCCCTGGTAGAGACGCTACATTGATAGTGAGCTTTGGTGCTCGCCATTGGGGTAGCAGGTCTACTAGTTTCTGACGTTGCAACTCTTCTTGAATCAACCAGCGGGGCAATACGGATATTCCTACCCCCAATAGGGTCGCTTTACGAAGAACAAAAATGTTGTTGGTTGTCATGCGTGTGGTAGGACTTACCGTAATAGTCTCGCCTTGGGTATTAGTTAGTGGAATGTGTCTACCTTCAAAGGGAGCTAGGGCAATACAGGGTAGTTTTTCTAAATCAAGAGGTGTTTTAAGTGACTTATGGGTTGCAAGGAGTTTAGGTGCACCAACAACTAGTCGTTCAACTTGCCCCAACGGTTCTACGCTCAAAGAATCATCTAACACTGGTCCAATTTTAATCCAGCAGTCGCAACCTACTTCTGCGAAGCGAATAGTCTGGTCTTCTAGCTGCCAGGAGAGTGAGATTGAGGGATGATGTTGCTGAAATTGAAGCACAGCATTTAACAGATGGAGCTGGCCTAACGCAACCGGCACAATTATCTTCAGGTTGCCACGCAGGGTATCGTCAGAGTCTATGTGCTTTTCCTCCAATGCTTCCCACTCGTCCAATATTTGCCGAGCATCGGCTAACAGTTCGGCCCCTGCTTCTGTTAACGAAAGATTGTGAGTTGTTCGACGTATTAGCTGGGTTTGGAAGCGGGCTTCTAGCTCACTAAGCTGGCGGCTAACGGATGGTTGAGACAGGCCCATTGTTCTAGCGGCAGCACTGATGCTGCCAGCATCTGCAATTCTTACGAATGTCTGTAGTAAAGATAGACGGTCTAGGGATTTGCTCATACGCAATAAGAATAGCAGCTATTTTTATTACTCGTCTACCAAATATCCCTGAGCACTGTCATAGTTATTTCAGGCGGAACGAAAGAATTAACCATGATTACTAAAAAAGCATTAGTGGTCGGTGCCTCAGGGGGCATCGGGCAGAATTTGGTTCGGTTTTTGTCAAAACAGACTGATTGGGAAATTGTTGGTCTTTCTAGAAAAGCTCCACAGTTTGAGAGCACAGCACAATTTATCGCTGTGGATTTATTGGATCGAGATGATGTGATGGCTAAGCTCAGGGAACTGGCTGATGTTACTCACATTTTTTATACGGCTTTTTATGGAGGGCCGACATTTTCAGGCCCGGTTGCTGAGAATGTGGCACAGAATTTAGCAATCTGGCCGCTGGGTGATTTTCTCTTTAATTGTGACTGGGATGTGTTGTTGAGCTCAACTAAAGTTCAACAGGCTGGATTTCATAGCGTCGTGGACAGTGAAGAGATGTTCAAAACGCTGTTTCAGAATTTTCGCGATCGCAAAATCATTCCCTCCGCTCAAACGGATTAGTCAAGTTCTCGCTTTTATCATTGGCTCTATTTGCCGTGGTAGTCTCCTCAAACTATTCTCTCTACCCTGAAATATGTTATCTAGACTTGCAAAAAACACTCTGATCGCCGCCCTGATGGGATCTACATTTTTAGCTGTGGCAGGTTTTGAAAATCTCCTAGCTGAACCAGAGCCACTGGCTCAAATTCAAGCTGAGCACATTATGCTCGCAACGTCTGATTATCATGGCACGATCTCCTGGTACCGGGAAAATCTAGGGTTTCGTATTAAACATGAATGGACAGTACCAGAATTTCCCAATTTACAACTTGCCTATCTTGAGAAAAACGGGTTCATCATTGAAGTTGTTGCTTCACCCGATACACCACAGGTCAATGCCCCTAAAAATTTCGCAGAGCGTCTGCAGCAACCTGGCATTGGTCATTTTGCATTTCTAGTTAGTGATGTGGATGCTGTAACAGCATCCCTGGCAGTGAAAGGCATAGAAATTATTGTTCCCCCGACTAGTTTCCCTGATAGCGGTCGTCGTTTGTCGTTTGTCGAAGACAACAACGGCTACATGATTGAGTTTCTGCAAGAGCTCCCCTTGGGAGAGCGTGTACCCTATACCGGTGAAGGAGAATAAAATAATGAGTGATTTATTACAAGAATTAACTGTATCTACAACATTTAGCTTAGGAGGAGATTTATTCGTTAATCGTCTTGGTTACGGAGCGATGCGATTGACGGGCCAACCCGGTAACTTTGGTCCCTATGCCGATTGGGAAGGTGGAAAAGCTTTACTACGCCGAGCGGTTGAACTGGGTGTTAATTTTATCGATACGGCAGAAGCCTACGGACCAGGCGATAATGAAGCAATCATTGCCGATGCGCTCTATCCTTATCCAGACAATTTAATCATTGCAACAAAAGGAGGAATTTATAAACCGGCTCCCGACAATATTAAGGCAGACGGCAGCCCAGAAAATTTACGACGAGGCATTGAAGGCAGTTTGCAGCGACTAAAGCGTGATTACATTGACGTGTATCAACTCCATCGACCGGACCCTAAAGTTCCATTTATTGAATCGGTGCAGACCCTTGCAGAACTCCAGAACGAAGGTAAAATTCGGCATGTTGGGCTTTCTAACGTCTCCCTAGAGCAGCTACAAGCGGCTCAGTCAATCGTTCCTGTAGCTTCGGTGCAGAATCGTTTTAGCCTCAGCGATCGCACCCATGAAAATCTTTTAGACTACTGCACTGCACAGAATATTGCGTTTATCCCCCATGGTTCCTTAGGGGCTCATCCACTTAAACCGGGTACCCCTCTATCCAGTGCTGAAGGAATTCTGGCCGAAATTTCCCAGCGTCACCATGTAAGTCCTACTCAAATTGCCCTTGCTTGGTTGCTACATCGTGCCCCTAACATTTTGTTGATTCCAGGAACAACAACAATCAGCCATCTAGAACAAAACATGCAGGCAAACTTGGTACAGCTATCTAAACAGGAAATGACCCAGATCGATCAAGAGTTTGTTGGTTATTAGATATAAGCTAGGATTTAATTGTGTCTCAGCTGTGCCACCAGCGCACGTATGAAGTCTAAAAAGAGTTTAATCTTGTGTTCTCTTGAATGGGAGATACAGTTTTGCGGATAGATTAAGGTTATGGGAACAGTATGTAGGTTTCTAGAATCCGTTATGCTCTAGATGACGTTGCTGCTTAAAAGGGTTGATATTTTATCAGCATTAACAGGTTTACTAAACAGATACCCCTGGGCTGTTTCACATCCGAATTGCTGAAGCATATGGCATTGTTCCGTAGTTTCCACACCTTCAGCAATCACTTCATGCTCTAAATTTCGACACATTTCTATCATGGAACTAATGAGACTCTTTGACTTATGGTCAATCAGCATGTCATTGATAAAGTATTTGTCGATCTTTAGACAGTCAATTGTTAGATGTTTGAGGGATGCAAATGATGAATAGCCAGTACCAAAGTCATCAATGGCCACCATTACCCCGATATCTTTCAAGTCTTGAAAAGTTGAAAGATTTTGTTGATCCGTTTGTACAACACTTTCGGTAACCTCTAGCTCTAATTCTGATGGCACCATGCCTGTTTCAGTAATCACATGCTCAATCAATGAGACAAAGTCTTTATCAAGAAAATGGACTGGCGAAATATTGACGGCCATACGAATTGCGGGTAATCCTTTTTTCTTCCAGTTAACCGCTTGATTACAGGCTTTTCTCAATACCCACTCGGTAAGGGGCTTAATCATTCCTATTTTCTCGGCGGTAGCAATAAATTCAGTCGGTGAAACCTGCCCTAGTTGGGGATGGTACCAGCGTGACAACGCTTCGACACCAATAATTTTACCCGTTAGGAGGTCAACCTGGGGTTGATAGACCAGCGATAATTGATGCTTTTCAACGGCTTCCCTTAAGCTTTGTTCCACACGAAACCGATACTCTGCCTTTAGTGTGAGTTCAGGCTTATAGAACGCATATTGGTTTTTACCCCGTTCCTTGGCCGCATATAGTGATGTGTCAGCTGCCTTGATTAAGGTGGAGAGATCTAGGCCATCATCAGGATAGTGAGCAATGCCAATGCTGCAGGCAGGGTTAAACTTTCTAGCTAACAGTTCGACTGGCTTAGATATTGTTTCCAGACACCGTTGAGCAACATAGGCCGCGCCATAGTCATGGTTGACACCATCTAAGAGAATACAGAATTCGTCACCGCTGAGACGGGCAACAAAATCAGTTTGACGAGCAACGTTCTGTAGGCGCTTAGCAATTTCTTGAAGTAGCAAATCACCAACATTGTGCCCTAACGTATCGTTTACACTCTTAAAATCATCTAAATCGATGTACAACAGTCCTAACCGAGATCGGTTGCGGTCAGCTCTTTTAATGGCCATTTCCAGATTTTGATAGAAATGCGCACGATTGGCAACACCAGTCAAATCATCCGTGTAGGCTAATTCACGGATACGCTTTTGAGCCTGATCGCGCTCCATAACGATGCCAGCTAACCTAGCTGCAGACTTAAGATCGTTTGATTCATATTCATTGGGTAGTGCTGGGTGGTTATAGTACATGCCAAATGCACCTAACACTTTTCCAGATGAACTTTTAATGGGTTCAGACCAGCAGCATCGCATGCCATGGGGAAGGGCAACATGCTTAATGTCGGTCCATTTGGGATCGGTTTCGATATTTTCAACAAGAACACGGTTGCCGGTGTATGTTGAAGTTCCACATGAGCCCACATTGGGACCATTCTTTAGACCGTGAACAGCCTCACAATATTCTTTTGGCAGGCTGGGCGCCCCTCCATGCATGAGTCGACCATCTTGTAATTCAAGCATGGAGCATCGCAGTCCAGGATGGCGTCCTTCATACATTAATGCGATTTCTGAATAGATCTCTGATGCTGGTTGCCCCGTGGCAATCATCTCCAAAATTTCTGCATTTTTTTCATTAAAGGCTTCTGCATTTTTCCGGGCAGTAATATCAACATGGGTACCGACCAGGCGAACCGCTTTGCCATCAGAATCTCGATGGACAAGAAATGCGCGGGATAGCACAAACACTTCATGCTGTGCTTTGTGCTGCATTCGCATTTCAATATCGAATGAATCCACCTTGCCAGCGACATAGTCTTGAACCATCGTTAAGACTATGGTTTTATCATCTGGATGAACTAGATTCTGCCAAGTGTCTAGCGTATTGCTGAGCTCATCAGCCCGATAACCCAGCATACTCTTCCAACGAGGTGAGTAGTAGACCTCATTGGTTTCTAAATTCCAGTCCCAAAGCCCGTCATTAGCTCCCCGCAGAGCCAGGGAAAAGCGCTCCTCACTTTTTTGAAGTCTTTCTTCTGATTCCTTACGCGCCGTAATACTGTGGCCAATGCCGAGTACGCCAATCAGGGTCCCATGGTCATTGTACATGGGAAGTCTGTTGATCTCTAGAAGTTCACGCTGTCCCTGATGGGCAAAGATTGTCCATTCTTCATTGGTTGATAGAGCCCCTTTTTGTATTACCTCTTTGTCATACTTGCAAAATAAATCTGCCAATCGAGCACCCATCAGGTCATAGTCAGTTTTACCCAATATGTTTTTCTCGGGGGTGCTAAGAAAATCTTCGAAGCGATGATTACAGGCTAGATACACGCCACTGGGAGACTTTAGCCAGATGAGGGCTGGGAGAGTATGAATGATTTTGCTATAAAATTCAATATCTTTCCGAGGCTTAGAAGCTTTGTTTAATTCGGTGAGAAGTACCTTAAGGTCTAAGGCTGGCGTTGATTGAATTTTACATTTCATAGCAGCTTGCAATCTATTCTCAGGGTTTTCTAAGCTACCTCTATAGTAAAATTTGTTACCAAAATTACAATTCGCATTTTGGCTGAATAACAGTTTTAGGAGTTTAAATTCCTAGTGAATTCCCACTAAAATTATGTAAGACTACTGACAGGGTATTTGCTAAGTGTCAGCTTATAAATGCAATCTTTTAAGACTTAGTAGTGCGGGTAAATAGCGATGCTGTTAGTCGCATGAAACTATGCCATAGTGACAATTCCGCTTTAAATAGAAGTTGTTTCTCTTTGCCTGTAGTCATCATTTGACCCAAATCATTTGCAGTGAACTTTCATCTGCTAAAGGCTTGCGCGCGAGATATGTTCATCTTTAGTCAATCAATAGTCCGGACAGAAAAGCGAGAGAACTAGCCAGAAAAGCTATTCAGGCTCTAAGGTTTTGTTAACAGACAAACCCACCTGAATAGCTATGATTTGCATGATACCGGGTCTACTCCAAAAAGTGGGCCATTTAGCAA
>JBCCQQ010000086.1:0-20172 GCA_039024555.1 Cyanobacteria bacterium P01_D01_bin.156
TCAGCAGCGGGACCCGTGGGAGCCTTTTGTCTTTTCCATGGCTTCCTACAAACGTCGCAAACTCAATCAGCATCTGATGGACAGGTTTATTCGCAACTTAGACTTAGACGAGACTTTGATTAAATCACACCCCAACTATTCCAGCCTTTGTGACTACGGGGTTCTCGTCTCCTAATGCTGTCCGGAGTATTGACATAAGAGAGATTTAATAAAAACGTCAGTATGGTCCAATACGCAAAAATGCCCCAGTGTCAGACCTAGCTTCTCCAAGGTTCGCTTCAGTAAATCTTCTTTTCCTCAATTGTTAAGGAAAATCCAGGCAACACATCTTCTCCTGAGACTGTTGTCGGAAATTGCATTACTTCTACCGTTTGTCCAGCTCGATAAATCTCAACAGTTTTTCCTTGAGGATTAATCAAAAAGCCGAGGCGTAAACCGCTATCGAGGTACTCTTTCATTTTTTCTTGAAGCGGCTTTAGTCGGTCACTTTGAGAACGTAACTCAATAACAAAATCTGGACAAATGGGTGGAAATTTTGTTCGCTGCTCTGGAGTCAACGCGTTCCATCGTTCTGACTGAACCCAGGCTGCATCCGGAGAGCGATCTCCCCCATTAGGTAAATTGAAAATCGTTGAGGAATTAAATACTTCACCCAAACCTGTTTGACGATTCCAAATACCTAAATCGATGATGTAGTTTGCTTCTTGTCTACCGCTTTCACCACCGACTGGGGACATGATAATTAGCTTTCCGGCTGAACTCCGTTCCATGGCAATATCTTTATTTGCCATGCATAGTTTGTAGAACTGTTCATGGTTCAGTTCCTCGACTAACGGTTCTAAGTTGAGATTGATGGCAGTCATCGCAGGTGAGCCAATCTATCCGTACCACCTCATTCTAGGTGGTCAGACTTACTTTGGCGTGCTAATCCTTGGATGATATTCGCTTATTGAAACCCTCGCCCTCGATTGGCCGGTTTCCAAATCAGGATTTCTCCCTGATCGCCGCCTGCGGCTAGATAGGTACCCTGGGGATGCCAAGCTAACGCTGAGAAACCGGAAGCCACACCTTTCAGAGTTTGTTGTAATGATTTAGCCTTGTGCCATAGACAGAGCTGACCATCTTGGGCCGCTGAAGCAAGCAGTCGAGTGGTGGGATGGAATGAGATCGCAACCACCGTCCCACGATGTTTTTCCAAGACTCGATTTTCCCAGCCTTTCTCCTGTCGCTGCCATACCGTCACCGCTTCCAAACAGGCCGCAGCTATCATTGAGGGCTGCTTTTCCATGGGTGCAGCCCAGGTTACCTGCCGCACCTTGCCCGGAAACCCCTGCATCAGCCAGGGGGGCGGATTTCCCCAAGACACCACGGTTAACGTACGATCCAGATTACCCGATGCCAAATATCGACCATCTAAAGACCAGGCCACATCAATGCTGGCCCCCGGCACCTCAGCAAACTCAGGCTCAGCATCCCAGTCAACACTTTGCCACACCTTTACCCCCGTATGGCCGCTAGCCGCCAGCAACGTACCGTCAGGATGCCATGCTAGGGACAGCACAGAAGATTCTTTAAAGTTTAGACTGGCCAGGGTTTGTGCACCCTTGCAGTCCCACACTTGGAGCTGATTCCCCGTACCAAAGGCCAACCAGGAATTGTCTGGATGCCATGCCAGCTGATTAATCCAATGGGGAGAGTGTTGCAACACCGTTGGCGCCCGATCTAACATAGTTACCTGCCAGATAAATACCTCTCCCCGCTGCCCTGCTGCCACTAAATATTGGCCATTGCCAGAAAATTCCAGACAGTCAATGGCACTATCCGCTTGGGCAGACAGTAACAAAGTCAGGCCTGTTTCCGTCCAAATAACAACTTCGCCACTGGCAGATGCTGCGACTAAAGAATCTCTCTCAGAAGACCATGCTAACGCAGTAATATAGTCACCCAGTGCTCCTTTCCAGTGCACCTTGAAGGCATCTGTACGGGAACGACTTTTACGTACGGCCATAAGATTATTAGCCCCAATCAGCTATCAAATATCGAAATCCCTCTTCTCAATTCTGAAGATGGCAAAACTCAAAGCTCCCAAAATTGGCAGGTGAATTAATCATTAAGAGAATATCCTGCTAAGAATGCTATGCCAGTAACTTGAAAGGTTATCGAGGCCCCCTTCCGTCCCCCAATACTGGGGAAGACTATCTTCAAAGCCTCCAAAATTAGGGGTTTGGGGGCTGAACACCCTTAAGCCACAATAAATCACCTTCCAGAATTAGAAAAATATAAGGAATCAGTATTTAATAACGTCCATAATTTTGCTTAAAGCAAAGTAAGATATTCTGTCCCCTCCGGGGAGGGGATAAATCGGTACATTATTAAATTGCCGATCCTAAGCAACCCATCAAACAGTCCGCCTACATCCCATAAAGAATAGGCTTAACTAGCCACCAAACAAGACCGAAACCCTTCCCTGAGCTCAGCCTCATTAAGATCGCGACCAATAAACACGAGCTCACTCTTACGGGTCTCCGATGGTTTCCAAGGACGCTCTGCCTTACCATCAAAAATCATATGCACACCCTGAAAAACAAAGCGATTGTCTTCTCCTTGAATATTGAGAATCCCCTTCATGCGAAAAATGTCAGGCCCTTTCGTCTGCAACAGTTCTGACATCCAGGTATTCAGTTTCTCCTTATCTAATTCTCCATTTTCCACAAACGCTAGGGAGTAAACCGATTCATCATGCTCGTGGGCATCTTCATCCAAAAACTCGGGATCAATTTCCAGGGCACGATCCAAATCAAACGCCCGTACTCCCAGAATAGAGTCCATCTGCAATTGAGAATTTTGGGTGCGATAAATCTTCACCAGGGCATTCATGTCACGAATCTTGCTCTCCAGGCTATCTAGTTCCTCGGGGGTAACCAGATCTACCTTGTTGAGTAAAATCACATCGGCAAAGGCAATTTGCTCCTGGGCTTCATCGCTATCCCAATGTTGGTGAATGTGCTTAGCATCTACCACGGTTACCACAGCATCCAACAACAGCTGCGACTGGATATCCTCATCTACAAAAAAGGTTTGAATCACCGGAGCCGGATCCGCTAACCCCGTTGTTTCGATTACCAGGTGGTCAAACTTATCGCGCCGCCGCATCAGATTACCAATGATGCGGATTAAGTCGCCTCGCACGGTACAACAAATGCAGCCGTTGTTCATCTCAAAGATTTCTTCATCAGCATCGATTACCAGCTGATTGTCAATGCCCACCTCTCCAAATTCATTTACGATCACAGCCACCTTTTTACCATGTTCGTGGGTAAGAATATTGTTGAGCAATGTGGTCTTTCCCGCCCCTAAGTATCCCGTCAGTACGGTAACAGGAACAGTCGTTAATGCGTCGGGAGCTGCGGTGACCATGAAGCAATTTTCCTAAAAATATGCACTGCCTACGATTATGAGAAGTGCATACCAGTAGATATGTTCACCGTAAACAAAACGATCTATCTATTTAAAAAGCTTAAAACTAAACGCCCTTAAAGCTCCTTAGTCATGAGTCACAACAGTCTGTTGTGACTTTTTTAGTTAACGTCTGCACGATATCATCCGCCGTAATCTCACTTGCCGGTTGGTGAATCTTATAGGTTTGGGGAGGCTGTGTCATGATGGCAATCACTGTTTCCAACGGTGGACATCCTGGCTCTGTACAGGTCAACTGACTAATGGAGAGGGGAACCCCTTCATCCAAAGACAATGTCTGATACACCCAGCCTTTAAGCTGTTTTAACTGTTCTAGAGAGATTTTAGTCGATGGGGAAGAATCAAATAGACCCATGGTTCAACTGATATTCAACTAACAACGGAAATCGGAGCCAGTGCTGACATCACCTGCTGTGCTGTGGCAGTCCATCCTACAATACCGCCTTGGGCACGAACCATATCGAGGGTGGCCTGTTTAAATTCTGGAAAATAACTTTCGGTGGCATCCTCCACCAGGAGACATTCGTAACCCCGATCGTTGGCTTCGCGCATGGTGGTCTGCACACATACTTCGGTGGTCACTCCCGTAAAAATTAGATGGGTAATGTGGCGCGATCGCAACATATCATCGAGTCCCGTATGATAAAACGCCCCCTTACCGGGCTTAGCAATCACCAGCTCATCGCCGTGGGGTTCTAGCTCTGGAATAATGCCGTTCCCCGGCTCCCCCAGCACCAAAATTCGGCCCATGGGTCCCTCGTCCCCAATCTTTAATGCACCCCGTCCTCGCTCTCGCTTTGACAATGGACAGTCCCTTAAATCTGCTCGATGCCCTTCCTGGGTATGAATTACCGTTAGCTCCAGCTTTCTAAACATCTGCAACAACTGTTGTACCGTGGGCACAATTGCCTGCAATTGAGAAACATCATTACCCAAAGCCTCACCAAACCCCCCTGACTCCAGAAAATCCCGCTGCATGTCGATAACGACCAGGGCAAGCCCCTCCACGGGGAACTCATAATCGTAGGGCTGAGCAACAATCACCGGCATTAATCAAACTTCCCCCTTGATAACAACAGGTTTTTCCCAAATAATCAGCACAATGCATCCCTCATCGCTGGCGACGGCGTGGCTGGTATTAGGTGGATTGATCACCAAAGTACCTGCACTATGCTTCCCCTGGTGATCTTGCTGTGCTCCTGAGAGTACAAGAATGTGTTCATAGCCGCTGTGATCATGGTCAGGTACGGTAGCCCCCGGCTCGTATTTTAATAACGCCGCTGCCGGACCTCGTTGGCCATCTCCATAGAGACGATGAATCTCAATGCCGGGACGAAACCGCTCCCACGACAGTTGTTCTGGATGCTCTGCAATGGAGAACACATCAGATAAAATCACTTAACCTATGCCCCAGCTGACGTTAGCAACACATACTACACTAATTACTGATTTCCAATGCCCATTGAACATTCTGAGTTTTAAGGCATTTCCTTGAAAGACTACTTTGGTCGAAGCTCCTCAATCCTAAAAGGGATAGGCTCAAAGCCCCCATAATTGGGAGTTTGGAGGCCTAGACAAGCAGGGAGCCCTTTTCTAGCAATGTCCTGACATGTGTACTACCTCCTAATGACCTGCCATGCGCTGACCGATGAGACTAAGATCAGCCTGGGAAATCTCACTTTCATAGACAAATTTACCCTCGCTAATCACAAAAATCCGATCGGCCAGAGCCAACAGTTCATCCAAATCTTCACTCACCAGCAAAACCGCCACGCCACGGTTACGGGCAGCCACAATGGCATTATGGATAAAATCGACCGCTGCAAAATCTAGACCAAAACAAGGATTCGCTGCAATCAACAGTTTTACTGACGTCGCTGACAGCTCCCTTGCTAATATGGTGCGCTGTACATTCCCCCCCGATAAATGTCCCACTGGGGTTTCCACCGTGGGTGTTTTAACCGAAAATGTTGTTACCAATCCTTGGGCCATCTGCCGCATAGCCTTAAGTATCAGCAACCAGTTCCACTTAGCTTGGGGAGGACGGTCAAATGTACGCAGTGCCATATTTTCCGCCACACTCATGGTGGGCACACAGGCATTGCGCAGGGGTTCTTCCGGCAGGGCATAGACCTGGTGCTTAAACATCTCTGCCCGTGTAGCTTGGTAGGTTTCACCATTGACCTGAATCTCTCCAGCAGTAGGTAGGCGCTGTCCAGCTAGTACTTCGACGAGTTCTTTTTGACCATTGCCCGACACTCCGGCAATACCGACAATTTCTCCACCGTGCACCGTTAGGTTAATGCCATCCACCGCCGGGAGCCCATTATCTCGATTGGCATGGATATCGGTAATCGCCAGAACAGGCACGTTAGCTGCTGTCTCAGTTTTGTTGACTGATTTTGTCTCACGGGACTTACCTAACATCATTTGGGCAAGATCTTCCACAGACAGATCTTTAACCGCCCCCTGCCCAGCTAGTTTACCTTTTCGCAGCACAGTCACTTCATCGGTAAAGGCCTGCACTTCTCGAAATTTGTGGGTGATTAGCAGAATGCTCAGACTCCCTTTCACCACTTCAGCACGCAGCAACCCCAACACTTCATCCGCTTCCCCTGGTGTCAGCACTGAGGTGGGTTCATCCAAAATTAAGATTCGGCTTTTAAGATAAAGCTGCTTAAGAATCTCCAGCTTTTGCTTTTCTCCAGCCGACAGTTGGGTCACCGGGGTGTGAAGATCCACCTTAAAAGGAGACTGATCAATAAATGTCTGCAGCTGTTGAGATTCTTGTTTCCAGTTAATAATCGATTGAGTATCGTAGCGGGCTAGCACTAAGTTCTCTGCCACAGTCATGGCGGGGACCGATGTAAAGTGCTGATACACCATACCGATGCCGTAGCTATGGGCATCCTTGGGGCTGTAGATCGTCTGCTGTTGTTGGTCAATCAGTATCTGGCCGGAGGTGGGGCGATAAAAACCCATGACACACTTTACCAGAGTGCTTTTACCAGCACCGTTTTCCCCCAGCAGCGCATGGACCGTCCCCGGCTTTAGGGTCATCGACACGCTATCGAGGGCTGTAAAGCTGCCAAACCGCTTGGTCATGGCCACCACATCCAGCTGCGGGGGTGCCTGGACCAGGGTGGAAAGGGTTGCAGTGTCCATAGGTTACGCCTTGATCGCCTCGATTAAATCGGGCGATGTGGCCACCGCACCAAACACTCCGCCCTGCATTTTGATCATTTTTAGCGCGGCCAAGTAGTTGCCGTAGTCGGTGGCTCCGGTGCAGTCCGAAAGCACCATACACTCATAGCCCCGGTCATTGGCCTCCCGCATGGTGGTATGCACACACACATCGGTGGTAATGCCCGTGAGGATTAAATTTTGGATGCCTTTACGACGCAGTAAAAGGTCTAGATCTGTAGCGAAAAACGCCCCCTTACCCGGTTTATCAATCACCGTTTCCCCTGAAATAGGCGCTAGTTCAGGAATAATTTCCCAGCCTGCTTCCCCCCGCACCAGAATACGACCACAGGGACCTGGGTCACCAATACCCGCTCCAATTTGTTGAGATCGCCACTGCTTATTTTCCGGCAAATCCGATAGATCGGGGCGGTGGCCTTCACGGGTGTGCAAAATTACATAGCCCAGTTCTCGCATTACGGCTAGCAACTTTTGCAGCGGTTCAATGGGCGCACGGGTTAGGGATAGGTCGTACCCCATTTTGTCCACATAGCCCCCTTTTCCACAAAAGTCCGTTTGCATATCAATCACGATCAGCGCCGTATTGTCAGGGCGCAGCTCGCCATTGTAAGGATATGGATAGGGGTCTGAAGTTACGTAGCGTCCCATAGATATCGCAGGTGTTCTAAAGCAGGGATACCATCTATATCTCTAACCAAAATGTTCGTAACGAACCAAGTCGTAATTCTTGACTTCAGGAACCCAGCCCTCAGGTATCCGTCCACAATTAAGCATGCGTATTATCGCGGTAGTCTTCAGGTGGCTTACCATCAGAGGTTTTCTAAGCCTTTGACAATATTCAGTAAATTCACAGCAGCTTCGTCACACACCTACAGTGCAAGAAGAAAACAAACTTGTATTAACGTCTGCCCTTGTCAGCCTGGGATTAATTAGTAGTTTTTTTGCCATGCTTTTCTTATTTGCCAATAGCCATAATATCCCCAGCATTAGGCTAAATACCGATGGCCAAAGCAGTGCTGTAGCGTTCTGAGTAACGGTCTTGTGTAGAACGCATTGGCTTGCTTATGTCAGCACGCCATCTACCTGTTTGCAACGAACCCAAGTTGCCAGTATTTAGGCTGCTATCCTGCCTCTTATAAAAATACTGCGTCTATGACGTACCAGAGGTAAAATAGGGATGACATTGGTCATGCCTATGGATAATTTTTGGGATGTTTTTATATCATATGGGCGTGCAGACAGTAGAGAATTTGCCGTTAAACTCAGCCAGCAACTGTCATCGGCACAAGTAAACGTTTGGATTGATATTAACGATATTCCCCTCGGCGTAGACTACCAAGTACAGATTGATCGCGATATTGAAAGTGCTGACAATTTTCTCTTTATTATTTCGCCCCACTCGGTCAACTCTCCCTATTGCGCCTTAGAAATTGAGCACGCCCTGCGCTGCAATAAGCGAATTATTCCACTACTACATGTGGAACAGATTACATTTGAAACCTGGCAGCAGCGTTATCCAGAGGGTACTGATGCCGAGTGGCAAGCGTTTGTAGCAGCTGGGAAACAGACAATTTCTGTTAATATACATCCCGCCATTCGCAAAATTAACTGGGTGTACTGTCGTGAGGGGATCGATAGTTTTGACCAGGCGGTTGCTGGAGTGCTGGAGCTAATGGCTCGAGATCGCACCTATGTGCGACACCACACTCATTCGCTACTCAAAGCATTGGCATGGCAGCGCCATCAAAAGCAGACAGAATTTTTGCTAATAGAAGAAGCGCGACAGCAGGCGCAACGGTGGCTAAAAACTCAGTTCAAGGGACAGCAGCCCCCCTGTTTACCCACTGACCTACAGTGCGAATTTATTACTGAAAGCCTTAAGTACGGCGACAATTTAATGTCTCAGGTCTTCCTGGCCTACGCTGAGGAAGATAAGACCATAATGGAACAGATTCAGCGGTTTCTGAGACGTCAGGGAATTACAGTCTGGACAAATACCACCTGCGTTCAAACTGGCAGCGATTTCTCTGAAGCCATTGATCGAGGCATTGAAGCCGCTGATAATCTGGTCTACCTGTTGTCAACGGCAGCCCTAAATTCTCCCTGGTGTCAGCATGAACTCAACTATGCCCTGGCATTAAATAAGCGAATTATTCCTATCCAGGTAAGCACCACTGCAGGATTTTCACCAGAATTGCAGAATTTACAGCACATTGCTCTAACGCAGGAGACTCCTCTGGAAGATACGGATTTTCTTAAAATCCTTAAGCAAGAGGAAGTGTACCATCGAGAACACAAGCTACTGTTAACCAAAGCGCTGAAGTGGCAGCAACAAAATCGCAATCCTAGTATTTTATTGCGGGGCTATAATCTACGCCATTCAGAAGCCTGGTTGAAAGTTGCTGACAAACAAGGGCAATTTTCGCCAATACCACTCCAAATAGAATTTATTGCAACAAGCTTACAACACCCAGCAGAGAGTTCGTTAGATGTATTCATCTCTTACTCTAGAGTGAACTCTGAATTTGCACGTCAGTTAAATGATGCGTTGCAAACTCAGGGTAAAACCACCTGGTTTGACCAAGAAAGTATTGCTTCTGGATCTGACTTTCAACAGGAGATTTTTTCTGGCATTGAAAACTCTGACAACTTTCTGTTTGTAATTTCTCCAAGTTCAGTAAGCTCTCCCTACTGTGCTGAGGAGGTTAACTATGCGGCGAGCTTAAACAAGCGGATTGTGACTGTTCTGTATCAGCAAGTGGAATATGAGACTTTACCAGACGCTCTCAAAACTCTACAGTGGATTGATTTTAGAAACCATCGGGGGGATTTTTATACTCACTTTGGTGAACTGGTAAGAACTTTAGATACCGATCGAGAGCATGTACACCAGCACACCCGCTGGTATCAGCGGGCTATTGATTGGCAGCAAAAGGGCAAAAGTCAGGATTTATTACTGCGGGGTAGTGAGTTTGCGATCGCAAACGACTGGCTACAGATAGCTCAACAGAAACAACCACCGCCAACGGCCCTCCAGCAAGCCTTTATACAGACTAGTGAAGCCAGCATTAAAGCCGCTGCAGAACGGGAAAACCAGCAAAAAGTCGTGTTGCGATCGCTGTTGGGGCTTATGAGTATTGCCTTTTTCACAGCCACAGGTCTGGGTGTGTGGGCCTTTTCCCTATGGCGACAGTCAGAGATGGCCCAGTTAGAGACACTGACCAGAACCGCCAAGGCACTTTTTCTAGCCGATCAAAAGCCAGACGCCCTAGTTACTGCCGTAAAAGCAGGACAGCAGTTACCTAGAATTCCTAGAGCGGATCAGGCCCCCGTACTCAGTGCTTTACAACAAGTTGTGTATGGCATTCGTGAGCTACGACAGCTAAACGGCCATGGGGACCGGGTCAACAGTGTGGCCTTTGCCCCAGATGGTCAAGTGTTTGCCACTGCCAGCGACGACAATATTGTCAAAATCTGGACCCGGGACGGAACCCTAATTCAGGCAATAACCGACCATCAAGACCGAGTAAACCAGGTCACATTTAGCCCCGATGGTCAGTTTTTTGCCACTGCCAGTGCAGCAATTCTCAGTATGAGATTTTTGTCCCGAAATTGGATCCTAATGCTCAGTTATCTGAACGAGGAATCAGGCTTTCAGTAAATTGCCATTCTCAAAAATCAGGGTTTTACAGACCAATATTGTCATACTGAGAATTGCTGCTGCCAGTGCCGATGGTAGCGCCAAGCTCTGGACTAGAGATGGCCTGCTAGTGCACACTCTCCGGGGACATCGAGGAGAAGTTAAAAGCGTTGTCTTTAATTCCGATCCGCAGACAAACGCCCCCGTCTTAGCAACCGCTGATGTTGAAGGCAGTATCTATCTATGGAATCAGAATGGCCAGATCATAAACATCTTTCAAGCCCATCAAACATCGATTAATCGCTTAGTCTTTAGCCCTGCTCCTACCGGAGAACAGATAGAGAAAAACAGACTCACACTCGCCAGTGCCAGCGACGATAGCACCGCCAAACTATGGACTCTAGATGGGAATTTACTGCAAACCCTCAGCGGTCACGGAAGTGCTGTCCAAGACATTACCTTTAGTCCCGACGGAGCGGTTATCGCCACCGTTAGCGATGATAAAGTCACCAAGATATGGAACCGTAATGGTCAAGAACAGCAAGCCTTAATTGGCCACAGTGCCCCTGTCAACAGTGTTGCTTTTTCCCATGATGGGGAGGTAATAGCTACCGCCAGCGATGACCGTACAGTGAGACTTTGGAGCCGAGAGGGAGAAACTCTACAAACCCTTAGCGGTCACCTCACCGAGGTTAAGGATGTCGCTTTTGCCCCCGATGGTCAAACCATTGCCACCACCAGCAATGACAACACGATTAAACTCTGGGAACTCACAGGAGATCAACTACCCAGCTTTAAAGGCCATACAGATTGGGTGGTGAGTGTTGCCTTTAGTCCCGACGGTCAGACTATCGCCACCGCCAGTGGAGATAACACCGTCAAACTGTGGAACCGCCAGGGAAAAACTCTGCGGACCTTTACCGGGCATACAGATTGGGTCAATGAAGTGACTTTTAGCCCGGATGGTGCGACCATTGCCACCGCCAGTAATGATAACACTGCTAAACTTTGGACCCTGCAAGGTCAAACCATCGCCACCCTGAGGGGGCATCAAGATCAAGTTAGTAGCGTCGCCTTTAGCCCGGATGGTCAAACCATTGCCACTGCCAGTGCCGACCAAACCATTAAGCTTTGGGACCGACAAGGCAATGAACGTCAGATGTTCACAGGCAATAACAGCTGGGTCAGAAGTGTTAACTTTAGTCCCGATGGTGACACCATTGCCTCCTCCTATGCTGATGGCGCGGTTAAGCTTTGGAACCGTGATGGCACAGTGTCAAAAACCCTCTTGGGTCACGATGACTGGGTTAGAGAAGTCATCTTTAGCCCCGATGGCCAAACCATCGCCACCGCCAGTGCCGACAACACCATTAAACTTTGGCACCGCAACGGTGACCTCCTACAAACCCTCTATGGTCATAACTATTGGGTTATCGGTGTTGCCTTTGCACCCGATGGCCAAACCATTGCCACCGCCAGTGCCGACAACACCATTAAACTTTGGCACCGTAACGGTGACCTCCTACAAACCCTCTATGGTCACAAAAACTGGGTTGTCGATATCGCCTTTAGCCCCAACGGTCAGACCCTAGCATCTGCCAGTGGAGATAAAACAGTCATTCTGTGGAATCTCGATGACTTTACCTTAGAATCGCTCATTGCCAGGGGATGTCGCTGGCTGACCGACTACAGTCGCGACAGTGACGATACCACAATGACTAAAGTCACGGATCTCTGCCAGCACGAAATATTAGACCAATGAGATAACTAGATAGGCATTAGATCTTGCTTACAACGCTCGATGGTAGTTCTTCCCCTTGATACTCACGAGTGGGGGCTTCAAAGCCGCAGGATGTACCGTCGGTATAGACCACCTCATCTTCCCAGGGCAGGCGATAGTTACCGGCCACCATATCTTTCATATAGGTATAGGGGCAATCCTGGGCACCTCCTTTGACCGCTACATAGCCCCGGTGACCAAACTGGTAAATATTGTTCTCAACCGACCAGTGCTGACGGGCCTCGCGCACTAAATCAGGTCGCACTTCAGCGGTGATAATCTCGTCCGGGCGATGGCTGCCCATTACTAGGGGCTCACCATCAAAGTCAACGATCATGCCCTCACCCATGGAGTCAAAGGTGCCATCGGTACCACACATACATACGGATGCTGTGACTATCAGATTACAAAAGGCATTGGCTTGATTTGTGACGCGCCAGCTGTGGCGAATAGGGGCTGTATAGCCTGCGGTGCGGATCATAATCTCAGCTCCCTTGTAGGCGCATTCTCTTGCCATTTCAGGAAACATACCATCGTGGCAAATGATCAGCGCCAGCTTACTGCCGTTGGGACCATCACACACAGGAATACCAATATTTCCCGGTTCCCAGGGTTCCACCGGCACCCAAGGATGGAGTTTGCGGTAGTAAAGCTTTAATTCTCCTGTGTCATCAATAATGATGCCGCTGTTGTAGGGATTGCCATTGGGGTTGTATTCCATAATCGAAAAACAGCCCCAGATTTGATTATCAATACAAGCCTGACGGAATGCGGCCACTTCTGGCCCGTCTAGCTTGCACATAATGTCAGGGTTGGTATCCATGGACAGACCATGGAGCGAATACTCGGGAAAGACAACCAAATCCATAGTAGGCATATTACGACGGGCTTTAGCCACCATGTCGCAAATACGCTTGGTTTGAGCAGCCAGGTCATCTGGGGTAACAACATTGGGTAGCTGTAATTGGACCATACCCATAACAACCCCGTTTGGCGTTTTATTTAGACCACCCAAGCCACTCATTAAACTATCCTCTGTATATTGATTTCACTAAAATCTAAGACAAAATATTTACTAAAAACTGTACCTTTTGCTGCAAGTTAATTAGATTGTAATGATGTGATAACTTTGTAACCCCACATAGGTCACTGAAAAGTGTGTTAAAAGTTTGGCTTACACCTATACCTCCTCAGCTAAAAAAACTGGTTAATTTGTGTAAATGCCTAACGTTGGAAAGTTTCTACCGTTTTTTCTTATGACCTATGCCATATTTCTCTTTCTTACGATATCTGGTTAGCGCAATTATAGGTTTTGCGCTCTTAATGTCTCTATCTAGCTGCACGGTCATCGACTCTTTAGTCCAAATAGGAGAACGAGGGGGCTATGTTTTTGATGTGCATTTCACTGTGATTACAAGCAACCCTAACGCTATCGCACGGGCTACCGAAGAACAACTTGAAGAAGAAGTTAGTATTCTTAACAGATATTTCGTTACAGAGAACAGAGAGAACATTGTAGCGTTTGTCTTTAAGTCGACCACGCTCTATGCAGATGCACAGTTATCCAACTGCGACTTAGTACAGATGTCTAATGCAGGTATCGCATACGAATCAAATGATTGGGAAGATGCCATTGATGCCTGTAGCGACCCTTCTATTGTGGACCCCAATGCTATTAATTTCTTTGTATACGATGATTATGCAACCAATGATGATTATGCAACCAATGGATATACCAGTATCACAAGCCGAGGACGCCTCAATGGATACTATCCCTATGTGATACTCGATTGGGAAAGGTTAAATCACACAACACAAAGTCCGGAAGAGCATGAGATGGGCCATGCCTTTGGGCTTGATCATGTTTGTAATCCCACGGCAATCGACACTACCTCAACGAATATTATGGCTACAGCAGGAAAATACCCGAGCGCAACAGGCGAAGATGTAGACTGCGAGGGTCAAGGTGGCCTAAGAGATATCGGATTCAACTCAGAGCAAGAAACAACAATACTCGCTAACGCAGCACAAATAGAGACTACGCTAGCTCCGTAAAGTTCATATTGTCAGCTTCACAAGAGGCCGGCAAACTCAAGTCCATTATTAGCACATGTGATTAATTACACAGCATAGAGCAAATTTTGTAGGCATTCTATCTCTACAAAAGGTTCCTTTTATTTTGAGAGAAATAGGTCATGCGTCTTCTGTTGGTTGAGGATGATAGTCAGCTTGCAGAGTCTTTAACGGAGGTGTTAGAGGCCCAGCGCTACGTGGTGGACACCGTTAAGGATGGCGAGTCGGGCTGGAGTCAGATGCAGCTGATGGACTACGACCTAACGCTGATGGATGTAACACTGCCCTATCTCGATGGAATTCAGCTATGCCAGCGGCTACGTAACCATGGCTATGGTTTACCTGTGTTAATGCTCACCGCGCGGGATACCAGCCAAGATAAAGTGCGGGGTTTAGATTCCGGTGCCGATGCCTATATGGTGAAGCCGTTTAATTTGTCTGAGCTGTTGGCTCAAATTCGTGCCTTGTTGCGGCGGGGTAGTTCCCAGTCGGTGACGGCCCTGGTTTGGGAGAAACTTAGCTTAGACCCAACTACTTACGAAGTAAGCTACGACCGGCAGCTGTTGCGCCTGACACCAAAGGAATTTTCTATCTTGGAGCTACTCATGCGCAATGGCCGCAGAGTTCTGAGTCGTTCATTTATTTTAGAGTCTCTTTGGTCAATGAAAAGCCCACCGGATGAAGAGACGGTTAAAGCCCACATTAAGGGTCTACGCAACAAATTAAAGGCCGTAGGTGCACCTAAAACACTGATTGAAACCGTTCACGGTGTAGGCTACCGACTGCATGCCTAATCAATGCGGGGCAGCGTCACCTTAAAGGTTGTGCCTTTACCAAGCTTACTCTCACAGGAGAGGCTACCTTGATGTAACTGTAGACAGGCATTCACCACGGAAAGCCCTAAGCCTGTTCCCGTTATACTGCCAACGTTAGCACCCCGATAAAACGCTTCGTGCAGGTGAGCCTGGTCCGTTTCAGAGATACCAATGCCCTGATCCTGTACTTGAAATACGATGTGATGTTGATGGCAAAACAACTCTAGACTCACCACAGGGTCAGCCTCAGAATACTTCACTGCATTGGACAGTAAGTTGGTCAAAATCGCCCGCAGTAGCTGGGGGTCTATGTAGGCTTTCTCGCAGTTACCAGATGCCTTGAAATGAATGACTGGTGTAGTCTCAAAGCTAAACTGAACTTCTTCTACCAGCTGTTGACAATAGTGGGAAAGATTAACAATTTCTGGCTCAAACTGGAGTTTACCCGACTCAGCCCTAGATAACGTTAACAGGTCATTCAACAACTGATTCATCCGTTTAGCCGTGGCCCGGATGCGGCCATAGATGCGATGGTGGCCACTCTCTAACTTATTGGATTCTAGGGTTTGGGCCGAGAGCAGAATAGTGCTCAGGGGGGTGCGCAGCTCATGGGATGCCATGGAAAAAAGACGAATCTTAGCTTCGCTCAGCTCTCGAGTTCTGGCCAGCTCTGCCTGGGCCTGGAAAAGATAACGGGCAACAATGGTGGTAAGGAGTAACCCGATAATCAGCGTAGATAATGCGCCCCAAGGAGTGAGCGCTGGATAGTTAGCGGATGGGGTAAAGGTAATGGCCCACTGGCGACCTCCGGTGGTTAGGGTGTGGGTGCAGTTGGTAGGACACTGTACTGATTTTTGAGGCGGTGGCTTCTCTTGGGTAGTGAAGGTTTGGGTAATGGCATCGTAGTGGCCTAGAAATTGCTGGGCCGGTGGGGCGGTGCGATCGCGCAAACTAAAGTCAATATTGTCGTTAAATGTTTCCAACGATTCTTCCACCACGTCCGATACTCGAAACACCCCCAGAAGGTAGCCGCTAAGCTGCTCCCGCCGTACCGCCTGGGATGGTGGGATAGTAGCTCCCTTATAGAGGGGTAAAAATACAAGAAAACCAAACTGATTTTTGTTTTCTTGCACGAGTCGAGTCCGGCCCGAAGCCGCGATCTTACCCGTATCGCGGGCAGTTTCTAGGGCAGTGCGGCGGGTGAGATCGGAAGTGAGATCGTAACCAAAAGCGAGTTCATTACCTGCCAGGGGTTGAATATAGGTGACTGGAATATAATGAGGACGCGACACAGCACGGGTGAGGCCACCCCTACTTTCTCGTTCAGTAATTTGAAATGTAGGATAGCCTTCAGCTTGAACAGTTGCTTCAAATGTGTTGCGGTCCTGTTCTAGAACTAAGGGAGCCCATTCTAACGCTTGAATGCCAGGATAAGTGGTCAGTGCCCGCTGGACAAAGCGATTAAACTCTTTACGGGAGACGGTTTGTTCTGAAACGCTGTAAAAGTCTCCCAGGGCCAGCAGCAAATCAGTGTAGCGGTTGATGCTGCGCTGGAGTGCGGTAGTAAGGCTATCAGTTTGGCGTTGAAACTGCAGGCGATAGTTTGCACGTTCCCAGCGAGCAACAGCCAGGGTGGCCAGAAGAGACAGGCCACTACCCAAAAGTAAGGTTATGAGAATGGGTAATGTGGGACGACGAATACGCACCATTAAGTCATATGACCTTACCTATGGGGTATTAGCTTCAAATATAAGTTTAGCACCCAGCAATGAAAGAATGGTTCCAGCGGTACGATCTAGCCATTTTTTAGATGCAAGATACCGAGCGCGGGGTGTGGTAGCAGAAAGTGTTAAGGCAACTAAAGAGTACCAGCCTGCTTCGATGATAAATACGACAATGGGCAGGGCAATAACTGCAAAAGCAGGAACATTGCTAGGGAGAAGAGATGCAAAAACACTGGTGTAGACAACAGCGGTTTTAGGATTGCTGATTTGGGTGGTTAGGCCCAGAAAAAATGAATACCAAACTGGATTGTTCTGCGTTTGTTGTTCGGTGGCGCTTAGGGTGACGGACTGAGCGGAGTCTTGCCAGATTTTATAGCCGAGATAAATTAGGTAGGCTCCCCCGAGAACTTTTAGGAAAATGTAGAGAACGGGTACGGCGGTGAGGAGAGTCAAGAGACCAAGTAGGGCAATGGTGGCAAACAGGACACCGCCAATACCCATGCCTAGCGCTGCGGCAAGACCATCTTTGCGAGAGACCGCTAATGCGGTACGGGCAACCATAACAAAGCTAGGCCCAGGGCTCATGGCTCCAATGGTTAGAGCTACGGCAATGCTAAAAATAGCAGCAAATATTTCCATGGTAGGCTCCAGTAGTTAGCTGGTAGGCTATCACAGACTTATAAATGGAGCCATCGAAGCTATTCATATTCAAATATTGCATGTTGCCCGTCCTCGAAAATTGCTAAAAACCTTACAAGCTGACAGCCAGGAGTGAACACATTAGCCGCAACCAGACTGAGCGAACTAAAAATACGTATTCAGAACTCTCATTAAAAATATCTCATTACCTACAGACCAGTAATAGCTATACGTACAATAACTGATTATGTATTTCATCAGCGGTCAAGGCGTTTAAGATAATGCCAGCTCGCTTGGCTACTTCATAGGCATTGTTCTGTGGCGTTACAATAATGCCTGAATGCTCCTTTTCTGCTTGCACATACTCTAGATGCAATCTTTCAAAATCTACTCGATTGTGGGTGAGAATGCAGCGTTCTAATGATGTGGCAAAAGCTAATTGTTCTACATCCGAGTATCCTGTCACTTCTGCTTCGACAGTTGTTAAGACATCTAAACCTCGACTTCGTAAAAGTGTTGCAACCAGATTGGCAATATCTTCATCTGTGTAGAGCGATGCAAATATTTTCATTCTGCTTCTAGGGCTTTACGAACAGCAGGATGAATGAGTTCTTCTGGAATGCGATTAAGCTCAATATATTCGTTAATTTCTGCCTGATTGTCTAAGTAAAAGCTGAGGGCGTCAAAAACTTGTGCCAGGGTCAGCTGCGGAAACTGTGTGGGAATTTCTTCTGCAGGTGTACCCAACCGCCATTGGCCAACGAGAGTTCTTACGGAGACACGAGTGCCGACAACAGTTGGTTCCCCATCTAGAATAGCTGGATTTCGGGTAACGTATCTTGATGTAGTGGTTGCTGTCATCGCTTCAATCCACGTAGGGGTCATTAGTCCTTAGTATAGTTTTTGTTAGTGCGGGAATAATCGGTTCACCAATATCAACGTGTAGTTTTTGACGTAGCAGTACTTGAAGCGTTTGCTGTGAAATGCATCTTAGTAGTTCATTCATGCTGACGGTACATGAGCTTATTCAGAAGAGAAGATTACATCATTTTGTCACAAATAATTGCAGAACTTACTGATGCAATGCGAGCAAGCATGAATTTAATTTGGGATAATTACTGTTAGTGAGTATAAGTCCTTCAATTTTCATAGAATTTTGAAAAATGCCTTCGAAAAAAGAGCTTCAGGCCATCCTCCAAGATCAATATGGCATTAATAAAAATATTAGCCAGCCCCTTGGTACTGAAGATTGTGAGCAGTTACTAGCAACTTTGCAAAGCCAGCCCAGTGCCGTTAAGCTTGTGGATTCTTATGCTTCAAAGAATTCAGAGTTGGGAAAAAATAACCAGCACTATGGTCGCCTTCGTAGCAATGCAGAAAAAAAGCTGAAGAAGCTCCAATCGGAATATCAGGATCTAGAAGTACAAATTGAAACAATGGAGAAGGCTAAAGTCAATCTTTCTGAGCGGAAGCAGGTCATTAGCAAGGAAACAGCGGCCCTTGAAGCAGAAATTAAGCGGTTAACGGCTGAAAAGTCATTGCTAAACTCCAGGGTTCAAAACCTAACCACACAGAATGACGAGTTGGTGGATGCGAATACTCAGCTCAAAAAGGATAATAGGGAACTCAAAAACTTCGTTGACCAGATCCGCTTGCGGCTGGCCCGAGATACTAAAATGCTGCTGCAGTATGAGGATAGTGAAATCCGTAAAGCGCTGATTCGTTTATTCCGATGGACCCTGGGGTAGAGGGTATCGCCATGGCTACTAAGAAACGGAAAAAAAGCAAGAAGCGTCTCTTCAGCGGTATGAGTTACCGCGAGGTACAGCGTTCGAACTCAGATCGGCGTAGCAAGCTACCGAAAAAAGATCGAACTTTGCTCAAAGAACAGGGATATAAAAATGTTGGTTGGGACAATGTTATTGCCCTCTATCAAAAAATCAACGAGCTTCTGCTACAGCCCGATCCAAATGAAGATACGCTCGAAGAACTATTTTTGAAAGCGGATCGAATTGGTAATAAGTATCAAACTCCAGAGGAAATTGCTGATTTTAATCGAAAGTTAGCTGCTGAGGCGAACGAAATTGCTGAAATAGTGGATCGGCAGTTTCCAGAACCGGAGACAGAGTTTATTGACTATAGCCAGTCGAAAACAAAGGCTAAATCAAGGTCTAAACGTAAGCGTCGATAGGTTCTAAAAATCTCTCTTGATTGGAATGATTTATTATGGCTGATAAAACATTAGAAGAACTCTTTGCTTTAGCCGATAAGGTTGGTAAGAAGCGATACCACCGATTGACGACACAAGACTTTGAAGACTATCGAAAGTTTGACCATTGGCGATATGTCAACGGAAATAGCGAGTGTGGAACGACTGCTGAAAGCAAGAAATGGGTTCGCAACAACGCTGACCGTCATTGTCCCATTTGCAATCAACGGTTTTCTGATTGCGGTGGTCCAACCATCGATCACAAACTTCCTCGGGCTCAGTATCCTTGGCTTTCACTTGATTTTAGGAATTTCTGGGTGATCTGCCAAGACTGTAATCGGGAAAAGGGGGAACGGCATTGGTATGAGTATGAGCATTATATGTTTATTCATCATCGCGATCGCTACGAAGAGGTGCAATTTGCCCGTCCAAGACAATTGCTAAAGAGTCTATAGCCTGACAGCCAGGTAAGAATAAGCTTCACTGTACTTAGGGTTTGCTGAAAAACTGAATAGAAATCTCAGGGGTTATCCCATCGCCCAGACAGGGTCAGTAGTCCCTTTCCTAGAGGCAAGGATTTTCAGCCAGTCCTTGCATAGCGTTTCTGTAAA